>JANYDU010000062.1 GCA_025359805.1 Bacteroidota bacterium
CAACTCTTGGAGCTACTCAAGTAAAGTATGACGACAAAAAAGTAACAAACACTTTTGGCATTACTTTATTTGCTAACAAGTACATGGAAATTAGCGACAAATGGATGTGGTTTATGGGTGCAAACTTACATTACATCAATGGAAGCGGTAGTAATACTGTAATTAAACCTAATACCGCCACACCGCCAATTTTTGCTTCTTCTGTAGTTGATGCTGCTTCTTCAAACACTGTTGGAGTTGGTGCTAATATTGGTATGTTGTATTTTTTAAACGACAATTGGGCATTACAAGCTAGTTTAAACAATTTAGTTAGATTAGATTACAAATCAACAAGCACAACACTTGATAAAGGAACTTTGGGTTCAGATAAAACTACTACAAGTAATATTGACGTTACTTTAGGCACAGGTTCATTTGGACTTGGTGCTGTTAACGTTGGTTTATTCTACTTCTTACGTTAATCTGAATAATTACATTTTTATAAAAACCTCGCCTTGTGCGGGGTTTTTTTTATAAAAACTTTTTGTCCTCTGTGTTTTTATACTAACATTGTGTACACATAAACAAAAAAAATATGAAAAAAATTACTCAGTCAATTGCAGCAATTATTTTGCTCACACTATGCGTTAGTCACGCAAACTCTCAGGTTGTATCAAAAGGAAGCAGTCACGTATTTCTTGGTTATGGTATGCCTAACATCCCTGCACTGGCAGTAACCAGTTATGGTACTGGTGGCGGTTCAAGTTTCGGACCTTTTGTTGCATCGTATCAATACGGTGTTGCCGATAAAATACTTATTGGTGGTCAATTGGGTTATGCAAGCGGAACTTCAGCCGAGCAGTCATGGTATGATAACAACTCTACTAAACAAACTTATTCTTTTACTTTAAGTGTGATTACAGTAATGGCAAAAGCTGATTATCATTATCTGAGAAGCGATAAAGCTGATCTTTATTCGGGCTTAATGGTTGGTTACGGAATTGCAAGCCTCAGCACTACAGGTACTAAAAATCCTTTATCAACTGATATTTCTGCAGGTGGTTCTATCTATGCAATTACTGCACTAGGATTCAGATACATGTTTACCGATATGATCGGAGCTTATGCTGATCTTGGTTTGGGTATTAATGGGTTTCTTACCGTTGGTGCATCAGCAAAATTTGGCAGATAATTAGGTAAAACACTTTATAAATGTAAAACGCCCTGATATTTCGGGGCGTTTTTTTTTGCCAATAATTTCCCTCTCATTTTTTGCAATCCACATATTTTCATTATACTTGCAGGCTTTTTTAACAGAAAAGCGAAAGGAGACCATATAAATTGACAAACGAACAAACAAACAACTTAGCAGCAGAATTTGATTGGAGCATCGACAAAGAAGGCTTCAGTACTTATTCAAAAGATGAAAAGGCCCAGATGGAAAGCCTTTATGAACAAACCCTCAGCAACATTGCTGAAAAAGAAATTGTTAAAGGAACCGTAGTAGGTTTTACTGAAAAAGAAGTGGTATTAAATATCGGCTTCAAATCAGACGGTTTAGTAGCACTAACTGAATTTAGAGACATGCCTGATCTTAAATTAGGTGATGTTGTAGATGTGTTACTAGAAACAAAAGAAGATCTTTTGGGGCAATTAGTATTGTCTCGCAAAAAAGCAGTGAGCGAACGCGCTTGGGAAAATATCCTCAAAGCAAATGAGAATGATGAAATCGTTAACGGCTACGTTAAATCACGTACAAAAGGTGGTTTAGTTGTAGATGTTATGGGTATTGATACATTTTTACCAGGCTCACAAATTGATACAAAACCAATTAAAGATTACGATGTTTACGTGGGTCAAACGATGCCATTTAAAGTGGTAAAAGTTAATCACTCGTTTAAAAATGTTGTGATTTCTCATAAAGTTTTAATTGAGGAAGATATTGAAGCTCAAAAATCAGATATCCTATCGAGATTAGAAAAAGGACAAGTATTGGAAGGTACTGTTAAAAACATGACTTCATTCGGTGTATTCATTGATTTAGGTGGTGTTGACGGATTACTTCACATTACTGATATTTCATGGGGACGTATCAATCATCCTGAAGAAGTATTACAAATGGATCAAAAAATTAATGTTGTTGTACTTGATTTTGATGATGAGAAAAAACGTATTAGCCTTGGTTTAAAACAACTTTCTGCACATCCTTGGGAAAGCTTAAATACTGAGCTTGCAGTAGGAACTAAAGTAAAAGGTAAAATTGTAAACATTGCAGATTACGGTGCATTCTTAGAAATTGCTCCAGGTGTTGAAGGTTTAATTCACGTGAGCGAAATGAGCTGGAGTCAACATTTACGTAACCCTTCAGATTTTATGAAGTTGGGTGACGAAATTGAAGCCATGATTATTACCTTAGATAAAGATGAGCGTAAAATGTCTCTTGGTATCAAACAAATGAAACCAGATCCTTGGACTAATATCGCGGAAAAATATCCAATTGGCTCGAAACATAAAGGTATTGTTCGCAACATGACCAACTACGGATTATTTGTAGAAATGGAAGAAGGTGTTGATGGATTAGTACATGTAAGCGATTTGAGTTGGACTAAGAAAATTAAACATCCAAATGAATTTGTGAAGAAAGATCATGAAATGGATGTGATAGTTCTTGAAGTAGACTTAGAAAACCGTAGACTAAGTTTAGGACACAAACAATTGGATGAAAATCCTTGGGATACTTTTGAAACCATTTTCACTCCAGGTTCAGAACATGAAGGTACTGTATTGAAGATTGAAGAAAAGAGTGCCACAATTGCTCTTCCTTATGGTGTTGAAGGATACGCTCCTTTAAAACAACTTCAAAAAGAAGACAAGAAAACAGCTAAAGAAGATGAAGTGTTAGCTTTCAAAGTAACTGAGTTTAACAAAGAAAATCGCAGAATTGTAGTTTCTCATACATCAGTATGGAAAGCTGATAATGATGAGAAAAAAGTTGTTGACGAAAAGAAAAAAGAAGGCGAAAAAGAGAAAGTAACCAAAGCAACTAAAAAGTTAAACGACTCTAACGAGAAATCAACTTTTGGTGATATTGATGCACTTACTCAACTTAAAAACCAAATGGAAAAAGGTGAATAATTTTTCATCAACATATAAAAAAAATCCTGACCACTGTGTCGGGATTTTTTTTGTTCTTTTTTTACTTTCGAAATTCCTTATTCGATATTCAATATTAAAAATGAATGCTGAAATTTTTTATTTCAAAATTAATTTACTTGAATTCAATTAATCAAATTGTAATTTGCAACACCTAATTTATCATTTGTTATGAATCATTGGCTCGTAAAATCAGAACCCTTTAAATACAGTTGGGAGCAATTTATAAAAGATAAAAAAACCGTATGGGATGGAGTAAGAAATTATCAAGCTCGCAACAATTTGAGAGAAATGAAAAAAGGAGACCTTGTACTTTGGTATCATAGCAATGAAGGAAAAGACGTGGTAGGAATTGCTAAGGTTGCTAAAGAATTTTATCAAGACCCAACAACAACAGACCCAAATTGGGTAGTGGTGGATTTAGTTCCTTTTAAAAAATTAAAAAAATCGGTTACACTTGAACAAATTAAAGCCGACAAACGATTACAAAACATCGGATTGGTTCGTCAAGGACGGCTTTCGGTTTCACCTTTAAAAGTAGAAGAGTTTGATGCCATACTTGATTTAGCAGAAATAAAATAATGAACGCAAAAGTAATCCTCGAAAAAAAACAATTAGAAATAACCATTGATAGGTTATGCTACGAATTGATTGAAAAGCATGGTGATTTTTCCAATACAGCCATCATTGGTTTACAACCTCGAGGCACTTTTTTATCTAAACGATTATACACACGTATCAATGAAATCGTAAACAATAAAAATATCCTTTATGGCGAATTGGATATAGCTTTTTATAGAGATGATTTTAGAAGAGGAAGTGAGCAAATTACCCCGAGTGAAATGAAAATTGATTTTACGGTGGAAGATAAAAATATTGTGATTGTGGATGATGTACTTTATACTGGAAGAACCATTCGTGCAGCATTGGATGCACTTACTGATTTTGGTAGGCCAGCTAAAGTCGAATTATTAGTTTTAGTGGACAGAAGATACAGCCGACACTTGCCTATACAGCCAGATTACGTGGGCATTTCAGTTGATACACGTGCAAACGATAAAGTGAAAGTAGAGTGGAAAGAGAATACAAAACAAGACCTTGTTCACATGATAACAGATAGTAAATAAATGGGAAAATTTTCACAACGTAACCTACTTGGAATCAAAAATCTTACTCGCGATGATATTGAATTGGTATTTGAAACAGCCGATAATTTTAAAGCAATTATTAATCGCCCTATCAAAAAAGTTCCTTCACTGCGCGATGTAACAGTTGCCAATATTTTTTTTGAAAACTCCACCCGCACACGTATATCATTTGAGCTTGCACAAAAACGTTTAAGTGCCGATGTAGTTAATTTTTCTGCCTCATCATCATCTGTATCAAAAGGGGAAACATTAATTGATACCGTAAAAAATATTTTAAGCATGAAAGTAGATATGGTGGTAATGCGCCACCCTGCACCCGGAGCTTGCATCTTTCTTTCAAAACACATCAATGCACAAATTATAAATGCTGGCGATGGAACACATGAACATCCAACACAAGCACTACTTGATGCCTATTCAATCAAAGAAAAATTGGGAAGTGTAAAAGGTAAAAAAATTGCAATTGTAGGCGACATTACACATTCACGAGTAGCTCTTTCAAATATTTATTGCTTACAAAAATTAGGTGCAGAAGTAATGGTTTGCGGACCAACAACATTAATTCCAAAATATATTTCATCACTTGGAGTAAAAGTAGAACATGATTTGATGAAAGCTTTAAATTGGTGTGATGTAGCAAATATGTTGCGTATTCAATTGGAACGACAAGACATTAAATATTTTCCTTCACTTAGGGAGTACAGTATGTTATATGGTTTGGATAAACAACGATTAAAATCCCTTAATAAAGAAATTGTGATTATGCATCCTGGTCCCATTAATAGAGGAGTAGAAATAACAAGTGATGTAGCCGATTCAAAACACAGCATCATTTTAGATCAAGTTGAAAATGGAGTGGCCACTCGAATGGCAGTAATGTATTTGTTAGCGAGCCAAAAATAAGATTAGCATTTAAAATGAGCATGAAAGAAATTGTAGTAAGCGGAATACGTCCAACAGGAAATTTGCACTTAGGAAATTACTTAGGTGCTGTTGTTAATTTTATTAAAATGCAACATGAATATAATTGCTATTTTTTTATAGCCGATTATCATTCACTCACCACACATCCCAATCCAAAAGATTTACACCAAAATGTAAAACAAGTATTGGCAGAGTATTTAGCTTGTGGATTAGATCCTGAAGTTTGTGCATTATATATTCAAAGTGATCTGCCCGAAATACCTGAATTATACATGATGTTAAATATGCACGCATACAAGGGCGAATTAGAAAGAGAAGCTACGTTTAAAGAAAAAGTACGCACACAACCCGATAATATTAATGCCGGTTTATTAACCTATCCGGTTTTAATGGCTGCCGATATTATTATTCATAAAGCCGTAAAAGTTCCTGTTGGAAAAGATCAAGAGCAACACTTAGAAATGGCTCGTACTTTCGGAAATCGTTTTAACAGAATTTATAACAGTGAGGTTTTTCCCGAACCTTATGCATTTAATTATGGAACTCAATTGGTGAAAATTCCGGGCTTACAAGGTGGAGGAAAAATGAGTAAAAGTGATGGCGATAATCATGTTATCAATTTAATCGATTCACCTGAAGCCATCAGAAAAAAAATGAGCAAATCTGTAACCGATACCGGGCCAACTGAAAATAACTCCACTCCTACGTTGCCTGTTCAAAATTTATTTGATTTGATGAGAACCGTTTCGAGTGAAGATACCTTAAACCATTTTGCCAACGCTTATGCAAATTGTAGTATCCGTTATGGCGATTTAAAAAAACAATTGGCTGAAGACATGATTATTTATTTGACACCTATCAGAGAAAAAATTGAAGCCATTTTAGCCGATGAAATATATTTAGGAAAAGTTGCCAAACTTGGTACCGAAAAAGCCCATGAGAGTGCGGCCAATACCATGAATGAAGTGAGAGAAGCAATTGGTTTCAAAAAATTTTATTAAACATCCTACACTGGTTTTCGATAAAAAATATTGCATTAAATAGTTGAGATATATTTTAATGTAATATATGATTCACTTAGTATTAAACTTGAATATTATTGAGTTTAATCTTATGTTTAATTTTGTTGCTATTCCATCATAAATTTATGAAATATTTATTATCACTCCTGCTTGCTCTTTGTTTTCAGATTGCATTTGCACAACATAAATATACCATAAGTGGAAGCGTGCGAGATGCAAAAACAGGCGAATCAATGATTGGTGTAATGGTATCTGTAAAAGAACTTCCTCAAATAGGAGTAACAACAAATTCTTATGGCTTTTACTCCTTATCATTAAAGGAAGGGCAATACACTTTTCGTTATAGGTTTACTGGCAATAATGAAAAAGATACAACCATTCAACTTCAAAAAAATATTACATTAAATATTGAATTGGAAGAAAAAGTCCAGCAACTTGATGAAGTTGTTGTTGCCGCTGAAGCTGCTGATAAAAATGTTACTTCATCACAAATGAGTGTTGAAAAAATTAACATGAAAGAGATTGCTTCTATTCCAGTATTTTTAGGCGAAAAAGATATTTTCAAAACCATTCAATTACTGCCAGGAATAAAAGGGGTGAGTGAAGCCAATACCAGTTTTTATGTGAGAGGTGGAGGTGCCGATCAAAATTTAATTTTATTAGATGAGGCTACGGTGTATAATCCAGCTCATTTACTAGGCTTCTTCTCCATATTTAATTCTGATGCCATAAAAGATGTAACTATTTATAAAGGAGGAATTCCTGCAGAATATGGTGGTCGTATTTCTTCAGCTATTGATGTAAAAATGAATGATGGCAATAATAAAAAATTTACGGCAACAGGTGGAGTTGGATTAATTGCTTCTCGATTAACATTAGAAGGGCCAATTGTGAAAAACAAAGGTTCATTTATTATTTCTGGAAGAAGAACTTATGCTGATTTATTTCTCAAATTATTTGGTCCTGCCAACTTAAAAAACACATCACTTTATTTTTACGATTTAAATATAAAAGCAAATTATCAATTGGGAAAGAGAGACAGAATTTATTTATCAGGATATTTTGGAAGAGATGTATTGGGATTAAATAATAACTCAAACAGAAGTACAAGCACCAATTGGGGAAACACAACTGGAACTTTTAGATGGAATCATTTATTTAGCGATAAACTTTTTTTAAACAGTTCATTTATTTTTAGCGATTACGCCTACAATATTGCATTGGGTAGTGGCGATGCTCAATTTACGATTACATCTGGCATTAGAGATTTTTCAATAAAGGAAGATTTTCAATATTATATTAACCAAAAACATACTGTAAAATTTGGAGTAAGTTCTATTTATCACACTTTTATTCCAGGTGAAGTAACAACAGGAACAGCATCTAGTACTGGACGCACACCGTTGAACAGAACCATCGAAAGAAAACACACACTCGAAAGTGGAATTTATATTTCTGATAATTATACCCTCACCAAACGGTTAACCATTAATTATGGAATACGTTATTCATTGTTTAATGCATTAGGTCCTGGAACTGTTTATTCTTATGATGCCGGAGGAAATATCATTGATTCATCAATCTATTCAAACAATCAAAATATCAAAACATATATGGGATTTGAACCTCGATTATCTTTTGTATTTATTCTTAATTCATCCAGCTCAATCAAAGGTTCATACAATCGTATTTATCAATACATGCACTTATTATCAAATACTACATCATCCACTCCTGTTGATTTGTGGATTCCATGTAGCCAAATTGTAAAACCACAAATTGGAGATCAAGTTGCATTAGGATATTTTAAAAACCTTCATAATAATATGTTTGAAACCTCTGTTGAAGTGTATTATAAATACATGCAAAATCAAATTGATTATAAAGATGGAGCCGATTTGCGTTTTAATACAACTGTTGAATCACAACTTTATTTTGGACAGGGTTGGGCGTATGGTGCCGAATTTTTGGTACGAAAAAAATATGGGAAACTTACTGGTTGGGTTGGATACACATTATCTCGCACACTTAGGCAATTTGATAGCATTAATCATGGAAACATGTATCCCGCAAAACAAGATATTATTAACTCTATTTCTGTTGTTGGTATTTATCAACTTAGTAAAAAAATTACCTTATCGGCAACATGGGTTTACAACACCGGTTTTGCAGTAACATTTCCAAGCGGGAAATATACCATCAACGGACAAGTTTATAATTTGTATACCGAACGTAATGGATATAGAATGCCTGCTTATCATAGGATGGATGTGGGTTTAACATGGCAACGAAAAAAAACAGAGAAGTTTGAATCGAGTTGGAACTTTTCAATTTACAATGTGTATGCAAGAGAAAATGCATACTCCATTACTTTCCAACAGGATCCAAATGATCCTACCAAATCTCAAGCAGTACAATTATCTCTTTTTAGATTTGTGCCTGCTATTACTTATAATTTTAAATTTTAATAGCAGATGAAAACAGTAAAATTTATGTTTTATATAATGCTGCTCACATCGTGTGAAAAAGTTGTTTATATTGATTTGAATACATCAGATTCCAAAATAGTTGTGGAAGCAAATATCACTAATATTACAGGCAATTATCTTAATCAAGTTAAACTTACCAAAACTGTAAATTATTATGATGCAAATATTTTTCCAGCAGTTACTGGTGCAAGCGTTATTATTTCTGATGATGTAGGTAATTCCGAAAAACTTTCTGAGCAAGCACCTGGCGTTTATTTTTCTCATTCTTTGCTCACTGCTTCTGGAAGAAGTTATTCTTTAAAAATAATTTCAGATGGAAAAGAATATGATGGATTTTCAACTATGCCATATAGAGTTCCTATTGATTCGATAGCATTTGAACAACGAATAAATCGCCAAGGCGTAATCACTTATCGAGTAAGATGTTTTTTTACTGACCCTCCAAACGTAGCCAATTATTATAGAATGAAACTCTATTCACTAAACGATATTATTGGAATAGATTCAAATAATATTCGTGTATTATCAGATAGACTTACCGATGGAAAACAAATGTCAATTTCCTACCGATCTAGTTTTCTTTTAAACGATTCGGTAAATGTAATTTTAGAATCAATTGATAAACCCACTTATGAATTTTACTTAACATTACCCAATGCAGGTGGAGATCTAAATCCGTTTCTTTCATCTCCCCCAGCAAACCCTGTAAATAATATCAGTAACGGAGGTTTGGGTTATTTTGCTGCTTATTCATATGTTGATACATTTGTTGTGGTTCACTAAAAGAAAACAATATGGAAGTGTGATAAAGAAAGTAATTGTTAAAATCTGACTTTCATGTTATTAAAACATTTCCACACCCTTAGGATTTTCCATGCAATGAAGTAAACTTGCTGTCTATAAGAAATTACAATTATGCACTTAGCAATAGCGGGAAACATTGGATCAGGAAAAACAACTTTAACAACTTTATTGGCTCGTCACTATAAATTTGAACCACATTATGAAGATGTGGAAGATAACCCTTACATCAGCGATTTTTATGAAGACATGCAACGTTGGGCATTTAATCTTCAAATTTATTTTTTGAATAGTCGTTTCAGTACCGTTCAACAAGTTCAAAAAGGCAAAAAAAATGTAATTCAAGATAGAACCATATACGAAGACGCATACATTTTTGCGCCCAACCTTCACTCTATGGGATTAATGAGTACCCGTGATTTTGAAACTTACCAAAGATTATTTGACTCCATGACTTCTGCCATTAAACCACCTGATTTATTGGTTTATTTACGGGCTTCTATTCCAACGCTTGTAAACCAAATTCAAAAACGTGGAAGAGAGTATGAAGATTCAATTCGTTTAGATTATTTAAAACGTTTGAATGAAAGATACGAAGCTTGGATATCCACTTACAAACACAAGCTCTTAATTATTGATATTGATAATTTAAATTTTGCTGAAAAGACTGAAGACTTAGGCGAAGTAATTAGCCGAATTGAAGCGGAGATAAATGGGCTGTTTTAAGGAGTGAAGAGTGAGTATTGCGGAGTGATTTTATTAATAAAATTTGAGTAGTGAATTAGAAATACTGTGAACCAGAAACTACAAATAAGAAAAGCAACTATTGAAGATGTGCCCGGCATAACAGCCATTTATAATGATGCCATTTTAACTACTACAGCAACTTTTGATACCGAAATAAAAACCATTGAAAACCGTTCGGAATGGTTCAATCAACATACCGAAAAATATCCTTTATTGGTAGCCGTAAAAAATAATGAAATACTTGGCTGGGCAAGCATGACACGCTGGAGCGACCGCAGTGCGTATGATGATACCGCAGAAATTTCTTTATACATCCATCCAAAACATAGAGATAAAGGCATCGGAAAATTATTGATAAATGAGATTGTGAAAGCGGGTAAAATTTCTGGTTTGCATTGTGTGCTATCACGCATCACACAAGGCAACGAAAAAAGTATTTATCTGCACGAAAAAGTTGGGTTTACCCATGTAGGTTTGCTGAAAGAAGTTGGAAAAAAATTTGAACGAATACTTGATGTTCATATGATGCAATTGATTTATTCTTGAATAGCATTGAGAAAAATATTGCCCTAAAAGATCTTCAACGAATTCCGGGTGTAGGAAAAAGTATTGCTCAAGATTTTATTAATATTGGGATTAATAATGTTGCCCAATTAGAAGGAAAAAATCCAGAACAACTATACGATCAATCAAACAAATTTGCAGGAGCGGTACAAGATCGTTGCCTATTATATGTTTTTAGAGGTGCAGTGTATTTTGCATCAAACACCATTCATGATCCTGAAAAATTAAAATGGTGGAACTGGAAATATTAATTGATTTATAATCTTAATCAATAAAGTATGTTCAATATCAAAAACAAAGACCTGCAAATAAAGAACATTCAAAATAATTTGTTGCATTAACTAAAGAATATGAAAATACGTTACCATTATGCATCCATGATGATTGGTATATATTTATGTTATATATAAACCTTAAACCCAAATCCATTGCTTTAGGTTTATATCTATCATTACCACTTCCTTCATATATTTTATATCTAATATCAACACCAATTGGTATGTTTCCCATTTTTTTATTATTTATTGATGCAAAATAATTACTGAAATTAGATGCATTATTCAACGTATCTATTTCTAATGACAAATTTTGTAGATTCATTCCTGAAAAAAGAAATAGTGAAGCATTTTTTTGATGGTATACTTTATAATGAATTAAAAACTTTAACCCTGTAAATGAACACTCATATTTTCGCAGTGATGCCATATATGTTTGATAGGCAAATTCATTATTAATTTCAAATCCAAATTTCTCTTTGTAAACCAAAACTCCTATACCATATTTAGCCAAAGTAATGGTATTAAAGTGTGCATCAAAATTCCTTTCGGATAATAATCTATTTACGCCTTCCCAATTATTGTTATCCATTCCCCAAAACACTCTTAAATCAACTTCTGCTTTTCTTTTGTTTTGTGCAAATAGGTATAGAGAGAAGATAAACATCAACAAAAACAATAACATTTTTTTCATGTAATAATTATTACTATATCAAATATATATATAGTATTGTTTTAAAAAGTATTACAAAATATGAAAACACGTTGCGGATGGACCGGTAATGATGAATTGATGATTGCTTACCATGATGAAGAATGGGGAAACCCCGTACATGATGATAAAAAACATTTTGAATTTTTAGTGCTTGATGCTTTTCAAGCGGGTTTAAGTTGGAAAACTATTTTACACAGGCGTAAAGGTTTTGAAAAAGCATTTGCAAATTTTGATGTAAAAAAAGTATCAAAATTTACAG
>JANYDU010000002.1 GCA_025359805.1 Bacteroidota bacterium
GTATACTATTGTAAAACAGATGAAATACCATCAGGTAATTTAATATTTGATGATATATGCTCGGGATTTTCTCCAAAAGCGCTTAGAATTCAATTTGAGGGATTAGGCAAAGCAGGGGGAGCTCACTATACAATTCCTCAAATTTTTGGTTATGCTTGGTTAGAAAGGAGTGAACCAAAAAGAATAAATATTCAATATGTTTATTCAGATACTATTAATTACGCTAGATTCAGTGACACCTTATTTTTTACAGGCATAAAAATTTATTAAAAAATATTACTATGAAAAAAAATATTCAAATTACTTATGTGTTATTATTGAGCCTAATATTATTTATAGGTAGTGCAAATGCACAATCCAATTACTGTTGGAATACAATTAATACCACCACCACAGATTGGAAACAATATAATAATGGGAGCAAAAATAATTGGGATTGGACTTTGCAAGGATTGAACCATCCTATTTATTTACAAAACAATTTAAATACCCAAAGTATGTGGATTGAATTGCCCTATTTTTGTACAAATACAGCAGGATGTGGCAACAATAACACTTACCCTTATGAATTAATTGGGAATAATAATGAAGATATTAAGCCTGAAAATGGTTGGGAGTTGGTTACCAAAGCTTTTGGATATCCAAATTCGTCACCCAATGCACATGATGGGTATGGCATAGCTAATCCATATTTTGTTTTATACAATCGTTATACAGGGCGTGTGAAAATTTATATGGCATTAATTGGTGAACATACAACAGCAAATAGTGCCCGTATAAAGGTAGATTTTTATAAAAATGGACAACTTACAAGGGCTTTATATTCTCATGCCAACCCGGTAAGTGAAACGTTGGCTGAATTTAATAATACCATGAATTTTAAATCGCTTAATAATTATATAAACATACCCCCAACTTCATCAAACCTTTATTATTGGATAGTAAGTGAAATACAAACTGCTTACGACCCCTGTACGTGTTATTTAACAGAGTCGCAAAATGGTCTTAACTCATCTATTTCATTAGAGGTTAAATTAATTAATACCATAACATTAACCGCAACAATTGAAGGAACTCTTACACAAAACTTAATATCAGGTGGAGCAGTACAAGGAGAGTCAAATGGCAAAACATCTTTATTAACTGATGGGGCAGGAGTGGTTGATGCTGCTGTAAAAGGATACTCCACTTGGAATGATTATTCGAGCACCGTAAATAGTATTTTAGATAAAAGTAACGATGATTATAAAAATAAAATTGTAAAAGATTGGTTTGGTGATTATGTTCAAACACATCCACAATATCAGGGCATAAACAATATAAATAAACAACTACTTTGGAATGCTATTGGCAAAACGGATGATTCTTTTAAAAAAGAATTGGGCATGAGCACTATTACACAATATCAGGATCAATCAGGGTTTAAAGCATTTAAAACCATTGCATCGGCACTACCTTATATTGGTACAGCCATTTCGGTAATAGATTTTATATTAAATGGAGGTAGTAATGAACAACCCTCAGCACCTTCTGCTCCTGTGGTTTTTGATGTAAGTCTTAAAGTGAATGGTCAACTATTAGATGATCTTCGAATTGCAGAAATTAAATTTTTAAATCCAGGCTCACCTCAACTAAACTCTAATTCTACAATTGTTCCAACTTATAATAATATACTTGGGGTGTTTAATATATTAAAGCCACCACTATGAAATACGGAGGTATTAATTATTTTGAAGAAGGGTATGAACTTTTTGATATAGCTAATCTCATACCACTGCCCTTAATGCCTATTATTTACAGAAATTTTAATATACCACCACAACTCCGCAATAATAATGTTTGGATGAATAAGCCAATGTTTAAACAATTTAAATTAACCGAAGATGTAAAATACATTATAAACCCTGCAGCCAATTTACAAGTAGATATGATTGATGCGTGTATTGTTTTTGAATATAATAATACTCCTGATTTTGCGCTCTCAAACCATAATGCTGCCGATTTAGAAAAATTTCCTTCATATCCTTATTATGATGGTGTGTTTAATAATATGTTGAGTTTTTCAGACCGGATTGAAAAAATTGAACAAACGGGATTGGATTTGGAATATATTAGTAAAGACAAATCGGTAGTTAGATTTCGCACAAAATATGTTCCATTAAGTTGTTTAAAAAACGAAACCTTTACTTTATTTAATGGAGCATCGCAACCCAAAATATATATTAAACTATTGGTAAAAATGAAGAGAACGGACAAACCAAATACAGAAGA
>JANYDU010000035.1 GCA_025359805.1 Bacteroidota bacterium
TCTACAAACAAAGGTAGTACCACTATGAAGCCGCAAAATTAAAGTTCACTTAAATCGGTATTAAGATATGACGAAAATTTTTATCTGAAGTAATGCATTTTTTAAACCAGAATTAATCTGCTTGCCAGAAAAATTCGTATCTACTTTATACTTGGAAAGATGAAAGGAATGTATTTCGTGAGACGGTAAAAGAATTGATTATGCTTTTAGATTTTTCAACAGATTCAAAATCATATTCAGATCAGGTTCTGTACCTTTTGAACTATAACCTGTTTTCTGATGAGAGAAAATAGCTTCTGTGGCTTTCATAATTATTTCCTTTTTCGTTGGCTCATCTTTTCCTTCAAGATATTTTCCAATTGCATCCAATAAGAATGTTGCAGAACTTAGCGAATTAGCCTTATGCTTATTGATTGTATAATTATGCATTTGAATTTGAAATTGCTTTAAGCAGAAGGTCAATAAATAAACATTAAAGGAAATACAAAAAGCCTTAAATAATAGAATCCGAATATTATCAAATATGAAAAGAGATTGAGTGTATTCAACACCAATACTTTTCAACTTACAATATTGACATATTCCATCCTCTAGAACACATAAGTGTGATAAACATATGTTATCCCAAAAAAACTTAATTAGACCGCACAATATTATTAGCAATATAGTTGAAGGAACTAACCACCACATAGCTGTTCTTCGATTTGATC
Source organism: Bacteroidota bacterium (assembly GCA_025359805.1). GTDB lineage: Bacteria > Bacteroidota > Bacteroidia > UKL13-3 > UKL13-3 > CAIUEQ01. The sequence goes on from JANYDU010000035.1 coordinate 711, forward strand.
TTGCTTCATCACCAAAGTTATATTTGTTGATTTCAATTTCCGATTTTACAGCAACGTTTGTATATCTTTCCTCTACCGTTTTAAGTTTCTCCGCTAGAGCTTCAGAATCTTTTTCAGATTTTTCTTTCGCAGATTTTAGTTCCTCAGCTAAAGTTTGGATTTGTTTGCCAAACTCTTCAGAGTTACTCAATTTATCAATTATAATTGAGTTAATTATTGATAAAAATGAAGGCCATTGTGCATTAAAATTATTAATAAGATTCTGAAACTGTGCCTTGGTATTCTGCTTTTCCCTTATATATTCTATTTGATCCAAACTCGCAGTTTTTTTTATCAGGGTAATTAACCCTGTTAAAGCACTTGTACATATTTCAACTGTAGAATTCGCTATCTCAACTAGGATATCTATTTTAATTAAACCAAGTTTCTTTTTTAAATCATCAAATTGAGGTCTCAATTCTGTTAATGAACCATCACCATAGTTTCCTTTAAAAAAGCTCTCGCCATCATAACGAAGAATAACAGATACTCTTTGTTCAAAATTGTTAATCACTTCTTGGCTGGCCATTTCTTTGATTTTATTTATTACATATTCCTTCTATACTGCCCGCCTACTTCAAACATTCATACCTCTTTTACTTGCATGTAAAACAGTTAAACCAATCACATCGTCTTTTTCATAACGAATAATTAAATCATCATTAGTCATCTCAGAACGGTCGGCATGATTTGGTTTTTTAAAATGCAAATACAGCGTATCTGCTTCTGCATCGTAATCCGACCAAATATTTTTATGCTTTATAAAATAAGGCAATAAGAAATCTATTTCTTTTATTTCTGCAATTCCCATATTAGTTTTCTTTTTATAAATTCATTTTCTTTATTTGATAAATATGCAGTAATAATAAATCCATCATTTGCATTTATTTCTTTATAAACCACCACCACGAATTTATCATTTGTTTTTTCAAAATGCTTAATGACTATTAATTCATCATATTTACCTTCATAAATTTTTTCAGGCAATTCAATCGTTTCAATAATTTCATAATAATAATCTGCCATTTCAGGATGTCCTACAGAAATGTGTTTCCATCTTTCATCAGTAAGCCTGATAGAAATTTTATTTATTGAAATTGCTACATTCATAATTACATATTCCTTCTATACTGTCCGCCCACTTCAAACAGCGCATTTGTAATTTGCCCAAGCGAACAATATTTTACCGTTTCCATTAAAGCATCAAAAATATTTCCGTTATGTATTGCCACCTGTTGCAATTTTAAAAGCATCTCTTTTCCTTTTTCTTCATTGCCCTGTTTTAATTCATTCAACATTTTAATTTGGTATTCTTTTTCTTCAGTTGTGGAACGAATCACTTCTGATGGAATTACGGTTGGCGAACCTTTTGAACTTAAGAAAGTATTTACTCCGATAATTGGATATTCACCAGTATGTTTTAAGGTTTCGTAGTACAAACTTTCTTCTTGAATTTTTGTGCGCTGATACATAGTTTCCATTGCCCCTAAAACACCTCCACGCTCACTAATTTTTTCAAATTCAGAAAGCACCGCTTCTTCCACCAAATCTGTTAAGTCTTCAATAATAAATGAACCTTGTAATGGATTTTCATTTTTAGCCAAACCTAATTCTCTATTAATAATTAGTTGAATAGCCATTGCTCTGCGCACACTCTCTTCCGTTGGCGTGGTGATGGCTTCATCGTATGCATTGGTGTGTAACGAATTGCAATTATCGTAAATAGCATACAAAGCTTGAAGCGTAGTTCTGATGTCGTTAAAATCTATCTCTTGTGCATGCAAACTTCTTCCACTTGTTTGAATATGATATTTCATCATTTGTGAGCGCTCATTTCCACCATATTTTAGCTTCATGGCTTTAGCCCAAATTCTTCTCGAAACTCTTCCAATTACAGAATATTCAGGGTCGATTCCATTGCTAAAAAAGAACGATAAGTTTGGCGCAAAATCATCAATGTGCATTCCTCTGCTCAGGTAGTATTCTACAAATGTGAAACCGTTTGAAAGTGTTAATGCCAATTGTGTAATTGGATTGGCACCTGCTTCTGCAATATGATAACCGCTAATAGAAACAGAATAAAAATTTCGCACCGCATTATCAATAAAATATTGTTGCACATCGCCCATTACACGCAATGAAAATTCAGTAGAAAAAATACATGTATTTTGTGCTTGGTCTTCTTTTAAAATATCTGCTTGTACCGTTCCTCTAACTTGCTTTAAGGTTTCAATTTTTATTTTGCTATACACATCAGCAGGTAAAACCACATCGCCTGTAACACCTAATAACATTAAACCTAAGCCATCATTACTCTCAGGCAAGTCTTCATTATAGGTTGGTCGTTTTGTTCCTCTTGCTTTAAATATGGCATCAATTTTTTTATTCACCTCATCTTCCAAGCCATTTTGTTTGATGTATAATTCGCATTGTTGATCAATGGCAGCATTCATAAAAAATGCGCAGATAATTGCAGCCGGACCATTAATAGTCATGGATACAGAAGTTTTTGGATCAGCCAAATTAAAACCCGAATACAATTTTTTTGCAGCATCCAAACTCCAAACACTTACACCAGAGTTTCCAACTTTTCCATAAATATCTGGTCGATGATCTGGGTCTTGTCCGTATAAAGTTACCGAATCAAAAGCCGTACTTAAACGCTTGGCAGGCATCCCTTTAGATACATAATGAAAACGTTTGTTGGTTCTTTCTGGACCGCCCTCTCCGGCAAACATTCTTGTTGGATCTTCACCTTCGCGCTTAAAAGGATAAATTCCTGCAGTATATGGAAACTCTCCTGGAAAATTTTCTTGCAAAGCCCATCGTAAAATATCGCCCCAACCTTTAAATTTTGGAACAGCAACTTTTGGAATTTGAGAATGAGAAAGTGATTCGGTATGTGTTTTAATTTTGATCTCTTTATCACGAACTTTAAAAATATAGTATTCGTTTTTGTATAAATTTAATTTCTCTTCCCAAGTATCTAAAACAATTTTATTGCGAGGATCTAAATCTAAAGCAACGGTGTGATAAGTTTCTTCTAATGCTTTTACTAATCTGTCTTTATCTTCTAATTTTGATGCTTTAATCGTTTCGATAGAAGACTTTAATCCAAATAATTTATCGGCAATATCAGATTGCTTAATCACCCATTTATCGTATGCGTGATTGTTCTCTGAAATCTCGGCAAGGTAACGTATACGAGCAGGTGGTATGATGTAAATTTTCTCACTCATCTCTTCACTAATATGATAGTTCGATTTTAAATCAGATCCTGTTTTTTCTACCAATTTATCCATCACCGATTTGTACAAACTGTTCATTCCCGGATCATTAAATTGCGATGCAATAGTTCCATAAACAGGCATCGTATCAGGGTTTTTGTCAAATAATTGATGATTGCGTTGGTATTGTTTTTTCACATCGCGCAACGCATCTAAAGCACCTTTTTTATCAAATTTATTAATGGCAATGATGTCGGCAAAATCAAGCATATCAATTTTTTCCAATTGAGTTGCCGCACCATATTCAGGGGTCATCACATACAAACTCATATTGCTGTGTTCAATAATTTCGGTATCACTTTGCCCAATCCCTGATGTTTCTAAAATAATTAAATCAAAGCCTGAAGCCTTCACTACATCAATGGCTTCTTTTACATATTTTGATAAAGCTAAATTAGATTGACGGGTGGCTAAGGAGCGCATATATACTCTTGGATTTTTGATAGAGTTCATTCGAATCCTATCACCTAATAAAGCACCACCTGTTTTACGTTTACTTGGATCGACAGAAATAATTGCAATGGATTTATCCTTAAAATCTAACAAAAATCTCCTTACTAATTCATCAACTAAAGAAGATTTTCCAGCACCACCGGTTCCTGTTATACCAAGTATGGGAGTAATTTTTGAATTTGTTTGAATATCTCCGCCATTAAATACTTTATGGAATTCATCAGGAAAATTTTCGGCAGCAGAAATTAATTTAGCAATAGATTTATAATCTTTTTCTTTCAGGTGTTTTACTTCACCATTCAAATTTGCCCCAGTTGCAAAATCACATAAATGCAACATATCATTAATCATTCCTTGCAACCCCATTGCTCTTCCATCATCAGGAGAATAAATTCTAGTGATACCATATTTATGTAATTCTTCAATTTCAGTTGGAAGAATTACTCCCCCTCCTCCGCCAAATATTTTTATATGCCCACAACCTTTTTGTTGCAATAAATCATACATAAATTTAAAATATTCCACATGTCCACCTTGGTAAGATGTCATCGCAATGGCATTGGCATCTTCTTGAATGGCAGTATCTACAACTTCCTCAGCACTTCTATCATGCCCCAAATGAATCACTTCTGCTCCACTGGCTTGAATAATTCTGCGCATAATATTAATGGCAGCATCATGTCCATCAAACAAAGCTGCGGCTGTAACAATACGAATTTTGTTTACGGGTGTATATTTTTCAACTGTATCCATAATAAATTAATTCTTTGAAAAGTGAGCGAATTTAAGGGATTTAAGATGAATTGTGAACAGTTATAAAGAATCCATTCGCAACCAAAAAATAAGAGGGTTTGTTCAAAGCAAAAAAAAGTTATTTTTGCCCTCCTCAAAAAATGTAAAGAATGGAATTAAAGGATATTGTATCAATTGCAGGCGTTAGCGGATTGCATAAGATTATTGGAAGAACAAAAACTGGTTTGATATTAGAAACCATTGGAACAGGAAAACGTTTCCCAACAAGCATTCAGGATAAAGTTTCTGTGTTGGAAGATATTTCGATGTACACCGAAGAAGGTGATATGAAATTGAATGAAGTGTTGGTGAAGGTGAATGAAAAAGAAAAAGCTGGTGATACCATTCCTGATACAAAAGCAGACGTGAAAGAACAACGTGCATTTATTACTGCAACTATTAAGTTGGATAATGAGCGTGTGTATGATTCGGATGTGAAAAAATTATTGAATTGGTATCATATCCTTAAATCGCATTTAGATTTTGCAACATTAATGAATGAGCCTGCTGCCGAAGAAAAAACAGAAGAAACTAATAAAACTGAAGCAACAACTGAAGGCGAAGAAAAACCTAAAGCTAAAAAAACTGCTGCTCCTAAAACACCAAAAACCACCGCTCCAAAAAACATTGCTGCAAAAGCAAACAGTAAAGGTGCCGGAGGGTCAAAAACAACTTACAGACCGAAGTCGGTTTAGTATTTTTGAGTTATTGGTTATTGAGATATTTAAAAAAGCCATCGAACATTCGGTGGCTTTTTAAATATCAGCCACAGTAGTTTTTTAATTTGTGAAATCCCAAAAAATCTGCGAAATCTGTGGCTGATAAATCTATAAAAAATGATAACCATAATTCACCGCAGATTTTTACCCGATAAAATAAAAGTAACTTCATGGGAAGTTTTAGAACCCTACTTCAATCAATTATTAAACAGAGAAATTAATTCGAAAGAGGAATTAGAAAATTGGCTCAAAGATAGAAGTGAGTTGGATGCTTTTTTGAGCGAAGATTTAGCTTGGCGTTACGTG
>JANYDU010000041.1 GCA_025359805.1 Bacteroidota bacterium
ATAATAATTTGAAAGCGATTTCCATAAGAAGCCGAAGCAGAAGAAATGGAAAAGGAATAAGAAGAAGCGGATCTTAAATTGATAAAATTGCTATTGTATAAATCCTTTAAATAAATAGCTTTTGAAGCCGGAACATTTGCAATAATACCGTTAAATTCTAAAGTATAATTTCCGGAAGAAGCATTAGCAAATAGAGTAAATGTATCAATGTTTGAAGATAAAGGAGTGACATTTTTTTGTATGTTTATGGCATCCACCAAAAACCCAAAATTGATAACGGAACACTCTTCGGTCTTATTGTTTTCTTCGCTATTCGTTTCATAATATTTTTTTAAAATATGTTGTTAAGAATGATTGGAATATAAACTTAATAGATTTTTAACATAATGGAATGTTGAGAAGTATTATTTAATAAGTGAATTAACTTGTACTCTATCATTTAACAAATCCTTCAATTGACATAAAAAAACACGATGAAGTAGATACCTCAACAAATATTTGCAACTCTAAAATTGAGATTTATTTCAACACAATATTGTTTTATATTTGTTGTTCTGTTTTGAACTTAAATTAAAGGGGAGGTAGCAATGAAAATTCAAGAGTTGTTAAAAGAGCGCATACTTATTTTAGATGGTGCAATGGGCACCATGATACAACGCCATAAGTTAGAAGAAAAGGATTTCAGAAACGAATCATTAAAAAATCATACCCATTCCTTAAAAGGAAATAATGATCTACTTTCTATCACCCGCCCTGATATTATAAAAGAAATTCATCGCTTATATTTTGAAGCGGGCGCAGATATTATTGAAACCAATACCTTTAGTGGAACAACAGTAGCCCAAGCCGATTATGGTTTGGAACATTTGGTATATGATATTAATTTTCAATCGGCAAAAATTGCTCGTGAAGTGGCTGATGAGATGACTGCAAAAAATCCAAATAAACCAAGATTTGTTGCAGGTTCAATAGGGCCAACAAATAAAACAGCATCCCTTTCTCCAGATGTAAATGACCCCGGTTATCGAGCCATCACTTTTGATGAATTGGTTGTAGCATTTAAAGATCAAGCCCGCGCATTAATTGATGGTGGAGTGGATATTTTATTATTAGAAACGATTATTGATACCCTAAATGTAAAGGCCGCATTATTTGCTATTGAAGAATTGTATGATGAAATAGGAAAAACCTATCCCATTATGGTTTCGGGAACAATAACAGATGCAAGTGGGCGCACCCTTTCGGGGCAAACAACGGAAGCCTTTTTAATATCTGTTCAACACATGCCTTTGTTAAGTGTTGGGTTAAATTGTGCATTAGGTGCAGCAGCACTTCGCCCATATTTACAAGTAATGGCTGCCAAATCTCCTTACTTTGTAAGTGCGTATCCAAATGCAGGTTTGCCAAACGAAATGGGGCAATATGATCAAAGCCCTGTGGCAATGGCTGCGCAAGTGGAAGAGTTTTGCAAAGAAGGGTTGGTAAATATTTTGGGTGGATGTTGTGGAACTACTCCAGAGCATATTAAAGCTATTGCAGAAATGGCTGCTAATTACAAACCGAGAAAGATTGGGGTTGTTAGTTATTAGCAGTTGGTTGTAGGCTATATTGTAAAACTGCGAACTGTAAATGCAAATAGTATTAAAAATTATTGGAATTACACTCATTACCATAACTACAATTGTTGTTGGAATTATCATTTACATAAAATATCAATCCAACAATATTAAAGACAAAAAAAACCTTGCCGATAATATAGATAAACAAGCAAATAAATTTATTGATGAAGGACATTCTTATGGACTTGTAATAGGTGTTTTTAAGAATGGTAAAACTTATATACAAGGTTATGGAACTAAAGAAAATGGGCAAAATATAAAACCTGACAGCAGAACCGTTTTTGAGTTGGCTTCTACAAGTAAACTTTTCACAACTTCTACGTTACAACTATTAATAGATAATGGAGAATTGAACCTTGATGATAACATACAAAATCTATTAGCTGAAAAATTAAAGCTGCCTGAATCCGCTCAAAGTACAACCCTTCAACATTTAGCAACGCACCTTTCAGGTTTTCCAAACTTGCCAAATTCATTCGTGGCTAAAATGACAGACGAAACCAATCCTTATAAAGATTTAGTGGATGCTGATATGTATGGTTACTTAAAATTGTGCGAGGGTAAAAAACCTGATGGCACATTTGAATATTCTAATTTTGGAATGGGATTATTAGGACATTTATTAGAAATAAAAACGGGACAGTATTATGAACAATTGGTAAAAACGAGGTTGTTGAACCCATTACAAATGACAAATACTTTTGTAACTATTGATAGCCTAAACAAACAAAAAATTATTCAGGGCTATGATGAACAAGGAAACAAAGCCCCAATTTGGACAGATCATGTTTTGACAGGTGCCGGTTCTTTTTTATCAAACACAGAAGATATGATTCAATTTATTAAAGCCAATTTAAACGAAGGTGAATCCATCATTTCAAAATCATTATTGAAAACACATGTGCAGCAATTAAATGGAGAAACAGGTTTAGGCTGGATGCTTCCAGATAAGTATGACAAATTAGTGGGAAACCAAAACATGGTTTGGCACAACGGAATGGCGGGTGGTTACGCCAGTTTTATAGCGATAGACAAGACAAACAATTATGGCATTATCATCTTATCAAACAAAGCAATTGATTTAACAAAATTCGCTATGAAACTAACCCTATCAATTAGAACCCAATTATGGAAAGAATAAAAACCACGTACTAAAAACCAATTGATGCAAAGCGTTTTAAATGAACATATTTCTTTACTTTCGTATGCCGAAAAATGTTCTAAATATAAAACTGCTTTTTAGTGCAGAAATATTCAAACAGCAATTAAACAATAATTAAATACGGAAATAGAAGGCTAAAAGCCAACCGCCACCACCTCATGAACATTCAATACATCATACTAACCATCATTATTGCTGCGGCACTTTTTTATGTGGCACGAACCATTTATAAAAGCGCAAAAGGCAATGTGTGTGAAACAGGTAATTGTGGATGCGAAAAGAAATCTTTAAAAAAAGTTTAACACATTTTTATACCTTGCTCGTCAAACTATAAACCTCTTGAGCAAGCATTCTTTTTTCAGACGAAAATCCATCAAACATATTTTAGCTGATGTAGAAAGCAATGCTAAAAACGAGCATCAGTTAAAAAAAACATTAACCCTCCGCGATTTAACTGCGCTTGGAATTGCAGCTATTATTGGTGCAGGAATTTTTAGCACCATTGGAAATGCCAGTGCAAGTGGTGGGCCTGCTGTAATTTTCCTATTTATATTTATTGCTTTTGCGTGTTCATTCTCTGCTATGTGTTATGCAGAATTTGCGTCAAGCATTCCCATTTCGGGTAGCGCTTATACCTATGCCTATGCCTCATTTGGAGAAGTAGTAGCTTGGATAATTGGTTGGGCATTGATTGTTGAATATGCCATCGGAAATATTGTGGTTGCCATTTCGTGGAGCGATTATTTTACAGGCTTACTTTCTGGGTTGCACATGCATATTCCCGAATTTCTAACGATGGATTTTCTATCAGCCAAAAGAGGTTTTGAAGAAGTGCAACAATTATTAGCAAGCGGACAAACTTTTGAAGCACTCACCTTTAATCAGCAAGAAGCATTTTTAGCCTGGCAGCATGCTCCAATAATTGCAGGAATGAAACTAGTTTTTGATTTACCTGCACTTGGAATTGTATTGGCTATTTCGGCACTTATTTATCGAGGAGTAAATGAAACAAAAAAGGTAGGGAATATTTTTGTTGGGCTAAAATTAATTGTGATTGTGCTGGTAATTGTGGTAGGTGCTTTTTACATCAACCCCGATAATTGGACACCCTTTTCGCCCAATGGAATGAAAGGTGTTTTGCGCGGGGTATCGTCTGTATTCTTTGCCTATATTGGTTTTGATGCCCTTGCCACAACTGCCGAAGAATGTAAAGACCCAAAAAAAGATTTACCAAAATCAATGATTGCATCATTGGTATTATGCTCTGTGCTCTATATTTTAATTGCATTAACATTAACCGGAATGGTAAGCTATAAAGAACTTGCTGTTGGAGATCCACTGGCTTTTGTATTTGAAAAACTGCATGTAAACTGGATGCACGGAATTGTAGCGGTGAGCGCAGTAATTGCCATGGCAAGTGTACTGTTAGTTTTTCAAATGGGGCAACCACGCATTTGGATGAGCATGAGTCGTGATGGTTTATTGCCTAAAAAATTTAGCGCTATTCATCCCAAATATAAAACACCTTGGTTCTCTACAATTATAACGGCCATACTTGTTGCTGTGCCGGCTTTGTTTATGAATTTAAAAGAAGTAACCGACCTTTCTAGCATTGGAACTTTGTTTGCTTTTGTGGTTGTAAATGCTGGAGTGATAAGAATGGAATCACACAAAAACGAATTTCATGTGGGGTTTAGAGTTCCATATTTTAATGGAAAATTTATTATTCCTGTTTTATTTACGCTCTCCATGATTGCAATTTATGTTGCACGTGCCGAAGCCTTTTTAGATTTTTTTACACTCCATGATATTGCAAATAAATTTCCAACATTTGCCTTTTTAATATTATGTGTAGCGATGAGTGTAATGACGTTTAGAAATAATTATTCCCTCATTCCGGTAATGGGTTTACTTAGTAATTTTTATTTAATGACCGAGCTTGGAGTAAGCAATTGGATTGGCTTTACAGTATGGTTATTATTTGGGTTATGTATTTATTTTTTATACGGATATAAACATAGTAAATTGGCTAATGGTGATGCAATAAAGTAAAGCGCCATTGGAGAATTGAAGGGGGGAAAACAAATATTACTATTGGTAAGTTTAATTACCATTTTGAATATTCATAAAATTACAATCGAAAAGTTTTTTGTGATGATGTTTGAATAATTATAGCAAGATGCTAAAAATTATTTATACACCCTCTTCAGCATAAATTCTTTTAATGGAACAATAACCAAAGGAACTTTTTCTACTAAAACCGAACTGGTGTCAAGTCCAAATGCCTTGGCTTCGGTAAGTGAAAGTCTATCTAATTTAAAATACAAATCCATAATAAAACGCTCATACGAAGAGAGTTCGTTTTCATAAGATAAATGTCTTTGCAATACAACAAACCTAAAATCGCCTGTAATATTATTTTTGCTAAGTGATGCATATCTAGAAGTCACATCCACTTCATGGTTTTTCATTAAGTCTTCTACTACTTTTCGGAAATAGAAATTTATTTTTTGCTCCACCCTAAATCCAAGCTTAAACTCTACTTTTATTACATCTTGAGGTACAATAAAATCAACTTTATATTCCATAGTGTACGGCTTATCATCAACATGTATATGCACAAACCAATATATATCGGCACGCTTAGGTTGTTTTTGAAGAATTGAATAAATTACTTTTGATTCTACTTCCATCAAATGATCGGCACTTGTTAAATATACCAAATGAGTTGCAAATTTTGAAACTGAAGTATCATGACTTAGCTCATGTAAAATGGGAAGATAATCTCTAAGATTTACGAATTCTGTTAAACGATTTTTGATTTTTCGACCTTTAAACCAAACCCACATTACTGCAATAAACCCAATACTAATTAATAAAGAAACCCATCCGCCATGTTGAAATTTTTGAAGATTGGCAATTAAAAATGAAAACTCAATAGAAAGATAAACCAACAAAATAATACCAACTAACCAACGTGGGGCTTTTATTTTACGAAGATAATTAGCCAATAAAACGGTGGTCATCAACATGGCAATAGTAATAGCTAAACCATAAGCTGCTCCCATGTTTGATGATTCTTTAAAGTATAGTACCACACCCATACATCCCAACCACAAAATCCAATTTGCACTCGGCACATATAATTGTCCTTTGGTTTCTGTAGGATATTTTACTGTAACTTTTGGCCACACATTTAAACGAAGTGCTTCAGAGATTAAAGTAAACGATCCGCTAATTAAAGCCTGGCTTGCAATAATTGCAGCAGCTGTTGCAATGATAATTCCGGGCAATAAAAACCATTGAGGCATTAAAGAGAAAAAAGGATTTACATCTTTAATTGTTTGCCCTTCATATTGAAGCAACCAAGCACCTTGCCCCATATAATTTAAAATGAGTGTAGCTTTTACAAAAATCCAGCTCACTCTAATATTTTTTCTTCCACAATGACCAAGATCTGAGTATAAAGCCTCTGCTCCTGTGGTGCAAAGGAATACAGCTCCTAATAACCAAAATCCTTCGGGATAATTTACCAATAAATTATAGGCGTAATATGGATTTAATGACATCAGAATTTTAGAATCATGTGCCATAGAATTTATACCCAAAATGGCCAACATCGAAAACCAAATAAACATCATAGGGCCAAATGCTTTTCCAACAATACTTGTACCTACACGTTGAATTAAAAATAACAAAGAAATGATAGCTAATACAATTGGGATAGTGGGAATATCAGGCTTGATGATTCTTAATCCCTCAACTGCGGAAGCAACAGAGATTGGAGGGGTGATAACTCCATCTGCGAGTAAAGCACAACCACCAATTATAGCTGGAAAAATTAAGTAAGGTTTTCTTCTGCGGATAAGTGCGTATAAAGAAAAAATTCCTCCCTCACCATTGTTATCAGCACGAAGCGTGATGATTACATATTTTAAAGTTGTTTGTAGAGTTAATGTCCAAAAAATGCAGGAAAGCGAACCGTAAATCAGTTCCTTAGAAATCACTCTGCCCGTCATGATTTCTTTTACCACATATAAAGGAGAGGTTCCAATATCTCCATAAATAATGCCCAGCGTAACTAATAAACCCGCTGCACTCAGTTTTTGCATTGTACTATGATTCTCGCTCACAACATTAAAAATTTAGGCAAATGTAAAAAGTAATTGAACATCTAAAATTAAAATGCTGTTTCAGAGATAAAGTATAAACGTATTAATTGAAGCTCATCTTTTGAAAAATCTTCACCAAACTCTTGCATGGCATCTTCCAATGAATCCACTTGGCATCCTTTAAAATAATTCATCAAATCAGCTAATTGATCGGCATCAACCATATCATTAATATATGTTTTGAGATTGAGTTTTGTGCCCGAAAAAATAATATTTTCCATTTCGTGCAATAACTCTTCGCGGTTAATTCCAATGGAGCGTGCAATATCTTCAAGCCCCATTTTTTTATCAATATTGGTAATAATCGTAATCTTTTTAGCCGATTTATTTACAACCGATTTTACAACAAAATCGTCTGGGCGTTCAATTCCATTTTCCTCAACATATTTTGCAATAAGTTCAATGTATTGTTTGCCATATTTAATGGCTTTGCCTTTATTTACTCCGCTTACTTTGCTGAGTTCATCAACAGTAATTGGAAATTTAAAAGCCATTTCCTCCAATGAAGGCTCTTGGAAAATAACGTATGGAGGAAGGTTTAACTGCTTGCTAACTTTTTTAGTTAAATCTTTTAATAAGGCAAATAAAACTTCGTCATACACATCTTCTGTTTCCACATTTGAATCATCATCATCAGCTACTCGATCAAATTTTTGATCAATTGCCATTTCAAATTTGGTTGGTTTTTTAATGTACGTTTCACCTTTTTCACTCACGCTTAATAAACCGTAATTTTCAATATTTTTGGTGATGTATCCATTAAGCAATAACACTCTTAATACCGATTTCCAAAAAATATCTTCTCTATCTTTCCCTTTTCCAAATACATCTAAAGTATGGTGCCCGCTTAGTGCTACATCGTGCGTTTTTTTTCCGGTAATTACTTCAACAGCATGCTTTAAATTATTCTTTCCATTAAACTCTAATACGGTTCTTAATGCCAATACTGCTGCGTCTTTAACATCTTCTTTTTGTTTAGGATGACGGCAATTGTCGCACATTTTATTGCAATCTTTATCATTATATTCTTCACCAAAATACAGCAATAAAAATTTTCTTCGGCAAGCAGAAGTTTCTGCAAAAGCTTGCGTTTCAAAAATAAGTAACTCACCAATTTCTCTTTCGGCAACAGGCTTATCTTTCATAAATTTTTCTAGCTTATCAATATCAGCTGGATTATAAAATAATAAGCAATCTCCATCCAAACCATCTCGTCCGCCACGCCCTGTTTCTTGGTAGTATCCTTCGATACTTTTTGGCACATCATAATGAATAACAAATCTTACATCTGGTTTATCAATGCCCATTCCAAAGGCAATAGTGGCTACAATTACATCCGTATCTTCCATTAAAAAAGCATCCTGATGGGCTACGCGTGTTTTTGCATCAAGTCCTGCATGATAAGGAAGAGCCTTAACTCCATTGGCTTTAAGCACCTCAGCAATTTCTTCAACTTTCTTGCGACTTAAGCAATATATGATTCCTGATTTTCCTTTTTTTGTTTTGATAAACTGAACTAATTCCTTCATCGTATCAGGTTTCTTTCCCTTAGCCCTTACCTCATAATATAAGTTGGAGCGATTAAAAGAAGATTTAAAAACGATGGCATCCGACATGTGCAGATTTTTTTGAATATCACTTTGAACTTTTGGAGTGGCAGTGGCTGTGAGCGCCATCATCGGCACATCTTTGATTTCCTTAATCATCTGCTTAATTCTGCGGTACTCCGGTCTAAAATCATGTCCCCATTCCGAAATACAATGCGCCTCATCAACCGCAACAAATGAAATATTTATGCTCTTTAAAAAGTCTATTGTTTCTTCTTTTTTTAGTGTTTCCGGTGCGATGTATAACATTTTGGTATTGCCCGCAGAAACATCTTTTTTAACTGTTGTGATGTCTGTTTTGGAAAGAGATGAATTGATAAAATGTGCAACATGCTCACTACTAAATGCCCTAATTTGATCTACTTGATTTTTCATCAAAGCAATAAGTGGGGAAATAATAATGGCTGTACCGGGAAGCATTAACGCGGGTAGTTGGTAGCATAATGATTTGCCTCCACCTGTTGGCATAATCACAAATGTATCATTCCCCGCTAATAAATTATTGATGATTTTTTCTTGATCACCTTTAAAACTGTCAAAGCCGAAAAACTCCTGCAAACAATCTTTAGCACTTTTACTGGCTACTTTCATAATCGTATATTTAATATGTTTCTAACCCCTCTTAATTCAGACAACTAATGTAGTGAATAGTTTTTAATTTAAAAGGCGCACGAAGTTAATCCGAAAATCGTTTTTTGAAAAATTGATTTTTAAAAACTTTATTTGTGATGAAAAATCATACAAGAAAAGGTATAAACTACGTTTTATGAGTTACTTGTATTGTTGATGAAAAATTGAATGGAAAAAAATAAAAATTATTACGCCATCATTATGGCAGGGGGCATTGGTACTCGCTTTTGGCCTTATAGCAGAAGTTCAAAACCAAAACAATTTATTGATATTTTAGGAACGGGTAAAAGTTTATTACAACATACTTACGATAGATTTGAGAAACATTTTGAAAAGGAAAATATATACATTGTTGCCAACCAAGCTTACACTTCTTTAATTAAACAACAAATTCTTGGAATTTCTGATGAGTGTATTTTAGAAGAGCCTTCGGCAAAAAACACCGCTGTTTGTATTGCTTATGCCACTTCAAAAATTCAAAAAATAAATACCCATGCTGTTTGTGTGGTTGCCCCATCAGATCATTTAATTTTGGATGAAGAAAAATTTTATTCCAATGTAATTCAAAGTTTACAATATGCGCAAAAACATGAAGCGTTAATCACTCTCGGAATAAGACCAAGTAGGCCAGATACTGGCTATGGATATATTCAATATCACGAAGAGAAAGATTCGGCAGATAATGTTTTTAAAGTGAAAACTTTTACCGAAAAACCCTCTTTAGAATTGGCTCAAACTTTTATTGAAAGTGGAGATTTTTTATGGAATGCGGGGATTTTTATTTGGAGCTGTTCGGCAATAAAAAATGCCTTTAAAGAATACATGCCCGAAATGGCTGCACTTTTTAAAGAGGCTTCTAAAACTTTTTTTACTGCTGAAGAAACAAATAATATCCAAAAAATATATGACCAATGCCGCTCCATTTCCATTGATTATGGCATCATGGAAAAAGCATCAAATGTATATGTAATTCCTGCCGATTTTGGTTGGTCGGATTTAGGAACATGGACATCACTTTATGAAAATTCTAAAAAAGATGAACACTTAAATGTGATTCATGGAAAACGAATAATGACTTATGAAGTATCCAATTCCATCATTGCATCAACTAACCAAACAAATGGAAATAGACTAATTGTAGTAAAAGGAGTTGAGAATTTAATTATTGTTGATACGCCTGATGTGCTTATGATTTGCGATAAAGCAAAAGAACAAGAAGTACGGCAAATGGTAACTGATATTCATATTAAGTTTGATGAAAAATATACCTAAAATGAATATTACTCCAGCCTATTTAAAACAAGGCGATAAAATAGCCATTGCTGCAACTGCCAGAAAAATTTCTCGTGAAGAAATACAAACAGCAATTGATATTTTCACAACATGGGGATTAGAAGTTGTTATTGATGAAAATTTGTTTGAAACAGAAAATCAATTTGCCGGAAGTGATGAAATAAGAACAAAAAATTTACAACGCTTTTTGGATGATGAAACCATCAAAGCAATTATTTGTGCAAGGGGTGGCTATGGTACTGTTAGAATTATTGATCAATTAAATTTTTCATCATTGCAATTAAATCCAAAATGGATTATTGGGTATAGTGATATTACTGTTTTGCATTCGCATATTCATACACATGTAAATATGCAAACTTTACATGCTACTATGCCCATTAATATGCAACTTCAAAATGCCGATGAAGAAAGTATTTTATCCCTTAAAAAAACATTATTTGGCGAATCTATTTCTTATACATTTTCACATCACATATTAAATAAAATAGGGGAGGTAAAAGCAGAATTAATTGGAGGAAATCTTTCTGTTTTGTATAGTTTATTGGGTTCTAATTCTGATATCGATACAAAAAATAAAATTCTTTTTTTGGAAGATTTGGATGAGCATTTATATCATATTGATAGGATGATGATGAATTTAAAACGCAACCGAAAATTAAATAATTTGGCTGGTTTGATAGTTGGTGGAATGAGTGATATGAAAGATAATGCAGTGCCTTTTGGAAAATCGGCTGAAGAAATTATTTATCATCATACAAAAGATTTTAACTACCCAATCTGTTTTGGCTTTGCTGCCGGACATGAGAAAAAAAATCTCGCCCTAAAATTTGGTGCTGAGGTTTTATTAAGCGTTAATGAAAAACACTCTCAACTTACATTTTGAAAATAAAAATTGAATCATGAATAAAGATGCGATAATAGAATGTGTTCCTAACTTTAGCGAAGGACACGATATGAACATCATCAAACAAATTACAGATGTGATTGAAGAAGTAGAAGGAGTAAAATTGTTAGATGTGGATGCTGGAAAAGCAACAAACAGAACGGTTGTAACATTTGTTGGAAACCCAGATGCAGTAATTGAAGCAGCTTATAGAGCTATTAAAAAAGCAGCTGAGGTAATTGACATGAGCAGGCATAAAGGCGAGCATCCACGCATGGGGGCAACCGATGTTTGTCCGTTAATTCCGGTAAGCGGAATTAGCATGGAGGAGACTGCTGAGTATGCAAAAAAATTGGGAAAACGTGTTGGCGAAGAATTACATATTCCGGTTTATTTATATGAGTATGCACAAAAAAATACTGCACGAAATAACCTTTCCATTATTCGTGGTGGTGAGTATGAAGGGTTTTTTGATAAGATAAAATTGCCCGAGTGGAAGCCTGATTTTGGTACTGCTGTGATGAATGTAAAAGCAGGTGCAACGGTAATTGGTGCACGTGATTTTTTAATTGCTTACAATATTAACCTCAATACAAAATCTGTTAGATTGGCAAACTCTGTTGCATTTGATGTGCGTGAAGCTGGACGAGTGAAACGTGAAGGAAATCCCATTACCGGAAAAATTATTAAGGATGAAAATGGAAATGAAATTCGCATTCCAGGAACATTAAAATCTTGCAAAGCCATTGGTTGGTTTATTGAAGAATATGGTATTGCGCAAATTTCTATGAACCTCACTAATTATAAAATTACTTCGGTGCACAAAGCATTTGAAGAAGTTTGTAAGAGTGCTGATAAAAGAGGAATTCGTGTTACAGGTTCTGAATTAGTTGGATTAATTCCTTTAGATTCCATACTTGATGCAGGAAGATATTTTTTACAAAAACAAAATCGATCAATTGGAGTGAGTGAAGAAGAGTTGATTCAAATTGCAGTTAAATCTTTAGGGCTTGATGAACTCTCACCATTTGACCCTAATAAAAAGATCATTGAATATAAATTACGTGATGCGGCAAATGAAAAACTAATTAACATGAGTTTGAAATCATTTGCCAACGAAACCGCAAGTGAAAGTACCGCTCCCGGTGGTGGTTCTATTGCTGCTTATGTAGGAAGTTTAGGAGTATCATTAGGAGCAATGGTAGCCAATCTTTCGGCAGGTAAGCGTGGTTGGGAAGATCAAATAAATTATTTTAGTGAATGGGCTGATAAAGCACAAAAAATAAAAGATAGTTTGTTAAAATCTGTTGATGAAGATACGCGTGCATTCAATGAAATTATGATTGGTTTTGGAATGCCAAAAAATACCGATGAAGAAAAAAAATCAAGAACTGAAGCAATTGAATTGGCAACAAAAAATGCTTGTGAAATTCCTTTTGGTGTGATGCAAATGTCTTACTCGTCTCTCGAATTATTGGAAGCGATGATTGAAAAAGGAAATCAAAATTCGATTACCGATGCGGGTGTGGGCGTATTGTGTGTGAAGACTGCCGTGCGTGGAGCTTATTTTAATGTATTGGTAAATGCAAAAGGATTGAAGGATAAAACTTATGCAGAAAAAATTAGTGCAGAGGCTAAAAAGGTATTGGCAAACAATCATAAAAAGGCAAATGAGCTAATTGAGAAAGTGGAGAAGGCTATTGAATGAATTGCTTAAAGTTAATAACCAATTAAACACTTCCGTTCCATTTTCTAATAAACCATTCGGCACTTAATAAGCCGAGTATCAAAAAGAAAATCCATTTTAAATTAATCCAACTTTTTACTTCTTCTTGTGTATAAATTACAGGTTTAATAGTTGCATTTTCTTTTACCGCTTTTATTAATTTTTCTGTTTGCGTTGGATAAAATAATTGCCCACTGCTTTGTACCGAAAGTTGATTGAGCAATTGATGATTGGCAACGGTTTGTAAGAACTCAACTTGCAAAGGCATTATTGTAAATGAGCCTTTTAATCGCTCTGTTTTATTTCCAATAGTTACAGCAGCTTCATATAAATAATTTCCAACTGGCATTAATCCTGCATTAAGCGTATATGCTTTTTCGGTTCTGCTAAAGGTATAGTTAAATGTTTTTCCTTGTGCATTTTTAATCATCATTTGCACTTCGGGTTCGTTAATAAGTTCATAGCTTTGGTTATATGCTTCTACATCAAATTGCACCGATTCATTTTCATTAAAACGCTTTTTGGTATTGCTCATTCTAAACAAACTTTTATCATCTTTGGCGGCAAGATATTGAACCATTTTTCCAATAAGACCTTGCGAAATACTTTGCTTGCTGAGTTGTGCATCATACAGCCTCCATTTCCAAAAACCTTCGCCACAAATAAATCCTGTTTTAGTTTCGGTATTTTTAGAAAATAATATTAATGGAAAATCTGTTTTTACATACCCAATTTGTTGCTTAAATAAAACAGAAGATTCGCCTTTTACGATATAATTTCCATAGGGCGATTGTAGTGGTGGAAATTTCTTTATTGTATTCAATTCTTCTTCGTTTAACACAAATAAAGAGAACTCATTATTTACCGAAAGTAATGCGTCATTCATAGTTGAACGGTTGCCCGAGATGTTTAATGTATTCTCAATGGTGTTAAAAATATTTATTCCGGTTTGCGCACCTAAAATATATAATAATGGAATTTTTTTATCTTTAAATTGTTTGATCACAGAACTTCCTTGTCCACCTGTTCCGGGCAATTGATGCAGGATAGCCAAATTATATTCGCCAATATTTTGTGGAATAAAATCATCAATGTATTTTAAAACCACTTGATTGTTTTCATTGCTTTCGATAGCTTGTTTATATGCTGAAATATCAGGATGTGGAGCTAATGCCAATAATAAAATTTTTTGTTTTCCATTGATAACATTTATAAAAATATCAGTTCTGTTATTGACATAACTTACCTCAGCATTTAATTTTGAAAGGGTAATAATATAATGTTGCATGCCTGATTCTTTAGCATCCAATTCAACAGGAATAGAAGTAAAAAAATTAGACGTGCCAATAGAAATACTTTTGGTAAAAACTGTTACTCCATGATGTTGAATGGTGAGTGTTGAATTTTGTGCTGCACAACCAAATGCGTTGATATCAATTTGTAATGGAAACATATTTCCTTGATACACGAGTTGATTGTGTTTTACATTTTTGATAAGCAAATCTTTATGTTGATTGGTGTCGCCTAAAGCAATTGAAAAAACAGGCACTTTCAGTTCTTTGCTGCTATAAATTGGATTGCTTCCTTCGTTATAAATCCCATCACTGGCTAAAATTATTGCACCTAAATTTTGATTGCTATATGTATTGTTTATCTCATCAAATACTTTAGAAATATCTGTTTGTTTTTCCTTAAAATTTATGGTTGATGAAGCGTTTACTTCTTTACCAAACGTGTATGTTTTTATTTGATAATCCTCTTTTAATTCCTCTTTTATTTTTTCTATTTGAAGGGGAAATTCTTTTTTGTAAAACGCAGAATCTTTATTAGCTAAAACAGATTCTGAATTATCAACAGCCAAAATAATAAAAGGCTTTTCTACTTTTCGGGTAATCATTTTTAGTAGTGGCCCCAACAATAAAAATGAAATAAAAAACAGGCTTAGGAATCTAAATGCCATGAGTGCAACTATAGCGGGTTTGCCATATTTTCCTGATAAGTTGAGCTTATTATTTTTGTACAATAACCAACTTCCGCCTGCTGCAAGCAACAAACAAAAGATGATGAACCATAAAGAATATTCGGTAGTTAATTGCACAATAAAAAAGTTATAAGTTATGGGTTATAAGTGTGGAGTAAAAAATGAATGCCATTTAACCATAACCTAACATTCAAAACTCATCATTTAAAATTACATCACCATTCCACCGCATACATTAATTGTTTGTCCACTAATGTAACCCGACATATCTGATGCTAAAAACAATACGGCATTGGCAACATCTTCAGGAGAGCCTCCACGCTTTAAGGCAATTCCTTTGGTCCATTCGGCACGTATTTCGGGTGATAATGCTTCTGTCATTTCTGTTTCAATAAAACCCGGAGCAATGGCATTACAACGAATATTACGTGAGCCCAATTCTTTGGCAACTGATTTTGTAAAACCAATCATACCTGCTTTTGATGCTGCATAATTTGCTTGTCCGGCATTGCCTGTAATTCCAACTACTGAGGTAATATTTATAATAGAACCTGATTTTGCTTTCATCATCGGTTTCATTGCTGATTTTACTAATGCAAAAGCCGATTTTAAATTAGTATCCATCACTTCATCCCACATTTGTTCAGTCATTCTCATCAATAAATTATCACGTGTAATTCCTGCATTATTTACAAGTACATCCAAAGCTCCAAAATCTTTTATAATCTCATCCACAATTTTTTCAGCTTCGTTAAAATCAGCAGCGTTGCTTTGATAACTTTTTGCTTTAATGCCAAGCGAATTTAATTCTTCTTCAAATACTTTTGCCTTTTCAACTGAACTCACAAACGTGAATGCAATATTAGCCCCTTGTTGAGCTAACTTAAGCGCAATGCCCTTGCCAATGCCACGTGTGGCTCCTGTAACTAATGCTGTTTTTCCTGAAAGTAATTTCATGTTGTAAAATTATTTTGGTAAATGTAATGGAGTATGAATTATTGTGCAAATTGTTTTCTCTTCAACCAAAACCAAACATAAACGAGCAAACAACCTAAAGCATCGGCAATCATATCATCATAATCAAAACCTCTGCCGAGCCAAACAAATATGCCTTGAAGATATTCTGTTGCTACTCCATATAATGCTGCTATTAAGCTTGAGGTAAAAGCAATTTTTATAAAGTGCTCCTTGTTATTTGTTGTTCGTGCTCTAACCAAAAGCCATGCTTGCACACCAAACAATATGAAGTGAATTGGTTTATCAAAACCAAATAAAGCAGATAAATTAAACTGTGATAATGTGCCGCTACTTGTAAGTGTGGCAATCAAAATAAACAGTGCCCATGCAAATGCGAGTAAGTAATAATTTATTTTTATTGCCTTAATTTTCATTCAAAAATATTGAGTCCTTAAAATTAATCGTTAATGGCTTTAATTCCAGGTAATTCTTTTCCTTCAAAATACTCAAGCAAAGCACCACCACCTGTTGATACATAACTCACTTCATTTTCCAACCCAAATTTTGCAACTGCAGCCGCGCTATCGCCACCACCAATTAGTGAAAATGCTCCTTCTTTTGTAGCCTCCACTACTGCAATGGCAACTTGCTTGGTTCCATTTTCAAAAGCTGGCATTTCAAAAACACCCATGGGCCCGTTCCACAAAATAGTTTTTGATTTTTTAATTGCTGCATTATATTCTTCAACAGCTTTTGGTCCAATATCCAAACCCATCCAACCTTGTTCAATTAATTTATTATCGCATATTTTATGATTGGCATCGGCAGCAAATTTATCAGCTACAACTGAATCAGTAGGAAGCATTAATTTTACACCCTTAGCTTCTGCTTTTTTCAATAATTCTAAACATAACTCCAACCTGTCATCTTCACATAATGACGAACCAATTTCATATCCTTGAGCCTTTAAAAAAGTATAAGCCATACCACCGCCAATAATAATATTATCAACTTTGTTTATTAAGTTTTCAAGAATCAATAATTTGTCGGAAACCTTTGCACCACCTGTAATTGCAGTAAATGGTCGTTCGGCATTTTTCATTAATTTTTCGGCATTTGCAACTTCTTTTGCCATCACATAACCAAAGCATTTTGCAGTTGGAAAAAACTTGGCAATAATAGCCGTTGATGCATGCGCTCGATGTGCTGTTCCAAATGCGTCATTCACATACACATCACCATATTTTGAAAGTTGTTCAGCAAACGCTTCATCACCTTTTTCTTCTTGTTTATAAAAACGTAAATTTTCTAATAACATTACCTCTCCAGATTTTAATGAAGCGGCCATTTGTGCAGCCTCTTTTCCAATACAATCACCAGCAAATTTTACATCAATACCAAGTAATTCAGAAATACATTTTACAGTATGTTTCAATGAAAATTTTTCAATATCAATGGTTCCGTTTTCTTTTAATTTTTTTAATGGTCGCCCAAGATGCGACATCAATATACAAGCGCCTCCATCATTTAATATTTTTTTCAATGTTGGAATGGTAGCTCTTATCCGTGCGTCATCTGTAATATTAAATTGTTTATCCATTGGCACATTAAAATCTACACGTATTAATGCTTTTTTGCCCGAAAAATTAATTGTATCAACTGTTTTCATTTGTTATGAATTTTATTTTGAGAGTGGCAAAAATAAATTTTATTGTTACATTTAAATCGAAATTTATGTTTGCATGATGAAGTCAACAAAAATCCTTTTTATTGTTAGTATGCTTTTTTGGGTAATTACTGCTTGCAATGGCAAAAAAGAAAAGATGATTTGTAAGCGCTGGCAGATGTATGATGTTGTTTTTTTAAATGAAAAAGAAGCTACCGTGCAAAGTGATACCATGCAGGGCAATATGCAAAAAGTTACCGAAACTATTTTGAAAGATATTTTGATGAAAAATATTTATGAGTTTCATGAAGATGGCACCTATAAAACGGGTAATGCAGCAGCTACATCAACCGGAAAATGGGAGTTTAGTGGAGATGCTATAAAATTTATTGCTGACAATGATAAAGAGGAAAAAGAAAAAATTATTCCTTTTGAAAAATTAGAAAACGACTCCTTAATTATGCTGATGAAAAACGATCAAACGTCTTTTCAAATGAAATTGGTTATGATACCGATTGGAGAAAAGTAATAATTTACCCTCTTAAAACTTCCAATTTAACGTTACAAAAACATTGCGTGTGGCTGCCGGAAAATATAATGATGAAGTTCCGTTTATTGCTTTTCCATTTGCATCATAACTAATGGTATTGCTAAATGGAGTTGTACTTCCGCTTGGAGAATATTTTTCGTTGGTAATGTTATTACACTGAATGCTGATTGTTGGAATCCCGTAACTAAACCATTTTGATAAATTAATTCCAATACGCGCATCAATTAAATTAAACTCGGGTAACGAAATATTTTTATCAGTTGAGTTGTCTAAATATTGCATCGAAACATATCTATAATTTGCTTCAATATATAACCAACTCATTGGAATAATTCTGATACCTTGATTAATGATGAGTTCTGGAGAAAGAGCAAGACTACTATTTTTATAAGTGATAGCAGTATCCGAATAATCAGGCAATGAATAATGTTGTGTAATTTCTGTGGCTTTGTTTTTACTAAAGGATGAGCTATTCATCAACCAAACATATTTATTTATTTTCCATAAAAAATCTAACTCAATTCCTCTTCTATAACTTGCTTTTACATTTGTTGTGATGTAATACGCAACAGCATTTATTTGTCCAGTATTTACAATTTGATTTTCGAACTCCATGGCAAATACATTCGCATTTAGTATTATTTTTTTTGATTTAAAATTAGTTCCAAACTCAAAATCATTAACGGTTTCATATTTCACATCGCTTTGTTTTGTTACTGGATTTGTTGCAAAATCATCTTGAAAATAATCACTTCTTGTAGGCTCACGAGAAGTACGTCCTGCCATTCCATAAAAAGCAGTTTTATCATTTAAAATATATCTAACACCAAGTTTGGGATTAAAAAATGTCCAATTCATATCATCCACTTTTGAGTTATCTTTTCTAATATCCAACACCTTGGCATTATAATGAAAAGACACCGCACGCATTTGCGCATCAGCAAATACACTTAAGGCATCCGTTATATGATAATTTAATTTGATAAATGCACTGGCTTCATTTTTATATCCTGTATTAAAATATACTTGATGATTGGGCTCAACGGAAGCAGGAGCATTTCTTGCCCAAGCTACTTCCATATAATGGTCGGATTGAAAACCATTGGCATGAATTCCTGCATTCAATTCAACCCTATTTAGTTTATAATTGTAGTTAATAAAACCTCCAAAAAATTGTTGATTGAGTTTGTAATTTACTAAAAAATCAGAAGAGGTGAGCGTATCATTTCCAACAATTGCATTGGGCATATTCATGGAAGAATAAGTATAAGGATAAGAAGCTGTAGAGTATGCAGAGTATTCAAAACGTGGTGCATTTCCTGTAACATAATAAGCAGATGCCACTACGTTAGCATGTTTATTTAGATTGTATGAATACTGCAATTGGAAAAAATTTTGTTTAAAAGCATCACGCTCATTATTGGTAAATGGGCTTGTTGTTCTATCTAAATCCATCGTTGGTTTATCAATTCCATTATAGGCTAATTGAGATTCGGACGAACCACCAAACGCATTTAATTTAAGCACCGATTTTTTTCCAAAATATGCGGCACTTGCAAAATAACTTCTGATTACCGAGCCCGAATGATTTCTATAACCATCCGTTCCTACTTCCGATATTCTTCCATAAAAAGCAAACTTATTATCAATCAATCCTGTTTGATATTCTACACTCATTCTTCTTGAATTATAAGAACCATAACCAGCGTGTATATTAAATTCTGGTTTTGTAGAGAGATTTTTTGAAAGCAAATTTACAGAACCTCCATATGCTGCACTTCCATTTGTAGTTGTTCCAACACCTCGCTGAATCTGAATATTTTCGGCACTTGTAGCTAAGTCGGCAAAGTTATTAAAAAACACTCCTTGTACTTCTGGATCATTTACAGGAATTCCGTTTACCGTAAAATTTATTCGGGTAATATCCATTCCCCGCAAACGAAAAGTGGAGTATCCAATTCCTGTTCCGTTATCGCTATATGAATTTACCGAAGGAGTAAAATTGATTAATGTAGGAATATCCGCGCCATAATATTTCTCTTCCAATTGCTTCCTCGAAATGGTGTATTGTGTAATGGGAGTGTTGGTGTTGGCACGAATGGCGGTAACTACAACCTCTTGTTTTAATTCGTAAGTATTACTCGAATCTGTTTGTGAAAATGCTGTTTTAGCAAAAAGTAAAACAACAACTAAAACGTAAATTTTACGCATCATAAAAACTAAATTTAGGTTAAACAAAAACAGCAACTCGGGGTAGAGCTGCTGAGAAATATTGTTTACCTTCTTGGAATCAAGCTATCAAAATTGATAGCCTACAAATAGCCAAAGCTGTTCATATTTCCCTTCGCAAGCATTATCCTGATCAGGTTCCAAGGGTATAATCTCAGATAATAAATATTGAAACTTTCACATTTATTACCACCCCTAATGATGCAACGAATGTATGTTGAAATTTTATTACGAAGCAAATTTTTATTTCAAATAAAAATCTGGCTTTATAAAATAATCATAGTTTCGTTGCGTGAATTTTTTTGAACATATTACTCTTGTAGAAATTTTTGCTTCGTGTTTTAGCATCATTTATAGCTTGCTTTTAATACGTGAAAAAATATTGGGGTGGGCTTTCGGAATTGCGGCTTCAATACTCAGTACGTATTTATTTATTGAAACTAAATTGTATGCGCAAGCCATCATTAGTATTTATTATGCAGGCATTGGCGTATATGGTTGGATATATTGGTACAAAGCCGAAAAAAAACATCAACACATCACGATTTGGAACATAAAAACACATATAATTTTTATCTTTATTTTTTCAATGATTGCCATTTTATCGGCTTATATGTTTAAAAATTATACCGATTCGAGCAGTCCATATTTAGATTCATTTCTTACCTCATTTGGATTTTTAGCATCCATAAAAGAAGCACAAAAAATTTTAACCAGTTGGGTGTATTGGTTTGTAATTAATTTATTTTCTGTGTGGCTATATTTTAACCAGCATTTGTATTTTTATGCTGTGATGATGATTGTGTATGCGGGTATTTGTATTCCGGGATATTTGAGTTGGTTAAAAATTTACAGAACACATAAACCTACTTCAACTTAATGGTTGCACTTATCATTTTATGATCGCTAAACTCAAATGCTTTTGCATAATAATTATAGGCATTAAATGAGGGGTCAAATAACATTTGATCTATTCTAAACGAGGGCATTTGTCCCACGTATGTTCTTCCTAAACCTGACCCTGATTCAACAAATGCGTCTTTCATATTTCTCTTAATTGTTCGGAATGCGTAAGAGGTTGGCGAGTCGTTAAAATCGCCACATAAAATAATTTTATAGGGCGATTCGTCTATAAAATTTCTAACTGCTTGCGATTGTTTTGCTCTATCAATAAATGCCGCTTTTAGCTTTCGCGAAATGTTTGAATATTTCACAACGGAAGAGTCGTTATCTATTTCAATATTTTTTATTGCTGCATAGTCATTTCCTTCAAAATGAATTGATTTTAAATGGGTATTGATTATTCGAATGGTATCACCGTATGCAATTACATCACAAAAAATAGTGTAGTTTCCTAAGTCAATTTCTTGCTCAACAATTCCTGAATCAATAATTGGAAATCGAGAGAACAACACTACATTTTTTCCGCTTTTAAATCCTGCAACTTCAGTATATGTATTATAGTGGTTATAATTTTTTAGTGCTTTAAAAAGCCTTTTGTACATTGGTGCTTCAATAGTTGTTCCCACATTTTTAAATTCTTGAAAACACAAAATATCAGGATTAATTTTTTCTAAGATTTCAAAAAACTTATCGGGCTCTTCTAATTTTTTTCCTTCAAATGCACCAAAATATTTCATGTTAAAACTCATTAACTTAACACTGTTATTATAGTCGGTTGTTTTTTTTGCATTGAGTTGAACAAAGTAAGGAACAAACTGAAAACCGATAATAATTGCGGCAAGCGAAAACATAAATTTCAGCCTGAAAAAAATGAGCCAGTAAATAATAAAAATAATATTTGATAGCAATAAAATAGGATAGGCTAAACCTAAAAATGCAAAGGGCCAAAATACTTGAGGACTCACATAAGGAGCGAGATATGACATCAACAAAAGCAATATCACAAGGGTGTTAAAAACAAAGATGATGCGATGAATAATGAACATTAATTTTTACTGGCTTTAAATAATAATTCTTTTTCTTTTTTGTTTAAACTATCGTAGCCCGATTTTGAAATTTTATCCAAAATATCATCTATATCTTCTTCGGTTGGAATTTCATTCCCGGTTTTCATAAACGTAGTTTTATAATGTACTTTAACTTTAGATTTCCGTTTAAAGATATTGGTTAACCAATGTGGTAAAATATTTTTTTGATATAAATATTTGATGTACAAAAAGCCAAATAATGCTCCACCAATATGGGCAATATGTCCGCCTGCATTTCCAGAAGGAATTCCTATAAAATCGAGTACAACAGTAATTAATGCGAGCCACTTCAATCTTACCGCTCCAAAAAATAATAATTGAATAGAATAATCTGGTAGTAATGTAGCTGTTGCCACAATAATGGAAAGTACTCCTGCTGATGCGCCTAATGCGTATGCACCATCAATACTTGTTTGAAACACAGGAAAAATGTTAAAGCAAATCATATATAATAACCCACCAAAAATCCCACCACCAAAATAGGCTTCATATACTTTTTTGTTTCCAAGATATTCATGTAAGATGCTTCCCAACCAAAATAACCAAAGCATATTAAACAGAATATGCAAAAAGCCATCGTGCAAAAACATATAAGTAATAATGCTCCAAGGTTGTTTTATAAAATTGATAAAACTTGCGGGCAACATTAATTGCCTCATAAAAACAGAAAGCAATCCGCTGTTATCATTCATTAAAAATAATAACGCATTAATTAATGATGTAAAAATAAACACAGAAATATTAATGAGAATAATTTTTCTCACAGCATTGCTGCTACTAAATGTAAATTTTATTTCGTCAATAATATTCATCTCTCAATAAAACGTATTTCTATTTTTTTTATTCCAATATTTAATGAGAAAGAAGCCAAACAACATTCCACCCAAATGTGCAAAGTGCGCAACATTGTCACCCGGATTATTTGAAATTCCCTGAAACAATTCGAGTGCGCCATATAACATCACAAAATATTTTGCCTTGATGGGAATGGGCAAAAATATCATCATCAATTCGGTATTTGGAAACAACATTCCAAAAGCGAGTAACAGCCCAAAAACCGCACCAGATGCGCCTACAGTTGGTATATTCATTCTTCTTTGAACAATAGCTTCTGCTACTTCAATTGAACCTTGAATGTATTGTGGGTTATCTTTTTGTTGTTGCCAATCGTGCATAAATTGTTGGAACGATTCATTTTCGGCTAAGCCA
Source organism: Bacteroidota bacterium (assembly GCA_025359805.1). Classification (GTDB taxonomy): domain Bacteria; phylum Bacteroidota; class Bacteroidia; order UKL13-3; family UKL13-3; genus CAIUEQ01. The sequence goes on from JANYDU010000041.1 coordinate 23,679, forward strand.
AAATCTTTTGTTTGAAAAGAAACAAATTCGTCATAACTTGGATGAGCTGCATAGGAAGCTACTTCCGTTTTTATTTTATTTATTTCATACGCATTTACTCCAGTATGCAGCGCTGCTGCTCCAAATGCGGTTACAAAATAGTAGATAAAAAACCGCTTTCCTCCCCAAAAATTTTCGAGCACGCTGCCAAACATCCACAACGAAAACATGTTAAAAAATAGATGCGTAAAACTACCGTGCATAAAAACATGGGTTACCAATTGAAATGGTTTAAACAGTTTTGATTCGGGATAGTACAATCCGCATATCGCATTTAAATCGGTATTGAAGCGGTATTCCAAAACAACGTTGGCTAAAAAACACAATCCGTTTATGATAAGAATATTCTTAACAACGGGAGGTAAAATTGAAAGTCCTGATGGGCGAAAATTACTCATTCGAAAAAAATTTGCTTTGCTTAATGAAACGTATCAAGCAGTCAAAAATAAAAAACATCTGCTGAATGCTTTCAACAGATGTTCCTTTTTTATTCCACTATGATGGATTAACCTAAATATGATTTTAAAATTTTACTCTTCGATGATTTGCGCAATCTGCGAAGCGCTTTTTCTTTAATTTGACGAACACGCTCACGTGTTAAACCAATTTTTTCGCTTATATCTTCTAAAGTGTGCGCAGGCCCACCATCTAATCCGTAATAAAATTTCAACACATCTTTTTCTTTTTCACTTAATGTTGAAATCACCCGATTGATTTCTTTTTGTAAAGATTCATTAATCAATTGAACATCCGGATTTGGTTCATCATTGTTTCCTAAAATACCCAATAATGTATTGTCTTCGCCTTCGGTTAATGGCGCATCAATAGATAGATGACGACCAGTTGAACGTAGTGCATTTTCAACTTCAATAATTGGAATATCCATTTCTATTGCAATCTCTTCTACAGTTGGCTCACGCTCTAAGCGTTGCTCCAAGCGAGCAGATGTACTTCCAATACGACCAATTGAGCCTACTTTATTTAAGGGTAAACGAACAATACGAGATTGATCGGCTAAAGCTTGAAGAATTGATTGACGAATCCACCATACAGCGTATGAAATGAATTTAAAACCACGGGTTTCATCAAAACGTTTTGCTGCTTTAATTAATCCTAAATTTCCTTCGTTAATTAAATCGCCAAGGGTTAATCCTTGATTTTGGTATTGCTTAGATACTGAAACTACGAAACGTAAATTAGCGTTCACTAATCTCTCTAATGCTACCTGATCTCCTTCTCTAATTCTGCGAGCTAATTCAACTTCTTCTTGAGCATCAATCATGCTCACTTTACTTATTTCGTTGAGGTACTTATCTAATGATTTGCTCTCGCGGTTGGTAAACTGTTTACTTATTTTGAGCTGTCTCATGTTATGGATTTACTCTTATTATCTATTTAAAATTGGGTTGCGAACTTCGGGAAAAGATATGGCATTTTATGTAAAAAGCAACTCCATATGCCTAAAAAACTTAAATACAGTTACTTATATATTTTTACAATCCTTGTATGCTATAAACCAAATCAATGAGTTTATGTTTTAAAAGATTGAGATTGTTTGACTATTAATCAACTGAAAATATGAAATACCACGAGGCTACTTACGTAAGCCAAAACGGTCATGTACAAAAATTGAACACCCGCCCATTTCCAACTTTGTGTTTCAGTTTTTACAACCGAAACGGTACTCATACATTGCAATGCAAAGGCATAAAAAATCATTAACGATAAAACGGTAGCGATTGAAAACACAGGCTTTCCCGTTATTGGATTTATTTCAGAACTCATTTTATGACGGATTGAATTGAGGTCGTCAATATCACCACCAACACTATAAATGGTACTCATGGTTCCAACAAAAACTTCTCGTGCAGCCAATGAAGTAAGCAATGCAATTCCAATTTTCCAATCAAAACCAAGTGGTCGAATAACGGGTTCAATAAACTTTCCAAATTCTCCGGCATAAGATGCTTGAAGTTTTTCAGTTCCTTTTTGAGTGGCTAATGTTTCAGAAGTTAAAGTAGTATTTGCTACAAGTGATAAATATTTTTGATCGATGGCACGCATTTTTTCTCGTGGACCGAACGATGCTAATGCCCAAAGAATAACAGAAACGGCAACAATAATTTTTCCGGCTCCCCAAACAAATGCTTTTCCTTTATCATAAAGCGTGATAAGAATATTATTGATGAGTGGAAATTTATATCCCGGTAATTCCATCAAAAAATAATTTTTGCTTTCGGCCTTTACAAAAAATTTAAAAATAAATGCACTAAATAATGCGGCTGCAAATCCAACCAAATACATAAACATCAATACAATTCCATGTAGGTTAAATGGCCCCCATTTGGCTTCTGCTGGAACAAGCATAGAAATGAGTAAAGTATAAACCGGTAATCTTGCCGAGCAACTCATTAGAGGCGTAACTAAAATGGTAATTAATCTTTCTTTTTTATTTTCGATGCTGCGCGATGACATGATGCTTGGAACTGCGCAAGCCATCCCGCTAATTAGCGGAACAATTGATTTTCCGTTCATGCCAAACGGGCGCATAATTCTATCCATAATAAACCCTACACGAGCCATGTAACCCACATCTTCCATGATGGCGATAAAAGCAAAAAGAATAATTATTTGAGGCAAAAAAACCATCACACCACTTAATCCAGCTAAAATTCCGTGTACCATCATATCATTTAAAACGCCTGCTGGTAAAGTGTTTTCAACCCATTGCGAAGAGGCAGTAAAACCCATTTCAACCCAATCCATTGGATACGAACTCCATGAAAAAATAGCTTGAAAAACCAAAAATAATATTCCCAAAAAAATGGAAATTCCCCAATACCGATGAGTAAGAATTTTATCTGCTTTTTGTGTGAGTGATTTAGCAAATGAGCCTTCTTTTTGTTTTCTGCTTAATCTTACTGCATCGTCAATAATATGGTATCGTTCTAAAATTTCTTTCTCTTGAAATGCCTTTGCATCAAAATTATATTTGGCAAATAATTCTCTGATTTGTTTTGATTTTGTGCTTATTAAATTGGCTGCGTTAATAGCATATTGCAAGGCTGCATAATGATTTTTTTTATCAGTTAGAGAACTCACTTCATCCAAAAATTGTGCATCTAAAAAATCAAGAGAAAAATAGCTTGTTTTATTTCTGAGATGTTCATCCAACATTTCTTTTTTAATCTCATCAACACCTGTTCTTTTTCGTGCATTGATAGAAACAACATGAACATTTAAAGAACTTGAAAGACTATCTAAATCATAATAAATTCCACGTCTTTCAGCCAAATCAACCATATTGAGCGCAAGAATAACCGGAACACCTAAATCTGCCACTTGCGACATCAACAATAAATTTCTTTTGAGATTAGAAGCATCAGCAATAAAAAGAACTAAATCAGGGAAATTAGTTTCTGATTTGTTTCGCAATAATTCATAGGTTACTAACTCATCGGCAGATTTTGGATATAAACTATATGTGCCTGGTAAGTCAATTATTTGTGCCGTAATTTCGTTGGTGAGTTTTGTATATCCTGTCTTCTTTTCAACAGTAGTTCCGGGAAAATTACTTACTTTATAATTTAAACCTGTGAGTGCATTAAAGAGCGAAGTTTTTCCGCTGTTTGGATTTCCTACTAATGCTACCGTAATTTCCTGCTTCACTATTTTAATTTTACTTCTACATAATCGGCATCTTGCAAACGGATGCACATTTTATATTCGCCAACTCTTATTGCAATTGGGTCTCCAAATGGAGCGATGTTTTCTAATGAAACCGTTTCGCCTGGAAGCAAACCCATTTCCAACAACTTTAAAGAAAGTTCGTTATCGCTCACTTTTTCTACCACAGCTTCTTGATCGTATTGTAATTGCGAGAGTTTCATTATTGAAATAACCAATTATTTATTAGCGGACGAAAATAGTTTTTTTACACTTAACCTTCTGTGAGTTTTTGCATGCCATGCAATTCTTTATAAAGACCATCGATTTGGATAAGTTCTTTATGAGTTCCCGTTTGAACAATTTTCCCTTTTTCTAATACCACAATCATATCGGCATTTTGAATGGTGCTCAATCGGTGTGCAATAACAATTGTTGTTCTACCCTTCATTACGTTTGATAACGCTTCTTGAACTAGCCTTTCTGAAGTAGTATCTAAAGCTGATGTAGCTTCATCCAAAATTAAAATATCAGGGTTAGTAAGAATGGCGCGAGCAATACTAATTCGTTGTTTTTGTCCACCACTCAATTTGTTTCCTCTATCGCCAATATTTGTTTGATATCCGTTTTCTGTTTCTAAAATAAATTGGTGTGCATTGGCAATTTTTGCAGCCACTTCCACTTCTTTTTCAGTTACGTTTATTTTGCCAAAGGCAATATTATTAAAAATAGAATCATTAAATAAAATAGACTCTTGTGTAACCGCTCCCATCCTATCTCGTAATTCAAGAATTTTATATTGATTGATATTGATTCCATCCAATAAAACCTCACCATCAATGGGGTCGTAAAAACGAGGAACAAGATCGGTTAGCGTTGATTTTCCAGCTCCAGAAGGACCAACAAGCGCAACTGTTTTTCCTTTCTCAATTTTTAGGTTGATGTGTTTTAAAACGGGTTCGTTATTGTATGAAAAACTTACATTTTTAAATTCGATACAATCATTAAAAGTGCTTACCGGTTTTGCATCTGCTACTTCGGTAATTAGTTCTTCGCTGTGTAATACTTCTTCAATTCGTGCAATAGAAATTAATCCACGTTGCATTCTTCCATAAGCCGTTGAGAATGCTTTTGCAGGAGGAATAATTTGAGAGAACACACCAATAAATCCAATAAAAACATCAGCAGTTAAAGAGGCATCTCCAGCCAAAACCATTTTAGCACCAAACAAAAGTATTACAGCAAGCACCACCACACTTAATGTTTCGGAAAGAGGAGAAGCCGCATCCAGCATACGGTTTCCACGAATATTAATTTTTGTGAACTGGTGGTTTTGAATTTTAAATCGCTTCATAAAAAACGCTTGCGAGTTAAATGCCTTAATAATTCTAACACCCATTAATGTTTCTTCAAACAATGAAATAAGTTGATCTAATCTTTCTTGTCCTTGTTTGGTTTGCTTGCGTAAATTACGGGTAACCCTTCCCAATAAAAAACCAATTACGGGTAACGAGAGAAAAACAATAAGCGTGAGCAAAGGGCTCATCCAAATTAATAAAACCAAAGAAATTAAAATAGTAAGTGGTTCACGAAACAAAGCCTCAAGCGTGCTCATAATAGATACTTCAATCTCTTGTGCATCGTTCGACATACGTGTGAGTAAATCTCCTTTTCGCTCTGTTGAAAAATAAGAAAGAGGTAAAATTAAAATATGCTGAAACATATTATTTCTAATGTCAGCAACTACCCAATTTCGTAATGGAATCATAAAATACGAAGCTAAAAAACGAAATAAATTTTTGATAAAAATCATCAATATCAATAATCCGCATACATATAAAATGGCCGATTCGGCTCCATACTTCAACACAATTGTAGAAAGGTGATATAAAAATGTATTGTATAATGATTCGAAGTTGAGTTCAAAAATGGGTTTAACTTTTACCAATTTATTGGGATCAAAAAGTATCCTTAAAAATGGCATAATAAGCGTAATAGAAAATAATCCGGCAAGAGTTGAAAGGATATTGAACAGGATGTTTAGAAATGCATAAGTTTTGTATGGACTTACATATTTTAATATTTTAACAAAGCCGTTCATGAGTTATTATTGGATTTATATTTTGCAGCAAATATCACAAACTTCATCAAAATTGTATGATTTAATAAAACAGCAGCACATTCGCTTATTTTAATAATTATTTTTAACCATAGGGAACACTAAGATTTCACAAAGGTCACAAAGGCGTTGTCAAGAAATTTTAATTAATATTGCATCATGAGTATCAGACAAGAAAAATTTGGAAAGGTGTTGCAAAAAGAATTGGCCGACATTTTTCAACATAACCGTTCATCCATGTTTGAGAACGCTTTTATAACGGTAAGTGGTGTTAGCGTTTCGCCCGATTTGGGCTATGCAAAAGTATATTTGAGTTTTTTGCAGGTAAACAATAAAGAAGAATTATTAAATATGATTATTCTTCAGAGCAAAGAAATAAGACACGAACTTGCTGGAAAAATTAGGAAACAAGCGAGGGTAATTCCTGCATTACAATTTTTTATTGACGATAGTTTGGATTACGTTTTTAAAATGGAAAAAGTGTTTGAGGAAATTAAAAAGAAGGAGAATTAATTATTCAACGTACTTATTTTTTATAAAAAAAGTGCTTTCCTGTTTAAGAAAACACTTTTAATAATAGTATATTTTTTCAAGAAAAAACTAAAGGGCAGCTTCGTATTTTTTGTTCACTTCATCCCAATTTATCACATTCCAAAATGCAGCACAATAATCTGGTCTGCGATTTTGGTAGTTTAAATAATAAGCATGTTCCCAAACATCTAATCCTAAAATTGGAGTGCCCTTACATTCAGAAATATCCATTAACGGGTTATCTTGATTTGGGGTTGAACACACGGCTAATTTCCCATCTTTTACACATAACCAAGCCCAACCCGATCCAAAACGTGTAGTAGCTGCTTTATTAAACTCTTCTTTAAATTTATCCATTCCACCTAAATCATGATTGATAGCTTCCGCTAATTTACCGGATGGATTTCCTCCTTTGTTTGGCCCCATAATGCTCCAAAAAAGAGAATGGTTAAAATGCCCGCCTCCATTATTTCTGGTGGGTGCCGAATATTTTGAAATGTTTTTGCAAATGTCTTCAATACTTAATTTTTCAGCATCAGTACCTGCAATGGCATTATTTAAATTTGTTACATACGCTTGATGATGTTTACTATAATGAATTTCCATTGTGCGTGCATCAATGTGTGGCTCGAGTGCGGTATACTCGTATGGTAATTTTGGTAATTCAAATGACATAATTTTTGGGTTTAAGATATGCGAATATAGAATCTTGTTTTATAAATAAAACAGGCTAAGGTTGATTAAGTTTCTCTTAATTTTTTAAAAAAGGATTTAAGTAATAAAGTGGCTTCTTCTTCCATAATTCCTTTTATAGTTTCTGTTTTAGGGTGAAGTAAATTTCCCACTTGACTAAAGCCTCTTTTTTTATCAGGCGATGCGAAAACTAATCGTTGAAGTTGACTCCAAAAAATAGCTCCAGCGCACATTACGCAAGGTTCAAGTGTAACGTATAAGGTGCACTCATCTAAATATTTTGCACCTAAAAAATTTGTTGCCGCAGTAATGGCTTGCATTTCTGCATGTGCAGTTACATCATTTAATTTTTCGGTTAAATTATGTCCTTTACCAATTATTTTATTTTGACAAACTATCACGCATCCAACAGGAACTTCACCATCATCAAAAGCTTTTTGAGCTTCTCTTAATGCCATTTGCATATAGTATTCGTGCGAAAAAATTTCAGTTGCCAATGTATAAATATTTAGTGCCGTATGTTTTGAAAACGTATACTGATAATTACTTGGATTGCTTTCAATTATAAAAAAAATCCCAGCTACTTAAGCAACTGGGATTTAATTTTGCAACCTGTTTTTATAGGGTTATCAAAAATTTATTTTCCTTCTTTTAAAGCGGTTGCACGTGCAATATATTTATCAATATCATTTGCTTCTTGGCTTTCCTTAAAATCATTTTTTATAGTAGTGTAAACATCCACCGCTTCGGCATATTCTTTTTTCTCTTCATAAACCAAACCCGCTTTTTTATAGAAAATAGGAGCGGTTAATTTATTCTTACTCATTTTAGCTGCTTTCATATAATGTTTAGCACCTTTATCTAAATCACCCAACTCTACATAAGCATCGCCAATTGCACCAGTGGCAAGCGGAGCAATTAATTTATTATCGGATTTAAAATCCTCTAATTGATCTATTGCAGCTTGATATTGTCCCATTCTTAAATTACAAATTCCAGAATAATAATGAGCTAAATTTCCAGCTTTTGATGCACCATATTCTTCAGCAATGGTCTCAAATCCTTTAAACTTATCATTGCCTTTTAATGCTAAGCTAAATGAATCTATATCGAAATATTGTTGTGCACGGAAAATCTCTTTTTGAGCTTCTTCTTCCATTGGAGCCACATACAATTTTTCATAACTGATATATCCACCAATAACTATTACCAAAGCAATTAAAGCATAGGTAACTTGCTTTTTATTTTTGTGGTAAAAATTTTCAACCTTGTGTGTTGTTTCCGCAAGGGTTTTATCTAAATCTAATTCGTTGTGCTCTTTTTTGTCGGTCATTGTAATAATTTATTCGTTTATAAAAGGATAATTAGGTTCGGCATATACGTCAGTAAAAAGTTCTGATGGCTCAGGATATGGAGAGCTTTCGGCAAACTCCACACAATCTGAAATTATTTTTTCAATTTTTGTTTCTATTTCTTCCAACCATTTTTCATCAGCATATTTATTTTTTAGAATAACAGTTTTTACACGTTCAATTGGATCTTTCTGTTTGTATTCTTCTACTTCTTCTTTAGAACGATATTTTGCTGGATCACTCATGCTATGTCCACGATAGCGGTAGGTATTTATATCTAAAAGAGTTGGCCCATTTCCACTGCGAGCTCTTTCTACAGCTTCAGTCATAGCTTCGTGAACAGTTTCACATTGCATTCCATCAACAGCAGCACTTGGCATATCATATGATAGTCCAATTTTAGAAAGATCGAGAACATTGGTTGTGCGCTCAACAGAAGTTCCCATAGCATATCCATTGTTTTCGCAAACAAATATTACTGGTAATTTCCAAAGCATTGCCATATTAAATGTTTCGTGTAATGCGCCTTGGCGGGCAGCACCATCACCAAAATAACAAATGGTTACATTCTTATTTCCTTTGTATTGATCGGCCATGGCAATACCTGCACCCAAAGGAATTTGTCCACCCACAATTCCATGTCCGCCATAAAAGTTATGCTCTTTTGAAAACATGTGCATCGAACCGCCTTTACCTTTTGAGCAGCCAGTAGCTTTTCCATACAATTCAGCCATTATTTCATTTGCTGTTACTCCACAAGCCAAAGCATGCGCATGATCGCGATAAGCAGTAATCAACTTATCGTCTTTTCCAATTGCACTCATTGTGCCTGCAACAACAGCCTCTTGACCGATGTATAAGTGGCAGAAACCTTTGATCTTTTGCTGACCATAAAGTTGTGCTGCCTTTTCCTCAAACCTGCGCATAAGCAACATTTGCTCATACCAATTGAGGTAGTTTTCTTTTGTAAGTTTAGTTTTTGCCATTTTTACTAAGGTGTGCAAAGCTAATAAAATTTGGGATTGAACAAAGTGTTGAGTTTTTGTTTGAAAATGAACATGTTAAAAATATAAAACTTTGCTTTTAATGATATTGGGCAATTTAAAGTTTAGTAATTCTATTTTTGAGGTCTCATGTATCTTCAAAATTTAATCGTATCGCAATTTAAAAACTATACTCATGCTGAACTTGATTTTTCAACTCAGGTAAATTGTTTTGTGGGAAATAATGGAGCCGGGAAAACCAATTTGTTGGATGCCATTTATTATCTCTCGTTTACCAAAAGTTTTTTTAATGCTATTGATCAACAAGCCATTTTGCACCAGCATGATTTTTTTAGTGTGGAAGGAAATTTTATAAAAGATAAGCTTGAAGAAAAAGTGAGAATTACGGTTCAACGTGCTGCAAAAAAATCGGTGAAGGTGAATAACAATGAACATAAAAAGTTTTCGGAACATATTGGTGCCTATCCTTTAGTGATGATTACGCCTAATGATACAACGCTTATCTATGAAGGAAGCGAAGAGCGAAGAAAGTTTTTGGATGGAATGATTTCGCAATTAGATAAAGGGTATTTGAATGATTTTTTACTTTACAACCGGGTGTTGGAACAACGCAATAAGCAGTTGCGAATTTTTGCAGAAATGAATTTTTTTGACCGAACTTTATTGGACACATTTAATGAACAACTAATTAAATACGGAAAAGCTATTCATCAAAAACGTAAAACATTTTTAGCAGCATTTATCCCTGTTTTTAGAAATTATTATCAAGAAATATCTTCATCAACTGAAACCGTAAATTTGGTGTATGAATCACAATTAAATAATCAATCATTTGAAGAGTTGATTTTGCAAAATGAAAACAACGACCTTTCGGCACAGCGCACCACAAAAGGTATTCATAAAGACGAATTGGAATTTATGATTGGCGATTTTCCATTAAAAAAATATGGCTCACAAGGGCAACAAAAATCTTTTATCATTTCATTAAAACTTGCTCAATACGCTTATTTAAAACAGCAAACTCAAATAAAACCATTGTTATTATTGGATGATATTTTTGAAAAATTAGATGAACATCGGTTAAATAAATTATTATCCATGATTGCCGATAATATATTTGGACAACTATTTATTACCGATACTCATCTTGATAGATTGCAAAAAGTTTTTAATGAAATAAAACGACTGAACGTAAAATATTTTTTAGTTGAAAAGGGAGTTGTAAATGAAGTGTAAAATTTAAAGCGGTTTATAGGGTATAGTTCCGAAAATAATTATTCGAACGAACCCTTAAGCTCATTAATTCTATTTGCGTCAAGTCTAATAAAAATAAAAAGCAAAATAGTAAAGCTTAATAATGATGAACCTCCATAACTAAAAAATGGAAGCGGAATTCCAATAACAGGAAGCAAACCAAGTGTCATTCCTATATTAATTGTAAAATGGAAAAACAAAATAGAAGCCACACAATAACCATATATTCTGTTGAATTTATATCGTTGTCGTTCGGCTAAAAATAGTACCCGCCATAACAATAAAAGATATAAAATGATAAACGTTACCGAGCCCACAAAACCAAACTCTTCGCCAATGGTACAAAAAATAAAATCGGTACTTTGCTCGGGTACAAAACGAAATTTATTTTGAGTGCCTTGCAAAAATCCTTTGCCAATTAACCCTCCTGAGCCAATGGCAATTTTTGATTGCTGCACATTATAACCAGCTCCTTTCATATCCACTTCTTTTCCAAGCAATACATTAATACGCGATTTTTGATGTGCTTGCATTACGTTTTCAAAAATATAATTTACACTACTTACAAAGCCAATAAAAAAAATAGCTACTGCTGCAATAATTAAAATATTTTGCCTGTTGCGTCTTATAAATAAAAGCATAGATGCGGCTAAAACACTAATCACAATAATTAAATATAGCGGTGGAAATATTAATGCCAATACGCCCATTAATGCAATCATAAAACCGATAAATAAAAAGTATCCTGGTAAACCTTCTCTATACAACATAAAAATAAATGCACCAAAAACCAATGCTGTTCCTGTTTCATTTTGCATGAGGATAATTGCCATTGGAAGCAAAATAAATCCGGCACTGATAAGCTGAACTTTTCTATCAGAAAACTTGGTATTAAACCCGCCTAAAAATTTGGCAAGTGCAAGAGCTGTGGCAAACTTAGCAAACTCCGCAGGTTGTAATCTAAACCCCGCAATTTCAATCCAAGAGTTTGAACCTTTTACTGCGGTTCCCATAATGAGAACGGCAATTAATAATCCAATTGCTATTCCATATAACGCATAAGCAAAAGCGTAAAAAAACTTTTCGTCAACCAACAAAATGAGTAGTCCAATAAATGATGATAAACCAATCCAAATTAGTTGCTTACCATAGTTCATTCCAGTATCATAAATTAAAGGATGATCTTCTTTATAAATACTGGCGTATATGCAAAACAATCCTATTATTACAAAAACGTAATAAATAACCAGCGTAAGCCAATCAACGCTTGCAGGTTTAGGGTTTTGGTCTTGCGATTGAATCATTTTTTTTTGTTAAATTTCCGTTTAGCATACGTTCCAATAATGCCTTGCGGGTATCATGCTTTCCTGTTAAATATTGTTCCATCATTAAGCTGGCAATTGGTGCAGCCCATGTGGCTCCAAATCCTGCATTTTCAATAACTACCGCAATAGCAATTTTAGGATGATCTTTTGGTGCGAATGCAAAAAATATGGAGTGATCTTTTCCGTGAGGATTTTGAGCAGTTCCTGTTTTACCACAAATTTCTATTCCTGGAATGCGAGCAATATAAGCGGTTCCGTGTTCCACTACATCATGCATACCTTCTACTACTACAGGAAAAAAAGAAGTATCAACGGTAGTCCAATGTTTTTGGTTGTACTCGGGATTTGGATTTGGTTTTCCATCAATAGATTTAACAATATGAGGTGTAACATAATAGCCTCTATTGGCAACTGCAGCCGTTGCATTAGCCATTTGCAATGGTGTTATACCCAATTCTCCTTGTCCAATTCCGAGTGAAATGGTTGTGAGTGCTTGCCATCTATATCGCCCATAAACTTTATCGTAATAAGTGGCTGGTGGTAAAAATCCAGACCCTTCGCCATACATATCAACGCCTAATTTATGCCCTAATCCAAAGCTTGCAATATCTTTATAAAAAATATTATACGCATCTTCCACATGATTGTAACGTGGATTGTTTACAATACTTCTATACACTTGGCAAAAATAAGCATTACACGAAACGGCAATAGCTCCTCGTAATTGGAGTGGTGAGCTATGAGCATGGCAACCAACAAATAAATATCCTCTATGGCAAGCATAAGAAGTTGCTGGATTAAGTACACTTTCTTGTTGCCCAACTAAACTCATCAATACTTTAAAAATAGAACCTGGAGGATACGGTGCGGCAAGTGGTCTGTTAAATAATGGTTTTGATGGATCACGCAATAATTCCATGTAATGGTTTCCTCTATCTCTTCCAATAAATAAATTGGGGTCATAAGTTGGGCTGCTCACAAGTGCAAGTAATTCTCCTGTTTCAGGTTCGATGGCAACTACGCTTCCAATTTTATTTTTGAGTAAATCTTCACCAAGTTGTTGTAGTTGTTGACTGATACTTAGCGTAATATTTTTTCCGGCAACAGCGGGTGTGTCAAACTCTCCGCCTTTGTATCTTCCTTGCGTTCTGCTTTTGGAATCAACCAAAATATATTTTACACCATTGATGCCACGCAAATCTTTCTCGTATGATTTTTCTATTCCACTAATTCCAATATAGTCTCCCAAACGATAATAGCCATCAGATTTCTCAATATCTCTATCCGTTACTTCGCCAATATAACCCATAATATGAGCGGCATTGCTGTGTTTATATTTTCTATCGGTTCTTACCTCAACAGAAAATCCTGTAAAGTCAAAAAGTTTTTCTTGGAAGGCAGCATACATCGGAATGGTTAATTGCTTTTCAAAAACAGACTCACGAAATGGAGCATATCCTTTTGAACGTTTTATTTTTGCAAAGCGTGCTGTAAAATCTTCTTTAGAAATATTGAGTACTTTACAAAAGGCATTTGTATCTAAATTTTTAACCTGATCGGGGGTTACCATCAAATCATAAATGGCATCATTGTAAACCAATAATTCTTCGGTTCTATCATACACCAATCCACGGGCTGGGTATATTGTTTTTTCTTGAAGAACATTATTTTGTGCCGAACGTAAATAGGAATCATCCAATAGTTGTAAAAAGACCAATCGAATAATAAACACAATTGCAACAGCGCAAAAGATGAGAAATAATATGGTTCGTTTTACGCTGCTATCCATTTTTTATTTTGGAACGATAGAATAACAATTGACCGATTACAATTAACAAAACCGTTACAACAGAACTTAACAAAACGCGGGTAATGGTGGAGAAGAATTCTTGAAATCCATAAATTTCTAAAAAGAATAAAATGAGGTGATGAATAAACGTCATCACAAAACAATAAAATACAAACCACACCACACCTTTTTGAGAAAGTGATGGAACTATTCTTCCTTCCATATCTTCTTTTGTGGTAGTTGCTTTTAAATAATGAATGCGTATGAACCCCATAAAATTAGTTGCTGCAATATGCAAACCAGGCGTGCTCGAAAAGGCGTCCATCACGCCTCCGCATAAAAAAGAAATCAATACCAATTGCCAAGGTTTAATAGTTATTGGCAACAATAAAATAAATGAAATATAAATGTATGGGTTGATGTAGCTGCTTAGTTCAATATTATTAATAACCAATAATTGCAGCAGCATGATGGCAATAAAACGCAACAGATATGACAGTATTTCTAATATCACTTTTTAGTTTCTATTAATGTTGATTCCAAATTTGTTTGCTCACCTTTCATTAAATTTCTGATAATATACACAGATGATACCGTTCCAAAATCTGTATACAACTCTACTTTAATGGTATGGAAATTATCACCAGCATCAAGGCTATGAGAAAAAATTCTTCCTATAGGAATTCCTTCAGGAAAAATAGTAGAGAAATTACTGGTAATAATTTCATCGTTGGTTGCAATTGGAACATGTTTATTTACATCCAATAGTTTTGCATACTTAGGGTCATCACCTTCCCATCTTAATGAACCAAATGCACCATTTTTTTTTATCTTAGCACTAATCTTACAATTATTATTTAACAAAGAAAGTACCGTACAATAATGATCACTTACACTCATTACAATACCAACAATTCCTGTTTCACTAATTACACCCATCTCAGCTTCTACACCATGATCTTTCCCTCTGTTTAGTGTAATATAATTATTTCTTTTGGTAACAGAATTATTGACAACCGTAGCAGGAATATATTCATATTGCTGCTTGTACATAGTATCATTAATTTGTTTTGGAGAAAAATTATTTTGATAATATGAAGTGATGAGTTGAGAATGTAAGCGAGCATTTTCCATTTGTAAACTATCATTTACTCGTCTTAAATTAAAGTATTGATTGGTATTATTTACGGTGGTGTAAAAAGAACTCGTTACTCCTGTTGTGTAATTTACAAAACTTGCTTTTTGGTAGTTATTGAATCGATATACGATAACAAAGGCAAAAACTTCGAGTGTAAAAAACAAGAAAAAAACGTAGTACTTCGAAATAAAAAATATGAGGTTGCGCATGCTTCTATTTAATTATTAATTAATAATTATCAATTAATAATTGAGTTGATTATGTCATTAAAAATTTAAAATTCTTCAGATTTTTAAGTGCCATACCTGTTCCTCTAACTACAGCACGCAAAGGGTCGTCAGCAACATGCACAGGTAATTTTGTTTTTTGAGAGATGCGTTTATCAAGGCCGCGAAGCAAAGCACCACCACCTGTTAAATATAATCCTGTAGAATAAATATCAGCCGAAAGTTCTGGTGGAGTTAACTCCAATGCACGCAAAACAGCTTCTTCAATTTTAGAAATTGATTTATCTAAAGCTGCGGCAATTTCGCCATAAGAAACCGTAATTTGTTTCGGAATGCCTGTCATTAAATCTCTTCCATTTACCGCATAATCTGTTGGAGGATTATCCAATTCACTTAATGCCGAACCCACTTCAATTTTAATTCTTTCGGCAGTTCTTTCACCCACTAATAAGTTGTGTTGCCTACGCATATAATCCAAAATATCTTCAGTAAATTCATCACCCGCCACTCTAATAGATTGGTCACAAACGATACCCGCCAAAGCAATAACTGCAATTTCTGTGGTACCACCGCCAATATCAATAATCATATTTCCCATGGGTTCAAATACATCAATTCCAATTCCAATGGCTGCTGCCATGGGCTCATGAATAAGATACACCTCTTTTGCTCCAGCACGCTCGGCCGAATCCTTTACCGCCCGCTTCTCCACTTCTGTAATTCCTGATGGAATACAAATAACCATTCGCTGTTGTGGTTTAATCAATCGGCTACCTTGAGGAATCATTCCAATTAATCCACGAATCATGTGTTCTGCTGCATTAAAATCAGCAATTACACCATCCTTAAGCGGACGAATTGTTTTAATATCTTCGTGTGCTTTGCCGTGCATTTGTTGTGCCTGACTACCAACTGCGATTACCGCTCCACTTCTACGATTTATTGCTATAATCGATGGCTCATCTACAACAACTTGATCTTTGTGTATAATCAGTGTGTTAGCTGTTCCTAAGTCTATAGCCAGTTCTTGTGTTAAAAAACTGAACATTCCCATCTTATTCTTTTTAAATTAATGTTTTAAACACTCGCAATTTATATTAATTCGTTTCAAGATTTTTAATGTTTTTGTTGGAGATGGGCAGTAATGTATTCACATTTGTTGATAAGCCTTAATAATGATGAGTATTGTATATTACAATTCCTTATTTTACAAGGCTTCAAACTATTTTTTCTTGTTTGTGTTAATGAAAGAAAGATTTAAAAAACATGCAAAAAGAAAAACAACCCATTAGTATTTTTTGGTTTAGAAGAGATTTAAGATTAACAGATAATGCCGGATTATTTTTTGCCCTAAAATCTGGTTTACCTGTTTTGTGTGTATTTATTTTTGATAAAAATATACTCCAACAATTAGAGGATAAAAAGGATAAACGGGTTGATTTTATTTATCAAACCATTTGTGCTTTAAAAAAACAATTGAATGATTTAGGAAGTGATTTATTGGTTGAATATGCGGAGCCAATTGTTGCCTGGAAAAATTTATTTTCTGATTATCAAATCAAAAAAATATTTACAAATCATGATTATGAGCCTTATGCCATGCAACGTGATGAAAGCTTGAAGAATATAGCAAACGCAAATGGCGCGGAGTTTTTATCGTTTAAAGATCAATGTGTATTTGAAAAAAATGAAGTGGTTAAGGATGATGGAAAGCCCTATACTATTTTTACTCCTTACTCAAAAAAATGGAAAGCTAAGTTGACTGATTTTTATTTGCAATCATACCCAACAGAAAAGTATTTCAACAATTTTATTCCGATAGAAAAAAAAGAAAAATTAGTTTCATTAGAGGAGATGAATTTTAAAAAAACGAACACCCATTTTCCATCCATTGAAACTAAATTAAGCATCATCAAAAATTATCAAGAGCAAAGAAATTTTCCATCCATAAATGGTACATCACATTTAGGAATTCATTTTCGTTTTGGTACCATAAGTATCCGCGAGAAGGCTCGCAAGTCAATTGGTGTAAGCGAAACTTGGCTCAACGAATTAATTTGGAGAGATTTTTATATGATGATACTTTTTCATTTTCCACATGTTGTAAATGGTGCTTTTAGAAAAGAATATAACCATATCAATTGGCAAAATAACGAAGAAGAATTTAATTTATGGTGCAAAGGAAAAACAGGATATCCAATTGTGGATGCGGGTATGAGGGAGTTAAATGAAACGGGTTTTATGCACAACCGTGTAAGGATGATTGTAGCGGGTTTTTTAACTAAGCATTTATTAATAAATTGGCAATGGGGTGAAGCCTATTTTGCAAAAAAATTATTAGATTTTGATTTAAGTGCAAACAATGGAGGTTGGCAATGGGCTGCTGGTTGTGGTACTGATGCTGCTCCTTATTTTAGAGTATTTAACCCCGAACTTCAAACTAAAAAATTTGATAAACAATGGGCATACATCAAAAAATGGATTCCCGAATTAAATACAAATGATTATCCAACACCAATTGTGCAGCATGAGTTTGCTCGTAAACGTTGTCTGGAGGTCTACAAAAATGGACTTAAAAATAATTCGTGAGGAAAATCATGTAAGGGTAATTCCTTCTCAGTTTTACATTTGCTGAAATTTAACCTATTTATGAAAAGATTATTTACCATTTTATTTATTGCTGTTTTGTTTTTAAATACCAACGCTCAAGAACAAGATAAAAGATGGGCAATTTCATTACATGCGGGAACTGCTGTTATGCAAGGTGATGGTGATGCTGGAAATCCTGGTATTGTTGGTGGTATAGGAATAAAGTATTCGTTAGCCAATAATTTTGGAATTAGGATTCAGGCATTAGGCGGAACTATGAATTCAAAAAATTTAGGAGAGAGCAATATTGCCCCTTATTTATATACATCTAAAACTACATTTTATGAAGGAAATATTCAAGCGTTATTAAATATTGTTAATTTTAAAAAAGCAGCAACAGGCAGAAACGTAGCACAATTATATGTTGGGTTTGGATTGGGTTACACCCTGGCAAATATTTCTTACGTTCCATCAAAACCAATAAGTGAATATACTTCCATTCAAAGTTTAAATATTCCGATAAGTGGAGGGCTTAGAATATACTTAAGTCCATTAATTGATATTGGTTTAGAGTATTCTATTAAAGGAACATTTACAGATCATCTTGACGGTTTTGCTCCATCGGGTAATTCAAATAAATCAAATGATTACTACAACATTCCTCAAGCTTATATTACCTTTAATTTAGGGAGGGATAAAAATGCCAGGTGTTTGGAATGGACAGAGCAAACAGAAAAATTATATGAAGAATTAATCAAAGCAAAACAAGATGCACAACAACAAATTGATGCGCTCAAAAAACAAAATGATCAACTCATGAATATCATGGGAAAAGATTTGCAAGATCAAATGAAAAATAATCAACGTAAAGCAGATTCGGCAATGGTGGCTATAAAAGAATCTATGAAAAATGATAGTGATTCGGATGGTGTTTCAAATATTTTTGATAAAGAACCTGCTTCACCAACAGGCGCAATTGTT
The DNA here is from genome assembly GCA_025359805.1 of Bacteroidota bacterium. Classification (GTDB taxonomy): domain Bacteria; phylum Bacteroidota; class Bacteroidia; order UKL13-3; family UKL13-3; genus CAIUEQ01. The sequence continues at coordinate 42,386 of JANYDU010000041.1, forward strand.
GATGGCGGTGGAAGAACTTTAGATGTAGATAAAGATGGTGTGCCTGATTTTTTAGATAAATGCCCAACAGTTCCAGGAAAAGTATCATCCAATGGTTGTCCGCTTCAACCTACAAAAGCGCAGTTAGCAACGTTAACTGATGGAATAAAAAACCTCCAGTTTGAAACCGGAAAAGCCATCATCAAATCAACCTCATTTCCTGCCTTGGATAACCTTGCTCAAATGTTGGTTGAAAACTCTTCCTTTAATTTTAAAATTGAAGGACATACAGATAATGTTGGTGATCCAAATGCAAACATGGCGCTTTCTTTACAACGCGCTGATGCTGTTAAAAGTTATTTAGTGAGCAAAGGTGTTGATGAATTAAGAATTGCTGCTCGTGGATTTGGAGATACTAAACCCGTTGTATCAAATGATACTGCAGCTGGAAAAGCTAAAAACCGAAGAGTGGATATGACCATTGAATAATTTTATTTTTTGTTGCAAAAAAAATTATGGGTTCACGAAATTTGGCTAATTGAAATTAAAATTTGGCAATAAAATTTATGATGGCCTTATGATAAAAATTGAATTATAATTTACCCTCCAACATCATAAGTTTGGTTTTTAAAACTGCTGACACACTTAAGCTATCAGTTACTTTTCCGGTTAAAACCATTTCGTATAATTCATCGAAGTGAATCTTTTTAATATGTAATTCTTCATCCTCATCAGGTTGTGATTTTGTAAAGGATAAATTTTGCGCAATAAAAATATATGCTACTTCATCCGTTGCCGAATTACTTGTATGCAATTGCTGGATGAGGGTAAAATGTTCAGCTATGATGCCACATTCTTCCAACAATTCTCTCTTTGCAGTTTCAATTGGGTCAACATTTAAATCGCCTCCTCCTTCTGGTATTTCCCAAGTAAAAACTTCAAGTGGATAACGGTACTGACCAACAATCCAAGTAAAATTATTTTTATCAAGGGGCAAAACTCCAATGGCTAATTTTTTGAAATGAACAACTGAATATGTTCCAAAATTTCCCGCAGGATTTAATACTTCGTGATGAGAAACTTTTATCCAAGGAGATTCATATACGTCTTTTTTATTCAGTAAAGTCCAAGGATTTTTTTGTTCGTTGATCATTCTTTAATTTGATATTTTTTAGAGAATTTTTTGTACAATTCTTTTTGCTGATTGTTTAAATCAAGTTCTTCACCAGCTATAAATACATGTTCAATTACACTGCTTTTCATATCCAACACATCACCAGATGAAATAATAAGTGTAGCATCTTTTCCTGTTTCTAAAGTACCACAAGTTTTATCAATGCCCATAATTTTTGCAGGATTTTGTGTGATACACATCAGAGCTTGCTCTTTAGATAATCCGTAAGCAACACCCGTTCCTGCGTTAAATAGTAAGTTACGAGATTCCCAACTTCCAGCATGACCAATAGCAACTGTTATTCCGGCTTGCATTAATTCAAATGGGGTTTTGTAAGGTTGGTCTGCATCTTCATTTGCACGTTGTGGTAACCTATGAATATTGCTTAATACCACAGGAATATTATTTTCTTTAATTAATTCTTTTAGTTTATACGAATCGGCAGCACCAACTAAAACTATTTTTACGGTTGGATATTTTTTAAAAAACTGGATGGCAGAAATAATTCCTTTGGCGCTATTTACGTGCACGTACAATTTCTTCGTTCCTACAAATAATCCTCGCATCGCTTCTAATCTCACATTTACAACTTCGGTTTTTTCTATTTTGTTATATTGTTCTGCTTGCTCAAAAAAGTCACTTATAGCATTAAACTCTTTATCCATACGTTGTTTCATATCCTCCATTTTTTCGTTTCTCCAACTCACCAACTCGGGCCAATTAATATGAACACCATCATCCATTTTATAAACAGCATCTTCCCAATTCCAACCTTCTGTTTTCATTATGCTTGAAGTTCCTGAAATCAATCCACCTTGTGGAACAACTTGCACCATTGTTATTCCGTTTGATTTAATTGTAGGAGTGACTTTTGAATCGGTATTGTACGCAATTAATGAACGTACATTGGGGTTTACTCCTCCCACTTCCTCTATGTCTTTTGTTGCACGTACTGCATCAATTTCATTTAATCCAACATAAGTGTTCATGCAAATTATTCCGGGATAAATATGTTTTGATGTGGCATTAATGATGTGTGCGTTTTTGTACATCGCTGTTATTTGCGAATCACAAAGAATAATTTTTCCATCAGCAAAGCCGAGATATCCATTTTCAATTACTTTCCCATTTCCCAAATGAATAGTGCCTCCTTGAATAATAACCATTGTTTGTTGTGCCTGTAAATTGAGTGCAATAAATAAGGTATAACAAATGCTAAATAATTTTATTTGTATTGTTTTCATCAATTGTGTGTTTTGCTTTTTGTGGTGATATTTTTAATGAATAGATTAATCTTCGCAATGATAATTTTCGTCTTCGCGCGAAATTTTTTTCTCTACTTTTTCTCCGTTTTGTTTTGCCGAAATTAGTTTTTGAATAAGTCGTTGGCGTTCCTTTCTAAATTCTTCACGAAGCATTTTATCTTTCTCTAAACTATAATAACAAATACCGTCAACATAGGTGTATTCTGGTTTTGCATAAATGCTCAACGGGTTATCCGTCCACAAAACCAAATCGGCATCTTTCCCTACTTTTATACTTCCTAATTTACTATCAAGATGGAGCATTTTTGCAGGGTTAAGTGTAACCATTTTCCAAGCTTCTTCTTCACTTACGTTTCCATATTTAATAATTTTTGCTGCTTCTTGATTTAATCTTCTTCCCATTTCGGCATCATCAGAATTAATGGCTACCGTTAATCCTACTTTATTCATTATAGCGGCATTATATGGAATGGCTTCCATCACCTCATATTTATAAGCCCACCAATCGGCAAATGTGGATGCGTTTACACCATGCTTTTTCATTTTATCTGCTACTTTGTATCCTTCTAAAATATGGGTAAAGGTATTCACTTTAAATCCCATCGAATCGGCAACGTGCATCAACATATTAATTTCACTTTGCACATAACTATGGCATGTGATAAATCTTTTTTTGTTTAAGATTTCAACCAACGCATCCAATTCTAAATCTCTTCTCGTGGTTGCATCAATTTTTAATTTTTGTTCATATTCTTTGGCTCTAATAAATCCATCATACATCACTTGTTCAACTCCCATGCGGGTTTGCGGATAACGAGTTGTTGCTCTATCGCCCCAATTACTTTGTTTCACATTTTCTCCTAATGCAAATTTGATAAACTGATCTGCGCCTTCAATTTTCATTTTTTCGGGTGATAATCCCCAACGTAATTTTACCAAAGCGCTTTGCCCTCCAATTGGATTTGCCGAACCATGTAATAATTGTGATGAAGTTACTCCACCTGCAAGTTGGCGGTAAATATTTATGTCTTCGCTATACACTGCATCACCAATTCTTACTTCACTTGTAACAGCTTGCGTTCCCTCATTTACACCGTTGGTAATGGCAATATGAGAATGTTCGTCAATAATTCCGTTGGTTAAATGTTTTCCTGTTGCATCAATTTCTTTAGCTCCGTTTAACTTTAAATTTTTCCCAATAGCTACAATTTTTCCTCCTTGAATAGCAACATCTGTTTCTTTTAAAATGCCCCCATTTTCATTACTCCAAACGGTTGCATTTCTAAATAAAACAGTTTCGGTTTGAGGTGGATTTTTCCAACCAAAATCTGTAAAAGGATAGACCACTTCGCCCAAAATAATTGCTTTAGTTGTATCACTTTTTTTAGGTTGAGATTTAATACTATCCAAATATACTGCAACAAAATTTTCGGTTGAACCATCTATCATGGTGGCTTTTCCATTCAATTGCTTGAGTTGATAAGGAAATGTGTTGGTGTCTTTTTGTTCAACCCAAGCATTAATTCGAATAATGCCTTCCGATTTTTTATCGGGTTTAAATGAAATGTTGAACATATTAAATTGCTCTGATAAATTGGCTTTGATGGTATCTTTTCCAATGAGGGATAAAATTGGTTTGCTTAATTCGCCTTCAATTTTTAATATATAGTTTTCAAATCCTTTTAATTGTAGAGAATAATTTCCTTGAGTTTTTAATTCTTTATTTTCGTTGATAAAATATTTTTTTCCGTTGCTCCATGTTTCTAATATCATTGATTCTTTGTCAAAAATATTTCCACTACATACAATAAAATTAGATAGCATTCCTTTTTTTAATGCGCCCATTTCATTTTCTACTTTAATAAATTTTGCAGGTGTTGCGGTTAGTGCTTTTAATGCAATTCTTTCATCCAAACCGTATTGAACCGCTTTGCGTAAATTTTTCAAAAACTCATTTGCATTTTCACAACCGCTCATCGTAAAAGCAAATTCAATTTGTTTTTTTGATAATGCAAAAGCATTTGCTGGAGCCATTTCCCAATGTTTTATATCAGCTGTTGAAACATTTGCAGCATCAAATGGGTCATCTACATCAACCGCTTTGGGAAAATTAATTGGGATGATAAGAGGCAAATTTGTACTCTTAATTTCATCGGCACGTTGGTACTCATCACCCACACCTTTAATAATATATTGTGTTCCAAATTCTTTGGCGATTTTATCGGCACGCAGTATTCCTAACTTATCATTTACTGCAAAAATTCCTCGCAATGTTTGTAATTGAGAAAATAATTCGAGCGAAATATTTTTTTCTTTGTTTTGCGTTTTATACCATTTAGCATCATAATAAGTTTGTCTTAACAATGCAATAGAACCCATTAATGAAGATGGATAATCTTGTGTAGATGAACCTTTATTAAATGAAAAGCCTGAGGTAACTTTTTCTTTGACAATCAATTCATGTTCTTTTCCTGAAGCCGTAAAAACCAACGCTGATGTTCCTCTGCAAATACCATCTTGCAATCCTGTTACAACAGCTCCAAACCCTGCTTCACGAAATATTTTTGCTTTACTCTCATCTGCTGTAAATAGTATTGCTGCATCTGCTTCTGGTCGGATAGATTCGTTCCAATTATAGGCACCATTTTTATTTGAAATGAACTGTTGGAAGCCATTATTATTTTTTCTGTCTGAATTTAAACTTACACCATAGTTTGTATATAAATCAATAAATGCAGGATATATAAATCGACCTTTTATATCAATTATTTTTGCTTCTTTAGGAATTGAGATTCCTACGCCAACGCCTTCTATTTTCCCATCTTTTATAATGAGTGTGGCTTTCTCTATTTTGGTTTGATAATCGATAAAAATAGTAGCATTTGTTAATGCATAATAATTAAGTAAAATATTTTGCGGTCCATTTACAGGAAAAGTTGTTTGTGCACTTACAACGTGTGAAAACAATACAATAAGTGTGAATAATTTTTTCATCGTTGGGCAAGATAAAGGTTTTGTAAAATTATTTTTAACCACCTATCAAAAATAAAAAAGTCCGAAGGAATCTCCTTCGGACTTTGATAAAAAAGGATTCTAAATTTTACCTCAATAGGGTAACAGAACCAGAGTATTTATAAGCTTTACCGCTAAAAGAAGTAGCATTTACTTGATAGATATAAACATCTTGTTGGCATGGTACCCCACCAGCTTCCACATTATTCATGTTTCCATTCCAACCTATGTTGGCATCGTTACTATAAAATACT
>JANYDU010000042.1 GCA_025359805.1 Bacteroidota bacterium
AAGGTGTTGGTTTATGTTCTTATTTGCTAATAGGATTTTGGTTTAAAAATGATGCGTATAATGATGCTGCAAAAAAAGCATTTGTGATGAACCGCATTGGCGATTTGGGATTTTTATTAGGCATGTTCTTTATGCTATTTAACTTTGGCAGTTTAGATTTTTCAACAGTTGCCAATCAAGCTTCATTACTCACACCAAATAGTACTTTACTTATTGCAATTACCATGTTATTATTTGTTGGCGCAATGGGTAAATCAGCACAAATTCCTCTTTATACTTGGTTGCCAGATGCGATGGCAGGCCCCACTCCTGTTTCGGCTTTAATACATGCTGCTACAATGGTTACTGCTGGAATTTATATGGTGGTTCGTTCCAACGTTATTTTTGCCATGTCGCCCACAACAATGAGTTTTATTTTAGTTGTTGGAGTGGCAACTTCTGTATTTGCTGCCATCATAGGTTTAATGCAAAATGATATTAAAAAAATATTGGCTTATTCTACCGTGTCGCAATTGGGTTTAATGTTTGCCGCACTTGGCTTAGGAGCATTTTCAAGTGGCATGTTTCATGTGGTAACTCATGCCTTTTTTAAAGCCTTATTATTCTTAGGCTCGGGTAGTGTGATACATGCCTTACATGGCGAACAAGACATCAGAAAAATGGGTGGGTTGAGAAAGCTAATCCCAATTACTTACATAACTTTTTTATTAGCATCGTTAGCTATTTCTGGTTTCCCTTTCCTTTCTGGATTTTTCTCTAAAGATGAAATTTTAGCCCAAGCATTTGAACACAATAAAACGGTTTGGATTATTCTTTCCATCAGTTCTATGATGACAGCCTTTTATATGTTCCGTTTGGTTTATATCACCTTCTTTAATAATTTTAGAGGAACAGATGAGGTGAAAAAACATATTCACGAAAGCCCAGCAACAATGACTATTCCTTTAATTATACTTTGCATACTTGCTGTATTGGGAGGCATTTTAGGATTACCTGAAGTATTTCATACCACTCATTTATTCAACACTTATTTATTATCAGTAACAGAAGGTTCAAAACAATATTTACACGAATCTGAAAAACTAAGTCATGCTACCGAAATTGGTTTAATGAGTTTTGCTGGATTAGCAGCAATTGCCATGATTTTCTTCGCGAGAAATAAATACATCAACAAAAAAGAATTACCCGAAGAAGATGCTTCACTCACAGGAATTAAAAAAATGGTTTACAATAAATTTTATGTAGATGAAATTTATGATGCCTTAGTTGTAAAACCAATCAAAGTATTATCAGACTTATTTTTGGTTTTGGTTGATAAATTAATTATTGATTTAATAGTAAATGCAAGCGCATGGATAATTAGTTTATCTGGCCGCACTTTGCGTTTAATTCAAAACGGAAATACAGGATTTTATGTATTTGCTATGGTTATTGGAATGATGGTATTATTTGTAATTAGGATGGTAATTAAATGATGAGTTTATTAATATTATTTTTTCCGCTTATTGCATCGTTATTGGTTTTTGCTGCTGGTAATAAGCTGGCTTCAAAACTGGCTTTGTTATTTGCAGTTATCGAATTAGGAATTACGTTTTATGCTTATACCATCTATCGCCATTCAGGTGCTGAAAGTTTTTATGTTTTTAAAGAATGGATTGCTAATCCTAAAATAAGTTTCCATTTAGGGTTAGACGGTTTAAGCCTATTGATGGTAATGCTTACCAATTTTCTTTTGCCATTAATTATTCTTTCTGCCTTCAACAGAAATATTGAAAATGCCAAAGCCTATTTCGGTTTAATATTATTGATGCAATTTGCATTGGTGGGAGTTTTTATGGCGATGGATGGATTGCTGTATTATATCTTTTGGGAATTGGCTCTTATTCCAATTTACTTTATTGCATTGCGTTGGGGCGGACCAAATAGAGTTCCTGTAACTCTTAAGTTTTTTATTTATACACTTGCCGGTAGTTTATTGATGTTGTTTGGTTTCATTATGCTTTACCATTACAATCCAGAGCATTCCTTTAATATCACCGAATTATATAATAATACTATTTGTTCATGTAATCAAAGCTGGTTATTCTGGATGTTCTTTTTAGCGTTTGCCATCAAAATTCCAATTGTTCCTTTTCATACTTGGCAAGCTGATACTTATAAAGAAGCTCCAACTCAAGGCACCATGTTACTTTCAGGTATCATGCTTAAAATGGGCACATATAGTTTGATACGTTGGCTTCTTCCAATTGTTCCCGCAGGAGTTGCAGAATGGGGACCACTTGCTATTACTTTATGTGTAATTGGAATTGTTTATGCTTCTGTAATTGCCATCATGCAAAAGGATCTTAAAAAATTATTTGCCTATTCGTCACTTGCACATGTTGGGTTAATTGCTGCCGGAATTTTTGCTCTTAATATTCAAGGATTGCAAGGAAGCGTTGTTCAAATGGTGGCGCATGGAGTTAATGTTGTTGGATTATTTTTCTGTGCCGATATTATTTTTAACCGCACAAGAAGTTTACAGGTTGATGGTTTAGGAGGAATCAGAAATGTTGCCCCCAAATTCAATACATTGTTTATGATTATTGTTTTAGGAAGTGTTGCGCTTCCACTCACAAATGGTTTCATCGGTGAGTTTTTATTATTGTTTGGTGTTTATGAATATAATACTTGGCTATCTGTTTTTGCAGGATTAACTATTATTTTGGGAGCAGTATACATGTTGAGAATGTTTCAAAAAATAATGCTCGGAAACACAACTGAATCAACATCTGTTTTTGCGGATTTAATGTGGAATGAGAAAATTGTTTTGGGGGTTATTGCAATTGTAATTTTTGTGATGGGCATTTATCCCAAACCAATTTTTAATTTGGTTGCTCCTACCCTACAACTAATTTTAGATAAAGCAATTATTAAGTAATTTTAATAAGAAGTTTGTTTGAACTTCTCTTCATAAATAAAGAAAATAAAAAAGAGTGAATACATTAATTTATACATCTTGTCTCGGATTATTTTGCATGGTGGCTGAAATTCTCAACTTGAGAAAAATTCTTGTACCTGCTATTGTAATTGGTCTTGCAGCCATCTTTTTGGTCAATTATCACGATTGGAATCATGGTGCGCAGTTTTACAATAACATGGTTCGAATAGATAATTATTCAGTTGCATTTTCTGGTCTTGCCATTGTTTTAGCTATTCTCATTTTTATACTCTCTGCTGATTTTTATAAAAACGAAGAGAAACATATCAGCGATTATTTAGCCATTTTAGTATTTGTATTGTGTGGTGCATTAATCATGTTTTCGTTTTGGAATATGGCAATGCTATTTTTAGGAATAGAAATTTTATCCATCTCATTATATATTATGGCAGGTAGCAAACGTTTCGACCTTCGCTCAAACGAAGCCGGCTTCAAATATTTTTTAATGGGTTCATTTGCCTCATGCTTTTTATTGTTCGGAATTGCATTGATATATGGAGCAACAGGAAGTTTTCATTTAGATACAATTGCCAATTATGTAAGTGCCGGAAATACCTCTCCACTATTTTATGTTGGTATGATGATGATATTAATGGCCATGTTGTTTAAAGTAGCTGCCGTTCCATTTCATTTTTGGAGTCCAGATGTGTATGAAGGCTCGCCAGCATTGGTTACTGCACTCATGTCGACATTAGTTAAAATTGCGGCCTTCGGTGCATTTTATCGTTTGTTTTATATCTGTTTCATAGGTTCTTTAGATTATGTTAATGTAGTTCTTTCTGTAGTAACTGCTTCAACTATTGTTTTAGGAAATTTAATTGCGCTTAATCAAATTAATTTTAAACGCCTACTTGCTTACTCAGGAATTTCACATGCAGGTTATTTACTCTTGGGATTGATTAGCATGAAATCAGGAACAGCAAATGCTATTTTCTTTTATTCATCAGGATATGCCATTGCAACCATTGGAGTATTTGCCATTTCTATTTTGGTATTTCAAGCCATGAAAAATGAAAACATTGATGCCTTTAACGGATTGGGTAAAAAGAATCCATTTTTAGCCGCTGCATTAAGTATGCTTATGTTATCTCTTGCTGGTATTCCTCCATTCGTAGGTTTCTTAGGTAAATATTATATTTTTTCTGAAGCCATAAAAAACGGTCATATTACTTTAACTATTATTGCTGTTATTACTTCCATTATTGGAGTGTATTATTACTTTAAAGTAATATTAGCCATGTACACCAAAGAAGGAAATGATACTGAAGTACCTATAAATACTACTTATTTGGGGGTTATCGTTTTTTGTTTATTGATGAGTTTAGCACTTGGCATTTTTCCTGGAGCTTTGATGAATTTGATTTAAAACTATTGCTCTGTAAAGATAATTTTACGACAGCCTTATATTAAATTTTTGTTAAACAACGTTTAAAAGCCAAAATTAGAATCATTTTTTATCCCCAATATTATAATTAATCAATTTTATTCCTTTTTTTGCGCATCATAAAAATCTAAACACATGAACAAGGTTCAAACACAAACAAACAAAAGTAGTTTTAAAAGCATGTTTGCTTCATTCGCTATCCCCGTATTGATAGCTGTAGGTATTTGTATTTACCTATTTGTTTTGGGTAATCCTTCAAACTTTGAAGGTGGCGATCCTAAAAATCACCCCGTACAAGAAGGAGTTGGTCACGTTCTTGGACTTATTTACAAAGGAGGATTTATCGTTCCTATTTTGATTTCATTGGTATTGATGAGCATCACTTTTTCTATTGAGCGTTTTTTAACCATTGCTCAAGCATCAGGAAAATCATCTGCCGAAACATTTGTTAGAAAAGTACAATCACAATTAGTTGCTGGCAATATTGATGCTGCGTTAAAAGAGTGCGACATTCAAAAAGGTTCGGTTGCTAACGTTGTTAAGTCTGCTCTTACAAAATATAAAGAAATGGATGGCAATACAGAATACGATAAAGAACAAAAAGTATTAGCTATTCAAAAAGAAATTGAAGAATCAGTTTCATTGGAGCTTCCAATGTTGGAGAAAAATTTAGTAATTATTGCTACTATGGCCTCAGTGTCTACGTTGATTGCACTATTAGGAACAGTACTTGGTATGATCAAGGCTTTCTCGGCTCTTGCCAGCGCAGGTTCTCCAGATTCAGTTGCTCTTGCAAATGGTATTTCTGAAGCCCTTATCAATACGGCTTTAGGAATTGGTAATTCAGCTATTGCCATCATTATGTATAATGTATTTACTACTAAAATTGATAAGATTACTTATACCATTGATGAAGCAGGTTTTAGTATCATCCAACAATTTGCTGCTACACATAAAAAATAATTTATTGATTGTAAATTTGGGATTGAGTTCCATTTAATCTTTCAATCTTTGTAATCTTTAAATTTTATAAAATATAAAACATGCCAAAAGTTAAAGTACCTCGTAAAAGCACCTCTGTGGATATGACCGCGATGACTGACGTTGCGTTTCTTCTCCTCACGTTCTTTATGCTTGCTACAAAGTTTAAACCCGATGAGCCAGTTATTGTTGATACCCCATCATCTATTTCGGAAATAAAATTACCCGATGTAGATATTATGATGATTACTATTGATAAAGAAAATAGAGTATTTTTTGGAATTGATGGACAACAAAAACGTGTAGAATTATTGGATAAAATGGCAACAAAGTATCAGCTTACATTTACTGATAAAGAAAAACAAGAGTTTTCTCTTCTTTCTACATTTGGTGTTCCAATAGCTCAACTTAAACAATTTTTAAGCATTGAACCGGCAGATAGGAATAAAACAAAAGTGCCAGGTATCCCTTCTGATTCATTAAATAATGAATTATCAGATTGGGTTTGGAATGCACGTTTGGTAAATAACAATATCAGAGTTGCTGTAAAAGGTGATCAAAGTACAAGTTATCCAACGGTAAAACAAGTAATGAATACTTTACAAGAAAAGAATGTAAATCGTTTCAATTTCATTACAACAATGGAACGAAGTGCTGAATAAAAAATAATTTAATTATCATTAACCGATAATAATAACAAAATAAAATGGCAGAAATAGAAGGCGGTGGCGGTGGAAAACACAAAGGCGGAAAAAAGAAAGGTAAAAAACTTTCTACCAGAGTAGACTTTACTCCCATGGTAGATTTGGGCTTTCTTTTGATTACTTTTTTCATGTTAACCACAAGCATGAATAAGCCCCAAACCATGGAAATTAATATGCCTGATAAAAAGAAAGATCTTACGGAAGAGGAAAAAACTATTGTAAAAGCATCACAGGCAATCACGTTATTACTAACCAAAGATGATAAAGTGGTTTACTATTTTATCAATGATAAAACAGGCGACCCTGAAACTCCTGTTATCACAGATTTTGATTCTCGTAAAGGTATTCGTCAAACATTACTTACCGAAAATAAAAAACGTAATCCGCTACTTGATTCCATTCCAATTTATAAAGCTCAATTAAACGAAGGCAAAATTGATCAAACAACTTATAAAGCCCATTTGGGTAGTATAAAAGGCTATAAGGATGCGTTAATAGTTGTTATAAAACCTACGGATGAATCTCGCTATAAGAATTTAATTGATATTTTAGATGAGATGCTTATTTGCAATATTGGTAGATATGCTGTGGTTGATATAACAGACAAAGAAAAAGAAATGGCTACAACAGCCACTCAATCTAAATAATAGAATATATGGCACTAGGCAAAATAAACATATTTGATAATAATTGGGTTGACATTGTTTTTAAGGGACGTAACCACGATTATGGAGCTTTTGTTCTCAGAAAGAAAAGTGACGACAATACTTTTAGAGGAGTCATCTTCGCAATTATATTTTTTACACTTGCAATATCAGCTCCAGTAATTGTAAAATACATTGAAGGACTTGTTCCAAAAGATACTGAGAATGTAAAAATAACTGAGGTTAATACTTTAGAAGAACCACCTCCAATTGATAAAAATGAGCCACCTCCACCTCCACCTCCGGAGCCACCTCCATTAAAATCAACAGTAAAATTTACCCCTCCTGAAATTAAACCAGATCAGGAAGTTCCAGATGAACCTCCTCCAACTCAAGAAGAAATGAAGGATAAGGATGCAGGTGCGAAAACGGAAGAAGGTGATGTGAATGGTGTTGATGCCTCTTTATTAGGTGATGGTGATGGTGTAACCGGAGAAGAAGCTCCAGAAATTGTAACCTTTGCTGAGCAAATGCCAGAATTTGAAGGTGGAGAAGAAAAAATGCGCGAGTTCTTAAGTAAAAATCTACAATACCCTCCAAACGCACGTGAAAATGGAATTGAAGGAAGAGTAGTTTTAAAATTTGCTGTTGGAACTGATGGTAAAATTTCACAAATTGAAGCTTTAACAAAAAAAGGATGGGGCTTAGAAGAAGAAGCCATTAGAGTTGTTAAAATGATGCCTCCTTGGAAAGCAGGTAAACAAAATGGTAAAGCGGTAAATGTTTGGTTTAACTTACCCGTATCATTCAAATTAGATTAATCTTTTTGTGCTGTTGGATAGAGAAGAAATAAAAGAACAACGAGAAGAAAAAGTAGCCAGATTCCTGAAATATTTCGGAGTAATCATGGCTATTTTTTATGTGATGATGGGGGTAGCCATTTTATATTTTCCTATCATCGAAAACCTACCCAATACAATGAGATATTTGGTAAGTTTGCTATTCATTTTATACGGTATATTTAGATTTTATAGAATACTAAAAAAATAAAAATGTTCAATAAGGTTGTCAATATTATTTTAATAGCAATACTGTTTTCGGGATGTGGAAGCGATGCAATAAAAACGGATACAGCCACAAGTGGACATGTATGGATAGCTGCTGATGAAAGTTTACGCCCAATTGTGGAAGCCGAAGAACAAGTTTTTGAAGCCATTTATCCAGACGCAAAATTAGATATTATTTATACCAGCGAAACGGAACTTATTAAACTCATGCTTACCGACTCTATTAAACTTGGAATATTTACCCGACATTTAACTAACGAAGAAAAAAAGCATTTTGATAACATAAAAATTACGCCTCGCTACTCTCCTTTTGCTACTGATGCTATTGCGATTATCATGAATAATGAAGCTAAAGATACCATTTTAAGTGTTGAGCAATTATCAAAAATATTAGATGGCACTTATACGTCTTGGAAGCAGATCAATCCAAAATCATCTGATAATCCTTTACAAGTTGTATTTGATAATGCAAGCTCAGGAGCAATTAGGTACTTGAAAGATTCATTATTACAGGGCAAACAGCTTGCTAAAAATTGTTTTGCAGTAAAAGATAATTCATCTGTTATTGATCAAGTTGAAAAAAACAAAAACAACATCGGCATTATAGGTATGGCTTGGATAAGTGACAAAGATGATTCTATATCTCATGGATTTTTAAACCGAATACGCATTGCTGAAATGATTCCGAGAGACCTTTCGTTTGCAGAGGCATCATCCATGAAACCATACCAAGCTTATGTTGCACTAAAACAATATCCACTTTGGAGAACAATTGAAATGTTAAATTGCACAGGACGTACAGGATTAGGAACAGGATTTGCATCATTTATAGCTAGCGACCGAGGACAAAGAATTGTTTTAAAAGCTGGTATGGTTCCTGCAACTGCGCCCGTAAGAATTGTAAAATTGAATAACGATTAAGTGAACAACCCCATGAAAAAAAATATCTTAACACTTGCTATAGTAGGAGCAAGTATTTTTACTATTAATGCTCAAACAGTTGAAGATGGTTTAAAAGCTATTGATTTTGAACGATATGAATATGCACGAAACGTTTTTAAAAATTTAATTACACAAGAGCCAACTAAAGGAGAAAATTATTACTACTTGGGGCAATCATATATTAATTTATTACAGCCCGATTCGGCAATGATTACTTATAATAAAGGCGTCTCTGCAGCACCAAATAATCCAACAAATTATATAGGAATTGGCGAATTATTAATGAATGAAAATAAAGTGCCAGAAGCAAAGGTTCAATTTGATAAAGCCCTCTCATTTAATAAAGGAAAAGACGGGAAATCAAAAGATGCAAAGTCGCTTGCAATGATTGCTGAAGCAATGGTTAATGGAGAAACCAAGCTATTAGACGAAGCCTTAAATTACATTAATCAAGCATTAGAAATTGATAAAAAAAATTATGCCCTTTTAATTATTGCTGGTGATGTAATGCTTGAAAGAAATGAAGGTGGACCATCAGCTACATTTTATGAAAATGCAATTGAATTAGATAAAACAAATCCTAAGGCATATACACGAGTTGCGGGCATTTGGTTACGTGTTAGAAATGCAGAAGCAACTTTTACTGAATTAAACAGAGCATTGGCAATAGACTCCAATTATGCCCCTGCTTTAAAAAGCTTATCAGAGTATTATTATCAAACCAAAAAGTTTGAAAAGGCTAAAGAAAACTATAAAAAATATTTGAAAAATTCGGAAGAAAGTAATGCCAATAAAATTCGATTTGCTCAAATATTATTTAGAACAAAAGAATATGAAGAAGCCCTTATAAAAATTGAAGAAATTCAAAAAACAGATAAGAACAATATTTATTTATTTCGATTAGCAGGATACTCGTATTATGAAGTTGGTGAAGCAAAAAAAGATACCTCAAAATATCGCCCTGGAATTATATCTATGGAAACATTTTTTGCAAAAGCCGATCCCAATAAAATTATTCAAAGCGATTATGAGTATTATGGAAAATTGCTTTCTAAAATTCAAGGAAAAGATTCTTTGGCTATTTTTAATATCAAAAAAGCAATCTCTTTAGATTCAACAAAAGCAGAACTTTATCGTGATTTGGCATTGGTTTACAATAAAAGTAAGAAGTTTAACGATGCTGTTTTAACTTTTGAAATTTACATGTCGAAAACAAAAAGAATAACTGTTGCCGATTATTTTTTATACGGACGTGGTTGCTACAATAACAAGCAATTTGGAAAAGCTGATACCGCATTTACAAAAGTTTGCGAACTAAAACCTGATTACGCAGATGGCTATTTATGGAGAGGAAATTCAAATGCACAATTGGATCCAGAAGCAACCACAACAACAGCAAAAGACTTTTATGAAAAGTTTACTACGCTTGCTGAAGCAACTCCTGATAAAAATAAAAACAATTTAATCATCGCCTATAATTACTTGGGTACTTATGCAATCAAAAAGGATGATAATGCAACAGCAAAAACTTATTTTAATAAAATATTAGCAGTAGATGCTGAGAATAAAGACGCAAAAGAAATTATTAAACGACTTAAATAAATAAACATACTCAAAAAAAATCCCGCACTGAAGATATTTTCTATGCGGGATTTTTTTGTATTCATTCTAATCACATTTTCTTTATAAGCTCTTCCACATCATTAATTAATTGTAATAATTTTTCTTTTGTTTTTATTAAAAGTTCGGGCACATTATTATCTATATTTTTATCCTTGCCAGATTTTTCTAAATCGATTATTAATTCAACTGCATCAGTATCTCCCAACATTTGAATAGGTGCTTTAATTTTATGAGCTAAAGAACCAATCATAATCCAATTTTTTTCTGTTTGAAATTTTTCCATTTTCTCCATTTCAGAAAGTGAGATTTTCTTAAACATCTGAAGCATTTCTTTGATAAAATCTTTATCCCCTGCGGCAATACTTTCCAAATATGTTAAATCAATCATAAACTATTTTACAATTTTTACTGGTACGATATTAATAGTATTGCATAAAATACAACGTCATTTTATACATTTGAACAATATTATGATAGGAATCTGCAATTTATCAAATATACCAGTAAGGCGAGAACCTGAAAGTAAAAGCGAAATGGTATCTCAGCTCTTGTTTGGAGAGGCTTTTGAGGTTGTTGAGAATATAAATGGATGGACAAATATTATCAGTAAATATGATAATTATACAGGTTGGATAAATTCAAAGCAGTTTAAAATGCTTGAATCAACCATTCAACATGAAACAACATCAAACATATTCCCATTTATTGAAGCATCATCAAGCCAAGGAAAAATAATGATACTTGCAGGAAGTTCATTACCAAATATTATTGATAATATCTGTATCATCAATAATATTGAATACACTTTTGCTCAACAAAATAAGAACCTTCTATTTAGTGATATTGAAACCATTGCCACACAATACGAAAACGTACCATATCTTTGGGGAGGGCGTACACCATTTGGAATTGATTGCTCTGGATTTACTCAAATTGTATATAAACAAATAGGAGTTTCACTAAAACGTGATGCCCATCAGCAAGCTGAACAGGGAGAATTAGTTTCCTTTAAAGAAGAGTGTAAATGTGGTGACCTTGCCTTTTTTGATAATGATGAAGGTAGAATAACACATGTTGGTATCATGCTAAACTCAAATAAAATTATTCATGCCTCTGGAAAGGTTAGAATTGATGAAATGGATAATTATGGAGTGATGAATAAGGAGGAAAACCAATACTCACATAAACTAAGAATTATTAAAAGAATGGTTTCTTAAAACTATTTTTAAATTTGAAGAGTTTATATTCTGTAACTAAATTAACCAAATAACTAATCAATACATTATGGCATTACAAAAAGGCGACAAAGCCCCTTCATTCAAATTATTTAACACCGAAAAAAAAGAAATTTCTATTGAGGATTTCAAAGGCAAAAATTTAATCATACACTTTTTCCCGGCAGCATTTACTGGTGTATGCACAGCACAAATGTGTACGGTGCGTGATGCTATTAGCATGTATCATAATGATAAATGTGATGTAGTAGGAATTTCTGTTGATATGCCTTTTACATTAGGCAAATTTAAAGAGTTACAAAATTTAAGTTTTGATTTGCTATCAGATTTTAATAAAGAAGTATCAACTGCTTACGGAAATTTATGCGAATCGTGGACTAACATGAACTTAAAAGGCGTTGCAAAACGATCAGCATTTGTAGTTGATGGAAACGGAATTATCCAATATGCAGAAGTATTAGAAAATGCTGGCGACATGCCAAATTTTGCAGCCATTAATGATACCTTAGCTTCATTGGGTGTTGCTGCTTCAAACTAAATTTTTAACCACTTTTTCTTATAATCCCGATTTAATAGTCGGGATTTTTTTTGCGTTGTTGCAAAAGGTTAAAATCCATATATATTTGCAACCCAATAAAATTGGTTTTGTAGCTCAATTGGATAGAGCACCTGACTACGGATCAGGAGGTTTGGGGTTCGAATCCCTACAAGACCACTAATAAAAAAAAGACCGCTTCATTAATTTATAAGCGGTTTTTTTATTCGCAATAAATATTTATTTCCCTTTCATTTCCTCAAACACTTTAACGGCTTTAAATTTCTTTGCAGATTTTCCTTTGCGTATAATTTTAATATGCAAAATGGTATCGCCTTGTTGGGTGGCATTTACAATTTCTTGTCCTGTTATTACATGACCAAAAATGGTGTGTTTATCATTTAACCAAGTGGTGGCAACATGAGTAATAAAAAACTGACTCCCATTTGTAGCCGGTCCTGCATTTGCCATAGCTAAAATACCTGCTCCGGTAAATTTTAACTCGGGTACAAACTCATCTTTAAATGAATAACCCGGACCTCCAGATCCATTCCCCATTGGATCTCCACCTTGAATCATAAAATTAGGAATTACCCTATGGAATTTTAAACTGTCGTAATAAGGAACTCCATCTTTTTTAGCAGTATTTTTAATTTTACCTTCCGCTAATCCAACAAAATTTGCTACTGTTAAAGGCGTTTTTTCAAACTCTAATATCAATAAAATTTTACCTCTATTAGTTTCAATTTCCGCATATAATCCCTTTTCTAATTTTGGTTTTTTATCTGCAAACCCAGCTAACGAAATGTGTAAAAGTGTAATGACTAAAAATATCTTCTTCATATTAAAATTATTTGTGTGCTAATTAAAATAAAAGTATTGACATAAAAAATTCAATTCGAAAACATAATTGTTTTATGAAAGTATTTAAACTCTCTCGAAACCAAATCACAGAATTAAATGTTTATAATTATAAGTTAATCAAATTATTTTTGCACCCTTAAAATAGAGCTAAAAATGATCCCAGATAATACACTAGAGAAAATAGAATGCCTTATTATAGGTAGTGGCCCAGCGGGTTATACAGCAGCCATTTATGCTGCTCGCGCAGACATGAAACCGGTGATGTATGAAGGTATGCAGCCAGGCGGGCAACTAACCATTACTACAGAAGTAGAAAATTATCCAGGTTATCCAGAAGGAATTATGGGACCCGAAATGATGGAATTATTTAAAAAACAAGCGGTTCGTTTAGGAACCGATGTGAGATACGGAATGATTACCAATGTTGATTTTAGTGGTAAAGCTCCATATAAATTAATCGTAGATGAGAGCAAAGAAATTTTAGCCGAAACTATTATCATCTCTACAGGAGCATCAGCAAAATGGTTGGGCATTCCTTCTGAAGAAAAATTAAATGGAAGAGGCGTTTCAGCTTGTGCAGTGTGTGACGGTTTTTTCTTTAAAGGAAAAGATGTAGCCATTGTTGGCGCAGGAGATACTGCCTGTGAAGAAGCCAGTTACTTATCAAAAATTTGCAGCAAAGTTTATATGATTGTGAGGCGTAACGAGTTTCGAGCATCCAAGGCAATGCAACATCGTGTAATGAATACCCCAAATATTGAAGTATTGTTTAGCAGCGAAACCGATGAAATTCTTGGTGATGCAAAAGTGGAAGGTGTTAGAATTAAAAATAATATTACTGGCGAGAAACTTGAAATTCCTATTCAAGGATTTTTTGTAGCCATCGGCCATCAACCCAATACAGAAATTTTCAAACCTTATATTATTATGGATGAAGTGGGTTATATTATCACACAACCCGATTCTTCAAAAACAAACATTGAAGGTATATTTGCTTGTGGAGATGCTCAAGATAAAGTATATCGTCAGGCAGTAACTGCCGCTGGAACGGGTTGCATGGCAGCTTTGGATGCTGAGCGCTATCTATCTGCAAAACATCATGCAACTTTAAACAACTAATAAAAAAATGAAAAAAATATTTATCCTTTTATTTCTCATCAATACGTATGCATTTGCGCAAAAAAAATCGTGTTGCCAATTTCAAACTATTTCTGATAAAAATGCCCTGTTAGCTTCAAATATTGATTTTGCCGCTACACATGCCGAGCCACTTGCTTTTATTTTAGAAAACCCCAAAGGCGAAGCAATTTCCTTTAAAACAGATGATGGAAAAACAGGTTCGGCTTACTTAATTAAAGCCACCAAACAACCAGCTAAAAAAGCATTATTTGTTTTTCAAGAATGGTGGGGATTAAATGACCATATCAAACAAGAAGCAGAAAAATTTCAATCAGAAATGTCGAGCGTAGATGTATATGCAATAGATATGTATGATGGAAAAGTAGGAACCACTCGCGAAGAAGCACAAAAACTTATGACGGAAATGACTGATGAACGTGCTCGTTCAATTATCCGTGGAGCATTCGCCCATGTAGGAAAAAAAGTAAAAGTAGCAACTGTCGGATGGTGCTTTGGTGGCGCTTGGTCATTACAAACCGCATTAATGGGTGGCAAACAAATGAAAGCTTGTGTAATGTATTACGGAATGCCAGAAATGGATGTTACAAAACTAAAAACTTTGAAATGTGATATTCTCGGAATTTTTGCAGAAAAGGATAAATTCATCAATGTTGAATTGATAAAAAACTTTGAAGACAGCGTGAAAAAAGCAGGCAAAAAAATTGTTGTATATAATTATGTTGCTGATCATGCTTTTGCCAACCCGAGTAATCCACAGTTTAATAAAGAAGCTACTGAAGATGCCCATAAAAAGGTAATGGTATTCTTGTGTAAAAGAATGAAAATTAAGACTAAAAAACAATAGGAATCAATTAGAAAACGTATTATAAATTTGCGTAATAGATTATCATAATTTTAAAGCCACATCATCTAAAAACAGATTATACTTTGAACAGTTTTACAGAAATTAATTGCAGAGTAGTATAAGTTTGATATAGAAAAGCCTCCAATTATATTGAAGGCTTTTTTATATCTTTTTTAAATTAATTTTTCTTTCCTCCCAACAAAACAAATTCATTTACTATAATTTCTGTAACATAGCGTTTATTACCTTCTTTATCTGTATAATTTCGATTATTCAATTTTCCTTCAATGGCTACTTCGCTTCCTTTCTTTAAATATTTTTCAATCGTATCAGCTTGTTTTCCCCAAACAATAAGATTGTGCCATTGAGTTTCTGTTACTTTTTCTCCTTTTTCATCTTTGTAAGTTTCAGATGTAGCAATAGAAAATTTAGCTAATTTTTTTCCACCTGTTAATTCTTTCACGTCAGGATTTTGACCGAGGTTGCCAATTAGGCGAACACTGTTTCTTAAGTTGTTCATGTTTTTTTTTAATTTTTTTTAATAAAATGTGAAAATATTCCCGTTTACTTGCTCATCATCTCAAAGTTATTTATGAATGATGCAACTTTATAAACGTGCCAAGCGATTTGACGATGCAAAGATGGAAAGTGCAAAAAAATTATTCGTACGATTTCCGTTTATAAAGGTAACTATATGGTTATACCCGTTTAAATTTGGTTAACTATTTCTGTTTTTTACCTTAATAGGGTAACAGAACCGGAGTATTTATAAGCTTTACCGCTAAAAGAAGTAGCATTTACTTGATAGATATAAACATCTTGTTGGCATGGTACCCCACCAGCTTCCACATTATTCATGTTTCCATTCCAACCTATGTTGGCATCGTTACTATAAAATACT
>JANYDU010000043.1 GCA_025359805.1 Bacteroidota bacterium
TTATTTGGTCAAGATACCATTAGAGATCCTGCAACCAATACCTTAAAAACATGCAGGGCTTATTTCCCTGATACCACAACAAATATTCCGATTAGAGAAGTTAGAGTGCTTCCTCGCGCATTAGCAAGAATTGTTGGCCCCGATAGTATTTGTCCCAATCAAATAGATACATTTTATGCATTAACAGATACTACTTACAATAAATTTAATTGGATTTTTGGTGATGGAAATTCAACCACAAAATTTAAACCCGATACATTTATCACCCACGCATATAGTAAAAGTGGTATTTATAAAATGTTGCTTGCACCCCAAACTCTCGACCCAAAAACATGTTTGGATACAGGCATAAAAATTATTTTTGTAAACAGTATTAAAGCCGATTTTGATATTGATGAAAGTCAATCTCCGCAATATCAATTCAACAATAAATCAACCACAGCAGTTTCTTATAAATGGTTTATTGGAACTGATTTATCCAACAAATTTTCAGAAGATATAAATCCAAATAAAACCATAACCGATACAGGTGCAGTGATGATTTGCTTACAATCATTTAATGCACAAGGATGTTGGGATACAACTTGCAAAGAAGTAAAAGCCAAAGAGCATATAATTATTCCAAATGTTTTTACACCTGATAATAATGATGGAAAAAATGATGCGTTTGATATTGATATTGTGGGGTTTTCAAAATATGATTTAGTGATATACAACCGCTGGGGAACAATAGTATTTAGAGGCACAAAAGATGGAGTAGGAAATGATGGTATTAATTGGAATGGAAAGGAATATAATGAAGGGTCAGCCTGTTCGGCAGGAACATACTTTTATATTTTTAGATATCGATTAGCCAGTAATACTTCCGATAAAAATATTCATGGAACCATTACTTTGATAAGGGGAGATAATTAAAAAAAAACGTTTGGTCATCAAGATATATCCTTGTTGTTATCTTAACACATTTATCATGCTGAGGCACGAAGCATCTGCTGTTGCGCAAGCCGAAAATGCTGAATAAATTTAGGATTCATCTGCATGCATCATTCAAAAAATAGCTTTTCTTTGCGCCCTCATTTATGACAAAGAAAGAACGCATTATCCTCATCACATTAGCTGCCATCAACTTTACCAATATCATGGATTTTATGATTATGATGCCTTTAGGGCCGGTATTGATGGACATTTTTAAAATCACTCCTAAACAATTTGGAGTTATCGTTTCCTCTTATACTTTTAGTGCTGGAATATCAGGCTTTATTGCGGCATTTTTAGTGGATAGGTTTGATAGAAAACCATTTTTGATAGTGGTTTACACAGGTTTTATTTTAGGAACATTTGCTTGCTCATTAGCTCCAAATTATGAAATGTTGGTAGCGGCACGAATCTTTACAGGCTTATTTGGCGGTGTTTTAGGAGCACTTGTATTATCAATTGTTGGTGATGTAATTGCATTGGAACGAAGGGGAGAAGCTATGGGTTTTATTATGGCCGCATTTTCTATTGCATCTGTTTTAGGTGTTCCTTTTGGATATTATATTGCCGATAAAATTAGCTGGCATGCTCCATTTTTATTTTTAGCCATTTGTGGTTTGCCCATTTTTTATATGATATGGAAATTTATTCCTAAGCTAAATAATCATGTGGCAAAAGATGGAATTCATCCAAATCCTTTTGAGGTGCTGCAAAAAATATTCTCTGTGAAAAATAATATTTACGCATTATTAATGATGATGATTTTGATGATTGGGCATTTTAGTATTGTTCCATTTATCAGCCCATACATGGTGGCAAATGTAGGTTTTGAAAAGAGTGATGTTACCTTTATTTATTTCTTTGGTGGATTACTTACCATTGTTACATCAAGGTATATTGGAAAATTGGCCGACAAAATTGGAAAGCTAAAAGTGTTTACCATTTTTATATTTTTAAGTTTAATTCCTGTTTTTTTAATTACCAATATGCCACATATCCAATTGTGGATTGTGCTTATTGTAACCAGCTTATTTTTTGTGTTTTCAGGCGGACGATTTATTCCGGCACAAGCCATGATTACAGGAGCTGTTAAACCTGAAATTAGAGGAAGCTACATGAGTATAAGTTCTGCATTGCAACAATTTTGTGCAGGTATTGCTTCCTATGTTGCTGGCGTAATAGTGGTGCAACAACCAAATGGGCATTTAGATGGGTACAACTATGTGGGTTATCTTGCCATTGTTGCTACACTCATCAGTTTGCTAATGGCAAGACGAGTAAAAACCGCTGACGGAAAATCATTTTAAAAAATTCAAAACATATTTTTTCTTGCTCTCTTAATCCACTTTTTCCATTTATTTTGCGGCACTATATTTTAAATAAATGAAATACGATTGTGTAATTATTGGTGGAGGAATAGTTGGCTTAGCAAGTGCATATAACTTACTTCAACAAAAGCCAAATTTAAAACTTGCTTTACTCGAAAAAGAATCAACTCTTGCAGCTCACCAAACTGGGCATAACAGTGGAGTTATACATTCAGGAATATATTATAAACCCGGAAGTTTAAAAGCCACAAATTGTATAAATGGATATAATATGATGATTGCTTTTTGTGATGAAAATGACATAAAATATGAATTGTGCGGAAAGGTAATTGTTGCTAGTGATGAAAGTGAATTGCCGCAATTAGATGCTATTTACAAACGTGGATTAGAAAATGGATTGAGCAAAATTTCTATTATCGAAAAAGAAAACATTCATGAGTATGAACCCAATCTTAGAGGCGTAAGAGCAGTGCACGTGCCTTATACAGGTATCATTGATTATACAGAAGTTTCTTTAAAATTAGCTGAGCTTATTACCAAAATGGGTGGAGAAATTTACACTTCTCAAAAAGTAAATGATATCAATATGTTTGGTGATGGTGCCGAATTAATTACCGACAATAAAACATATCAAACTAAATTATTGGTAAACTGTGCGGGTTTATATTGTGATAAGGTTGCCCAATTAGCTGGCGAAAAATCAGATACCCGAATTATTCCTTTTAGGGGCGAATACTATATGTTGAAGCCAGAAAAAAGAGCTCTTGTAAAAAATTTAATATACCCAGTTCCTGATCCAAATTTTCCTTTTTTAGGAGTTCATTTTACACGTATGATTGATGGCGGAGTGGAGGCTGGACCAAATGCTGTGTTTGCTTTTAAACGCGAAGGATATGAAAAATCGGATGTAGATTTTACAGAATTATTTGAATCTTTAACATGGCCAGGTTTTCAAAAAGTAGCCACTAAATATTGGAAAACTGGTATTGGTGAATTTTATCGCTCTTTCTCAAAAACAGCTTTTACAAATGCTCTACGTAAATTCATTCCTCAGGTTGAAGAGGATGATTTAATTCCTGCTGAGGCTGGTGTACGTGCACAAGCTTGCGATAGAACAGGCGGATTAATTGATGATTTTAAAATTATAGAAAAGCAAAATGCAATTCATATTTTAAATGCGCCATCGCCAGCTGCTACTTCTTCTTTATCAATAGGAAAAACAATTGCAGATTTAGTTATCAAACATTTTTAAGATGCTTATTACCGAAACTAAAATAAATGTTCGTTATGCCGAAACCGATAAAATGGGAGTGGTGTATCATGGGAATTATGCCATGTATTACGAAGTAGCAAGAACCGATGCTTTAAAACAAATTGGGATTACCTATAAAAAATTAGAAGAAAATGGAGTAATGATGCCTGTAATACAGTTAAGTTCTAAGTTTATAAAATCGGCAAAGTATGATGATGAATTAACCATCATTTGTAAAATGAAAACGTACAGCGGAGTGAGGGTTGAAATTGAATACGAATTGTATAACGAACACAAAGAGCTTATAAACACTGGCGAAACAACACTTGTATATGTTGATATGAAAACCAATAAACCAACTCGTTGCCCAAATGCATTAGCCGAAAAAATGAAACCGTTTTTTGAATAATGAAACTCCTAAAAAGTTTTTTATTAGAGAATAAACCGGTTAAAAAAGGGATACTCCTTTTGCAGAAAAAATCTTTTCCGGGTTATCCTGAAATATCTTGGTATGCCATTATTGAACATTTAATTAAATGGATTGATGATAGAGAAATGACATTAAGAGCTCGCTCTCTTTCGTTCTCATTTTTTTTGGCCTTGTTTCCAACATCTATATTTTTTTTCACGCTCATTGCTTATTTGCCGCTCAACAAAACCCCCGATCAAATTTTATTTTATCTCTCACAAATTATTCCTAAAAGTACATTTACTTATATCAGAACAACGCTATTGGATATTTTAAAACATCAACGAGGAGAGCTGTTGTCATTCGGTTTTTTATCAGCAATCTATTTTTCTACCAATGGATTTCATTCCTTAATGAATTTGTTAAATAGCTACAGCCGACAAAAAGAAACACGCTCATTTTTTAAACAAAGAATTGTAGCCATTATTTTGGCCATAACTGTTTCTCTTTCTCTTTCCATTTGTGTATTATTAATTACCGGAGCCACACACATGCTTAAAATGGCCGATAAATTAAAGTACTTTCCATCTATTACTACACCTTGGTTATTGGGGCTTTTTAATTACGTTATTGTAGTTGGAATTTGCATCACTATTGTTTCTACTATTTATTATTTAGCGCCAAGTAAAAGCAGGAAATTTAAATTTATTTCGGCAGGATCAGTGTTTGCAACTATTAGTATTATTGTTACCACCACACTATTTTCGGTATATGTAAATGCATTTAATTCCTATAACAAAGTGTATGGATCAATAGGCGCATTAATTGTGGTAATGATTTTAATTTATGCCAATACATATATTTTATTAATGGGTTTTGAATTGAATTATACACTGGGTAAAACGATTAAAGATTTAAAGGAATTAAAAAAGTTGAAGCAAATTAAATCCAATCAAGTTGTGTTGTTATCAACTATTTCAGAAGAAGTAGTGAGTAGAGAATATTGAGGAATGAAATTATTGGAATAGGATAGGATTCATAAAGCTCTTCTGCTATGCTGATGCACGAAGCATCTGCATTAGGTAATGAATGATGGTGAGGGCTAAATTTGTAATTTTTTACTCAACATTTTGGCCTGCACAACTACAGATGCTTCTTGCCTCAGCATGACAAACTCTTGTATAAATTAATCAATATTTTTTCTTGGCTTTCCCAATTAAATTTTGATTCAGATGCTTTGATACAATTACTGCTTAACTCATTTAATAAAGTTGCATTGTTTGCCATTTCTTTTATGGTTTGAGCAATTGCTGGCGCATCTTCCAAGTTTACATATTTGCCTACTTTGTATTCATCAATTACATCTTTATAAATATGCGAATCACAAGTAATCATAGGAAGTCCGATGGCTATGTATTCAAAAAATTTACGTTCATGAGAAACCAAAATGCGTTCAGGTTGATTTTTTAAACAAATACCGATTTTGCAGCGTTTTGAAATCTCAAATCCTCCTGGGTTTACTATATGTCCGTGAAAAGTAATTTGATCTTTGATGGCCTTATAATGTTCATCAACAGTTAAACCTTTTTCAACAAGTGAGCCTAAATAACCTACACAATGCAAATGAAAAATTTGCCCCTGTTGTTTTAAAATATAAATGGCTTCAATAAGTTTACTAAAATTATAATAATAATCGAACACCGTACCAATGTAAAATAAATGATTCCCTTCCAAAGCTGAACGATTGGTAACGGTATATTTTTTCAATTCATATACATCTGCATAATTTTGGACGATGGTATATTTTTTTGCCATAAATCTTTTTGCAAATTCAGGCTTTCCAATTACTAAAATAAAAGGCATAAATAAAGAAGCTAACCATTCTAAACATCTGTAACCTTTACCAGCAATAAACTTGATATATGCAGGAATCCAAGGTTTATTCATGATATCTTCGTAAGTGTTTTCATGTAAATCATAAATCACTTTTTTGCCTAATATTCTTAAAATAATAGCAAACGGAATGAGCTCTGCATCATGAAAATGATAAATATCGGCCTGTTGTTTTAGTGCCAAATAGCATACCTTAAAAGTAGTTTGGAACAACCTTTTTAATCTGGTTTCGGGATTGTGAATGCCAATTATTTTTACGCCATCACGTGTGCCCGTATAATTTCCTGTGCCTATATAAGTTACATCAAAATGTTTTGCCAATGAAACGCACTCACGATAAAACACCCTTGTATCAACAATGGTGTGAACACTTGCAAAATGGCATACTTTAATATGTTTGTAGGAGGTCATTTTGTTAATGATAATAATTGCTCACAAAGATATTTCCACGTAAATTTTTCTTTTTCAACTTTAATGTTTGCGATAAACTCTTGTTCTTTTTTATCGGCATAAAATTTCAAAATGGCATCAGCAATTTCCGTTTTATTAACGCCAACCACATAACCCACTTTATCATTTGGAACCAACTCCGCAAGTCCGCCCACATTGGTAACAATCATGGGTTTGTTATAATAATATGCAATTTGGGTAACTCCACTTTGAGTGGCATTTAAGTAGGTTTGAATTACTGCATCAGCAGCACAAAAATGTGTAGCCACTTCATTATTTGGAATAAAATCGTTGCTCATTATTACATGCTCTTCCAAATTCAATTCTTTAAGTTGTGTTAAGTATGGTTTTGCATCTTCATAAAATTCGCCAGCCACAATTAATTTTAAATTTAGAGCTCTTAATCGTTCATCAGCAAAAGCATCAAATAGCAAATGCAATCCTTTATATTTTCTTATAAATCCAAAAAATAATAGGTAGTTAGTATCGTCATTCAACCCTAATTTTTTCTTGGCATCTGATTTACTCATTTCAATTCCAAACATGTCATACATGGGGTGTGCAACATATACGGATGGCTTGTTGCTATCGAATTGTTTTAATTGAGATAGCACAGATTGCGACATGCTTAAAAACCCATCACAAATGGATAAAAAATATTTAGTAAATGCGCTATCAAAAAAACGTTTTTCGTGAGAATAAATATTATCAGTTATGGCTAATATTTTGGTATGATGATTTTGTTTGATGATGCGTGCAATGGTTCCAAAAGCAGGAGCCATAAAACTCATCCAATACCTAAAAATAATGATGTCATATTTTTCTCGTTTTATTTTTCTTCCAATATTTAACCAATTAATTGGATTGATGGAATTGATAAGAGAAAGTATATTGATTGATGAAGGAGCAGCTTCTGTTGAGAATTGAGTTTTTCCTGGAAATAGAAACGAGGGGTATTGTAAGCTAAAACTTAAAATATCACACTCATTACCTAAGTTTTTAAATTCGTTGCAAAGACGTTCATTATATGTGGCAAGCCCACCACGCAAAGGATATGCAGGTCCAACAATTAGTATTTTACTCACTAAATCCTAATTTTTGTTTAATGCCATACACATTTCTTTCGCTTGCATTTCTAGAAATCATCTCACCAATAAATCCGGCTAAAAATAATTGAACGCCAATAATAGTTACCACCAATGCAATGAAAAAAAGCGGTTGTTCGGTAACTCCTCTGTGAACTTCATCGTGGTATGAATCATAAATTTTTTCGGCAATCACAAAAATGGTTACAAAAAAACCACTGATGAAACATAGTGTACCCAATACTCCAAAAAAGTGCATGGGCTTTTTACCAAATTTAGAAACGAAGAAAATGGTTAACAAATCTAAAAAGCCATTTACAAATCTTTCTAAACCAAACTTGGTTGTTCCATATTTTCTTTCACGGTGTTGAACTTCTTTTTCAGTAATTTTTTTAAAACCTGCCCACTTTGCAATTACCGGAATATAACGGTGCATCTCGTTGTAAACTTCAATAGATTTAATCACTTCGTTTCGGTATGATTTGAGTCCGCAATTAAAATCATGTAAATATATACCACTCATTTTGCGGGTTGCCCAATTAAATAATTTGGTAGGAAGTGTTTTTGTAATGGGATCATAACGTTTCTTTTTCCATCCCGATACAATATCAAATCCATCTGTCATAATCATTTTATACAAATCAGGGATTTCATCAGGAGAGTCCTGCAAATCGGCATCCATTGTAATTATCACCTCTCCTTTTGCTTCTTGAAAACCAACATTTAGTGCTGCTGATTTTCCATAATTTCTTCTAAACCGTGTTCCTTTTATATTGGAATTTTTTTGATGCAGTTGCTCAATTACATTCCAAGAGTTATCTGTACTTCCATCATCCATCATCAATACTTCGTATGAGAAGTTATTTTCGCGCATTACACGTTCAATCCATTCTGCCAATTCGGGCAACGATTCTTCTTCATTAATAAGCGGAACGATAACGGTTATATCTATTTTGTTCATTGAGTTTAGTTAACGGAATAAAGTTTATTCAAAGTCTGTAACCTTTGGATTCTTTTTAAATATGGCTGCAATAATGGATGAAATAACAGCATTAATTAGTAACATAACTAAATATTGCTGTCCAATTCGTGCAGGGTTTTGGCTCATATCTTGATTTTGCATATCTGATAATGTTTTATCAATTTGCTCTTGAGGAGCACCAAATTTTTCCATCATATTAGCCGTTGTTTCTATTGTTTTTTCTTTAATAAAATTACTTAACGATGGATCTATCAAATTATAAAGCACGTAATTAAAAACACTTTGTAATAAAGCACCTCCTGCAAGTACCACAAAACAAATGATAAAAGCATCTTTAAAACTAATGAGTCCTCCAAGTTCTTTTCGTTTAGTGGTAACCGGAATAATCATCAATGTAATATTGATAACAAGAGTTCCAACACCAAGCCACCATTGAGTTAAAATATTTTTATCAATAACATAACAAAGTAGATAAATAGCAATATTTACCATTCCAAGTATTAGCCCCCATTTTAGGGCGTGCTCAATATTTGCTTTTGATTGATTTTCCATAACAGTAATTTTAAGAGAACAAATAAAATAATTTTTACTGATTAATCTATCTGCTAATTTTGGCTACTGAATGAAAACTGTTTTTATCGATCAGCTAAATAGAAAAGTGGAGATTAATTTTCCTCCTAAGAGAATCATTTCACTTGTGCCTTCACAAACCGAATTATTGTATGATTTAGGATTGGATGATGAGGTAGTTGGGCAAACTATTTTTTGCATTCATCCTCATAACAAACACCAATCAAAACCTAGAATTGGCGGAACAAAAAAACTCAATTTTGATAAAATTGCTGAACTAAAACCTGATTTAATAATTGGCAATAAAGAGGAAAATGACCAATTACAGATAGAAGAATTGATGAAACTATATCCCGTTTGGATGAGTGATATTAAAACGTTGGGTGATGCCTTAAATATGATTGAAAGGGTAGGAGAGTTGGTAAATAAAAAAGATAATGCTCTTAAAATTTCAATAGAAATTAAAAATAATTTTACTCAACTTACTCATCATTTATCACTCCTCACTTTTCACTCTCAGGTAAAAACATTATACTTAATTTGGCGAGAACCATACATTGCAGTTGGAAAAAATACCTTTATTGATGATATGTTAAAACGATGTGGTTTTGAAAATGTAGTTAATGAACCTCGATACCCAGAAATAACCATCAATAAACTTCAACTGTTAAATCCCGAACTTATTTTATTATCGTCAGAACCCTATCCTTTTAAACAAAAGCATATTGACGAATTGAAAACCATTTGCCCCAATTCAAAAGTTATATTGGTTGATGGCGAATTATTTAGTTGGTACGGAAGCCGATTATTAGAGAGCGTAGCGTATTTTAAAAATATAAGTTACCTCTAATAGAATAGTTAAAAATAATTTTAAAAAAAGTAATTAAGCTTTTACTTTTTCTTGCTTTAGCGAAGGAATATTGATTTGCAATAAATAAAATCCTCCAAATAAAATGGCATTGAAAAACAAATCACTCAATAATGTTTTATCAAAAAACGGAATAGCCGAAACATAACATTGAATTAAACCAACTGAATCTAAACTATACAATACTGGCTTATGAAAAAATCCACCAACCCAAACAAATAAGTTAGTAGTTACAAAAAATATTACTGATGAAGCTACTGACATTCCTCCAACTCTTAAAGCACTTTTATTGTTTTGCATAGTTAAACCCAAAGCTGTAATAAGCATATAAGTTCCGTAAACCATAATGGTTTGCTCAGTAAAATACCAACCGTTAAAGCCCATCAATGCATCACTTAATAACATGGCTAATAATGGAAATAAAAACGCTAAATACTTATTACTGATATATGCACCTGCAAACAATGCCATTGCGCCAATAGGTGTAAAATTTGGAGCGTGAGGTAATAGGCGAGCAACAGCTGCAGCTAAAATAATTAAAGAAATGGCTATAAAACGTTTGTTCATTTGGTTTTAATTTTAATCGATTGCGAATGTAATGCAGTTGTTAAAATAAAAAAAATATGTTTTCGAAGATTTGATTTAATGATAACTGATGGTTGATAGGTTTAATATACCGTCATACCCAAAAGTTCCTTTTATCAAAAAAATGAGCCACTAAAAAAAAAACTTGTTTGGTATATTATAAATGCGTGAAATTGCATCCACTTTATTTAACCCCAAAACTCATGAAAAAAAAGTTACTAATTGGTATCATGTCTGTATGTTTTTTGTTTAGTGTAAATGCACAAACACAAACTTCTGATCCCAACCAACCACAATTAATTGAAAAGATAACAGCCAAACCAGGTGAACTTGTTATCCCTTATGAAAAATGGAAATTACCTAATGGCTTAACCGTAATTATTCATGAAGACCACTCCGATCCGATTGTTCATGTTGATATAACCTATCATGTGGGTTCAGCTCGCGAAACTCCAGGTAAATCAGGTTTTGCTCATTTTTTTGAACACATGATGTTTCAAGGTTCAGATCACGTGGCCGATGAAGAACATTTTAAAATTGTACAAGGTTCTGGAGGAAACATGAATGGTACAACTAATCGTGATCGTACAAATTATTTTGAAACGATGCCTAAAAATTATTTGGAAACAGCCTTATGGTTAGAATCAGACAGAATGGGCTTTTTGGTAGATGCTGTTACACAAAAGAAATTTGAAGTACAACGAGCTACTGTAAAAAATGAAAAAGGGCAAAACGTTGACAATGTTCCCTACGGAAAAACAGATGAAATTAAAGACCAAATTTTGTACCCTAAAAACCACCCATATAATTGGCCAACTATAGGTTATGTGGAAGATTTAGACAGAGTAAATGTAGAAGATTTAAAAAATTTCTTCATGCGTTGGTACGGACCAAATAATGCGAGTGTAGTTATTGCTGGTGATGTTAATTCTGCTGATGCGATAAAGTTAGCGATGAAATATTTTGGTAGCATTCCACGCGGACCTGAAGTTCGCAAACAAAAAACAGAGCCTGTTCGTTTACCTGAAAATGTATATGCAAATTATGGTGATAAAGTTTATTTGCCTTTGATGTATATGGTATATCCGGGTGTTCCAAATTATAGCCCTGATGAAGC
The DNA here is from genome assembly GCA_025359805.1 of Bacteroidota bacterium. Taxonomy (GTDB): domain Bacteria; phylum Bacteroidota; class Bacteroidia; order UKL13-3; family UKL13-3; genus CAIUEQ01. The sequence continues at coordinate 11,515 of JANYDU010000043.1, forward strand.
AGCATTAGATATTTTGGCTTCAGTTTTAGGTAATGGAAATAATTCAATTTTTTATAAAAACTTTGTTAAATCAGAAAAAGCCATTCAAGCAAATGTGTTCAACCCAAGTTTTGAATTGGCGGGTGAATTTACTATTCAAGTAGTTTCATTTCCTTCGGGAGCTACTGAAGAAACAGTAGATGTGGAAGCATTAGTAAAACAAACATTGGAAGAGTTTGATAAGGTAGGCGTTGATGATGATGCTATGGCACGCGCAAAAGCAAATTTAGAAAGCCAATTTATTCAAGGTATGCAAACCGTTGGCAGCAAAGCTTCTCAATTAAGTCAGTGGAACTATTTGTTACCTAACAAACCTATGAATTTAAATGATGAAATGGCACGTTACAATAAAGTAACTAAAGAAGATGTGATGCGCGTATTTCGTCAATATGTTAAAGGTAAAAATGCAGCTATTGTGAACGTATTTCCTAAAAATGCAAATGCGGCTTCTACAAAAGAAGAAGTAAAAATAGCCACTTCATCTGGTGCTTCAAGTGGTGAATTGGAATACAAAGGACTAAGCTATAAAAAACCAGTTGATAATTTTGATCGTAGTAAAAAGCCTGAAGTAACATCATCTGTTACACCTATTGTTCCAAAATATTATTCCACAAAATTTGATAATGGAATGAATGTAATCGGTACTTTTAATGAAGAAAGCCCTTTTGTAACTATTTTATTAAATATTCGTGGAGGTAATTATGCTTTAGGAACAGATATAGGCAAAGCAGGATTAGCAAATTTTACAGCTTCAATGATGGAAGAAGCAACAGAAAAATATACATCAGAACAGTTTAGCAATGAATTGGAGAAATTAGGGGCGTCTATAAATTTTAATGCTAGTAGAGAATTTACTACGGTAATGGTAAACACACCTAAGAAAAATTTAGATAAAACACTCCTTTTGTTTGAAGAAAAATTACTTCACCCTAAATTCACTTCTGAAGATTTTAAACGCAACCAACGTCAAATTGCTGAAGGAATTAATTCTCAAAAAGTTTCAGCAGCTGATATGGCAAACAAAACGTATGCACGTTTATTATACGGAAAATCGATGGCAGCAGAGCCTGTTGAAGGAACTATTAAAACTATTAAAGTGATGAACGTAAAAGATATTCAATCTTATTACGATAAGTTTTATTCTCCAACTGTTTCAAATCTTGTAATTGTTGGTGATATTTCGGAAGCGGAGATTATGCCAAAAATAAATTTCCTAAAAAATTGGGCTAAAAAAGAAGTTTCATTGCCAATCTTAACTTCATCAGCTCCTGTGATTGAAAAAACTCAAATTTACTTAGTTGATAAATATAAAGCAGCTCAATCAGAAATTCGTGTTGGATATTTAGCGATGCCTTTTGATTTTGACGGTAAATTCTTTAAAGCTAATGTAATGAACTTTCCATTAGGAGGTCAGTTTAACAGTCGTTTAAACTTAAATCTTCGTGAAGATAAAGGATATACTTATGGCATACGTTCTGGATTTAGCGGTACACGTAATGTTGGTCCGTTTACTGTTTCAGCAGGTGTTAAAGATTCTACTACAGATGCCTCTATTAAAGAAATTTTTTATGAAGTAAAAAAATATAATGAAGGTGGTATTACTGAAGATGAGTTAAATTATGCAAAGAAAGCATTGAGTCAAAGTGATGCATTAAAATATGAGGGAACATTTCAAAAAGCTGGTTTCTTAAATCAAATTGTAAACTATAATTTACCTGCTGATTATATTGAGCAACAAAGTAAAGTTTTGCAAAATCTTACGAAAGTGGAAATTGATGCTATGGCAAAAGAACTATTGCCTTTTGATAAAATGGTAATTGTAATTGTTGGGGATAAAGATAAAGTTCAAAAACCGTTAGAAAAATTAGGATATAAAGTAGTTGAATATAAGTTAGACTAAATTTATTCTTTAATAGTTTAAAAATAGCTCATGATAATCTTCATGGGCTATTTTTTTTTATGAGCTGGCAACCTATTTTGCAACTCCATCATCATTTATTTTTTGATTGTATGAAAAAAATATTCTTTACCCTATTATTTTTTGTAGCTGTTAGTTCATTGTTTGCACAAAAAAAGTATTACCCTCAAGTACTTATTGAATTGTACTCATCGGAAGGATGTGAAAGTTGCCCATATGCAGATGCGTTTACCAAAGAAATTTTATTTATTGCCGATTCTGTGAAGCAACCCGTTTTTGTTTTGGATTATCACGTTGATATTTGGGATCGCTCGGGATGGAAAGATCCATATTCGGATTCGGCATATTCAAGACGACAATTTTTAGCAGCCAATCGTGTGGGGCAACCCGCTATTTTTACTCCAATGATTTTTGTAAATGGTTTAGGAGGCTTACCTGGCGCAGCAAAAGGAGAGGTTGGGTTTTATATCAACAACTCATTAAAAGAACCTCGTGAGCATAATGTAGTTACTACAGCAAATGTATTTGAAGGTAAAAATACCTTGAGTATTGATTACGAAATTGACGGAAACACCGACAGCTTGGAAATACATTTTGCATTAATTGAAAAACATATTTTTAACAAAGTTACTGCTGGTGAAAATCATGGTAAAACATTAGAACACCATAATGTGGTGAGGAAATTTGCAACGCAAGTTGTTAAATCCAATAAAGGGCATTATGAATTATCATTACCAAAAGATGCTATGGCTGATTTTAAAAAATTTGGTTTAATTACTTTCTTGCAATGGAAAAAAGGAGGTTACGTTTTTGCCGTTGATGAATTGTTGTTTAAGTAATATTTAAACGGATTATTTCTTCCACTTAATCGTACATCCAATAGCTTTGGTTGATGTGGTTGAAATTGGTTTTTCTGCCAACAACGCATTCAATGCATCTTCTGCATATTTTTGTTTTACTTGTTCTGGTTCTTCAAAATTATCATCAATACTTCCAATATACTCAACTACATTTCCTTTAGCCGTTTTCTTTATAATATAAATATGTGGTGTGCGTGCTGCTCCATATTCTTTGGCTGTTAATTGAGTCTCGTCATATAAATATACGAATGGATATTTTTTTTCCTTTGCACGTTTTTGCATGTTTTGATAAGAGTCTTCTGGCTCTCTATCTTTATCATTTGGGTTGATGGCAATTACTGGATAACCTTTTGGATTATACTTTTTATGAAGATTGATAATACGTTGCTCATAGGCTTGTGAAAACGGACAATGATTGCAAGTAAATATTACAATAAATCCTTTGGCATCAGGAAAATTGGTGAATGACATTAATTTTCCATCGATGTTTTTTAGTTTAAAATCTTTTGCCATATCGCCAACTTTGTATCCAGTTGGTTGATCTACAATGAATGAAAATTGAAAGGCACTAAAAGCAATGAGTAATAATAAGTTTAGTTTTTTCATATCAGTTTTTTAATAAAGGTTTAATTGTATTATCAAGCTCATCAAAGGTTATTTCACCTTCTTTAAAAAAGCTAAAATTCTTTTTACCGCAAATAATTAGTGTTGCAGGTATGGCTCCACTCCATTTTGATTCTACCTTATCAATCCATTCATTCGGATTGGTTTCATTCATAAACAGCACTTCCGATTTTATGTTTTTACTTTTTATAAATGGTTTTAAACGAGAGTCAATTTGTTTTTTAAAATCATTGCTTACCAATAGTACTTTTACATTTTTAGTCGAATATTTTTTATTGAGTTGCTCAAAATAAGGCAGCTCTTCTACACAAGGTTTACACCATGTTGCCCAAAAATTAATCACATAAATGGTATCGTTCTTATTGTTTTTTATTTGGCTGATAAAGCTGCTTTTTATAAAATGAATTTGCTGTGCTTGTAATCCAAATGTGTATGATAATAATAAAACTATGAATAGATTTTTTTTCATCTTAAAATTATTCTTTGCTATGAATGCAAGGTAAAAACGTAGAGTAAAAAACAAATTCAATTCTGTTTCGGCCAATATTTGAGTTTGAGTTATTTAATGAAATTGTTTCGGCCTTGGTTGCTGATGAAATTTTTGTAGCATCAATTTTTTGGTTTTGAATTAATGTTCTAACAATATTATTTGCCTTCATAGACCCCAATGTCCAGTTATCATCAAACTTTTCTTTTACCGAAACAACAGAATCGGTATGTGCCACAATCATTAAATTTAAATCTGGATTTTTTGCCATGGCTTGTGCAACTTTTATCAAAACAAGTTGAGCTTTTGCCAAATCAATTTTGGTGGAGTTGGTTGTAAATAAAAGCCTATCGCTTACCGCTACATTTATTTGAGTACAGTTTGTATAATGAAAAACGTCAGTAGTATTAAATGAATTAAACAACTCAAAAACTGATTTTGATAAGGTTTCAAAAGCTTCTCGCTCTTCAGCTTTTCGGGCTTTCATATCATTAATGCTGGCTTCTCGTTGTTGTAATAATTGTTCTTTATGTGCAATAGAATCTTCCTTTTCTTGCAGTCTAATATTTAATTGCTGTTCGATGCTGGCACTTTTGTTTTCTAAATATAATTTATCTTCCGCAAGCATCCTGTTTCGCTTGGTAATCATGGCACTATCGGCTTTTAGTTTTTCAACATGTGTAACTGCTTCTTTATATTTTGAACTGGATACACAAGCCTGAAAAACAATCGAAATAAATAGTAAATAAATAAGTTTATGAGTCATATCAACTCAGCAAAAATAGGATTAAACTTTGTTTGACAAAAAGTACTGTTTCAATTGGGCTTAACTATTATATTTGTCCTAATTTTTACAACATGAAATATTATAACCACAAGAAAAATTTCCTTGCCATTACCGAAGATGAATTCTGTTCCTATAAATCTTCAAAATATGTGATACAATCTGCTCCTTACGAGTATACTTCATCCTATTTATCGGGCTCTGATAAAGGTCCGGAAGCCATTATCAAAGCATCTCAATTTGTTGAATTGTATGACGAAGAATTGGATCAAGAAACCTATAAATTAGGTGGAATTTGTACACTTCCCCCAATGGATTTTAAAAATAAAGTGGATGAAAAAGCCGTGAAGTTGATTGAAAAAGAAACTAAGAAATTGCTTGATGATAAAAAATTTCCCATCACAATTGGAGCCGAGCATACCATTTCTTTTGGAACAGTTAGGGCAGTAAAAGAAAAATATAATGATGTATGTGTATTACAAATTGATGCACATTCAGATCTTCGAGAGTCGTATCAAAATAATCCATACTCACACGCATCAGTAATGTATCGCATACAAGAAATTGGTGTTCCGCTCACTCAAATTGGAATTAGAGCACAATGTATTGAAGAATCTAATTTGATAAAATCATCAAAACATATTCATACTTTTTATGCGCATGAGGTAAGAAATAATCCCAATTGGATGAGCGATGCTATAAAAACATTGGGCAAAAATGTATATATATCAATTGATGCTGATGGGTTTGATCCTTCTGTAGTTCCTGCGGTTGGAACTGCTGAACCCAATGGTTTATTTTGGAATGAAACCGTTTCGTTTTTAAAACAAGTAATTGCGTCAAAAAATATTGTTGGGTTTGATGTGGTAGAAATTGCTCCGGCAAAGGGTTCTATTTTATCAGAGTATACTATGGCAAAATTAGTTTACAGATTAATCGGTTATCTTTCTTTAAAGAAATAAAAATATGAGTAACAAAGTTTATTTTGATAATGCAGCAACCACTCCACTTGATAAAGAAGTGATTGCTGAAATGACAAAAATGATGGAACAATTTTATGGCAATCCATCATCAACACATGCACATGGTAGAGAGGTTAGAACCTTTATTGAAGAGGCTCGCAGATCAGTTGCTAAATTATTGAATTGCTCTCCAGGAGAAATATTTTTTACATCAGGAGGAACCGAAGCTGATAATATGGCTATTCGTAAATCGGTAGAATGCTTGGATGTAAAACATATTATCACATCGGCTATTGAACATCATGCAGTATTGCATACCATTGAAGAATTACACAAGCAAGAAAAAGCAGAAATGCACTTGGTTAATTTATTGCCAAACGGACATATTGATTTGTTGCATCTCGAAACGTTATTGCAACAATATCCTCAAGCATTGGTTTCATTAATGCACTCCAATAATGAGTTGGGAAATTTATTGGATATAGATAGAGTGGGAGAGTTGTGCAAACAATACCAAGCTATTTTTCATTGTGATACGGTTCAAACAGTTGGACACTTCCCTATTGATTTACAAAAAACACATATTGATTTTATAGCAGCAGGTGCGCATAAATTTAGAGGTCCTAAAGGTGTTGGATTTATATATGTGAGCAGCCGAAATAAAATTAATCCATACATAACAGGTGGCGCGCAAGAGCGCAATATGCGTGGAGGAACAGAAAATGTATATGGCATTATTGGCTTAGCAAAAGCACTCCAACTTTCTTTAAAAGAGTTGGATGAAGAGCAAAAACATATTAGCGGAATAAAATCTTATATGATTGAAAAGCTGAAAGCCAATATTCAAGGAATTCAATTTAATGGTGATGCTGAAGGTTATTCATCCTATACGGTTTTAAATGTATCATTTCCTCCCACACCAATTGCCGAAATGATGTTGTTTAAACTTGATATTGCAGGCGTTTCAGCATCAGGCGGTAGTGCGTGCTCATCGGGTTCAAATGTAGGTTCGCATGTGCTAACTGCATTGGGAGTAGATTCAAATCGTCCAGCCGTAAGGTTTTCTTTTGGTAAACAAAATACCAAAGAAGAAGTAGATTTTGTGATAGAGAAATTAGTAGATATGTTAAAGGTAAAAGTATCTGCATAATACTTTAACGCACTTAGCGAAAAAAATTACCTGCTTTTTGGTCTGCTGCTCACAAATCTTCTTTGCTGACCACCGCCCGAACTTTCTTTTTTAGGTGATGAATTAGAAGCATTTCCTTTTGAAGAATTATTTGGTCTTCTATTGCTTCCGCCACCTCTTTGTTTTTCTTTTGCGGGAGGAGGGTTATGATCCATCATGGGGTAAGGGTGTTCATCAATAACAGGAATAGTTTTTCCTATTAATTTTTGAATATCTCTCAAATACTCTTTCTCTTCGGCATCACAAAAAGATATAGCAATTCCACTTGCTCCAGCTCTTCCTGTTCTTCCAATTCGATGAACATAGGTTTCTGGAATATTGGGCAATTCAAAATTAATTACATGCGAAAGGCTATCCACATCAATACCACGGGCAGCAATATCTGTTGCCAATAATACCCGAGTATGTCCCGATTTAAAATTGGTTAATGCACGTTGCCTTGCATTTTGAGATTTGTTTCCATGAATGGCTTCTGCCTTTACGCCAACCTTTTCTAATTCTTTAACCACTCTATCGGCACCATGTTTAGTGCGGGTAAATACCAATGCACTTTTTATCGCTTTGTCTTTTAACAGCAAAGCCAGCAAATGACGCTTGTTTCCTTTATCTACGTAGTAAACCGATTGCTCAATTTTTTCGGCAGTTGATGAAACCGGAGTTACTTCTACTTTTAATGGATTAACTAAAATAGTATTGGCTAATTTTTGAATTTCGGGAGGCATGGTTGCCGAAAAAAACAAGGTTTGTTTTTTAGCAGGAAGTTTAGGTAATATCTTTTTGATATCGTTAATAAAACCCATATCTAACATCCTATCTGCTTCATCCAAAACAAATAGTTTTACATGATGTAAATGAATAAATTTTTGATTCATTAAATCAAGCAATCTACCGGGGGTGGCAACTAAAATATCAACCCCTCTTCTTAGAGCTTCTGTTTGCGAATGTTGTGATACGCCACCAAAAATAACAAGGTGTTTGAGCCCACAAAATTTTCCGTAGGCATTAAAACTTTCTTCAATTTGAATAGCCAACTCACGTGTGGGAGTTAGTATTAAGGCTTTAATTGCCTTAGGTCCTTTATCATCTTTTTGTTCTTCGCGAAGAATTTGTAAAATAGGAATAGCAAATGCTGCAGTTTTTCCGGTACCTGTTTGTGCGCAGCCTAATAAATCTTTTCTTTGTAAAACAATGGGTATAGATTGTTGCTGAATGGGTGTTGGTGTTGTGTAACCTTCATTTTTGAGCGCTCTTAAAATAGGCTCAATAAGGTTTAAATTTTCAAATGACATTATAAATTGTTAAGTGTAATAATTTGTGCAAGGTAGGTATCTTTATGTTAGCATAAACCATTTAATTATATTACACTCATTAAAGTTGTACTAAGTAAGCAAAAGCAGTAAAGAATGTAGATGGGTGTCCGTCCTTTGTAGGCGAGGTGTGTAGCTCCTACTCCCTTGTCATGCTGAGGCACAAAGCATCTGCCTTAATAGGTTATGAATGATGGGATGAATCCTAAATATTAGCCAATTGAAATTTAACCGCTTATATTTAAATTTTAATATTTAATTTGAATTATAGTTGCGTATATAAACAAGTTACCAGTAATGCTATGACGACAGTGCAGACCATAAACAACCGTGCTAAAAACGACAGACAAAATGCCAATGCTTCGCAAAATAAAAAGAGCTGCAATGCCGCCCACCAGCCGACCCAAATTGCAGCACATTTTATTTTACCCGACACACAATCAGTAATTTTCGGAATAACACTAAACAACAAATGGCATTAAAAGATAAACTACCAGTAAGTTATTTACTTTTCACGAGCAGAGGACGGATTAACCGCTTGACTTACTGGACTGTTTCCATTTTTATATGGACGACTTTTTATGTGCTGTTCAACTTTCTTGAATTTATCTTTTCGTATTCTGCTACTTGGGTTCTTTATCCCTTATTGTTTTGGGCTTTGGTTGCAACTTCAACAAAGCGACTGCATGACAGCAACCGAAATGGTTTTTGGATTTGGCTAATTCTCATTCCAGTTTTAGGGCCTTTGGTTTTGATTTTTTTTTTAGGCTTCAAGAGAGGTAATATTAAATCAAACCGATTTGGAGTTGTTCCTAATTCAGCACCCGACTATTTCAAAAACCCTGATGCAGAAAAAATTCCTCACTTAAGAATAGACGAAAGAATTGTTAATGAGGTAACGCAACTCAACCCGATTCTTGTTGCGAAAGTTGAAACACCACAAACAATTGAGGAACTACAAAACATAATCAAGACCGCAGACAAACCAGTTTGTATTGGAGGTGGACGATTCAGTATGGGAGGACAAACAGCAAGCCTTAATTGTATTCATATTGACATGAGAAAATTAAACAAAGTGCTTGAATTCTCTCCCGAAAACAAAACTATAAAAGTTCAGGCAGGTATTCGTTGGTGCGACATTCAGCAGCATGTTGACCAACACAATTTGAGTATCAAAATTATGCAGACATACGCCAATTTTACTGTTGGTGGTGCATTGAGTGTAAATTGTCATGGAAGATATATCGGATTGGGTGCAGTAATTCTTTCCGTGAAATCTTTGGATGTGATTCTGGCAAATGGGGAAATGGTTCACACTTCACCAGCTGAAAAACCAGAAATATTTTTTGCTTGTGTTGGATGTTATAACGCTGTCGCAGTAATTGCCAATGTTGAGTTAGAGTTAACAGAAAATATTGCGGTGAATCGAAGCCATAAAAAAATGCAACGCAATGAATACAAGAAATTTTTCTTTGGCAATGTTCGTGAAAATAAAGATGTTGTTTTTCATAACGGTGATATTTACCCTCCGGTTTATAAAAATGTCAGAGCAGTAAGTTGGAGTAAAACCAATGAAAAACCAACAGAAAAAACACGACTAATGCCGCTTGCAGCGGCATATCCGATTGAAAGATATTTCATTGGTGCATTCAGCAAAAGTAGCTTTGGAAAATGGAGAAGAGAACATATTATTGACCCAATAGTCTTCGGAAGAAAGAAAATTCACTGGAGAAATTATGAAGCAGGTTACGATGTTTTGGAGTTAGAACCTGAATCAAGAAAAGAAAGCACATATGTTTTACAAGAATATTTTATAGCCGTAGAAAAGTTTGATGACTTCGCTTCTTTGATGGCTGAAATTTTTATCAGACATCATGTGAATGTGATTAATGTTTCAATTCGTCATGCAAAAGAAGATTCAGGTTCTTTGTTAGCTTGGGCAAGAGAAGAAGTTTTTGCGTTTGTGATTTGGTATAAACAATTTACAAACGAAACAGAAAAAGGCAAAGTAGCGGTTTGGACAAGAGAGTTAATTGATGCTGCAACTTCACTCAATGGTGCATATTACTTGCCTTATCAGGCTCATGCAACAAAAGAACAATTTCATAAAGCATATCCAAACGCAAATAAATTATTTGAGATAAAAAAGAAACTTGACCCTGATTTCAAATTCAGAAATGTTATTTGGGACACTTATTATAAATCAAACTAAAAAATCATGAACAGCAACATTTCAGAATTTAAAACTGTTTTTTCAAACACAAAATGGAGTGACGATTTTTATCGTTTTCTCCAGGTGATTTTTCATTTGTATCCCGAAGATAAATTTCACAACCTTATCGCAACTACATGTAAAGAGAAAAGCAATGACGAAGAAATTTACAAAACAGTTCAAACAAATTTGCCGAAAATAAAACCATTCCTTTCTGAATTAACGCTTGCTTTGCCAGCTTTGAAGAAGCAAAAGAAAGAAATGGCAAAACAAGTTTTGCAGTTGCTTGTCAACAAAAAACAAATCAACGGTTATTTAGAAATTGGTTCAACAGGAAGATACATAAGTGAATTGCGAAAACACATTTCACTTTCAGGAACTATTTATTTGACAAACGATATTGTACCAAACAATTCAGTCGCTGATATTTTTGAAAGAGGGCAACTAACTAAAATCGGAAAATTTATTCCACTCACTTACCAACCAATAAGCAAAAACGAAATAGAAGATGAAAGCATTGATTTGGTAACTTGTCATATTGGTTTGCATCATTGCACACCTGAACTTTTAGACGGTTACATAAAGTCCATTCATCGCATTTTGAGAAAAGGCGGCTTGTTCATCATGAGAGACCATGATGTAAAAACTACCGACATGGCAACCTTCGTTTCATTGGTTCACTCCGTATTTAATTTAGGTTTGGGTGTGCTGTGGGAAATTGATTCATCAGAATACAAATCATTCAAATCAATTGACGAATGGAGTAAAATAATTTCTACTTATGGCTTCAAAGATTCGGGAGAAAGAATTTTGCAAGACAAAGACCCATCGGACAACACATTGGTATCATTCACAAAATTGTAAAAGATGAAACGGATTTACATACTTACGCTTTGTTCAATCGGTTTAGCCGCTTGTATTTTCTTCTCCAAAAAAAGAAATCCAACAACCATTGCGGCAGGAGAAAAATTGGTAATTAAAAGAGAATGGTTGACGCAAAACAAAAATCCACTTACGCCAAAAAATGATTGCCGACCAGCCGACCAAACATTTCTAACTTTTCCAGAATGGTATCTAGTTTTCAGCCCCGAAGAACAAGCAAATTATTTTAAACAACATACGGCAACTACTTTTCCTTTTATGAACCACACCGCACAAATTTGGGGGAGTTATAAAATTGTAAATGACCAGATAAAAGATAATTTTCCAACCAACACGGGCTATCATTTTATGATTTGGGTAATTGGCTCAAGTGCATCGGTTGAGTATTCAATAAAGGCATGGTATGAAACAATTATTGGAAGAATTACAGACACCTATGAAGTAAAAACCGAAGAGGATAAATACAATGCAAAGTTCACACAAGACTATGTTGACTTTATTAAAGATAGACCTTGGTATGAGTTTGATTTTAAGAGTCGATTAAAATCATTGTGGACTTCTACGTCATTCTTTGGCGACAATTTTTTAAGAAAGATTGAACGCAAATACATTCTCACATCTGAATTGTTGGTTAAATTTATTTACGGAAAACTCATTGGACTTGGAACAAAAACAGTTTACGATGAAGCATTGCCAACTACTACTGTTGTGCTTGAAAATGACAGTTTGCAATTTCTTCCTCGTTACGACAAGTTTGCAGACGCAATTACGACTCTTGCTAAAAACGGACACAGCTTTAAAGAAATTGCTGGAAATAATTCAGCAATCTTGCTTACAGTTTTAGTCCCCTCTTCTAACCAAACAAATTTTGAAAACACTCAAAAAGTATTTATGCAACCAATAGCATCTGACCCAACAACAAAACGAATTGCATTAGCAGTTCCTGTTACTTCATTAAGTAAATTACTTTTAAGGCTAAGCAACGACAAAATAAAAATTGAACATGTATTTGACTTTTAAAAATAATTTCAACCTAGACCAAACTGTAAAGCAAAACGCCAACACATTTGCAAGCACATTTTATTTTTTTGCCGACTGTCTCGTCCTAAAATAGGTTTACACAAAAACGTGTAAACAAATGAATCAAACAACTACCGCTAACATTAGCTTGCCGAAAATGCCGCCAGAAAGCTTTCTTCAATTTTGAAGCGTGTGCAAGCCGACAACCGTTAGTCATAATTAAATCAAGTACCATAAAAATTCAAGCAGAATGCAAAAAGCTATTTATTTTTTCCTTTTGACCTCTTTAATCGCTTGCCAAAATAACCAAAGCTCAAATAAGGCGATTGATGAAAGCGGTCTCAAAGACACAACAGTTAATGAAAAAGTACTAATTAAATTAGGAGGACAAGATCAATACGTGGAAATGACTGGCAGTTCCTCAAAAGACCCCGTATTACTCTTTTTACATGGCGGGCCTGGTTGGCCACAAACTCCTCATTTGAGATATTTCAATAGTGACTTAACAAAGTCAATTGTACTTATAGCATGGGAACAACCAGGGTGCGGAAAATCTTATATGGCCGATTCAACACCCCAAAATTTATCAGTTGAGCAACTCGTAAATGATGCACATGAACTCACTCAGATATTAAAGAAGAAATTTCATAAAGAAAAGATCTATCTGGCGGGATTTTCATGGGGGAGTGTTCTTGGTATGCATTTAATTACCAGGTATCCGGAAGATTATATGGCATATTTTGGGATCTCACAGATTATTGACATTAACAGGAGCATTACGCTTTCCAGGGAATGGATCAAACAGCAAGCTGAAATAAAAAAAGACAAGAAAATGCTTAACTTGGTGAAGCGGTTGGAAAGCAAGGACACAACATTATGCAAAACTCCTTTAGATTGTTTTTATAAAAAGTATGAATTATTGACACAATACGGTGGAGCAATTTATAAAAAAGAGTCGGAGGCAAAAATAAAAATAGCAGAGACCAAATATGAAGATTATAAAAATTACGATTGGCTTAAAGGCTTTTTGTATTCTGCGTCAAGACTGGGAAATGCTATTTTTGAGACCAATTTTACCAATATTACTCAATTGAAAGTACCAGTTTACTTTTTTGTTGGACGGCACGATTGGAGTTTACCAGCAATTGTAACTGAGGATTTTTTTAATAAACTCTCTGCACCAAAGAAAGAACTAATATGGTTTGAACAATCTGGACATGAATGTTTAGAAGAAGAGCCAGCCAATTTCAATAATGCAATTATAGACAGAGTGAAAAATTAACGCCACTAACAGCCCCCCTTGCTTTATTGCCGTTAACTCTCTAAATTTAATATTTCGTTACGCTATTTTTATTATCTTGGCGTGATAATTAAACGTTACGCAATGACAGCGGACTCATAGACATAATACGTAACAATTCAATACAACGACTAAAATAAATCCAATGGAAAATAAACAAGAAAAGCCGAAGATTCTTAAGAATAGATATATACCAACCGCTGAGTTTTACAGCCAAATAATTGACAGCTTACAAGATTATTCAATTTTTACATTGGATAAAGACTTCAATATAAATAGTTGGAGTTCTGGCTCTACAAAAATATTTGGTTACGAAACGGACGAAGTTATTGGTGAGCCTTTCGATATAATATTTACAGAAGAAGATTTAAAAAACGGTGTTCCGAAAAGAGAAATTGAAACTGCCTTAAAAGGAGGTAGAGCAACGGATAATAGATGGCATATTGACAAAGACAAAAAGCTGTTTTATGCTTATGGTTTGGTATTTCCACTCATCGGTTTAGACGGAGAGATGTTGGGGTATGTTAAAATTTTACGTGACCTGACGGACAGGAAACAATCGGAGGATGCTATAAAAAAATATGTTGGAGAATTGGAAGACCTTAATACGCATAAAGAAAGTGTTTTGGCAATACTTTCACACGACTTAAGAAGTCCACTTTCAGCAATTATTGGAACTGCAAAGTATTTGAAGGAGAATTTTCATAAGATGAAACCCGATGCTGTTCAGGAAATGCTTGATTTACTTTATAAATCATCA
>JANYDU010000013.1 GCA_025359805.1 Bacteroidota bacterium
GCCTCCAAAATTGAAACTCTTTTAGCTATTGTATTACCAAATAATTCATCATCACTTGCTAATGGTAACACATATTTTCCATTTGATTTAGATATTAAAGCATTAAGAGTAGCGCATACTCCTTTGTTTTCTTGGTTAAAATACTTTACTGATATTTTGTTTTGATTTTCTACAACCCATTCTCGTATTTTTAAATCAGAATCATCGATAGAACCATCATTTATAATAATTATCTCCTTATTTGAATAAGTATCATTCAGTATACTATTCAAAGTACCTTTCACAAATCTTTCGTGATTAAAACACGGTATTAAAACAGACACTAATGGATCGTTTTTTTGCACAGTTATCTATCTATTTTAACAAATAAAACCCTTTTAAATACAAAAAGCAAAGCAATTAAGTAAATAAAATAATTTGCAGCATAAGCCATAGCCGTTCCTATTAATCCAAAATAATTTATCAAAAATATTGAGATAAATAAGTATGATAACCCTGCTAATATTTCGCTAATAATAAATGTTTTGGTCATGGCTTTAGCGTGCATCTGATAGCCAATTATCCAGCCTATTGTTTTAAGAACATCGCCACACAATTGCCAACCAAACAAATTCTCTGCTTCATAAAAATCATTGGTAAATAAAATCGAAATCACTAAATATCTCATCATAAAAATTAGACATGAAGATAGTATAACAAGTGGTGTAATAATTTTTAACATTTTAAAAATTTCAAACTTTAATTCTGATTGATTTTTGATCTCTGATAATCTTGGGAGATAATAGGTGCTTAATGTTGCCGTTATAAAAAGTAAATGGACATTGGAAATTCTGCTAATAGCTTCCCATATTCCAGCTGATGATAAGCCAATATGTTGTATTACGTATTTTCTTAAAATTAATTGAACAAGAGGAACACAT
Organism: Bacteroidota bacterium; assembly: GCA_025359805.1. Lineage (GTDB taxonomy): Bacteria > Bacteroidota > Bacteroidia > UKL13-3 > UKL13-3 > CAIUEQ01. The sequence continues at coordinate 921 of JANYDU010000013.1, forward strand.
GCCGTTGATACTAATGTCATCAAAATAAACTTAGATAAAAGTTTGATTTGCGTTTTATCTATACCCAGTTTAAAATTTATTTCTCCAATAAGGTTTCTTTTTCTAACCATAAACCATGTCACAAAAAATATCAACGATTGGTTGGTAACAATGGCATAAAAAGCACCTGTAATATTGTAGTTTAATATTAAGAAATAGGATAAGAAAAGACCAGAAATACTGGTAACAATATTAATGAGGTTTAATAATTTATATTCCTTTAATCCATTAATAACTGAAATATAAAAAGTATTTAACCCATAGAGAATAATGGTTATTCCAAAAACTATAAATACTTCAGAGAAGTTTTTATTTGTGAGAATTATTTGTGACCAAAAAGAAGAAAATACAATTAATACAATACCCGATAGGAGGCTTAACGACAATAAAGTAATTAATCCTGATCTTAAAAAAATAATCAGTTTTTCCTTATCACTTGCAGCGTATTCGGATACATATTTGATAACACCTACATTAATACACCCTCCTGCAATGACTAATGAAATAGTAACGAAATTGGTGAGTTGCCCTATTAAACCTAACCCTTCTTTTCCTAAATATACAGCCACAATTTTACTCATTAATAAGAGTGTAGCTAATTTAATAATAGTGGCTATTGCTGAGTAGAAAGAAGACGTTGCAAAATCAGACAATAAAAAAATTTTGATTCTTTCTTTCATTTTTTCTGTTTATTTTTAGATACTATTTTCTTAAAAATTTTCAGAAACTTCTATACGCATTATTTTTTTGTAAGTACGACTAAGCAATAAAAATAATCCAGTAACAAAAGAGAAAAGAACAAATCCAATCAAAGTTGATTTTATTCTTCCTGTTCTTTTTTTATCTAACGGTAAAATGGGCTTATCAATTATTTGCACTAATGGCTCTTCTCTCATGAGTGTGAATTTTGACAACTCTAAGTTTTTTAGCAATTCGGCATACATGGTACTTAAGATTTGCACATCCATTTGTTGTTTTAAAATTGGCACTTTACCTTGAGCTTTAGAAGGGTTTTGGTTATGATCTTGATTCACAGCAGCACCATACATTTGTTGGTCTAATGCCGTTTTCACTGAATCTACTCTTCCTTGAAGCAATACTACATTTGCTCTTGTTTTTTTAGTTTTAGTTTCCACGTAAAATTCGGAGGCATTTTTTACCAATTCTATTGTAAAAAATTTGGCAAATAATTCATCTATTGCCTGATATTCTACAATAACAATATTTAATTTTTTATCTACTTTTTTAACATCTAAATCTGTTTTAATAATCCTGTCATAAATCTTAAACAACAAACTATCTTGTTGACGAGAAAATTGATTTCTTGATTGATTTGATAAATATATTACTGGCGATATTTCGGGGTTATTTTCCCAAACTTTATTTATTTCATTGAATTGAATATACCTATTTACCAATAACTCTTTTTTACCATCTATTTCTATTTCCGACAGCAATGTTTTCTCTATCAAAAACCTAGATTTAAGTAATTCAAGCAAGTTTTCTCCAACAAATGCACCTCCATTTCCATTTCCACCCCCAATATCCAAACCAAATTGACTTGCAATATTAGCATAGCCACTCATGGAACTACTTTTTTCTTCCAATGCAAAAGTTAATTTAGCTGTATAAACAGGTTTCTTAAAATAGGCATATACAAAACATATTGCTCCACCTATTAATCCAATAAAAATAATTACTTTCCATTTTGAAAGCAGGTATCTATAAGAAATTTTAATTCCCTCAACAAAATCTTTAAGTCTTAATTGATTTTTAGTTTCCAAATTTTCCATACAAATGATAATGCAACATTGTGCAATTTTTATTCTGCCGTAAATATATAATTATTAACCTTTGAAATTACATAATCAACCTCTTCATCTGTCATTATTGGGCTTATAGGCAAACTTATTACCTCTTTATGAATTTGTTCTGTAATTGGAAAAGATAAAGAAGCAAACTCTTTATAGGCTAATTGTTGATGCGGTGCAATTGGATAATGAATAACAGTTTGAATATCATTATCCGAAAGATATTGTTGAAATGCTTCACGATTTTTTACTCTAACTACAAATAAATGCCAAACAGAAATATTTGTAGATTCTATAACTGGTAAACCTATTTCAGGATTATTAATTTCCATTAAATACTTACCTGCAATATCATTTCTTTTTTCATTATCATTCTGTAAATACTTAAGTTTAATACGTAAAAATGCTGCCTGTAATTCATCCAAACGGCTATTTATTCCTTTATAAATATTTTCGTATTTTTTGAATGAGCCATAATTTCTTAAAGCTAAAATCACGCTTGCCAATTCATCGTTATTTGTTGTGATGGCACCTCCATCACCTAGCGCACCTAAATTTTTACCTGGATAAAAACTATGCCCTGCTGCATCTGCAAGTGATCCTGATTTTTTACCATGATGTAAAGCTCCATGAGATTGTGCTGCATCTTCAATTAATTTTAGATGATGTTTTTTTGCGATATTATTTAATGCCCACCAATTAGCTGTTTGTCCATATAAATTCACTCCTAAAATGGCTTTTGTTTTAGTCGTAATTTTTTGTTCAATTAATTCGGGATTAATATTAAATGTTTTTTCATCAGGTTCAACCAAAATCGGGATCAAATTATTTGCAGAAATGGCTAAAATACTCGCTATATAGGTATTTGCGGGTACAATAATTTCATCTCCATCAACAAATAATCCGAGTTCTTTATACGCTCTAATTAATAATATCAAAGCATCTAAACCATTTGCCACTCCAATGCAATGTTTGGTTTCACAATAAACTGCATATTCTTTTTCAAATTGTTCAACTTCTTTTCCTAAAATAAACCACCCCGAATTTAGCACTCTGTTAAATGCTGCTTCAAATTCGGCTTGATGATTTAAATTTATTTTTTGAATATCTAAAAACTTAATGGTCATATTGAATATTTATTATAAAAAATTAGTAAATGGATCTTCCCGATTGAAGGTGTTTTGTTTGAAATTCATTAATCATATCTAAAATCAAGTTAGATGAAGGCATAATATTTTCCATAACATAGGCTTCAATTTCTTTCGAATAGGCTTCAAACCCATATTTTTTAATTGCATATTCATTTACTGAAATAGGTTTATTTGGAATGTATCTGGAGAAAGGTTTAACGTTTTTCATAACCGCTGCTCCTGTTGCAACAATTGAGTATTGACCTATAACATTGTGTTGATTAACAGATGAGCCCATCCCTAAATTGGCCCCTTCTAAAATCTTTGTTATACCTGCTAATACACACATTGGGGTAATTACAACTTTATCAGAAATTTGGGCATCATGAGGAATATGTACGCTTTGCATCAAATAAATATCATCGCCTAAAATTGTTATATTTTCATAACATGGTTTTTGAATAGATGTAAATTCTCTGATGATATTTCTACTTCCAATTTTAATAACCGAATCAGCGCTATTATACCTTGGGTTTCTTGTATCTTGCCCAGGCATTCCTATAATAACATTAGGCCCAATTATATTATCATCCCCAATTTCAGTTGGACCATAAATAATAGTATACGGATGAATTACATTGTTATTGCCAAGCACAACCCGTTTATCAATTATTGCTGTTGGATGAATATTGTTACTCATAATGTGTATTTATTTTTTTGTATTACAACACTCCACATTTTTTTATTTTCTAAACTAATTTCAACCAAAATAATGCTTAATGATATTTTTTTATTTCCAAAAATTCATTGTAATCTCTAATGTAATCATCTTCGTTAAAGTTTTCTGATGCGATAACAAGACAGATTGAACCTGAGGAAAAATTAATTTGTGAAGCCCAAATATTTGGAGGAATATGTAACCCAAAATAAGGCCTGTTTAACATCACTTGTCTTTTTGTTCTGCCATCATCCATCAACACTTCAAAACAACCGCTTACTGCAATAATAAATTGATGACAGGTTTTATGTGCATGTGCGCCTCTCGACTCTCCTCCAGGAATATCATATAAATAAAATATCCGCTTCATATCAAATGGAATTTCTTCCATATTTTGAACAGGAGTAATATTCCCTTTTCTAAATTCAATTCTACGAAGCTGAATTAAAGAGCAATCATAAACTGTAATCATTGATTGCCTCCATTCCAAATTACAAAATCATTATAATCTCTGATATAGTCTGCTTCATTATATTTAGTAGAAGCTAAAACCAAACATATTGCCCCCGATGAAAAATTCTCAAGCTCGCGCCAAATTCCTGGGGTAAGTAATAATCCAAAGTTGGGTTTATTAAGGCTGATTATTTTTTTATTTTTTGCATCATCGATGATCACATCAAAACTTCCGCTTGCTGCAACAATAAGTTGGTGTAATTCCCGATGTGCGTGTCCGCCACGTGCTACACCGCCTGGAACATCGTATAAATAATAAACGCGTTCAATTTGAAAAAAGACTTCATTACCTCCATTTACTATTGTTATACTGCCTGCACGATTAATTATTTTAGGCAACTCAATAACAACGCAATTATTGATATTACCTTTTATTTGCATGGTCTTTGAATTGATCAAAATCACGTATGTAATCGGCCTCATTATATTTTTCAGAAGCCATTATCATACAAACTGAATTGGTAGAAAAGTTTTCAATGTGTCGCCATATCATTTTGGGAACATAGAGCGCATAATAGGATCTGTTTAAAGAAACTTTATGTTCGTTAACGCCATCATTTAAAATAATATCAAAACTTCCAGATAATGCTACAAATACTTCTTCCAATTCTTTGTAAGCATGTCCTCCTCTGACTTCACCTCCCGGAACATCATAAATCCAATAGCATCTTTTTATTTGAAAAGGAATATGATTTCCTCCTTCAAAAAAAGACAAGTTTCCTCTATCGTCAATTATTTTGGGAAGATTAATAATTTTTATTTTGTCTGATAACATGATTACTATTAAATTATCATTTTTTAAGTACGGTTGTTAATATCAAAGCTAAACTTGCAAGGCTGGTTGCAATACCTGCAATTTCGAGTGCTGATAACTTTTTATTCTCTAATTTTACTGGTACAATTAACTCTGCACCAGGTTTTACCTTTGGATAAAATTTGAAAAATAAAAAATTGTTGGTAGCGTCAGCTGTTCCATTAGCATAAACTATATACGATCTTTTTCTTAAAGATCTAGCTGAAAATCCTCCACTTTCATTTATATACTTTTTAAATCCTTTCCCTTTTTGATATTTCATTTTTACAGGATACAAAACTTCCCCACTTACTTGTACTGTTTGTAAAGTTTTAGGGATACGAATGATATCATTGTCTTCTAGAAACAAATCAAATTTTGAGCCTGATTTTTTTAATATTTTTGCCAAATCTATTCCCACAATTGAGGGTGTTAATTGTGATTCTTTGTCGGATAAACTTTTACTTTTAATAGTATCAGAACTTTGTTTAACAATGGCATCCAATTTTTTTTGTGTAATAATCTGATCTACTTCAGTTGTTTTTGTTGCACGTATTAAAACTGCACCTTCTGGAAATGCTTCTTTGGTTAGCCCTCCGGCACGTTTTATAATTTCAGTTATGCTCTCATTTTTTTTGCCCAACGTATAACTGCCGGGAAATAAAACTTCGCCTTCAATTTTAATATTTTTTTGTGGCCCATAACCAGGAACAGGATACACATTTACAATATCAAAAGGCAATAAAACAATATCTGAAGTTGGTGTGAGTGATGGAGTAATTTCATAGTTAATAATTTGAGATGACTCTGTATTTGGATTTGATGATTTTATCCGTCTTGATATTTCAACTTTTGTTGATGATGATTCTTTTAATCCTCCTGCTGCAATAATTAAATCCTCTACTTTCATATTATCTCCATAAGGGAATGTGCCTGGCTTAATTACTTCACCATTAATTTTTACATTAAACGATTCCTTTAAATCGAGCTTAGATGCAATTTGAATATTGTCTTCTCTTTTCAAAACAATATCATTTTTTCCAGCCATCACATCCGTTATATTAAATGATAAAACTTGTAGTGAATTATCTTCTTTTAAACGATAGATAATAGCGCGTTCAGTAAAAGCATCTTCTTTAATTCCGTCTGCTTTTTCAATTAATTTACCAACCGTTAATCCATCTTCAATAGCAAAATAACCCGGTCTAAAAACAGCACCATTTATCTGAACTCTGTTTGAAAATCTATCTAATAATTTATCAATAATAAATTCATCACCTCCTTGAGGAATAAATGTTGAAATAGCATCACCAGAAATATCTGCAACACTTTTTCCTTTAGATGTATTCCTATAAACCTTGATACGCTCTTTATAGGCATTGTTTGAAAAACCTCCAGCAAATGATATTAAATCTTTTATGGTTTCGCCTTTTATGGTTTCATATAAACCAGGGCGTTTTACCTCCCCCAACATTTCAACTCTTGTTTCATATGGACTCACTTTTATTACATCTTGATCTTGTAATCTGATGTTTCCCTTTGCTTCCCCTTTTAATAAAAATTCATAGACATCAACGGTGCTAATTAATTTTCCATTGCGTATCACTTTTATATTTCTAAAAGAGGCATTTTCATTTGGCCCACCTGAGGCATATAAAGCATTAAATACTGTTGCAAGCGAAGAAAGTGTATAGCTTCCCGGCATGTTAATTTCTCCAAGTATGGAAACTTTTATGCTTCTAATATTACCAAGTGTAACATTAACAGAAGTTTCTCCATTTGCAATGCCAGAATAGATGGTTGAAAGCTGAGAGATAATTCTTTTTTTTGCTTGTTCGATAGTTAATCCGCCAACTGAAACAGGGCCAACTAATGGAATTCTAATTGAACCTTCTGGAGATACTTTTAAACGATTGGTAGTTTCTGAATTTCCATAAACATCAATAATTAACTCATCATCGGGGCCAAGTTGATAATTTTGAGGAGTGGCTAATTTTAAATTGGGTTCAAAAGTTAAATTTTTATTGGTAAATAAATCAGCTCCAAATATTTTAGGTTTAAGACTGCTAAATGCGGCATTCACGTCTTTAACATTTGTTTCGTCATTATCATTTGTAGATTTAGATTGTTCATCTCTTGATTTTTCATTTACATCAACAACACCAGCTTTATTAAGCTTTTCAATTCTGCTTTTTAATTTATCAAGCTCAATAATAGGCATTTTACGTTGCTTGGCTAATGCTTCTAATTTATCCATGCTCATACCACTTGTTTGAGCTTGTATCCAAAACTGATTTACTTGATCATCACTTAAATCATCCACTTTTACGGTAGATAGATTTTGCATACTAATGCCCGAATATTGAGCAAAAGCAATACTTGAAATGAATAAAAAAATAACTGTAAATAAGGAATAATGAACTATCGTTTTGAGCTTTCGCATATAATAAAATTAGATATAATTGAGCAGCATATAACTCAATTAATTTATACTTTAATGGCAAAAATAACATTTAATAAACGCTAAGCAAGTGAGCCTATTGTTGTACCTAATAAAAAAAAACATTGCACACAACCAAATATTGAATGTTGGTGTCTTAATGTTTTTCTACACTCAAATTTTTAACCCTTAAAAGCTTCTTGAAAAAACTATATTCGCCACCTGAAAAAATGCTACAAAAGAAATTCATAAATATATTTTTACTCTTATCATTATTTGCATGTACAACATCCATTGGATTGCATGCTCAAACAACGGGCGAAGTGAGAGGTATCGTGTATGACAAGGAATCGGGAGAGCCAATTATTTTTACAAACGTTTTTATAAGAGAAATAAAAGTTGGCAGGCCTACAGATGTAAATGGCTTTTATGCTATTACCAAAATAAAACCCGGCAAATATGAAATTTCATGTAATTATATGGGCTATGATTCGGGAAGTGCTACAATAACTATTCTTGAAGGCAGTATTATTACTCAAAATATTTATTTAACAAAAAAAACAAATCAGTTAAACGAAGTTCAAGTATCTGCTGAAAAGCAAAAAGCACAAACAGAAACTCGCGTATCTAACATTACCATCACACAAAAAGAACTTAAACAATTACCTGCATTTGGTGGTGAACCTGATTTAGCACAATACTTACAAGTTTTACCGGGTGTTGTTTTTAGTGGCGATCAAGGTGGGCAATTATACATGCGAGGTGGCCCTCCGGTTCAAAATAAAATTATGATTGATGGAATGACAATTTATAATCCTTTTCATTCTATTGGATTATTTTCTGTTTTTGATGCCGATATTATTAGAAGTGCCGATGTATATGCCGGTGGATTTAATGCCCAATATGGTGGCAGAATAGGGTCTATCATTGATGTAACAACCCGAGAAGGAAATAAAACAAGATTTGCAGGGAAAATAAACGTAAATCCTATTACAACAAAAATTTTGCTTGAAGGACCAATTAGTAAATTTAAAGATGGAAGTAGCGTGTCCTATATTTTATCATACAAAACCTCATACCTTAATCAAACATCAAAAGTTTTATACCCTTATGCAGGTGTAAATGGATTGCCTTTTAGCTTTAATGATGTGTACGGAAAATTCTCATACGTGGGAACGAATGGAAGTAAATTTAATTTTTTTGGATTTAATTTTAATGATGCAGTAAACTATCCCAATATTAAAAATAATTGGAATTCATATGGGGTTGGCTCTAACTTTTTTCTAGTACCCAGCGGGTCAACTATTATAAATGGTGCGGTTTCATACTCTGATTATAATATGCAGCAAGTAGATAATCAAAATTATAATGCCCCAAGACAAAGTGAAATAAGTGGTTTTACCATTGCCATGAACTTTACCTATTTTATGGGAAAGGATGATATTAAATATGGATTTGAGATGAATGGATTTAATACCACTTTTAACTATGTTAATGGGTATGGAATTTCTTTAAATCAAGAGCAAAGTCAAACCGAATTGTGTGGATTTTTAAAATACAAAAAAACTATTGGACGCCTGTTGGTTGAACCTGGAATGAGATTTCAGGCATATGCATCACTTGGCGAATATACTGCTGAACCCAGACTTAGCGCTAAATATAACCTCACCGAAAAAATACGTTTAAAAGGAGCGACAGGATATTATACACAAAATTTAATGAGTGCAACCTCTGACCAAGATGTAGTAAATTTATTTTACGGATTTTTATCAGGTCCAACATCTGTGGATGTGAGTAATCCTAAACTCAATATTTTTAATAATTCAAAACTGCAAAAAGCCATTCATTATATTGGAGGAGTTGAAGCCGAAATTGGTCAGCATGGTTCTATAAATGTAGAAGGTTTTTACAAAAATTTCCTTCAATTACCAACTCTCAATAGAGATAAAGTATTTGCTACAGACCCTGATTATATTATCGAAACAGGAACTGCTTATGGTGGCGATTTTTTATATAAATATGATTATAAACGTTTTTATTTTTGGACCGTTTATTCCCTTACTTACGTGAATAGAAATGATGGTAACAGACAATATTTTCCGAGCTTTGACAGACGACATAATATCAATTTAGTAGGCACTTATGGCTTCGGAAAAAATGCCAGTTGGAGTTTTAATGCACGATGGAATTTTGGATCTGGATTTCCATTTACACAAACACAAGGTTATTATGAAAGTTTAAATTTGAGTGGAGGTGTGTCAAGTAATTTTAATTCGCAAAATGGAACTTTGGGAACTTATTACAATGATATTAATACTGGCAGATTGCCATATTTCCACCGGTTGGATTTATCACTGTCTAAAAAAATAAAATTCAACGAGCATTCATCATTAATGGTGATTGCCTCATGTACCAACGTTTACAACCGAAGCAATATTTTTTATATTGACCGTATTAAAGGCGAAAGAGTGAACCAGCTTCCAATTATGCCCACATTGGGGATAAATTTCACCTTCTAAAACTATACACCCTTTTAGTTTTGAGTTACTGATTAATTAAGTTTCTCATGCTGAAAGCGAATGTTATAAAAACAATTATCACTTTTATCCTTATCGTATTTTGTGTAGTTGCGCATGCACAAAAAACACTTATTTACGAGGATGATATTAGATACTATAATCGTGCAATAGAATTGTTTGATAAAGCCAAATATGGCGATGCGCAAAAACATTTTACCCTATTTGCTGAACGTACAAAAGATAGAGAAAGTAAAGTTAATGCCGAATATTTTGCAGGCGTTTGTGCCATGGAATTATTTAATGCCGATGCCATAACTTTATTAAATCAGGTAAGTATAAAATATCCAGAACATCCCAAAGCCAATTTGGCAAAATTTCAGTTAGGTAAATTCTTTTACAGAAACAAAGACAACAAATCTGCCGTAAAATATTTAAATCAAGTTGATGCTTCAAAGCTCACACCTGATGAGGCTTCGGAGTTTTGGTTTATTAAAGGATATTGTTTATTTAAAACCGAAAAATTTGATGATGCTAAAGTAGCTTTCAATGCTATTAAAGATCAACAAGGGAAATATTATGATGCATCAAATTATTACTTTGGATATGTTTCCTATAAACAAAATAATTACGATGAAGCTTTAATACATTTTAACAGAATCAATAAATCAAAAACATTTGGTCCGCTTGCTCAGGTGTATGTTGCCCAAATATTATTTGCCAGAAAACAATATGTAGAAGTGGTTTCATTTGCAGATACCATTACCAGTAAAGAAATTATTAATGATGTGGCAGGAATTGTTGGTCAATCCAATTATAATTTAGGAAAATATGATAAAGCTGTTCCATTTTTAGAACGTTTTAATACAAACTCTCCCCAAGGAAAAAACAAACAAGATATTTATCGTTTAGGTTACGCTTATTTTAAAACGGCACAATATGATAAAGCCATTGAGCAGTTCACACAAATAACAGATGATAAAGATTCTACCTCTCAATTTGCTAACTATCATTTAGCACAATCTTATGTAAACACTGACCGTAAGCATAGCGCGCGCTTAGCTTTTGACAAGGCTTATCATTTAAATATTGATCCGAAAATTACAGAAACATCTCTTTTTAATTCTGCAAAACTTGCTTATGAATTATCCTATCAACAAGATGCGTTAAAAGACCTTGCAAAATTTATGAATGAATATCCTGAATCGGAATATATGGATGAAGCAAAAAGTGATTTGGGAAATTTATTATTAAGCACAAAAAATTATAAAGATGCCATAAAAATTATTGAGAGCATTAAAAAACCAAGCAAAGAAAATCAAACTGCATTTCAACGTGTGTGCTATTACCGAGCCGAAGAAATGTATCTAAACAATGATTACACTGGAGCTTTAGAACTTTTTAGAAAATCTAACCAATATGATTTTGATCAAAAACTATTTGCCCTCTCTCACTTTTGGATTGGTGAATTAAGCTACAAGCAAAATCAATTTCAACCCGCTTTAGACAACTATAATAAATTTCAAACATCTACTGAAACCAAAGAAACTCGTTTTTATAATATGGCTTTTTATAACAAAGGATATTGTGAATTGAAGTTAGAAAATTATGCGCAAGCCATTGTTGAATTTAATAAATTTAATGCTACTGAATATTCAAAAAGCAATCCCGAAATGATGACTGATGCAACGATGCGGGTTGCTGATTGCCATTTTATTTTGCGCGAATACAATAAAGCTATTGAGAGTTATTCCATCATTATTGATAATAAATTAAACGGAGCGGATTATGCTTTATACCAACGCTCAATGATATTAGGTGTGCAAAATAAATCATCAGATAAAATTGCCTCACTCGAACTCATCAAATCAAATTATCCAAAATCTCCATACATTGATGATGCCCTTTTTGAAATTGCAAATGTGAATTTACAAACCGAAAATTATGATGCAGCTATAAATGGTTTTCAAAATATTATTGAAAATTATCCCCGTTGTGTATACATCCGAAAAGCCATGCTCAATAAAGGTTTAGCATACTATAACACAAACCGAGACGAAAAAGCATTAGATGAATTTAAACAACTCATCATCAATTATTCTACTTCTGATGAAGCCAAAGAAGCGCTCATCGTCATCAAAAATATTTTTGTAAATAAAGGCGAAAGTGATGCGTACTTAGAGTTTATAAAAGTGCTTCCAAATATTGTTGTTTCCCCTTCTTATCAAGATTCTATTTCTTATGAATCAGCATTTAACTCTTATAAAAATGGAGACTGCACCAAGTCGGCAAAATCATTTGGAAATTATATTTCACGATTCCCTGGAGGATATTTTATTTTAAAGGCAAACTACTATAAAGCCGAATGTGATTTTAAAAATAAGAGTTTTGATTCGGCATTGGTAAACTATGAATACGTTGCACTTTATAATAGAAATGATTTTACAGAACGTAGCACTCGCCAATGTGCTATTTTATATTTCATGCAAAAAAACTACGAAAAATCTTTTGAATATTATAGTGCTTTAGAACGTATTGCCAGCGGCAGAGAAAACTTATCTGTGGCTTTACTTGGAGAAATGAAAACAAGCGCTTTAATGAACAAAATAGATACGGCTGCCATGAGTTCGTTTAAATATTTGAACTCTACTATTACTCAAAAAGAAGGAACCATTGAAGCCCGATTAAATATTGCGCGTTATTATATGTTGCACAATTTGCCCGACTCTGCACTTCCTCATTTTCATTATGTGTTAAAAGAAATTCGCAATGCTATGGGTGCTGAATCAAAATTTAATATTGCATTCATCCAATACAATAAAAAAGATTACTCGGCTGCTAAAAAATCCATCTTTGATTTAAATGATAATTTTTCGGCTTATGAGCAATGGACAGCAAAAGGATTTATTCTTTTAGCTGATATTTATGTAGAGCAAAAAGATAATTTTCAAGCCAAAGCAACTTTACAAAGTGTATTAGAAAATGTAGACGATGAAGCTTTAAAAACAATTGCAAGAGAAAAATTAAAAGCCATTATTGATGCCGAAGAATTAAAAAAACAACCTGTAAAAACAGAAGAAGAAAAAGAGATTGGGCAATGATAAAAGTTATTGGTTATGAGTTATTAGTTTATAAAAATGATATGATGAAATTGAAAAAATATATTTTAACTACAATGCTGTTAAGTATTGGCTTTATTGCTTTTGCGCAAGATTCATTAAAAGCAAATGTGTTTAATGTAGATAAGGTTTTGAGACCTTTATTAAGTGAATCGATAAAAATTCAGAGCAATCCAAATCCGGAAGTTCCTGAAATCAAAAATCCTGTATTTGAATACACAAATATTCCTGATACCAAACACGAAACATCTCCAACCATATATACCATTAAGCCTTTATCAATGGGAACATCGTTACTTCCCAAACTAAAAAATAATTATACCAAATTAGGTTACGGAAATTACAATACTCCCCTATTTGAAATTTATTTAAACACGGTTAGAAATAAAAATTTACAAGCCGGATTTTTCGCCAAACATTTATCATCAAGCCCTAATGGAAATAATGCGTTTAGTAATAATACCGTTTATGGTTTTGTAAAAAAATTCTCTCCAAAAGGAGTAACTGCCGTTGATGCATATTACTATAGAAACAATGTGTATTTATATGGATTTGAACCTGCTAATTTAAAACCACTTCAATCAGATATCCGTCAACTATTTCAAACTTTTGATGTAAAAGGTTCGTATAGCAATATTGTGAAAGACAGCAATGCTATTGGCTATAAACTTGGTGTTGGCTATTATAATTTTTTCGATTCGCGGGATGTGAGTGAAAATGATTTTAAAATAATGGCTGATTTTAACAAACGTATTCAGGGCAATTTATTAGAAGTAAAAACTCAATTAACCATTACCGATGTAAAAAATACACTTGTAGATTATCAACGTGTGTATTTTGATTTAAACCCACGATACACTTTAAAAATAGACGAACATTATTTAAAACTCGGTTTTAACTCCACAACTTTTTCGGATAGTACAGCTACAAAATTTTACATATTTCCTGTTGCCGAAGCGGGCTATTCTATCATCTCAAAAACACTCACTGCATATGCCGGAATAACAGGAAATGTTCAACGTAACACCTACCGAAGCATTGCTAATGAAAATCCATTTGTAAGGGGATTAGGTTTTAATAATACAGTAAATACATTTGAAGTATATGGAGGATTTAAAGGGGCAATCGGCCCACAAACTTCTATTTTATTACAAGCAAGTTGGAGCAGCATTCAAAACCTATTATTTTATGCCGTTGATTCCTCAACATACAATTCTCAACGTGTATTGTTTGATAATTCAACCGCAGGAGTTACCAATTTAAAAGCCGAACTCACACATGAGTTTGATAATAAATTTAGAATAGCGGCTACCGTAAATTACTACAGCTACGGAGGGTTGCAATTAGCACACCCTTATGCACGCCCAACGTTTGAAACTAAATTTAATGCCATGTATAATATGAGTGATAAATTTATTTTTAGGGCTGATATTTTTACGATGAATAAACGCTACACTAAATTGATTGGCGCAACCGATTCAAAAGATGAAACATTAAGTGGAATAGTGGATTTAAATCTTGGCGTTGATTACTTATACAATAAAAATGTTTCGGTATTTCTTAACCTCAATAATTTAACCAACAATACTTACCAACGCTGGTATAATAGTTACCCAAATTATGGCTTTAATTTATTGGGAGGCGTAAGTATTATTTTTTGATGACAGAAATTAGTAAGAGATTAAAACAAAAACAGCCATAGAAAAACCTATGGCTGTTTTTTATATCACTCATTGAATTTACTTCAACCAATTATCTAACCACTCAAAATAAACACGCTGCCATAAAACAGCATTTTGAGGTTTGCTTACCCAATGATTTTCATCGGGGAAATATAAAAACCTACTTTGCAAACCTTTTAGTTGAGCGGCTGTAAAGGCTTCCATTCCTTGTGTTACAGGCACTCTAAAATCTTTTTCGTTATGAATAACTAAAATTGGCGCATCCCAATTTTGCACAAATTTATGTGGCGATTGATCATAATTTTTGGGACGAGGAACACTCCAATACGAACCTTTATTATCGTTATTGGCAAACCACATTTCTTCTGTGCTTCCATACCAACTTTCTTGATTAAACATACCGCAATGAGCAACAAATGCTTTAAAACGTTTTTGATGATTTCCGGCTAACCAATATACTGAGTATCCGCCAAAACTTGCTCCTACTGCTCCTCGTTTATCTTTGGCAACAAAATTATCTTTTGATACTTCATCAATAGCGCTTAAATAATCTCTCATACATTGTCCGCCATAATCACCAATAATGGCATCGTTCCACTCGCTTCCAAATCCAGGTAATCCTCTTCTATTTGGAGCCACAACAATATATCCGTTGTTTGCCATTAATTGAAAATTCCAACGATAGGAAAAAAATTGACTGACCATACTTTGTGGACCACCTTGACAGTATAACAATGTTGGATAACGTTTTTGAGGATTAAAATTTGGAGGATAAATAATCCAAGTGAGCATTTGTTTTCCATCAGTTGTTGGTATCATTCTTTTTTCTACACGCCCCATTTGAACCGTGCTCCACAATTCTTTATTGGTAAATGAAATCTGACTTTCTACGCCTTTGTTAGTAATATTATATAATTCAGTTGGCATGCTCATGGTTTGTTTTGCACCCACCATTACAAAAGTTTTTTTATCGGGAGTTGAAACTGAAAGAGCTATATAATCATGATCGCCTTTTGTAACTTCTTCTACATCCGAGTAAACAGCTCCAGTTTTTTTAACTTTTTCTTCGGCAGTAAAAATATTTTTTGTAGCTTGGTATTGAGCAATAAAATAAAGTTGGTTAGAAAGTAAACCTGCCCATTGAAAAGCATCAACAGGGTAATCAAATTTCTCTGTTACATCAATCAATTTTTTATCAGCAAAATAATAAACCATCATGCGGTTTTTATCCGATTCGTATCCAATGCGTTTCATGCTTAACCAACCTATTTTTTTTCCGTCATTGGCAAACTGAGGGTCTTGATCGTAACCTGAATTTTGTTCGGTTATATTTTGTGTGTATTTGGTATCAACATTATAAATATAAATATCAGAATTTGTACTCACCGCTTCAGGTGTTCCATTCATTTTTTTGCAGGTATATGCAATTCTTTTTCCATCTGGGCTCAAACTATATTGTTCATCTCCGCCAAAAGGTTGAAGTGGTGCATCACATTTTTCTTCCTTCATAATATCAGTCGCATCACCTATAATTTTCCCATCTGCACATGGTGCAATAAATATATGGCTATATGAGTAATCGTGCCAAGCATCCCAATGACGATATAATAGCCCATCAATAATTCTGGCTTGAACAAGTGGTAAATCTGCATATTGTTCAGCAACAGTTCGGTCTAATTTTACATCAGCAGAATAAGCCAGCATAGTAATGTTTGGCGCATATTTATAACTTCCAATTCCTCCTTTTACAAAAGTGATTTGTGTTTTGGCACTTCCATCCGGATTAATTTCAAATAATTGTACTTCGCCATTGATGGCAGAAAGAAAATTTATTTTTTTTCCGTCAGGTCTCCACTTCACATTAAAAGCATTTGTTGACTCGTCTGATAATTGAACCGGAGTGCCTCCAGCTGGTGCCATCGAATAAATATAATTTGTACCTTTATTGGTAGCCAAATCATATTTTTTAACTTCATAAATAACTGTTTTTGCATCGGGCGAAACTTGCGGATTATTAACTCTTCCAAGTTTCCAAAGCATTTCGGGTGTAAGTTTTTCTTGCGCAAATGTGTATGATGCAATGAAAAGAAATAGGTAGATAATTTTTTTCATATTGTTAATTTTTAAAAGGACAATTTACAAATGTTTTTGAAAAATGAAATGGGACAGATTTTATAACTCAATACTTACTTCGTTTTTAATTAAATCTTCTAATGTTTCGCGTTTACGAATAAGGTGTGCTTTGCCTTTGTATATAAGCACTTCTGAGGGTCTTACACGCGCGTTATAATTTGAGCTCATGGTAATTCCATACGCACCCGCATTTTTAAAACATAAGATATCTCCTTCATGCACTTCACTTAATTTACGATCCCATCCAAAAGTATCAGTTTCGCATATATAGCCAACAATAGTATAAATACGTTGCTTGCCTTCAGGGTTTGAGATATTGACAATATCGTGATACGAATCATACAACATTGGGCGGATTAAATGATTTAAACCTGAATCAACACCAACAAAAACAGTTGCAGTAGTTTGCTTAATTACATTTGTTTTTACTAGAAAAAAACCTGATTCACTTACCAAAAATTTACCCGGTTCAAACCACAGTTCCAACTCACGTCCATACTCTTTTGTAAACTCTATAAAGCGTTCAGTAATGGCTTGTCCAAGTTCTTCAATATCGGTTGTAATATCTCCTTCTTTATAAGCCACTTTAAAACCACTTCCAAAATCTACAAAAGTTAAATCAGGAAAATCTTTTGCTGCATCAAATAAAATTTCGGCTCCTTGTAAAAAAACTCCAGCATCTAAAATATCAGAACCTGTGTGCATGTGCAAACCATTTACATTCATATTGTACGTTTTTATTACACGCAAAACATGTCGCAATTGGTAGATAGAAATTCCAAATTTGGAATCAATATGTCCAGTTGATATTTTTTTATTACCTCCTGCAAGTATGTGTGGGTTTAGTCGAATACAACAAGGAATCCGATTTCCGTATTCGTTTCCAAATTGTTCTAAAATAGAAATATTATCAATATTAATTTGAACACCTAATTGCACGGCTTGTTTAATCTCATCAAAGCCAACACAATTTGGGGTAAACAAAATTTCGGCAGGGGTAAATCCAACTTGCAAACCCAAATGCACTTCATTAATAGAAACTGCATCAAGTCCCGAGCCTTCATTTTTTAAGAGCTTTAAAATGTTTGAATTATTTAGTGCTTTGCAGGCATATTTTATTTTTACATTTAGCGGTTGAAATGCATTTTTTAAACGTTTGTATTGAGCTACAATTTTATTGGCATCATACACATAAACAGGAGTGCCAAACTCATTGGCAATTTCTAACAGCATTGAATAATCAGGGATTTCGCTCATTTTACTTTTATTATAAGATGCGAATATATATGAAATGATAAATTTAAAATGCTAAAGTTTCCTTGTTATACTACCCCAATAAATATGTTATGTTTATTAGTTTTTGGGAAAGCGCATTTAAAAAATATCCGTTTATCATTTTTGATTGAACACAGCAATTGGTTGTTGATTGTGTTAAATAAAAAAACCTCTAAAAGAAGAGGTTTTTTGTACAATTATTACTTATTAAATTAACTTTTGGGAGTTACTACCGCATCAATAACATGAATCACTCCATTTGATTGATATACATCATAAATAGAGATGTTCGACATGTTTCCATTTTCATCTTTTAATACAATATTTCTATCCCCATTCATCATTGCATATAAAGTTCCGCCACTTACCGTTTTTAAAGATGCTGTTCCGTTTCCAGCTTTAATCATTTTCATTAATGTGTTTGCATCAATTCGTCCGGCAACAACATGGTAAGTTAAAATTTTTGTAAGTGTTGCTTTGTTCTCTGGTTTAACCAAAGTTTCTACAGTTCCCATTGGTAATTTAGCAAACGCTGCATTGGTTGGTGCGAATACTGTAAATGGTCCTTTTGTTTTTAGTGTTTCAACTAAACCGGCTGCCTTTACTGCTGCAACAAGTGTAGTATGGTCTTTTGAATTCACAGCATTATCAACAATATCTTTTTGTGGATACATGGCTTCTCCGCCAACTGAAACTGTGTTTTGTGCTTTTAATGTTGTAGCCATTGTAAAAATCCCTAATGCAATAGCAAATGTTCTAATCATTTTTTTCATGTGTTTAATTTTAAAGTAGTTTTATTTATTTGAAAGCAGATACGCAACTTCCATTTACTTTAGATTTATACACTTGAAATATTTTTTGAAAAGCTTTGCTGAATAAGGATTTATAGCGTGTTAAATAATTGAAGAAGGTGGTGTAGTTTTTTTGAATCAATCCATTTAGCTAAACATCTTAAAAAGTTTTTTAAAGATTTTATATATGACGTTTAGCAATGTACTTTCCGATAATATCGTATTCAATATTAACGGTTTTATTTTTTGCTAACTGTTTAAAGTTAGTATGCTCAAAAGTATATGGAATGATAGCTACTGTAAATTTATTTTTATGAATTGAAGCAATAGTAAGGCTAACTCCATTTACACATATTGAGCCTTTTTTTACCATCAAGTTTTTGTTATTACTATCTGAAATTTTAAAGGTAAATATCCAACTTCCATTTTTATCTTCAATGGATTTACAAACAGCAGTATCATCCACATGCCCTTGCACAATATGCCCATCAAACCTACCATTGGCAAGCATACAACGTTCTAAATTTACACTATCATTTACGGCTAACTCATTCAAATTGGTAACCATTAAAGTTTCTTCAATGGCTGTAACTCTGTATGTATTATTTACAATTTCTACCACCGTTAAACATACCCCATTATGAGCGATGCTCTGGTCTATTTTTAATTCATGAGTAATGGAAGAGGATATCCAAAAATGTTTATTAGTTCCTTCAACAATAATGTTTGTGATTTTACCTTCTTGCTCTATAATTCCTGTAAACACTTTTTTATCTTAAAATTTGTATGGTACCTTTAATGGTTCTTTTTTTAATTCCTGCTAAATATATTTCATAAACATTACAAATGTAAAAATATACACCATCAGAACATTCCACTTTTGATTTTTGATCTTTACCATCCCAATTAATATCCAAATCAAATGTTTGATATACATCAGCTCCCCATCGGTTATAAATGGTCATATCAATCCTATCAACAAACCTATACGGAAATGGATTTAGTAAATCATTGTGGCTATCGCCTTGTGGAGTAAATACATTTGGAATGGAGTATTGAGGACAATTATCGGTACATGTTTCATTCGTAAAAAAACTTTCGTTTCCAGATGAATCAACTCCAACAACAACATAACAACCGGCTATTGATTGTTTTAAATGCGCACTGGTAT
The DNA here is from genome assembly GCA_025359805.1 of Bacteroidota bacterium. Classification (GTDB taxonomy): domain Bacteria; phylum Bacteroidota; class Bacteroidia; order UKL13-3; family UKL13-3; genus CAIUEQ01. The sequence continues at coordinate 21,052 of JANYDU010000013.1, forward strand.
CATTGTATTGAAAAGTAGTATTATTATTGATGGTTTCTAAAAGTTGATACTCATCTTTACTCAAACGTTTGTAATATATTTTATAGTAAACAACATCACTTGCACAACCAGGTATTGGAGTCCAATTGAGTACGTTTGTAAAATCATTAAATGAATTGCAAGGAGGTGTGAGTGTTAGTATTGGCGCACATGGGCGGATAGTATCAATAGGAATTCCATAAATTTGTTGTGAGAAATTTTCCAATCTTTTACTTAATAAACTTTGAGAGTAATAGCCAATAGTTTTGATGGCATAATAAAAAGTGTCTTTATTTTTTAAGCCCGAATCTACAAAATAATCATTCATGGTAAACCCTATAGAATCATAAATCCCTAAGTTATTTTTTCGGTAAATAACAAACGAAGAATTATTCCATGGAACAGCATAACTCCATGATAAAATATTGCTTTTATCAGATGAATAAATATTGGCTTTAACGGATGATGCTATTGGACTATAATCAATAAACTGATTATTCCCTGATGCTAAACTCGTAAAATCTATCTTGTAATAATATTGAGTTTGTAAAGTATTTAAATTGGTATCAATAAGCGATGAATCGGTAATGGCTTTAAATGATGAATAATTCATCGAATCAAAAGCTGTAAAAGGTCCTTTATAAGAAGTTGCTCTTTTAAATATGAGTTGATATGGTGGAGCATATTGAACTGTATCAAGTGTATCTGGTTTCAGCCATTTTAAAATCAAGGATCCATTTATATTGGATGTATTTCTGATGCTTACATTGGTAATAATAGGTTTACTCCTGATGATAATTCCGCATACTTCTGCAGATGCATAACTATCGGAAGTTGTTGAAACAATAATGGTTCCATTAGCAGCGCGTGGAGGATACACCGCCACAATACGATAGCAATAACTTACCAATGGCGAAAGCCCATTGCCATTTCCATCATCATAAAAACTGGTATCCGAATAATTATAGTTTGTATTGATATTTCCGATTAATGTAAATAATGATTCATCAACACCCCTAAAACATGTTGGAGGAACCCAATGCGAACTATCCACCCTTTTATAAATTTTATAATTGCTCGCTAAATGGCAAACATCTTGATTCCATGATATTTTAAAACCATTACCAATTTGCTTTACTTTCATATTAATTGGTGCAGGTCCAATAACGGTTATTCTTGAAAGGCGAATATCCGAAAGTGGTGTTGAATAATCATCGGTTGCTTTTATAATAGCTTGATAAGGTTCGTAGCTAATATTATTACAATTTGTTCTCCAAGTAAATAATGCCGATACTGGATTTCCTGTTGGATTGGCAGGACTTAACGTGGCAGGAAAAGAAACGATGCTTGGATCAAACGGAGCGCCATATCCTAATATAGAAACATTCTGAGAAGTATTTGGGTCTGATGCAGAAACAGAAAACTGAACAATATCACCTGCTTGTTTGCATACATTTGGCATTGCACCGATAACGGGTGGACTATCATTACAAGCCTCAATAATTATTTGCATATCTCTCACTACATAACCTACCAAAATATCTATACCATTTATTCTTCGGTATTCAGAAATTTTTATGGCAATTACAAATAGATGTGGGTTTATAGAAGTAACTGGATATGGGGTATTCCAAATTAATTCTCCTGTACTATCATTTATGCTTAAACTATGTGTAAAATTAGGAATGGCATAATTAGGAACTTCAACGCCTGTAGATTGATGTGCAGCAATTAATTCGTAATGTAATCGATCTCTATCTGGGTCATAAGCTCCTGGATTATGTACATATAAAAAACCGCCACAACCTCTATCAATTGGTGGCACTTGCAAAATAATGGAGTTATTAATTCCGAGTCCAATATCTATACGTAAAAGTGATTCTACATAAAATGGCGTTTGATCAGATGCTCCTCCATTAATATTTATAATACCGCCAACCCTATTTGGATCGGCAAGGCTAATGGTAAACAAACCATCCGAACTATAAGTATGCGTAGTTACATAAGTGTTTTTTCTAATAGAAGGATCATTTGGGGAAATATACGTTGTTGTTCTTTGTACCGTTTCTGAATTTTTATCTCCATAAGAAAGCGTAATACTTGCCGTATTGGGATCGGCACCAGACCTCGGATCGGTATATGTGGTGGCTGTTATTTGATAAGTTCTTCCTGATACATTTTTAAAAGTAATTTCACCTGCACGATAATGTGATGCCAAAACATCAACATTAAAAAATATTGATAGGGCTATAATGAAAAAAGAAATTACAGAATATTTATTGCTCAAAGTTAAAACTTGTATTTGATTACAAAGTAAATGAAAGATTAATAAATGTGTGGTTAAGTTGCATTAAAAAATCCCACAACATTTTAATGCTGCGGGATTTCCTTAAAATTATTTTTCGATACTTAATATTTTTCTGAACCTAATTCAGCACCAATAAATTCTCTATTCATTCTGGCAATGTTGGATAGCGAGATTCCTTTAGGGCATTCAGCTTCGCATGCTCCTGTATTTGTACATGAGCCAAAGCCTTCAGCATCCATTTGCGCTACCATATTTATTACCCTGCTTTGTTTTTCTGGCTGCCCTTGTGGTAATAAAGAAAGTTGAGAAACTTTTGCTGATACAAACAACATGGCAGAAGCATTTTTACAAGCTGCCACACAAGCCCCACAACCAATACAAGCTGCTGCTGCAAATGCTTCATCCGCATTATCTTTTGATATAGGAAGGTTATTTGCATCCTGAGCGTTTCCTGTATTTATAGAAACATATCCACCTGCTGCAATGATTCTATCAAATGCCGAACGATTAACAGCTAAATCTTTTATTACCGGAAATGCTTGTGCTCTCCATGGTTCTACCACAATGGTATCTCCATCTTTAAAAGAACGCATATGCAATTGGCAAGTAGTAACACCCTGCAATGGGCCATGTGGCCTGCCATTGATGTGCATAGAACACATTCCGCAAATTCCTTCGCGACAATCATGATCAAATGCAATTGGGTCTTTTCCTTCGGTGATTAATTTTTCATTTAACACATCAAACATTTCAAGAAACGACATGTCGGGTGAAATTTCATTCACTTTATAATCCACTAACTCACCGTTAGTTTTTGTATTTTTTTGTCTCCACACTTTAAGTGTTAGGTTCATATTTCCACTCATATTTTATTTCTATTATTGAGTTGTTTTATTACTATTTATAAGAACGTGCTGCAATTTTAATATTCTCGTATTTTAATTCTTCTTTATGCAATTCGAAGTTGCCTTCGCCTTTATATTCCCATGCTGATACGAATGCAAAGTTTACATCATCACGTAATGCTTCACCCTCTTCCGTTTGATATTCTTCACGAAAATGTCCTCCACAACTTTCGTTACGTGTTAATGCATCCACACACATCAATTCTCCTAGCTCAATAAAATCAGCAACACGTCCGGCTTTTTCTAATTCTGGATTAAATTCATCAGCAGTTCCTGTTACTCGAACATCTTTCCAAAATTCAGTGCGTAAAGACTTTATTTCTTCAATAGCTTCCTTCAATCCTTTTTCATTACGTGCCATTCCGCATTTATCCCACATAATTTTTCCTAAACGTTTATGAAAATGATCAACAGATTTTGTTCCGTTTATGGTTAATAATTTATTGATGCTTTCTTTTACTTTATTTTCAGCAACAACAAATGCTTCATGATCTGTTGAGATGGCTTTGGTTCTAATTTCATTTGAAAGATAAGAGCCAATTGTATATGGAATTACAAAATACCCATCAGCCAAACCTTGCATTAAAGCAGATGCTCCCAAACGATTTGCTCCATGATCTGAAAAATTAGCTTCACCCAAGGCATATAATCCGGGAACGGTTGTCATTAAATTATAATCAACCCAAAGTCCGCCCATGGTATAATGTACCGCTGGATAAATTCTCATTGGCATTTCATAAGGATCTTCACCGGTAATTTGTTTGTACATATCAAACAAGTTTCCGTATTTTTCTTTCACTACTTCTTTTCCTAATTTACGAATTGTTGCAGCATCAGCGTTATGAATATTATGTTTTGTAACTTCAATTTTTCCATAACGATCCATATTAAAAGTGAAATCAAGATACACCGCCATTTTGCTTGAGCCCACACCATAACCCGCATCACATCTTTCTTTAGCCGCACGACTTGCCACATCACGAGGAACTAAATTTCCAAATGCAGGGTATCTTCTTTCCAAATAATAATCTCTTTCTTCTTCAGGAATATCAATAGGTTTACGTTGATCGTCTTTTTGTTTTGGAACCCAAATACGTCCATCGTTTCTTAATGATTCGCTCATCAATGTTAATTTTGATTGATGATCACCCGAAACTGGAATACAGGTTGGGTGAATTTGTGTATAACAAGGGTTTCCAAAAAATGCTCCTTGTTTGTGAGCTTTCCAAGCAGCCGTTACATTGCTTCCCATTGCATTTGTGGAAAGATAAAATACATTTCCATATCCTCCAGAGCATAACAAAACTGCATGTCCGAAATGTCTTTCTAATTTTCCAGTAACTAAATCACGAGCAATAATTCCTCTACAAACACCATCAACATTAACAATATCCAACATCTCATGGCGAGAAAACATTTGCACGGCCCCCATTCCAATTTGTCTTTCTAATGAAGAGTATGCACCTAATAATAATTGCTGACCTGTTTGTCCGGCTGCATAAAATGTACGTTGTACTTGAGTTCCACCAAATGAACGGTTGCTTAATAAACCTCCATATTCTCTGGCAAATGGAACACCTTGTGCCACACATTGGTCGATAATATTACCACTCACTTCAGCCAAACGGTGAACATTTGCTTCGCGAGCTCTATAATCGCCACCTTTAATGGTATCATAAAATAATCTATAAACCGAATCACCATCATTTTGGTAATTTTTTGCAGCATTAATACCTCCTTGTGCAGCAATAGAATGGGCACGTCTTGGAGAATCTTGAAAACAAAATACTTTTACTTTATAACCTAATTCAGCTAGTGAAGCCGCAGCAGCAGAACCAGCGAGTCCTGAACCTACAATGATAATTTCTAAACTACGTTTGTTAGCAGGGTTAACTAGAGGAACTGAAGATTTAAACTTTGTCCATTTTGTTTCTAATTGTCCTTCTGGAATTTTAGCGTCTAATTTCGACATATTTTTTATTGTTAAAATGGATTATTTAATAAAATCAAAGTGCATGGCAATAGGCATCATTGCAAAAATAAATGGGATGATAATGGAGAACCAAAATCCAACACCTTTAATAAGGGGTGTATATTTTTTATGATTTAAACCAAGTGTTTGAAAAGCCGATTGAAATCCATGCATTAAATGATATGCCAATGAAACCATTGCTAATACATAAAGTACAACTATCCATAGGTGTTCAAATACTTCTTTCATTTCATTGAAAAGAGTTTCTTTACCTGAAGTGATTTCATCAGTAAAACGGCTTATTACCCAAAAATGTCTTAAATGAATAATTAGAAACATCAATAATAATGTTCCTAATATTCCCATTGAGCGAGAATACCATTTACTGTTTGCAGCTCCATTTTGAACTGCATATTTTATTGGTCGAGCATTATTGTTTTGTTTCCAAAGGCTAAATCCTTTTACGATGTGAAGAATCAAACCAATAAATAAAACAATTTCCATTGTTCTTATGAGAGGGTTGGTTCCCATAAATTCTGCTCCTTTGTTAAAACTTTCGCCACCATCATTAAAGAATATAAGGGCATTTATTCCGCAGTGAACAATTAAAAAAGTAATGAGAAACAATCCTGTGATGGCCATTAATAACTTTTGACCAATTGAGGAACTGAACATTTTAGTAATCCAATTCATATATATATGTATATTTTTTTAGCGAGCGCAAATTTATCAATCGTGATGTTTTATCCTAATTCATCTAATCCACATTATTTTATTTAAAACACTTCTAAACTATCTATGCTTTATAGTAAGTTTAAGGTTTCAAGATAAAAATTGTTTAAAAATTGATAAAAATCAGTTGAGAAATTTATAAACAACTAATAGTTTAGGAAAGATAGATAAGCATATTATTAAGAGTGATAACTCACTAATGATTCGATTATAAATACAGTAATCTTATCGGCTCTTCCACAATAAAAATTCACGGGTAAGTTCATAATATTCTTCAGATGATCTTCCAGATTCGTCATAAATAGTAAATACTTCGCCAAACGATTTTGATTTTTGTTTTCCAAAGCACATCACTATTCTGTTAATAGATTTTGAAGGTTTAGGTTTGATAAAAATTTCTCGATACATTAATAACCCCAATTTCGAAGCAATTAATACAAATTCATCAGCTTCGTTAGGAGGCAGTATCACCCAAAATTTTCCCTCATCACTCAATCTGCTTTTTACTTCTGAGGCTAATTCATTTAAACTAAGTTCGGTAGTATGCCTTGCTTTGCTGCGTTGTGCATTGTTTATTTTTATATTATTTTCTTCCTCATAAAAAGGAGGATTAGAAATAATGAGATCATATTTTATAGCCGATTGAAATTGTTGAATAGCGGTGTGATGAACTTTTATTTTACTGCTCCATTTTGTTTTTTTTGCATTGGCAGTTGCCTCTTCAAAAGCAGATAAATCGATTTCAACGGCATCGATTTTTGCATTTGATTTTTGCGCCATCATAATGGCTAATATTCCGGTTCCAGTTCCAATATCCAAAATATTTTTTGCACCATCTATTTCAACAAAACAACCCAGCAATAAACTATCGGTTCCAATTTTCATTGCCGATTTTTCATGTATAATTCCAAATTGTTTAAACTGAAAAAGAGTGCTCATGCAACAGACTTATAAACTATTTTAATATCCTTTTTTAACAATTCCCCACCCTACTCTTGTTCCGTTGTATTGATCAACGGGAGCATTATCTAAAATTAAATCTATTTGTTCAACTTGTTCATTGGTTAATATTGTATTTATCGTTTTAATATTTTCTTCTACTTGCGAAACCCTTGATGCACCTGTAATTGCCGATGTAATTGGTGTGCGATGTAATATCCATCTTAATGCCAAATTACTCATGCTCATATTCCAATTATCCGCTAATTTTTTAAGTGCATCCATCTTATCAAAAAACTCATCATTCATCCTTTTGCCCGGAAAATAAGTATTCATCAACTCACTTGCTGCACGAGAATCTGAAGGAATATTTTCTTTAGTATATTTTCCGGAAAGTAATCCTTGAGCAAGTGGAGAATATACCACAATTCCCAAACCTTCAGCATGGCAAACATCCATTACATCTGTTTCTAATGAACGGTTAAGCATATTATAAATGGGTTGATTTGAAACAGGTTTTCTCCATCCATTTTTTTCGCAAATTCGCACAGCATTTATAATTTGAACAGCCGTCCACTGGCTCACACCCCAATGTAAAATATATCCACGTTCAATCAAATTGTTCATGGCATAACAGGTTTCTTCAAGAGGAGTTTCTACATCATATCTGTGGCATTGGTACAAATCAATATAATCAGTTTTTAATCGTTGCAACGAAGCCTCACAAGCATTACGTAAATGGCGTATTGAAAGTCCCTGTGTCATCCAATTATCAGTCATTGGTCCAAAGGCTTTTGTGCCCACAATTATTTCTTCTCTGTTAATGGTTCTTAAAAATTCACCCACTACTTTTTCGCTTTCACCTCTATTATAAATATCTGCAGTATCTATAAAGTTAACTCCTAATTCAAGTGCTTTTTTCATGCAATCAAATGCAATTTGTTTCTCCACCCCAAAACCTACAGTAAGCCAAGTTCCAAAACTAATTTCTGATATGCTCAGTCCGCTGTTTCCAAGTTTACGATAGTTCATGATAATTATATTTTTTATTAGTGATTGAAATACGAATCGCAAATTAAATGTTAAATCAACATACCTACGTTAATTAATTTACAAATAGAACTCATCAACCAATCAAGTAAATGAGTAAACTTGCACCCGATGGTAAAAAAATCGGGAAACAGAATTAAAAATTTATTGAGCAAGTTGTGGCATTTTTGTGTGATGCTTTTTGTATTGGGTTTTCAGCTCACTTTTTTATTTATTATTTTTTATAGGGTTATTCCTGTGCCAATAACCCCATTACATATTGTTAGGTTAATTGAACAATCAATTGACGGCAAACCATTAAAACTGCATAAAAGTTGGAAGAGTATTGATTATGTTTCGGATAAATTTTGTTTGGCTGTAATCACTTCTGAAGATGCTCATTTTATTCAGCATTATGGTTTTGATTTCGAACAAATAAAAAACTCATTAGAGCGGGGTTTAAAACGTGGAAAAAAATTAAGAGGTGCAAGTACCATCTCACAACAAACAGCTAAAAATTTATTTTTTACACCCAAAAGAAGTTGGATTAGGAAAGCTCCGGAAGTATGTATTACCCTTTGTATGGAATTGCTTTGGACAAAAAAAAGAATTTTAGAAGTATATATAAATATTATTGAAATGGGTGATGGAATTTATGGAATTGAGGCTGCATCACAAGAATATTTTAATAAATCATCAACCAATTTAACTTCACGCGAAAGCGCATTAATAGCTGCATGTTTGCCCAATCCCCGAAAATGGCAAGCCAATAAACCTTCCAAATATATTGATAGAAAAGCAAGAGGCATCCAACGTTTTATGCACTATATTGGAGAGCTGCCTTGGAGAGAATAATCGTATTTATTTTTCCCAATACCTTTTGCTAAAACTGCAAAAAAAATCTTCGCTAGTTATTTCTTATAACTCATTTTCAACCAACAAAAAAGCAGACCAATAAGTCTGCTTTTTTGTTGGATTGGTGTTGATATTATTTACTTCACCACATTCATTTTTTGGGTGTACGATTTTCCATTTCCTTCTACCCTCACAATATATACTCCTTCTCTTTCTGAACTCA
>JANYDU010000024.1 GCA_025359805.1 Bacteroidota bacterium
TATTTACCCCAACCCTGCCAATACAGAAGTAAATATTCAAACCTCCTCAACAGAAAAACTTTTGGTGCAGTTATATGATATAACTGGAAAGCAAGTAACACCATCTTTATCATTTACAAACTCCACTACAATTAATTTAAATGATGTATCAGCAGGCTTATATTTTGTGCGCATAAGCAATACCAACAATCAAATCATCCAAACACAAAAATTATCTTTGGTAAAATAAAAACAGGGTTACTTATCACTCCTAATTCTTCTCTTAAATTAACTTCTCACTCAACAATTCTATTTCTTGTTTTACTGGGTGATTGTTATAAATAATATTGTAAACCGCTTGGGCAATAGGCATATCAATATGTAGTTTTTCTTTGTTTAGTTCAAACATACTTTTGGTAGCATAGTATCCTTCGGCAATCATATTCATTTCCAATTGCGCATTTTTTACCGAATATCCTTTTCCAATCATGTTACCAAATGTGCGGTTACGGCTATGTTGCGAATAAGAGGTAACCAATAAATCACCAAGGTAAGCAGAGTGATTAATCTCGCGAGGATGTGCGTGAACTTTATATAAAAAACGCTCCATCTCTATAATGGCATTTGAAATTAATACTGCCTGAAAATTATCACCATAACCAACACCATGACAAATACCGCTTGCCACTGCATAAATATTTTTTAATACCGCTCCATATTCAGTGCCTGTAATATCAACAGAAATAATGGTACGTATATATCGGCAAGCAAGAAGTGATGCAAAATAGTTTGTCATATCTTCATTTAATCCTGCAATGGTTAAATAAGAAAGTTTTTCAGAAGCTACTTCTTCGGCATGGCAAGGACCAGAAATGACTAGTAAATTTTCATGAGGAACAGCAAATTCATTTTGAAAAAAATCGGCCACAATTTGTCGGCTATGAGGCAGCAAACCTTTAATGGCAGAAACAATAAATTTGCCTTTTAAATCATCAGCGGTGATGGTTGATAATGCGTCTTTTAAAAATGCCGATGGAACTGCAAAAACTAAAATATCGGAGTTATTAATTACCTCTTTAATATCACTTGTAACTTGTACAATATTGGTGTGAATTTCAACAGAGCTAATGTATTTGGGATTGCGTTTATTGGTACGAATATATTCGGCAGTTTCGGGGCTGCGCACCCACCAACGTAATTCACTGATTTGAGAATTTGCACTTTGCTTATGTTCACTTAACATTTTGGTGATGGCTGTTCCCCAGCTTCCGCCACCCAGCACTGCTATACGTTTTGGCAATTGGTTCATGCTGTAAATATAAAAATAGGAGGCATTATATTACCAACTATTTTCTTACTTCTTGTTTACCGCTTTTATATCAAACAATTCTTCTTTGGAAACCTTTTTCACTTTATCACCCATTTTTAATGTTTTTGAAATGGCACTATAAGGTCCGGTTACAATTTCTTCACCATCATTTACACCCGAAATAATTTGAATAAATTTATCATCCTGAATTCCTGTTTTTACTTGACGGATTGACAGTACATCATCTTTACAAACAAATACCACTTCTATTTCATCATCCTTTTTAATATCACTTGATTTAATAGCTATTCGTTTTTTTGTTTTGGTTGAATCTAAATCACTTTTACTACGGATTGTTACACTTTCAATTGGAACTGCAATGGCATCTTTTATATTTTCTGTTTGTACCTCCACAGATGCCGACATTCCTGGTCTGAACACCGCACGTTTTTTTCCTGCACGAGCTAATAAATCAGCATATGAACTACGCAGTATTCTAATTTTTACCACAAAATTTGTTACTTGATCAGATGTGGTTGCGGTAGTTGTGGTTGCTGAGTTGGCTACTTCGGTCACTAAGCCTTTAAATTTTCTGTTTGTGTAGGCATCCACTTCAATCAAAACAGTATCACCCAAACTTACTTTTACAATATCATTTTCATTTACATCCACACTCACTTCCATATCATTTAAATTGGCAATGCGCATCATTTCTGTTCCTGCCATTTGCGATGTTCCAACAACACGTTCACCTTTCTCTACATTTAGTTTTGAAACAATTCCATTTACAGGAGCAAATATTTCTGTTCTAGTCAAATTTTTCTTGGCCTCGCGCACACCTGCCTCTAAACTTTTTACTGTAAACTCTGCTGCAATCACACTTTGTTTTGCAGCCTCTACATCTGCTTTTGTGGATGCGTAAGTTGATCGTGCTGTTTCTATTTCTGCATCACTAATTAATTTCTGCTCATACATTTTTTTGTTACGAGCAAATTGCGATTCGATCTCTTTAAATTTTGCTTCCGATTGTAATAAACGCGCTTTTGAGTTGGCATAATTGGCACGAGAGTTATTTAAAGATGCTTCACTTCTATCCATTGCCGATTGGTACAATTCAGGATCTATTCGTGCAAGTAATTGTCCGGCATAAACAGAGTCACCTTCTTTCACATACAACTCTTTTATTTCACCCGAAACATCCGAACTCATTTTCACTTCTACCTCAGGTTGAATTTTGCCATTTGCAGAAACACTTTCAATAATTATTTTCTTTTCGGCTTTGGCAATGCTCACTTTAATTCCTTCGGAACCGCCTATCCAACCTGCATTTTTTGCTACTATTACAAATATGATAAGCGCAACAACTGCACCGCCTAAATACCAAATCCATTTATTACTTTTTTTAGTTGCCATGTTTTTTCTTTTTATGCTGAAGATTAAAATTTATGTTCTTCAATGTTTAAATTTTCAACTATTTGAATCCTTTAATTCAATGGTTTTCCCATATAAAAGTCGAGTACTTTTCTTCTAAAAACCAATTGATATTTTGCTTGTATAAATGATGCTTGTGCTTTTAAAAATTCATTTTTTGTACTTAAATAATCTACAGTGCTAATAGCTCCTAAATTAAATTGTCCTTCGGCTAATGAAAATGATTCTTTATTAGACTCAAAACTATTTTCGGTGGCTTCATAATTTTTTTGTGCTGCTGTAAAATCCTGATGTGCTTGTGTAATGTTTTTATACAAATCATTTTGTACTTGCTTTTCTGTTAAGTGCGCATTGTATGCATTAATTTTTGCTTTTTGTACGTTGGTATTTACCTGCCAGGCATTAAATATGGGAACTGATAATGTGAAGCCTAAATTTTTTCCAAGATTTCTATTAAACTGATCGCTGAATGGGGTGGTTTCAAAAGAAGTATAAGTTGGAGAGTAAATTTGAATAGGGTTTCCGCTTGCATCATACCCAATTGTTCTTGCCAACATAATGGGGCTTCCTGTTGGTTGCTGTGTTTGTGTAGAATAAAAAGAACTTATGCCGGCACTCATATTTAATCTCACGCTTCTTCCGCCTTCGACAACAAATTTTGATAATTCGGCTGAGCGAACACGAATTTGTGCTGCTTTCACATCCGGACTTTGGTTTAAATAATCTTGATAAATCTGAGAAGCACTTCGCAGTTCATTTTTAATTTGGTTAATATCAAGTTCGGGTTTGATAATTTTATTTGCAGTATCAATTTCAATATTCAAAAATTGCCATAACGAAAGATAAGATTGATCTAAAGTATTTTGACTGGTTACAATTTGTAATTCTTCATTTGATAATTGCGCCTTTAACTGAAGAAGCTTCACTCTATTTGCAGCACCAAGTTCAACCAATTTTTGTTGCTTAGTAATTTGTTGCTTGGTTGATTCTGTTTGAATTTGATTTCTTCCTAAAATTTCTGCATTCATCAACACTTGTAAATAGGCATTGGCAACACTCAAACGAATGGTGTTTTTTGTGGACTCTAAATCCTGATTACTTGCTTTTAAATTACTTTCCTGTAAACGAATATTATTGCTTTGTTGAAAGCCGTTAAACAAAACCATGTTTGCTGATAACGATATGTTATTACTTCTAAAAGTAAGATCTGATTGTGCAGTATTGGTAACTGGATTAATGGCAAAACCATTTTGATAAATATGTGTTGCCTGACCATTTACACTTGGTAAAATGGCGGCTTTGGTTTGCAATGCATCCGCCTTTACACTCTCTTTGCTGAGTTCGCGCTGCTTAACAGTGATATTGTTTTTGATGGCAATATCAACACATTCTTGCAATGTCCAATACTTTTGCGCTTTCACTTTTTGTGACGCACAAAATAAAATCAGCATGCAGCATACAAAATATTTAAAAGTATTACCGATTTTCGTTTTCATAATTTGTAGCGAAAATAATGTTTAAATACACAATACCTCAACTTTTACAATGGATGCTTCCTTCAATTACATGGAAGGTTAAAACACCTGACAAGGCTGTGTATTTAACATTTGATGATGGGCCACATCCTGAAATTACCCATTGGGTTTTAGGTGAATTATCTAAATTTAAAGCTAAAGCTACCTTTTTTTGTGTGGGAGAAAATGTGGTTAAATATCCTGATGTTATCAAAAAAATAATGGAACATGGACATGCCGTTGGTAATCATTCTTTCAATCATTTAAAGGGGTGGAAAACACATAACGAAGTTTATTTTGATAATATTGAACAATGTGCGCAAGTGCTGCCTTCAAAATTATTCCGCCCACCATATGGAAGAATTACCCTGTCACAATGGTTTCACCTTAAAAAAAAATACAGTGTGATTATGTGGAGTTTATTAACCAGAGATTACGATACAAATTTAGAAACAGATAAAGCCGTCAAAAAAATAATAAAGTATATTAGCAAAGGTTCGGTTATTGTTTTTCATGATAGTATAAAGGCCGAAAAGAATTTAAAAATATTGTTACCGCAAGTGTTAATATATTTGAATAACAATGGATACGAAATGAAAAGTTTATGATAAAGATACTGTTTGATTTTAGCGTTGCTATTCTTTGCCTATACACATTGGTTCAGCTTATAAATATTTTCAGCTTATTATTTTTTGAAAATGATAAGCCCGAAAAAGAATTAACGGATGATGAATTGCCTTTTGTATCCATACTGATTGCAGCCCGAAATGAAGAACATAACATTATTAACTGCCTAAAAACCATTGCTCAATTAAACTATCCAATAAATAAGCTGCAAGTATTAATTGGCAATGATCAATCCAATGATAATACTCAACAACTTATTGAGAGTTTTATAAAAAATAAACCACAATTTTCGCTAACTAATATTTCTGAAACATTGGGTAAGGCAAGAGGAAAGGCAAATGTACTTGCACAACTTGCACATAAAGCCACTGGCGAAATTTTTTTAATTACTGATGCCGATATTTCTGTAAACAAAAACTGGGCACGAGAAATTGTTTACTATTTTAACGATCATCAAATGGCCATTGTATCTGGAATTACTATTGTAGAAGATAAGGGAACTATGGGCCGAATGCAGGAAATAGACTGGATGTATTTTATGGGCTTGTTAAAAGGATTTGCTAATTTAGGATTGAATTGCACTGCTGTTGGAAACAATATGGCTATCCATAAAAATGCGTATTGGGATGTGGGTGGTTATGAAAACATGGATTTTTCGGTTACCGAAGATTATAAATTATACAAAGAAGTACGCAAGCGTGGATGGCAAACAAAAAATATTTTAAACAAAAATGTAATCAATAAATCGGCAGCAATAAAAAACTTTTATCAACTGATGCACCAGCGTAAACGTTGGCTTATCGGAGCACGGGAATTGCCTTTTTATTGGTGGTTGCTTTTTGCTTTGTTCGGAGCGTTTGCCCCAGCTATTGTTGTGGTGTTTATATGGAATTATAAATTAGCACTCATTATTTATTTTATAAAATTGGCACTGCAATCTGTGAGTGTTTATATTCTACAAAATAAAATGGAAGTGAGTAAAACATTTGATTACCTGATTTCCTACGAATTGTATAGCATTACTGTTGCACTTTCTACACAGGTGTTTTATTTTTTTCCAGTGAGGTTGCAGTGGAAAAACAGGAGTTATTCTATTTAAAAAACGAATGCACTTTTATATAATAGAATCAAACCTTAATGTTAAGCAATGAAAGAAAATCATATCCAAACCACAAAAAATGCAAGGTATTTTACACTTGGAAAATTGGATGAACACACGCAAAAAATTTGGATTGTATTACACGGATATGCGCAATTAGCCAAAGATTTTATAGCGCCTTTTGATGTATTAAATAATGGCAAAAATTTTATTATAGCTCCTGAAGCATTGAACCGTTTTTATGCAAAAGGTTTTGGTGGAAGTCCTGCTGCATCATGGATGACAAGCGAAGATCGGCTTAATGAAATTGCAGATTATATTCATTATCTTGATATTGTTTATGCCAGTTTAAAACTCCATCAAACAAAAGCAAAAATTATTGTATTGGGGTTTTCTCAAGGGGTTGCAACTGCATCACGATGGATACATGCTACTCAACACAGAGTGGATTATTTTATCGTTTATGCAGGAGAAATTGCCAACGAGTTATTGGAGCCTATTTCACCCAAAATAAAATCATTGCCCATTACCTATATTACCGGAACAAAAGACAAACTCATCAGTAAAGAAAAACATACAAAAATATTTTCATTGATGAATAATTTAAACGCAAAAATTATAGAATTTGATGGGGGGCATGAAGTACTTTCTGAAGTGCTTAACAACCTAAAAATACAAGAGTAAATTTTACGCAATAAAAAATTAGTTTCATGATAAAGTTTTTTCATCAAGGCTCATATAAATAATGCACCTTTGCGCAATATGTTATATGTAAAAAAATCTAAAATTCCCAAAGCGGGAAAAGGCTTGTGGACAGATACAGAAATTAAACGCGGTGAAATAGTTTGTGAGTACGAAGGAGAAAAACTTACCTGGAAAGACTGCTTAAAAAGAAACGAAGAGCAAGTAGGATATGGTGCTTACTATTTTTTTATCAATTCAAAAAATTGCATTGATGCGCAACACACACCTTGGGAGCTTGGGCGCTACGCAAATGATGCAGCAGGTATGGGGCGGGTTGAAGGGATGAAAAATAATTCGAAATACGAAATCAGAAAAAACAGAGCTTATATCATTGCATCACGTACTATAAAAGCTGGTGATGAAATATTAGTTGGATATGGAAAAGAGTATTGGGATGCCATAAAAGACGGAATAAAAAAATAATTTTAGAATGTAAAACGTACTCCTAAATTAATTCCCCAAGTTCTAATTTTTTTTCTTTCAAATAAATGTTGCTCGTCTACTTGCGTGTAGGTAAGCCGGTGAAATGAACCAATCGTAAAAAATCTAAAAATATTTTCAAAACCATAACCAACTTCCACATACGGATTATTTGCAAATGTATTTAGTGGGGTTAAGAGCGTTCCATTTTTATCCTTTTCAGGGTATAAGTTTCTGTTCTCTTGGCTTAAATGCCCGTAAGCGGTTTTTACCAGAGCAAAATTTCTGAGTTTCCATTTTTTGAGTAAAGGAATTCTATTGGTAAATAATCCTTCAAAATGTTGAACATAATTTGCATGTATATATTCATCGGCAACAAACTCATATAAGTTCATCAAGCTATAATTATTTTCGGCATATAAAAATGTTTGATTTCCTTTTGATACATCAAGAATAGGATATGGAAGTGCACCAAATATTTTTCCAACGGTAATATTATAATCAGCATTTCCAAAAACGCCTGTAGAAATATGTTGGTTAAAGTTGATTTGAATTTTATCAAAATTAAATTGCCCCCCTAAAATATTTTTAAATCCATGTGTGTAAGCAAGTGTTACCACTGGTGCTTTTGCGCGCACTAAACGTGTACGTTCAAGTCCACGTACAATCATTAATTCTTTATACGCATATCGAGCTTCAATAGTTGCTGCCGTATATAAAAAGTTTTTTTCAAGATTATCAGAAGTAGTTGCCAAATTAGGATTGGTTTTATAATAAAAATAGGGCCTGTTTCCCAATGCATCAAAATAGGTGTTTTGTAAAGTTGTTTGAAACGTCCAATCGCGTTTGGGTTGTATGGTAAAATTGATGCGATAATCAATGGTATGATTAATACGTGCTTGAGGTGATGCCAAACTTAATGCAGCAAAAATATTTGAAGTTCCTGTTCCTTGTAATGCACTTCCTGAGTTATCAGTTACTCCCAAAATATCGTAATCATTTTTGTAGGATGCTCCGATGGTTGTCCATTTACGTTTTGAGAGAATATGATCAACGCCTAATCCGTATTTAAATTTTTCATCTTTAGTTCCATAAGCGAGGTAGGTTTTTATTTGCCAATTTTTTGAAAACGAAGCATTGGTTTTAAACCCCAAACGAAAACGAGCTTCTTCCACTTGATTATAGCCCACTAAAAAAATGTAGGGTCCCCAATCTAATTTTCCAATTCTGTAATGACCGTCCAATACCAGTCTAATGATATCGAGATAATTTTTGATAACGGGTAATTTTCTTACAGAATCTATCATGTTAAACATTTGCGTTTCAATTTTTGAAAAAGGTTCTTTTCTAACTTCTTTCCAAAAAGTTGAATCCTTTTCTGAGGCATCCGTTTCTCGTTCAAATGTGTTTTCAAAAAAAGAAGATTCTTTAGTTTTATTAATTTCGATATTAGAATTTGAGCGATAAATTTTTGTGATAAATCCATTGGTGTTTTTAGTGAGTTCGGCAATATTAAATACCATACGAGTTTTTACAGGAAGCCAAAATCCAGAATATGTTGGTTCCATTTCTTGTTGAATTTTTAATCGGCTAACAAAGTTCAAATTCGCTGATGGAGAAATTTCGGCATCAATTCTCTTTAAGGCAAAAGTAGAATCCGTTATCCATATCATTCCTAAAAACCCAAGGTCTTCTTCTCTCCTTAAATTTAATTTAATTTTATAACATTTTTGCCCATCAATATCAACCGAATCAAGTAAAGTATAAATATAATAACTATTGCTTCCGCTTGCAATTGGTGAGATAAAATCTTTACCTAAAATGCGTAGCCAATTTTGGTTAAAATTAAATTGCAATAAACTTGCGCCCAATAAATCAACCACGTAACTTCCTTCGGTAACACCCACTCCAGTAACTTTACTTCCTTTCACAATTTCTTTTGTTTTAGAGGGATTTGTGTTTTGATAAAAGCGCGAATAGGTTTCGCTGATAAAAATTGGGAGTATATATTTTCCTTCTTCATTAATAATTTGATTGTTGGTATCAAGCAAACCTTTGATGGGCTTAAATACCACATTATTTTTCATTTTTTCAGATATGTTACTCATCGAAACATCTATCTTATTATAGCTGTCAAATTCATATGCTAAAAGTTTTTCCTGATTATTTTTATCACGCATTTCTTGTGCCTTTTTGATAATGCGCAATGCAGGGTTAACACCTGGTTTTACTGTTACTTCATATAAATCATTTGTTTGTTCCTGAAGAATAATGGTGAGGTTTTGTTTTTCTCCATAATTAATTTTTTTCTTGTATGTTTTGTATCCAACGTAAGTAATCATTAAAGTATCTACACGCTGGGTTGTTTTTAACATAAAATTTCCTTCAAAATCAGAAGTGGTTCCAATTTTTGTGCCTTTAAAACCAATGCTTACAAAGGGAATTACTTCGTTGGTTTTTTTGTCAAATATGCGACCGCTTACAACTGTTTCTTGCTGTGCAAGGGCACAAATTGATAGCCATAAAAAAAAAATGAAAAGAGAAAAACGCATCTTTATTTGAGCAATTTAATTTTCATTCTCACATCATTTAATGGCCTATCCATTGCACCGGTTTTAACAGAAGCAATTGAATCGAGCACATTAAATCCTTCCACCAATTCACCAAAAACGGTATAATTCATATCTAAGTTTGGAGCCCCTCCAATTGAGGTATAAACTGATCTTTGAAAAGGAGTAAATTTCATTTCCATCGTATTGTAAATTTCATCCACTCGGGGTTGAAGACTTAATATATAAGTATGTAATCCATTTTTATCTCCTCTGGCAACATAATCATCTACTTTATTTTTTACAGAATCGGTGGCCATAATATCTTGCAATAATTTATTTTTCATATTGTAGTTCATTCCGTTTCGTAAATTTTCTAAATCAATGCCATTATATTTTTTTCCATCTACAATATAAAACTGACAACCACTTGATGCTTTTTGAGGATTATTGTCTCTTGCTGCTGCAAGTGCTCCGCGTTTATGAATAAGTGTTGGATACATTTCTTCAGGAATTCGGTAACCCACTTCTCCTCCACCAATTGGAGTGCCTTCGGGAGCGTATTTTGAAACAGGATCTCCACCTTGAATCATAAAATTTTTTATTACACGATGAAAAATTAAACTATCATAAAAACCGTTTTTTATTAGGCTAATAAAGTTATCTCGATGCAAGGGTGTTTCGTTATATAACTTTAAAACCATGTTACCATATACCGTTTCAATTTCTACATATTGATTTTTGGTTGAAAGAGCTGGAGATGGTTTTGCTTCTATCTTTTTTTCTGCTGGCTTAGGTTTAGGCTTTGGTTGTGTGGCGCTAATAAATAATGCACAAGTAATGGTGGCAATAATAAAAATGTTGTTGGTTATATTTTTCATAGTAAATTTTCTGTGGTTATATTAATCAATCAAATCTGATTCTTCAAAATATTGTACAATCAATCGTTTTAAAATATTTTCCTGGTTCATCAAATCGGTATAAGGGGGTTTGCTAATAAGCGTGTAATGTGGCCAACCATCTTCATCTATTTTTTCAAAAGTATAATATCCATCATAGCTCAACAACTTACAAGTAGCCACGTGCATCAAATCCATTTTTTCATCTTTACTGTATTCGCGGTTTACGCCAATCTCTCGCATACCAATTAAAAAGAGCATTCCATTCATATCGGGTTTTTTGTCAAACATTTTTTTCATGCTAAACACTATTTTATACCATTGCAACTTGGTGTGCTCATCTAAATCAAAATTATTATCTGTGTTCATTTAGCAGCGAAAATCTTCATTAAGTTTCATATTAAAAAATACATTCATCAAGTTTTATTTTAGGATTGAAAACGGTGTGTTACGGTTGCATAGTTGTTCAACCCGAAAATTCATTTTTGATTTTTTCGTTCTTTTTATATTTTCACGTTATGAAACAACTACTCACTTTTATACTCATTCCTGTTTTTTGCGTTGCGCAAGCTCAAATTTTTGAACATTTTTCGGATGGTAATTTTACCAATACCCCTGCATGGTTTGGCGATGATTCATTGTTTCAGGTAAATTCTATTTTTCTATTGCAAAGCAAAGGAACATTAGGCACATCAAAAGATATTTCATTAGCAACCGCAAGTAATTTTATGGATAGTGCAGAATGGCAATGTTGGGTAAAGTTTAATTTGAGTCCGAGCTCGCAAAATTTTTGCAGATTTTATTTAGCATCCGATCAATTGGATTTAAAAGGAAGTCTAAATGGATACTATGTGCAGTTTGGTGGAGTAACTGGAAATACTGATTCTATTACACTTTACAAACAAAAAGGAGTGGTAAAAACGCGCATTATTGCAGGTAGAGCATCTACGGTTTCAAAAGCAACCAATATGGTTCGCATAAAAGTATTACGTGATAAATTGGGCAATTGGCAATTATTTTCGGATACATTGGGTGGAAGTAATTTTGCATTGGAAGGAACTGGAACGGATGCAGAATTTATTACTTCTATTTTTTGCGGGTTCTTTGTGAAATATACATCAACTAATGTGAGTAATTATTTTTTGGATGATGTGTATGCAGGTTCATTTATTGTTGATATCACTCCACCAATAGTTGATTCGGTAAACATTATAAATGCAAATACATTACGCATAAAATTTTCGGAAGATGTGGATGCAGCAACTGCTATAAATACAACAAATTATTTTATAGATAATAATGTAGGAATTGCTGTTAATGCAAATTTTGAGGCAGGAAGTAATGCCGTTTTGGTGGTTCAATTTCAAAATAATTTTATAAATGGAAATAATTATTTACTAACAGTTACCAATATTAACGATTTAAATTTTAACACACTTTCATCAGAAAATGTTCCATTTCTTTTTTTTATTCCGCAAAAAGAAGATGTGCTAATCAGTGAATTTTTTCCTGATCCAACTCCAATTATTGGTTTGCCCGATCAGGAATTTATTGAACTTTATAATAGAACAAATTTTACTGTTAATTTATCTGGGTGGACACTCACAGATGGAACCACGATTTCTCAAATTCCAACTATTGATTTAAAGCCAGATAGTTTTTTGATTGTATGCTCATCAGCCAACTTGCCTTTATTTGTTGGATTTGGCAAATCAATTGGTGTAAACAGTTTTCCATCTTTAAATAATTCGGGCGATTTAATTTTGCTAAAAGATAAAAATGGAAATATCATTCATCAACTTAATTATAATTTAAATTGGTATGCCGATAATACCAAAAAAGATGGAGGGTGGAGTATTGAAATGAAAAACCCGTTTGATGTGTGTAAAGACAAAAATAATTTTTCAGCATCTACAAATTCAACAGGTGGAACACCGGGAAAAGTAAATTCACAATGGACAAAAATATTAGATACCATTCCTCCACAACTTGTTTCTGTTTTTCCCTCCACACAAAATCAACTCCTTATTTTATTTAGTGAAAAAATGGATAGCCTATCGCTAACTATTGCCAATACAGCTATTAATGTAGGGGTATCTGTTTTGTCAAAAACTATTTCAACCACAAATATCGATTCGTTAACGCTAACAACTTCTTCATTTATTTCAAATAATAAATATACTTTTTCAATAAGTGGGGCAAAAGATTGTAATCAAAATCCATTGCGCAATCTGCCTCAATCGTTTGAATATTTTTTACCCGATACAGCCAAAGCTTATGATATTGTAATAAATGAATTGATGGTTAATCCAACCCACGCCATTGCACTTCCAAATGATGAATATATTGAGCTGCATAATGTGAGCACTAAAAATATTTTATTAAAAAATTGGACTATTGAAGATGCTGTTTCTAAAGCGATACTTCCAAATTATATTTTAAAACCAGATAGTTTTGTTATCATCACATCAAGCTCGTCACAAACTGATTTTAAAACTGTTTCCGCTGTTTTTGGTGTGCTCTATTTTCCATCATTAAATAATGATGGCGAAACAATTATTCTAAAAAATGAATCCGGAAAAATTATTCATGCTATAAATTATACGAGCGATTGGTACAACGATAATGTGAAAAAAAATGGAGGGTGGAGTTTAGAAATTATTGACCCTAAAAATCCGTGTGCAGGAAAAGAAAACTGGAGTGCATCAAAAAATAATGGTGGAGGAACACCCGGAAAAACAAATTCAATAAATGCATTAAATAGAGATAAAACGCCTCCAAAATTATTGCGGGCATTTCCTATAAATAATAATGAAGTAAATCTATTTTTTAATGAACCGCTCGATTCTTTTGCTATCATAAACTCATCAACCATACACATTAACTTTATTGGTTCATCAAGTTCTGCTCATCTTCAACCCGCTTTTTATAATTCATTTATTGCCAACTTTACTGATTCTTTTCAAGTAAAAAACGTGTATAGAATTTTGGTTGATAGCATAAAAGATTGCGCAGGAAATTTAATAATGGATGATAATTATGCAGATTTTGGTTTGCCCGAAAATTATGACAGCATGGATATTGTAATTAACGAATTGTTGTTTAACCCACGCAGCGGAGGATTTGATTTTGTGGAGCTTTACAACCGAACCGATAAAGTAATTGATTTAAAAAAATTATTTATTGCCAACGCCAATGATGATAATTCAATTAACGATATATATCCAATAACGCCAGATGGATTTTTATTATTTCCGAAAAGTTATTGTGCAATTTCTGAAAATATTGACGTATTAAAACAGCAATATTCTTCACCCAACATACAAAATTTTATTCAAAGCAATTTACCTTCATTTAATGATGATAAAGGTGTTGCTATACTCATTGATGCAACCGGAAAACGTTATGATCAATTTAATTATGATGATAAAATGCACTTCCCCTTATTGGATAATAAAGATGGAGTGAGCTTAGAGCGCATTGATTTTAATAGACCAACAACAGATAGAAGCAATTGGACATCGGCAGCAACTCAAGTAAATGCAACACCTGCATACCGAAATTCACAATTTGTAGAAACACGCACAAACGGAAATCATTTATTTGTAGAACCAGAAGTTTTTTCACCTGATGATGATGGATATAAAGATATTGTAAATTTTTCCTACACATTTGATGAAAGTGGTTACACAGGAAACTTATTTATTTATGATTCGAAAGGAGTTTTAGTAAAGCAAGTTTTGCATAACGAACTTTTAGGATCAAACGGAACATATAGTTGGAATGGCATTACTGATAAAAATACAAAAGTTCCAATAGGAATTTATGTAGTATATTTTGAAGTGTTTAATTTAACCGGTGATGTAAAACAGTATCGTTCAACAGTTGTGGTGGGAGGTAAAATATAAACGTTCCATTTCTTAAAAAAACGGAACGTTTAATAGAAATGATTTTGATGATTAATACTTCTGCTGATAAGTTAGTTTCTGTATGATTAACTTTTGAGTGCACAAAAAGTGGTCACTCCATGTATGGCTCATGTATGGATAGTGTATAGCTCATGTATGGGAAGTATATGAAAACCACTTTCAACAAACACCATTTCTTCCAATTAATTTAAACCATATAGATGATGTTTTTTAAAGCTATTTATTTGATTATGCGGCACTCTCAACTAATTGGTTTACATTTGCCGCTCATTAATAAACATAAATCGTAATTTGACAACATTTGAACAATTAGGCTTGAACACGTCCGTTCTAAGCGCTATCTCAGAGTTGGGCTACATTAACCCCACTCCCATTCAGGAACAGTCCATTCCTGTATTTTTAGAGACCGAAAGCGACATTTTAGGTTTAGCACAAACCGGCACAGGAAAAACTGCCGCATTTGGTTTACCAATCTTAAACAAAGTAGATTTTACTAACAAAACTACACAAGCTCTTATCATTTGCCCCACCCGCGAACTCTGTGTTCAGATTTCTCGCGATTTGGCAAGCTACAGTAAGTTCCTCTCTAACGTAAACATTGTTTCTGTTTATGGAGGTTCAAGTATCACACAACAAATTGATCAGTTAAAACGCGGAGCACAAATTATTGTGGCTACTCCTGGTCGTTTAATGGATTTAATGAGCCGCAAGGCGGTTAAAATCCAAGACGTAAGTTTTGTGGTTTTAGATGAAGCAGATGAAATGCTCAATATGGGTTTTAGAGAAGATATTGAAGAAATACTTTCTGTAACACCTATCGAAAAACGTGTATGCCTATTTAGCGCTACAATGAGTAAACAAGTACGCCAAATAGCCGAACGTTACTTAAAAAATCCGGTTGAAATAACCGTTGGAAAAAAGAATTCAGGTAATGAAAATATATTACATGAATACGCAGTTGTTCATGCTAAAGATAAAATTGCTGCACTTAAACGTGTGCTCGATTTTACCAGTGATAATTTCTACGGAATTATTTTTTGTACCACCAAACACGAAACTCAGGATATATCCGATAAATTAATTCGTGATGGATACAATGCCGATTGTTTGCATGGAGATTTAAGCCAGCAACAACGTGAAAAGGTGATGACACGCTTCCGTCATCATGCCATCAAAATATTATTAGCTACAGATGTAGCAGCTCGTGGAATTGATGTGGATGGATTAACACACGTTATTCATTACCATTTACCAGATGATATTGAATATTATACACACCGAAGTGGACGTACAGGTCGTGCGGGTAAAAAAGGAGTTTCATTCACTTTATTAAATATGCGCGAAGCATACCGCTTAAAGGAAATTGAAAAATTAACTGGAGTAAAATTCAACCGTATTCTTATTCCTTCGGCTACCGAAGTGCGTGATAAAAAACTATTGGCATTTCTTCAAACCATTGAAAAAACAGAAATCGAAGAAGGTATTTTTGATGAAAATGTAATGACTGCTTTAGAAGAATTAGATAGCCACACCAAGGTTGATTTAATTAAAAAAGTATTGTCGTTAGAGTTAAAAAGATTCTCAAATGAATACTTAACCGGACCTGACTTAAATGCAACTGAACGCGAACGCTCAACCAGAGATAGAGATGTGGCAGGTGCAAGTTCAAGCAGGGCTCGTGGCAAACGTTTATTCATTAGCATTGGTTCAAAAGATGGTTTAACTACTGCATCTTTAAAAGATTTGGTAACAAACACAAGCGGTGTTCCTCCTAAAGCAGTTGAAGGTGTTGAAGTTAAAGGGGTATATTCATTTTTAAATGTAGAAGACGAATTTGTTGAGCAATTAATAAATGCAGTAAACGGATCAACTTATAACGAAAGACCTGTAAGAATTGAAGTTTCGGGCGATAGACCTGAAGGTGGTGGCGGCAGAAGACGTGAAGGCAGCCGAGGTGGATATGGTGGTGGTGATAGAAGTGGAAGTGGTGGGGGTGAACGAAGAAGCTATGGTGGGGGAGAGAGAAAAAGTTATGGCGGTGGAGGCGGAGGGGAACGCAAAAGCTATAGCAGCAGTGGAAGTGGCAGTGGTGAACGTAAAAGCTACGGTAGTGGAGAGAGAAAAAGTTATGGTGGCAGTGGTGAACGCAAAAGCTATAGCACAAGTGGAAGCAGCGAACGTAAAAGTTATGGCGAAGGTGGTGGCGAGAGAAGAACTCCAAATACAAGCGGAAGTAGCGAGCGCAAACCTTTTGGTGGTGGCGAACGTAAAAGACGTGATGGTGATGCACCTCCAAGAAAAAGACGTGAATCTTAATTGATTTTTTGATACTTAAAAAAAGCGTTACAGTTTCTTGTAACGCTTTTTTATTGTAGAAGAAAATAAATATTTTTTGATTAGAAAATAATAATTTGATGTACTACTCTTCGATAAAAACAGGGCCTCTGTAAGTTATCAATCAACACATTCCATCATCAATAAATCTCCTTCACTGTATTCAATTTTTATTATTCCATCTTCTAAAGTTTCGTTGCTACTGCTTGTTTTGTAGCCAATATTTAACTCTTCGTTGTGAAGATTATATTTTAATCCGTGAGTGGTTAATCCGCTCACTTTTCCAACAGGCATCAATGAAATATTTGAACCTTTAACATACCATTTTTCAAACTTTTTAGGAAGGCAATAAATGCGTGAATGGTTATCAATCATCACTATATTTATTTGATTTTTATACCGCACAATATCTGTCATATTGCTTAATGAATGATCGGCCCGTTTGCCCGTTGCCCAAACAATATTTACATGGGTATATTTTTTTGAAATTAAAAATTCAATGCCTTTATGTAAGTCGGTTTTATTTTGATCGGGTGCATAAATAACTTCAACAGGCATTTGATCTTTTACCAATTCCATCGCATGGTTATGGCTATCAAAATCGCCTAATAAAACATCTATTTTTATTCCTAAATCTTTTACTCTGTTGATGGCTCCGTCTAAAACCACCACATACGGGCTCCATTCTAACAATTGTTGAAGTAACTCAAACGAACAAGCCTCTCCATTTGCAATGATGAGTGCAGGTTCTTGTCCATCTTTTACAATATGGTGTGATGACATATCAAGATAAAATAAAAAGTGTGTTAAAAATTAGGCTGCTTTCAAACTTTTTAATTTGAGTTGATCAATTTTTTCGGCAGCAAAATGCAACGAAAGATGCAATTCTTTTACTTCCTTTTTTGAAGGCATATCATACATATAATCAATCATAATGGCTTCACAAATACTGCGTAAACCACGAGCACCGAGTTTATATTCAAATGCTTTTTCAACAATGATATCAATCACTTCATCATCCACAATTAATTTAATGCCCTCTATTTCAAACAATTTTATGTATTGTTTTATTAGCGCATTTTTAGGTTGTGTAAGAATATTTTTTAGTGCTTCTTTATCAAGTGGATTTAGATGACAATGAACTGGAATTCTTCCGATAATTTCAGGAATTAAGCCATACGTTTTTAAATCGGCAGGAGAAACATATTGTAATAATGTTGCACTATCACTTGCATCAATATCCAACCCTTTTAAATTAAAACCGATAGCTTGAGTTTGTAACCTGCGAGCAATAATTTTATCAATTCCTTCAAATGCTCCTCCACAAATAAATAAAATATTTTCGGTATTAATTTGAACCATTTTTTGTTCTGGGTGCTTCCTTCCTCCTTGAGGTGGAACATTGGCAATTGTGCCTTCTAAAATTTTAAGTAACGCTTGTTGAACACCTTCTCCACTTACATCACGAGTAATGCTTGGGTTATCACTTTTACGAGAGATTTTATCAATTTCATCAATATAAATAATACCACGTTCGGCAGCGGTCACATCATAATTTGCAGCTTGTAATAATCTCGATAAAATGCTTTCTACATCTTCGCCAACGTAACCTGCTTCGGTAAGCACTGTTGCATCAGCAATACAAAAAGGAACTTTTAAAATTTTTGCTAAAGTTTTTGCGAGTAGTGTTTTTCCGGTTCCCGTTTCTCCAATCAAAAGTATGTTCGATTTTTCCAACTCAACATCGTTGCCAATTGTTTTATTCATGATGCGTTTAAAGTGATTGTAAACGGCAACACTTAATACTTTTTTGGCTTCGTATTGTCCAATTACATATTCATCTAAATGTTCTTTTATTTCTTTTGGTTTTAAAAGAGAGCCTTCAAATTTTGGCGTTTTTTCTTTGCCTAAATCTTCGTGCACTAACTTAAAAGCTTGATCGATACAATTATCACATATAAAAGCAGAGATACCCGAAATGAGGTATTCTGTGTCTGCTTTATTTCGTCCGCAAAACGAACATTTTTCTTCTTTGGCCATCTTCTTATTCTCTAATGTAAAGTACAAAGTAAAATAAAAAAGAGAGAACATCACTGTTCCCTCTTTCCATTTAGTTTTTAATTGAATTATTTCTTTTCGATGTTTTTGTTTTTAACCAAAACATCATCAATCATTCCGTAAGCTTTTGCCTCTTCTGCCGTCATCCAATAATCACGGTCACTATCCGCTTGCACTTTTTCAAATGGATGACCACTATGTGTGGAGATAATATCGTATAACTCTTTTTTCAATTTTTGAATTTCACGAGCTGTAATTGCAATATCAGATGCTTGTCCTTGTGCTCCACCAAGTGGTTGATGAATCATAATGCGTGCATGCTTTAGTGCGGTACGTTTACCTGCAGCACCTGCGCATTGCAGCACCGCTCCCATTGAAGCGGCTAACCCTGTACAAATAGTTGCTACATCAGGATTAATCCATTGCATGGTATCATAAATTCCTAACCCTGCATATACAGAACCACCTGGTGAATTGATATACATTTGAATATCTCTACGCGCATCCATTGAATCCAAAAATAACATTTGTGCTTGAACAATATTGGCAACATAATCATCAATAGGCATTCCGAGAAAAATAATACGGTCTGCCATCAATCGTGAAAAAACGTCAATCTCTCTAAAGTTCATTGGTCGCTCTTCAATAACTGTACGAGTCATTCCTTCAACCGAACTTTCCATGTAAGCATCAACATGTAAACTACTGATGCCTTTATGCTTTATCGCATACTTTCTAAATTCTTTTCCGTCCATAATTTGTTAAGGTGTTTAATCAAAAGTAATAAATGCTTTGAAAGGCACAATTGTTTTGCCAAAAAAATTATTTGTGCTGATGTGGCAGGGATTAGGGATTTACTTTTTTAGAAATTTAATTTTTTCTGAAGTACCATCATCGTATAGGATGCTGAAAAAATATATCCCATCAGTTAAAGATGAAATATTAACTGTGTAGCTGCTGTTTTGTGATTCAAATTTTAAACCTTCATGAAACATTTTTTTACCAAGTATATCTATAATTTCAATGGATGCAAATGATTGATTATTGTCTTTAAATGAAATGGTCAATTCTTCTTTTGCAGGTATAGGAAAAATACTAATTGAGCTGTGCACTTGGTATGCAAAGTTAATGGCCACCACATTGCTGTAAGTATATGAACCATCCATATCAACTTGTTTAAGTCTGTAATAATTTACGCCATTAAATGGTTTATTATCCGTGGTTGTGTATTGATTTACTTTGCTTGAGTTACCTGCTGATTTAATATTATCCAACTCAGAAAAATCTAGTCCATTTGAGCTTTTTTCAACAATAAAATAATGGCTATTTATTTCTGATGAAGTAGTCCATTTTAAATTTACTTTTTCATCATTTGTTTTTGCGGCAGTAAATGAAGTGAGTGAAACGGGCAGTGATGTTCCATTTGCAAAAATAATACTAAAGCGATTTGAACTATATGAAGCACTATCAGTTGCACTAGTTGAAAACGCATATTGAGCAGTATCATTTAGTAATAAAATAGAAGAGGTATATTTATCATACAAATACAAAAAAATATTATTGGTGAATGAACTTACTCCTTTAAAAGTTAGATTGAATGATTTTGTAACGGAATAAAATGCAGTATATAAATAAACGGTATCAGTTGTTGTTGTGGCAGGCGAAGGAATTCCATTAAACATTAAAGGTGTATTATTTACCGATGTATATGATGAAATACTATTTCCCGAAACACTTGGTTTAACTCCATCATAAGGTTCTTCTACATTTTTGGTTGCCGTATTATTAAAGTACACAACTGTTTCATCCAACATCAGTGTATCGTTTAATTGAACGTGTAAATTATTAGAAAATGTAGAAGACGTTTTTCCAAATAATCCGGTTGAAAGATTTGTTGATTTATAGCTTTCTTGAAATGAAAGTGTAGCTGTTCCAGAAATTTTTACAAAAAATGCCTGACCTGATCCAATAATATTCGACCCTTGGTTAACTCCACCCGCAAGTGAATTCCATGACGACCATTGGTTATTGTATGGATTAAAAACATAAATAGTTGAACCAATATTACCACTGCGTGCAGAAACCCAAGAGCTATTATTCCAATCAATAGCAGACGGATATGGGTTTCCAACTAAGTTCCAACCATCACTTGCACCACATCCATTTGAACAAGTTAAGCTCACATTTATTTGTCCTTTATTTAATGTTGAAGTAGCAGCCATAGTAACAGCAAGTGGAGTATAGTTTGAGCCGTTGAGAAGTGTATTTCCTTGTAACGCTCTATCACCTCTCACAAATACGCGGTATCCTTTTCCGCTTATAATTGTTGTACTTGTATTCGGAATTGTAACCCAACGATTATTCATACTTCCTGTAAGATTTTCGTTGTAGGTATACACTCCTGGTGATGCAGATTGTGTCCAATCAAAACCATTTGAATTTGTTGTGCCTAAAGAGCCTCCAGTTCCTGGCCCTGTAATATGAATTTGATTTTGCCAACTCGAAGCAAATGTAGTTCCGCTAACTGGTGATGAAATGAATCTCCATTTTCTGCCATCAGCAGGAATATATCTTTGTGCCACTACACTTCCGGTGATATCGGCAGAGCCACTTAATGAAGCCACAGCAGCAGTTCCTGTGGAGTTGGATACCAACACTAAATTTCCACCAGATGCTAATACGGCCGAACCCGATACGGTAACAATTCCTGTAACATTTGCAGTACTTGTTAGTGTTTTTGTGCCACTATTTGAACACGTTAAATTTACAAATGGAGCACCCGTAATATTTTGTGTTGTGCCGTTAAAATTAATTGTATTGCCCGCAGCAAATGTTGGCGTTGTACCAGTATATGTTAAATCTCCAGAAATATTATATGTTGATGCCCCAAATAATTTGGTTGCGTTTCCACTCAACTGAAGGTTTGGATAATTGGTAGATGATGTGATAGTTTGACTTCCACTATTTGCACTATATTGAATGGTAGATCCTGATGCAATTACAATTGCAGCCGAACCAAAAGTACCGCTTAATCCTGCAGAATTAGTAATAGTTACTTTACCGTATAAATAAACACTATCACAAGTAATGGTATAATTTCCAAGTACCATTTCGGCACCTGATTGTATAGTCACAATTTTTGGGGTGCCTGTAAAAGTAATATTGCTTGTTACGTTGTAAACAGTTGGGCTTAATACTGTCCATCTTGATGCAGCAATAGAGCCGCCTCCAGAATTCCCACTTGCAACTGTAACTACTGGAACTGAAGTTGGCACTAGTGTTCCTGATTGTGTTCCATTATTAGTAACACTTGATGTTGTTGGAAAATTTATATAACCAGGATTATTTACTGTACTACCCGAAGCAATATTTAAATTACCATTAACTGTAATTGCTCCTGTTGTAGGGATATTTATCGTATTAGATCCTTGAACAGAAATATTATTAAAAGTAATTGCTCCTGTTACAGGCATATAATAAGGAGGTATAAAAGTTACATTACCGCTTCCAGAGTTAAATGTACCACCCGTTTTCACTTCCATAATTCCATTCACACTATTACAATTATTAATGGCAGCATTCATGGTTAATGTATATGAATTTGCATTAACTATCCCTCCGTTTTCAATTTGCAATGTGCTAATTGTATAGTTTGCATTTACATTCCAAGTGGCCCCATTCAACACATCAATTCCACCCAAA
Source organism: Bacteroidota bacterium (assembly GCA_025359805.1). Classification (GTDB taxonomy): domain Bacteria; phylum Bacteroidota; class Bacteroidia; order UKL13-3; family UKL13-3; genus CAIUEQ01. The sequence goes on from JANYDU010000024.1 coordinate 22,595, forward strand.
GTTATTGTTCCGATATTTGTTATTGAAGTAAATGTTGATGGCAAAGTAAAGCAAGCAGATCCCCCATTAAAAATGGCACCACTTAAAACAGATAATGTTTTTTTTATATATCTATTTCCATTTTGTAATTGAACATTTCCTCCTACTATTGAAACATTTGGTGGCACATTATTTCCATTTCCTGTTGGCCAATCATAATCATTTCCGTTAATATTGATTGTTGTATTTAACTCTAATGTTGCCGCTGAAGCATATGTTGGATAACCACCCGTAACAGTTGAATTGTTTAATCTAAGTGTTCCATTAATGGTTGTGCTGCTACCACTAAATTGCATGGTAGCAATATTTGTGCAAGTAACGTTTGTAAAAGATAATGTTCCGGAAACGGTAGTTTGATTTGCATTTGAAAACGTAACCAAACCACTGCCATTAAAAGTACAATTATTTCCGAAATCCATCTGTTGCACATTATCACATGATACATTATAAAATGCGCATGTTCCAGATACGGATAGTGTATTGCTTGATCCTTTAATTTCAAAAGTTCCCGTTCCTGATGCAAAAGTTCCGCTATTTGTGAAGGCTGAAGAAATATAATTGTTTGTTTGTATGGATAGCTTATTATTTCCACCATTCTGAAAAGTAAGCGTTCCGCTATTTAAAACTGCAGTAGCATACAGGTTATAGTTTATTGTTAATGTGAACCCTGAATTGATAGTTAAAGTTTTTCCACTGTTAATTACTAAACTTCCGCATGTATAATTTGCATTAACAGAAACATTGCTGTTTATAATTACATCATCAGAATTTGAAGGAACGGTATTTCCAACCCAAGTTGTACCAACAGACCAATTACCTCCAGCATTTGCTGAGGTTATTGTTGTTGAGAAGCCCTTTTGTGAAAGACCAATGATAAAAAGAATAAATAAAATGCGTATGTGTTTAAACATTAAAAATGCAATAATTTCTTGTGCAAATATTAGATCAATTTAATGTGTGTAATAATTAATTTATACTTATTGCAGAATGTATGTGTTAATTGTTTTGCAACGCATGTGGTTAGTTGAAAACACTTATGGTATAGGTAAGATAGGGTTTTGCTGTATTCAGATAAATATTCAGTATTTAATGCTGTTTTTTCCACCACTCAAACACTAAAAAAAAGCCGCGTAAATTACTTTACACGGCTTTTAAAGCTATTCAGAATCAATCCTAATGGTTGTGTTGGTGATGTTTTTGGTTGTGATTGGTAACTAATTTCACAAACTCATCAGCCGAAACGTCCTTAGTTTCAATAGTAATTAATGATTTTACAATAGCACGAACTTTATTAGACACAGCCAAGTTTACCATTTTTGAGCGGTAATCATCTTTCTTTAAACTGGGTTCGATAATACTGTTTAATAACTCATCATTTAGCCCAGCAGTTCCATAAGCTCCAAACATACTTTTGGTATAATTAATAGCTGCTTCACGAATATCTTGCTCTTCAATTTTCACGTTGTTTTCGGCTAACAATTTTTCTTCAAATAAATGATTGCGTAAATATTCGGCTTCATGAATGTATCCGTGATCAATATTTTCAGCCGTAAATTTATCCGAATGTCTATCCAACATCCAACGCTTTAAAAATGCATCAGGCAATTCAATATTTTGCTTAGCTACTAATGAATCAACCAATTCGTGCTCAAATAAATGTTCTGTTTGTCCGTTAAAATATCCTGCTAATTCTTCTTTAATTTTTTCTTTTAACTCTTCAATAGAATTAACTGTTCCGGGCTCGTAGGCTTTATCAAATAGTTCTTGATTTAATTCAGCTTCCGCATTTTGTTTGATATCAATAACATTCAATTTAAAGTTTGGTCCCAAATCATTTACGCCTACTTTTTGAACGCCTAAAACATGCGAAATTTCTGTTTCGTTGTTTTCAAACAAATCAAAAATATTTACAATAAACTCTGCACCTTTTTTAATTCCGATAAATTGTTTTTTGAGTGTATCATTTTTTATGGTTGAAGTTAATACAGGAGCAGAATCTGTATGAGCACCACCTTCCAAAATAGTTCCTGCTTCATCCAACTCATCAAAACTGCAATACACCATATCATTATCTCCGGCAGTTTCTACATCTGATAATGTGCCAAAACGTTTTTTCATTCTGTCCAATTCTTCATCAATCATTTTATCATCAATAACAACAGCGTATTTTGTAAATTTATCTTGAGCAGAAATGTTCAATTTTAAATCAGGTGATAAACCGATATCAAACTTAAATGTATAGTCTTTATCTTTAGCTAATTCGTCAATTTTACTATCATCAGAAAGCACAGGCTGACCAAGAATATTTAATTTTTGTGCATCAATATAATCAAACAAACCTCTTGAAGCTACAGAGTTTACAGCCTCTAACAAAACGGTTGTTCCAAACATTTTTTCAATCATTGATTTTGGAATTTTACCTGGGCGAAATCCTGGAACATTTGCCTTGTGCTGGTAGTTTTTTAATTGTTTATCAATTTCGGGTGCATAATCTGCGCTGGCAACATTTACAGAAATGGTAGCGTTTAGAGCATCTTTGTTTTCAATCGTAACGTTCATCGTTTTTTGTTTTAAATAAAATAAGACCGATTACTCAGTCTTATTTTGGTGTTTGTTAAATGTGCGCATGGAGGGACTCGAACCCCCACGCCTTGCGGCACCAGATCCTAAGTCTGGCACGGCTACCAATTACGCCACATGCGCATCTTTGAAAAAAGTTTTTTAATTATCTTTTACTCAAAAGGGAGGCAAAGGTATTTATTTTTTCATATTTCCCAAAAGTTCAAATCAATAAGATAAATTCGTTTTATTATTGTTGTGTATGCATACAGAAATAGATACGGAAAAAGAAAATCAAGCAATCGTTACTGCCTATCGTAACCTTTTAAAAGCTTGTAAAGGAACACTTGAAAAAGGCGATAAAAAACTTATTCGTGAAGCGTTTAATTTATCGTTGGATGCGCACAAACACATGCGCAGAAAATCTGGTGAACCCTATATTCTTCATCCATTGGCTGTGGCTCAAATTTGTGCCGAAGAAATTGGTTTGGGAACCACTTCAATTGTTTGTGCTTTATTACATGATACCGTTGAGGATACTCATATTACGCTTGATGTAGTGCGATTAAATTTTGGAGATCGTGTGGCTGTAATTATTGATGGACTTACAAAAATTGGTGGTGTTTTTGATCAGCAAGATAAAAGCATGCAGGCTGAGAATTTTAAAAAAATGCTGCTTACTTTGAGTGATGATGTGAGAGTGATTCTTATCAAATTGGCTGATAGACTGCATAACATGCGCACACTCGACTCCATGTCGGCTAAATCACAATTAAAAATAGCCTCAGAAACTTTATATGTGTATGCCCCACTTGCACATCGCTTAGGTTTATATGCAATTAAAACGGAGTTGGAAGATTTGGCTACAAAATATTTAGAAGCCGAAAATTACAATTTTGTAAAAGAGAAATTACAAGAAACGAAAAGCCAACGTAACAAATACATTAAGCAATTTATTGAACCTCTTCAAGAAAATTTATTGGAGCAAGGCTTAAAGTTTGAAATAAAAGGTAGACCCAAATCTATTCACTCTATTTTAAATAAAATGAAAAAACAAAATATACCTTTTGATGAGGTGTATGATTTGTTTGCCATCAGAGTAATTATTGATTCTGAAATTGAAAACGAAAAATCGGATTGCTGGAAAGTATATTCCATAGTAACGGATTTTTATAAGCCAAATCCCGATCGTTTACGTGATTGGGTTTCTACTCCAAAAGGAAACGGATATGAAAGTTTGCACACCACTGTGATGGGACCAAAAGGAAAATGGGTGGAAGTGCAAATTAGAACTAAGCGTATGGATGAAATTGCAGAAAAGGGATATGCGGCACATTGGAAATATAAAGATAAAGAAGCACAGCCCAGTGATGGAGGATTGGAAGAATGGTTATCAAAAGTGAGAGAAATTTTAGAAAACCCTGAGTCAAACGCATTGGATTTTTTAGATGATTTTAAACTCAATTTATTTTCGGACGAGATTTTTGTGTTTACCCCAAAAGGTGATTTGCGTAAGCTTCCATTTAATGCTACCATTTTAGATTTTGCATTTGATATTCACTCTGAGTTAGGCGGGAAATGTATTGGCGGAAAAGTAAATAATAAATTAGTGCCGCTCAATCATCAATTATCAAATGGAGATCAAGTAGAAATTTTAACTTCAACCAAACAAACTCCAAAAGAAGACTGGTTACATTTTGTGGTTACTGCAAAAGCAAAAGCAAAAATCAGGGATTATCAGAAGCAAGAAAAAATGCGTTCCTCACAAATGGGAAAAGAGATTTTGGAGCGAAAATTTAAGCAAGATAAAATTACTTTTAACAGCGAAAATTTACTTCCCTTGTTGCATTATTTTAAACTGCCAACGGTATCAGAATTATACTTTCAAATTGCTACCGAAAAGATTGATAAAACAAAACTCAATATTGCCGAAATTATTGAATACACTAAAGCCCGCAAGCAAGAAGAATCGCAACAACAAGCCCATAAAAAGGAACACAAAGTATCGGGTAATTTTGCAAAAGATGCAGTAATTATTGGTGATGATATTGACTTGCCATATTCGTTTGCAAAATGTTGCAGTCCCATTCCTGGAGATGATATTTTTGGTTTTGTAACGGTGGGCGAAGGCGTAAAAATTCATCGAACAAATTGTACCAATGCCATTAGCTTAATGTCTAATTATGGGTATCGAATAATCAAGGCAAAATGGGCCAATTCATCATTGGATAAATCGCAAGCATTTATCACCAATATTAAAGTTTCCGGAATTGATAGCGTTGGAATTGTAAGTACCATTGCAGATATTATTTCAAAGCAATTACAAATAAATATGCACGCAATAAGTGTATCTTCAAAAGAAGGAATGTTTGAAGGTTCAATTGAATTGGAGGTTTATGATACCAATCAATTGGAAGAGTTGATGAATAAAATTAAAGCATCAAGTGCATTGATAAAAGTATATAGAGAAGATATGCCGAGTGCCACATAAATAATTTTTCAAATCATCTGCACATTGTTAAATTAGTATACATTTGCCGAAAGAAAACGACTATGTTAAGATCAATGACCGGCTACGGTCAAGCAGAAGTGGAAACAGATCGCTATGCGATTAAAGCCGAATTTAAAGCCCTCAACAATAAATTTTTGGAACTCAATTTACGCTTGCCTAAAGTTTGGCAAAACAAGGATCTTGAACTGCGTAGAGACCTAAGTAAATTGGTTGAACGAGGCAGTTGCCATATTTCCGTTAACGTTACTTTTAAAAGAGCTGAAGATAAAATTCTTCCTATCAACAAAGAAGTTGCGCGTTATTACCTCAACGAGTTATCTGAATTAAGTAAAGAATATAATTTAGATCAAGCTGCTCTCTCACAAAGTATTTTATCTATTCCAAATTTGTTTCAAATAGTGGAAGAAGAGAATACCGAAGAAGATAATAAAGCATTGATGGAAGTGTTGAATGAAGCGTTCATTGATTTTGAAAAATTTAGAATGAAAGAAGGCGAAATGCTTTCGGAAGAATTGATGAGAATGACTCAAGCTATTTTGCGTTTGGTAAAAGAAGTGGAAGAAATGGATCCCGAAAGAATGGAAACAATTCGCACCAAAATTACTGCCGAAATTACCCAACTTCAGGAAAATAATTTTGATAAAAACAGGTTTGAACAAGAGCTCATCTATTATTTAGAGAAGCTTGATGTATCTGAAGAAAAATCTCGTTTAATCAATCATTGTAATTATTTTTTAGATACGATGAATGTTAAATCATCAGGAAAAAAATTAGGATTTATTGCCCAAGAAATGGGAAGAGAAATAAACACACTTGGGGCGAAAGCCAATCACTTTAAAATTCAACAAAGGGTGGTAGAGATGAAAGATGAGTTGGAAAAAATTAAAGAACAAATCAATAATATTTTATAATACACGATGAGCAGCAAAAATAAAGTAATCATTTTTTGTGCGCCTTCAGGAAGTGGAAAAACCACCATTGTAAAACATTTGTTATCTATCGACCAGCGGTTGGCTTTTTCCGTAAGTGCATGCACACGTGTGCAAAGAGAAAATGAAGTGCATGGAAAAGATTATTATTTTCTATCGATTTCTGATTTCAAACACAAAATTTTACAGGGAGAATTTTTGGAATATGAAGAAGTGTATGGTGGAAATTTTTATGGCACACTTAAATCGGAAGTGGAAAAAATTTGGGCAGAAAATAAAGTAGTAATTTTTGATGTGGATGTGGAAGGTGGATTGAATATTAAAAAATATTTTGGAGAAAAAGCATTAGCCGTTTTTGTAAAACCTCCAAGCGTGCAATCATTAGAAATGAGGTTACGAGATCGTTCAACTGAAACAGAGGAAACCTTGAAAATGCGTATTGAAAAAGCTGTTCACGAATTAGAATATGAAAATAAATTTGAAAAAGTGATTGTGAATGATGCATTAAAAACGGCCTTGCAAGAAGCAGAGAATTTGGTAAACAGTTTTTTAAAACAATAAGTTACTGAATGAATATCGGTTTATTTTTTGGCTCCTTCAATCCTGTTCATACCGGGCATTTATTAATAGCAGATTATTTTATTGAGTTTACCGAATTGGATAAAATTTGGTTTGTGGTTTCACCTCAAAATCCATTTAAAATAAATGATAAGCTGTTAGATGAAAATGCGAGAATTGAATTGTTAAAATTAGCCATAAAAAATAATTCTCATTTTGAAGTTACAGATGTAGAGTTTAATCTTAATAAACCTTCATATACAGTAAACACACTTGCACATTTAAGAAAACAATTACCAGAACATACATTTTTCCCAATTATTGGTGGAGACAATTTGCAGTCTTTTCATCTCTGGAAAAACTATGAAGACATTTTAATGCATCACGAAATTTTTGTTTACCGAAGAGCAGGATATTATAGCAATCCGCTTTTTACCAATCAATCCAAAATTAAAGTTTTTGATGTGCCGTTGTTAAATATTTCTTCAACCTATATCAGAGAAATGCTGCAAGCGGGTAAATCAATTAAATATTTAGTACCTGAAGCGGTTGAAGAGTTTATTAAGAGAAACAATCTTTATGCTGGTAGTTGAATAAAATTACTCTTCAATTTTATTTTTGATTTTAATAACGCTACCCAATTTAGGTTCGTCTGTAAAATTATTCCACTTACGAATATCAGCTACACTCACATTATATTTTTTTGCAATGGAAGAAAGTGTTTCGCCTTTTTCTATTTTATGCTCCAGCACACTTATTGCATCTTCTTCCACCATTTTAAAATGCGTGTTTAATAAATCGATGGTATCGTTACTTATTTTTTCAATCAGTTCGGTTTGTGTTACTTTATCTTTTGGCAGGCATATAAAATATGTTTTACCCTCTTTAACGGTGAGCGTTGATTTACGCAACCAGGGATTTAGTAATTTCAATAGTTTATAATTGGCTCCATTATCTAAAGCAAATTTTGCGAGGTCGGGGATGGTTTTAGTTACCTTCACTTTTATGGTGGGGATATCATCATACAATTGTTTTCGGCTAAAATTAAATCCGTATTTTGTGGGATGTTCGAGTACTTCTTTAAGTGCAAGTGTGCGCAATACATAGCGTGATGTTTCTGTATTCAAGTACAAATCATAATAATTATTTACACCTTGTGCTTGCAATTGTCTTTTTACTCCATCAATTCCCATATTGTATGATGCAGCTACCAGTGCCCAATTATTAAATTCGCTATATGCTTCTTTAAAATATTTACACGCAGCTTCGGTTGATTTTTCAAAGTGGTAGCGTTCATCTACTTCATCGGTAATTTCTAATCCATAAGCTTTTCCAGTTTTATCCAAGAGTTGCCAAAAGCCTGTTGCTCCTGCTGGCGATACCACATTTTGCAGACCACTTTCGGCCAATGCCAAATATTTAAAATCGGCAGGAATTCCATTGCTTTCTAAAATAGATTTTATGGTTGGAAAATATCTGTTTGCACGTTTTAAAATTAATAACGTTTGTGATTGCCAATACACATTAGTGAGTAATTCTCTGTCGTATCTTTCCTTTACATCAAAATCATTTAACGGAACTTTTTCTCCAGCAAATGTTAAATTATCAGGAATAGAAAGTGCGTATATTTTATAATACGTTTCAAAATCTTGTTGTTGCTTATCGTCTTCCGTGAGTGTTCCATAAATAAAAAAACCACTTATTACAGTAAGCAATAGAATTAATGAATAAAATTTTTGTTTGGCATTCATATTAGCGCGCAAAGATAATCCATTTTAGTTAACACTAATTTTACGGATACTAACAGCTATGAAATTAATTGCGTCAGATCCTTCAAAAGAAAATGAATTGGTTACTAAGCATAAAGATTGGAATCAGATATCCATATTGATATTACTGGGAGCTACTATTAATAGGGTTAAAATAAATACGTTCACTTGAACGAAATTTCTTTAAGCTTTCGCTATCTTTTACTTCAACCTCTCCCTCAAATCCAATCGGTGTTTTCTCGCTGTATCAATCGCAATATCATAACCAGCATCCGCATGTCGTATTACGCCCATTGCAGGGTCATTATGCAAAACTCTTTTTAATCTTTTTGCTGCATCATCAGTTCCATCAGCAACAATTACCATTCCTGCATGAATAGAATACCCCATTCCAACACCACCACCCTGATGAACAGAAACCCAACTCGCTCCACCTGCTGTATTAATTAATGCGTTTAAAATTGGCCAATCGGCAACGGCATCACTTCCATCTTTCATAGCTTCTGTTTCTCTGTTTGGTGATGCTACACTTCCGGTATCTAAATGATCTCTTCCAATCACAATTGGGGCTTTCACTTTTCCTGTTCTCACCAATTCATTAAATGCTAATGCAGCTTTTTGTCTATCACCTTGCCCTATCCAACAAATGCGTGCAGGTAATCCTTGAAATGCAATGCGTTCTTGTGCCATATCTAACCAGCGATGCAATGATTTATTTTCAGGAAACAACTCTTTCATAACTTGATCGGTAACATGAATATCATTTGGATCACCACTTAGTGCTACCCAACGGAAAGGACCTTTTCCTTCGCAAAAAAGCGGACGGATATATGCAGGTACAAATCCAGGAAAATCAAAAGCATTTTCTATTCCACGTTGATCTTTTGCTTGTCCACGCAAGTTGTTTCCATAATCAAAAGTAATGGCTCCCATTTTTTGCAATTCTAACATTAACTTCACATGATGCGCCATAGTGTCTAATGATTTTGAAACATATTTTTCGGGCTCAGTTTTACGCATTCTATCAGCAACTTCTTCGGCAATATGTTCAGGATAATATCCATTTAAAGGGTCATGTGCTGATGTTTGGTCTGTTAATAAATCAGGAACAATATTGCGTTCAATTAATCTTTCCAATAAATCTATTGCATTACAAACAACTCCTATTGATAATCTTTTTCCTTGCGCTTTAGCTTGCAATGCCATATCAATGGCTTGGTCAATATCTCGGCTCATCACATCCAAGTAACGGGTTTCAATTCGTTTTTTAATTCTCCATTCAACAACCTCAGCAGCCAAACACACGCCATCACACATGGTAACAGCAAGAGGTTGTGCGCCACCCATTCCTCCTAGTCCGGCAGTTACAGTTAATGTACCTTTTAATGAACCACCAAAATGCTGACGAGCAGCTTCGGCAAAAGTTTCATACGTACCTTGAACAATTCCTTGCGAACCAATATATATCCAACTTCCGGCAGTCATCTGTCCGTACATCATCAACCCTTTTTTATCCAACTCATGAAACGTTTCCCAGTTAGCCCATTTAGGAACAAGCATACTGTTTGAAATAATTACTCTTGGTGCATCTTTATGTGTAGGTAAAATTCCAACAGGTTTCCCTGATTGAATTAATAATGTTTCATCCTCTTCCAAATCCTGAAGTGCTTTAACAATTAAATCAAAACACTCCCAATTACGAGCAGCTTTTCCAATGCCACCATATACGATAAGGTCTTCGGGTTTTTCGGCAACCTCAGGATCTAAGTTGTTGTATAACATTCTAAGTGCTGCTTCTTGCACCCATCCTTTGCAGCTTAAAGTATTTCCGTGCGCTGCATGTAATTCTTTTCTTTGCATATATTTGTTTCCTAATTTTTTAAAGATAAAACGCAAAAATAACCATATTGCTTTATTCTTAACGGTAATATTTTTTATTACGTTTTTACCGTTTAATGCACTTCATCATCATGCCGAAGATGAGCATAGAATGGCTTTGGCATCACATCAAAAAAATCATTCGTGCGAGTTGGATGAACATATTTGCCAAGGCGAATTTACAGATCATTGTCAGCACGCTTCCCACATTAGCACCACAATAGTAAAATGTTTTTTCTGCCAATTTCATTTCGAAAAAAATTATGAAGAAACAGGAATGCAATCAACCATCATTTATTCTGTTGATACAAAAAGTCATTTTGAATACATCACACATGCAGCTATTACCGCTGCCAAATTAATTAGTAATAAAGGGCCACCAGTAAAAGAGTTATTGAGTTAATAAGTTGAAGGGTTAGTTCATCAATCTAAATTAAAGTAAGATTTAATTGTGCTTTCCATTCACATTTCATTTTTTAGTTAACAGATAATTTTTTTAGCATGAATTTTAATTTAGCAAAACATATTCTGTTTGCGCTATGTTGTTTATCAATTGTCATTTCAGCGCATTCACAAAATTCTTTATCAGGTAAAATCATTGATCAAAAAACTCAACAGCCTTTAATTGGCGCAACTGTATTTTTACATGATTTAAAAACAGGAGCTATTACAGATGTGAATGGAAATTACATTATAACACGTTTGCCAAAAGGTAAATTTTTATTGGAAGTAAAATATACATCATACATATCAAAAGCAATTATTATAGAAGTGAATGGCGCCACTATTCAGCATCTTTCGCTTGAAGAAAATGTTGCCGAATTACACGAAGTAGTAGTTACAGGTGCATCACAAGCAACGGATATTAGAAGAAGCCCGATTTCAATTATTACGTTGGATAGAAAACAAATAGATCAAAATATAAGTACCAATATTATTGATGCCATTTCAAAATTACCAGGAGTAAATGCGGTAACAACTGGTCCCAATATTTCAAAACCATTTATCAGGGGTTTGGGGTACAATCGTATTTTAACTTTGTATAATGGAGTGAGGCAAGAAGGACAACAATGGGGCGATGAACATGGAATAGAGGTGGACGAATATTCCATTGATAAAATTGAAGTAATAAAAGGTCCGGCAAGTTTAATTTATGGCTCTGATGCATTAGCAGGTGTTGTAAATTTATTAACACCAAATCCAGTTCCCACTGGAACAATAAAGGGAAATATTTTATCCAATTATCAATCTAATAATGGTCTTGTTGGATTATCAGTTGAGTTAGCTGGAAATAAAAATGGCTTTGTTTGGGGCGCAAGAATTTCTCAGAAACAAGCATCCAATTATCAAAATAAAAATGATGGAAAAGTTTTTGGAACTTCATTTAACGAAACAGATTTTAGTGGTTATGTTGGCGTAAACCGAGCTTGGGGATATTCGCATTTGAATTTCTCTGTGTATGATAATTTGCAAGGCGTACCCGATGGAAGTAGAGATTCTGTTACACAAAAATTTACCAAACAAATTACTGAAGAAGATACGATAAGACAAATTGTTTCTGATAAAGAATTGAATGCGTATTCTATTCCAAATTTGCATCAGCATATCCAACATTATAGAATTATTTTATCTAATAATTTTTTTATTGGCAAGAGAAAACTTGCAGTAAACTTAGGTTATCAGCAAAGCGTAAGAAGAGAATTCAATCATCCACAGCATATTGATATTGCTGGTCTTTATCTCGATTTAAAAACAATTACGTATGATATAAAATATTATTTGCGTGAGCTAAAAGGATGGCAAACTACAATTGGTATTAATGGAATGTATCAAACAAATAATAATAAAGGAACGGAATTTATTATTCCAAATTATGCACAGTTTGATATAGGGCCGTTCGTATTTGTAAAAAAATCTTTTAACAAAATAGATGTAAGTGCAGGAGCAAGGTATGATATAAGATATTTTAATAATGATGAAATGTTTACCAAAACAAATTCGCAAACAGGATTTGATATGATAACAACAGATACAACTGGTGCGAACCGACCGTTTACCTCGTTTAATCATACTTTTTCGGGTGTATCGGGAAGTGTGGGAGCTACATATAGTTTTAATGAAAATTTTATTGTGAAGGCAAATATTGCACGGGGGTTTAGAGTACCAAATATTGCCGAAATTTCTGCCAATGGGGTTCATCCTGGAACTAATATTTATCAAATTGGAAACACTACTTTTTTGCCTGAATTTAGTTTGCAGGAAGATGTTGGGATTTTATTTTCTTCTAAACATATTTCGGGTGGAGTGGAATTATTTAATAACGATATCAGTAATTATATTTTCAATCAAAAATTATCAAATGCTCAAGGACAAGATTCCACAATTGTGCAAGGGAATCAAACATTTCAATTTAAACAATCAAACGCAAATTTAATTGGAGGTGAAGCCAATTTAGATATTCATCCTCATCCTTTAGATTGGTTACATGTTGAGAATTCAGTTTCTATTGTTTATGCGATGAATAAAGGCGCAATAACTGATAGTGCAAAGTATCTCCCTTTTATTCCGCCTATTCATACACGCTCGGAATTGCGTGCTAATGTGAAAAAGAAGTTCAAATATTTTTCAACCCTATTTGCCAAAATAGAAATGGAATATTATGCCGCACAAAACCGTGCATACTTAGCATACAATACCGAAACCACAACACCAAGTTATACTCTTTTTAATGCAGGATTTGGAACAGATATTACCAATAAAACAGGAAAAGTTTTATGTAAGTTAAACATACTTTGCAATAATATTTTTGATGTAGCTTATTACTCAAACATGAGCAGGTTAAAGTATTTTGACCCCAACCAAACTGGAAGAGGAATTTATAATATGGGAAGAAATTTTTCGGTGAAATTGATTATTCCGTTAAGTTTTAAATCATAAATACAATTCCCTTTCAACTAAAAAGTATTTTACTTTTACTTGTTGCCATTTTTATAAATATCATCAATGGTTTTATAGTTGTTATTGGATGATATTACTTTCCTTGAATAGTTTTGGTATTCGACTAATTATTTTTTCATTACAGCAATACTTAACTCCTTTAATTGCTTATCATCAATAGAACTTGGAGCATCAATCATTACATCTCGTCCACTATTATTTTTAGGGAAAGCAATAAAATCTCTTATCGAATCTGCTCCACCAAACAATGAACATAACCTATCAAAACCGAATGCAATACCAGCATGTGGAGGTGCACCATATTCAAAAGCGTTCATCAAAAAACCAAATTGTGCTTGCGCTTCTTCTTTTGTAAAACCTAAAATTTCGAACATTTTAGCTTGAAGATTTTTATTAAAAATACGCACCGATCCGCCACCAACTTCTACACCATTAATAACCATATCATAAGCGTTGGCTCTCACTTCACCCAATTTATTTTCATCTAATAACTTTATATCTTCAGGTTTTGGCGAAGTGAAAGGATGATGCATGGCAAAGTATCTATTCTCTTCTTCGTTGAATTCCAATAAAGGAAAATCAACAACCCATAAACACGAAAATTTATTTACATCACGCAATCCTAAACGTGTTCCCATTTCGAGGCGTAATTCGTTTAAAGCTTTGCGCGTTTTATCGGCTTGTCCGGCAAGGATTAAAATTAAATCTCCGGGTTTTGCATCAAATTTTTGTGCCCACATTTTTAATGCATCAGCATCATAAAATTTATCTACTGATGATTTAATTGTTCCATCTGCATTCACTCTTGCATACACTAATCCTGTTGCACCAACTTGAGGACGTTTTACAAACTCTGTTAATTCGTCCAATTGCTTTCTAGTGTATTCGCTGCACCCTTTTGCATTGACACCAACTACTAATTCAGCATTATCAAATACTGGAAATCCTTTGCCTTTTGCTAAATCATTTAATTCCACAAATTTCATTTCAAAGCGTGTATCAGGTTTATCGCAACCATAAAATTTCATCGCATCAGTATAAGTCATTCGAGGTAAATTTTCAATATCAATTCCCTTTACTTGTTTGAAAAGATGTTTTACCAAACCTTCAAACATATTCAGAATGTCCTCTTGTTCTACAAAACTCATTTCGCAATCTATTTGTGTAAATTCAGGTTGACGATCAGCTCTTAAATCTTCATCTCTAAAACATTTTACAATTTGATAATAGCGATCAAATCCACTTATCATTAATAATTGTTTAAATGTTTGAGGCGATTGTGGCAAGGCATAAAATTCACCGGCATTCATTCGTGATGGAACTACAAAATCACGCGCACCTTCAGGAGTTGATTTAATTAAAACGGGGGTTTCTACTTCAATAAAATTCTGCTCGTCTAAAAATTTTCGGGTTTGTTGTGATACTTGATGACGAAGTTCCAAATTGGCTCTAACAGTTGTTCTTCGCAAATCTAAATATCGATATTTCATTCTCAACTCATCACCACCATCTGTATGTTCTTCAATAGTAAATGGAGGAGTAATGGCTTCATTTAAAATATCAAAATCAGTAACTTCAATTTCTATTTCACCTGTTGTGAGTATTTTATTTTTACTGCTTCGTTCAATTACTTTTCCTGTAACTTTCAACACAAATTCGCGCCCACATTTTCTTGCTTTTTCGCAAAGTGCTGGATTTGTTTCTGTATTAAATGCAAGTTGTGTAATTCCATACCTATCTCGCAAATCAATAAAAGTCATCCCCCCTAAATCTCTACCTTTTTGTAACCACCCGCAAAGGGTAACCGTTTTATTTACATCAGTAATTCTTAGTTCTCCGCAAGTATGTGTTCGTAGCATAATTAATTTATTTTAATTAATTTTTTTAAGTGTGCGAAAATACGAAAAACATTCACACCTGATTAATGATGTTGCATGAGGAAGATCTATGAATTTATTTTCAACAAATAAATAACCGGTTAGCCTATTTCTGTTTGTTATAAAAATCCCAATTCAATTGATTTAAATAGCTTATAAATCAACTTATACAAATATTTATAAACCATTGATTTATATTATTTTTTTGTTAGATTTACGGTTCATAATCTTAAGTTCATATTCATGAAATACAACTTTTTACTGTATATATTTTTCTTCATTTCATTTTTTGTAAATGCCAATTCCAAAACGGATTTGGGTTCTTTATTAACAGATAAACCTAAAGGTTTTGTTGAAAATAAGGGGCAAATTATTAACCAAAATAACCAGCCAAACATGGATGTAAATTTTTTGTGGAATGGACAAGGAATGAATATTCAGTTGCGCAAAACAGGCTTTAGTTATGATGTATGGAAGAATGTAGAGAACCCTGTTCAGGCTTCAGAAAACAATAATTTAACAAATGATAATGCGGCTAAGCACCTTTTAAATAACACAGTTTATTTTCACAGAATAGATATTGACTTTGAAAATGCGAACGCCAACTTTACAATTTCAACGGATGATGAGTGGGCTGATTTTATCAATTACTATACCACAGGAACTATAGAAAACACGTTAACCACAGCCAATCATTTTGGTAAAATTGTGTATCAAAATGTATGGAATGGAATTGATATAGAATTTATATTGATAGATGGTAAACCTAAGTATAACTTTATTCTTGGTGCTCATGCAAAAATTTCTGACATCAAATTAAAAATAAATGGAGCCGATGAAATTATTGAAAAAGATGGGCAGTTAATTTTAAAAAATAGTATTAATGATATTACTGAATCTGTGCCAAACAGTTTCTATATTTCAAATGGTAGCCAACAAAATGTAAACGTATCGTTTAAAAAAAATACTGATGATAGTTATGGATTTTCTGTTGAAGGAAAAATACCTATTGGAAGCACACTTACCATTGACCCAGTTCCAAACATTGTTTGGGGGACTTATTTTGGAGGAAGTAGTGATGAAATTTCTTATGCTATTTGTTCGGATGCAACAGGAAATAGTACTATTGCAGGATACACAACCTCAACAACCAATATAGCCAGTAGTGGTGCTTATCAAACAACTTATGGTGGTGGAAGTGCCGATATTTTTATTGCAAAATTTGATTTAACGGGTCTGCGATTGTGGAGTACTTTTTATGGTGGTTCGGGAGATGATCAAGCATTTGGAATCGTGTCGGATCGTAATAACAATGTTATTATTATTGGAACGAGTGCATCTTCAACAGGTATGGGTACATCTGGTGCAATATACCAACCTGCTTATGGTGGAGGTTCATTAGATGCAATAATTGCTAAATTCAATTCATCTGGGCAAATACAGTGGGCAACATATTTTGGAGGTACATCTACCGATTGGGGTTATGGCATTGCATGTGATACCAATAACAATATTTTTGTAACGGGATATACAAGTTCTGCATCAGCTATAGCAAGTGCAGGAGCTTATCAAACTGCATATGCTGGGGGCGGTAATGATGTGTTTATTGCAAAATTTAGTAGCTTGGGCAGTAAGTTGTGGGGCACCTATTATGGAGGATCAGCCTCAGATGTTGGCAAAGGAATTACTACTGATACTATCGGAAATATTTATGTTACTGGAAATACAAACTCCTCGGCATCTATTGCTAGTTCTGGGGCGTATAAAACTTCATTTGGTGGCAGCAATGATGCCTTTTTGGTAAAATTTAATACTACGGGAACACGCCAGTGGGGCACTTATTATGGCGGTACTGGAGATGATTTTGGATATGCAGTAAAATGTGATAAAAATGCCAATATTATTTTTTCAGGAAACACAGGTTCATCATCTTCAGGAATATCAAGTTCGGGGGCAGATCAAGCTACTTATGGAGGAGGTTCTACTGATGGTTTTATAGTTAAATTTTCTCCAATTTGCTCACTAATTTGGGGAACCTATTTTGGAGGAAACCTTAATGATAACGCAGCGGCAATTACAACGGATGATAATAGTAACATTTATATAACAGGAAGTACAACTTCGGTTGCAGGAATAGCCACCAGTGGTGTGTATCAATCGAGTTTTGGTAGTAGTTCCACTTCATTGAATGATGCGTGCATTGCAAAATTTGATTCATCAGGTGTTCGGTTGTGGTCGAGTTATTACGGTGGTCTATCAGGTGATTTGGGTTTGGGAATTACCTATGATGGAATTGGAAATATAGCTATAACCGGTTATACCAATTCTTCTTCAACCATTTCGACATCAGGAACCTACCAATCCTCTTATGCAGGAGCAGGAGCGAGTGGTTTGGGCGATGGTTTTGTTTCTAAATTTAGTGTTTGCCCTCCGGCAAGTTCAATAATTGCAGGAAGTAATTCCCCCATTTGTGCAGGAGTAAATTTAAACCTCACGGCATCGGGAGGTTCAACATATAGTTGGACAGGTCCAAACGGATTTGTTAGCAGTTCACAAAACCCCATTATTACAAATCCCACAGCAGCGAACTCAGGAACATATACGGTTGTTGTTTCGGCAGTAGGTTGCCAGTTTACAAAGCAAGTTGTTGTTGTTGTTTCTGCAAACGCAAAACCAAATGCAGGTTTTACACAGAATTATTTCAGCAATTGCTTATCGGGAAATTCATTTTTATTGCATGACACTTCTACCATATCTGTGGGCTCATACAATAGGTTATGGAGTTTTAGCAATGGTGATACTTCAACAAGTAATAGTTTTAATAAAACGTTCATCACACCGGGAACTTATACAGTCAAACTTTTAGTTTCATCAGGTGGAGTATGCAGCGATTCGGTTACCAAAACATTAACCGTGTATCCTCAAACCAATGTGGGGTTTACTATTAATAACGCAAATCAATGTTTGGTAGGAAATCAATTTGTTTATACCGATACCTCAACTATCTCATTAGGTACATATAGCAGAACATGGAGTTTAGGAGATGCAAGTACTGCCGCAACTGGTATTGTAAATAAATCTTATCCAAGTATAAACACCTATCACATAAAATTAGTAACCACATCAAATAATGGCTGTTTAGATTCAGTTCAGCATGACGCTATTGTTAACGTGGCTCCAATAATTGGATTCACACAAAACAATTTTGCGCAATGCTTATCGGGCAATCAATTTTCTTATACTGATACTTCATCCATTTCATCAGGAACAATTACTCGATTATGGAAATTTAGCAATGGTGATACTTCTACATCGGCCAGTTTTAATAAAACATTTTTATCGGCAGGGATTTATACACTTACACTTATTATCACTACAAATAATAGTTGCAAAGATTCTATTTCAAAAACATTCACTGTTTATCCTCAAACAGCGGTTGGATTTACAACAAATAATAGTACTCAATGCTATACAGGAAATGTTTTTGTTTATACTGATACTTCAACTATTTCATCGGGCACGTACACCAAATTATGGTCGTTGGGTGATGGAAGTTTAGCCAATTCCACTATCGTAAACAAAAGCTATAATACCACTGGAAATTTTTTAATAAAAATAGTTACCACAACAAATAATGGTTGTATAGATTCTATACAAAAAAATGTTACCATAAATGTGGTTCCAGTTGTTGGATATACACAAAATAATTTTGCACAATGTTTCACCGGCAATCAATTTTCATTTAGCGATACTTCATCCATTTCAGCGGGCACAATTACTCGATTATGGAAATTTAGTAATGGAGATACTTCTACATCAGCCAGCTTTAATAAAACATTTATTCAGTCGGGAATTTATACACTTACACTTATCATAACCGCGAATAATAATTGTAAAGATTCAGTTGTAAAAACCTTTACCGTATATCCTAAAACAAATGTTGGTTTTGTAATTAATAGTACCAACCAATGTTTTACTGGCAATAACTATATTTTTACAGATACATCAACCGGAGCTGCTTACACGCGGCTTTGGCATTTGGGAGATGGAGCACTTGCCAACTCAACAGTTGTAAATAAGTCCTATTCTTCATCGGGTAGTTATACTATTACCTTGGTAGCAACAACAATAAGTAACGGTTGTGTAGATTCTACTCAACAAGTCATTTCAGTAAATCCTTTTGTGCAGCCCAATGTTGGTTTTACACAAAACACATTTACAAATTGTTTAACAGGAAACGCATTTATTTTAAATGATACGTCAACCATTTCATCGGGCACAATTACAAGAATTTGGAAATTTAGTAATGGCGATACTTCTACAGCTAATAATTTATCGAAGAGTTTTTTAACAGCCGGAAATTACACCATTAAGCTTATTGAGATTTCGAATAATAATTGCAAAGATTCAATTACAAAAACTATTACTGTTTATCCTCAAACAACAATTGGTTTCAATATCAATAATCTTAATCAATGCTATAATGGAAATAATTTTGTATTAGAGGATACAACCGTTTTATCAGTGGGTTCATTTTCGAGAGTTTGGAATTTTGGAGATGCAACCAGCAGTCAATCTCCATCTGTTAATAAATCATATTTAGTGGATGGTACATATACCATAAATTTAGTAACAACAACAAATAGCGGGTGTATAGATTCCATTCAAAAAGTAGTAACAGTAAAACCACAACCCAAGGCAGGTTATACTCAAAATAGTTTTACGCATTGTTTGGCAGGAAATAATTTTTTACTTACCGATACGTCATCATCATCATCAGGCACGTTTGTTAAAAACTGGGTATTTAGTGATGGCGATACCTCGACAGCCAATTCAATCAATAAAATATTTTTAACAGCCGGAACATTTACAGCAAAATTAATAGCCACTTCAGTAAGCGGATGTAAGGATTCTGCTATTAAAAATATTACTGTTTATCCTCAAACAACAATTGGTTTTAGTATCAATAATAACAATCAATGTATAGTAGGAAATAATGTTATTCTAATTGATACTTCTTTGGTTGTTGGAGGTTCATTTACCAGGTTATGGCGCTTAGGAGATAATACCACATCAACATCCATTGTGTTAAATAAATCGTACTCAAGTAAAGGAACTTATTTGGTTAATTTGATAACCACAACCAATAATGGCTGTATTGATTCTGTACAAAAAAATATTACCATAAATGCACAACCCAAAGCAGGATTTTTGCAAGATATATTTTCACATTGTTTAGCGGGAAACGCATTTAATTTATGGGATACTTCATCCATTTCATCGGGTACTATGCAACGGTTATGGAGTTTTAGTAATGGCGATACTGCAACAGCAGATACCATCAATAAAATATTTACTACAGCTGGAGTTTATACTGTAAAATTAATAGAAGTCTCTAATCAAAATTGTAAAGACTCGGCTACAAAAACCTTAACGGTTTACCCCCAAACCCAAATTGGTTTTAGTGTAAATAATACCACCCAATGTTTGAATAGTAATAATTTTTTACTTACTGATACATCAACTATTTCATCGGGAACATATGCACGTATTTGGGATTTGGGTGACGGAAGCACAGGTATAACTTCATCCATTACCAAAAAATACTTAAGCGAAGGAGTTTATTTTTTAAAGCTAACAACAACTTCAAATAATGGTTGTGTTGATTCCTCTAAAAAAACTGTATTTATTTATCCTCAACCTAAAGCTGGATTTACACAAAATAGCTTTGCACAATGTTTATCAGGAAATAAATTTATTTTTAATGATACCTCAACCGCATCGTCAGGAAGTTTTACACGAAATTGGATCTTTGGAAATGGCGATACTTCAACATCAATTAGTCCTAACAAAACATTTTTTACTGCCGGAATTATGAGTACAAAATTATTGGTTACATCAGCAAGTGGATGTAGTGATTCTGTAACCAAAAATATAACCGTTTATCCACAAACAACTATTGGGTTTTATCAAAATAATTTACAGCAATGTATCAGAAATAACAATTTTGTTTTGTTTGATACGTCAACCATTTCAACAGGATTCTATACACGCTTATGGAGTTTTGGCGATAGCACTTTTTCAACCAACTCATTTATAAATAAATCATTTAGCAAAGAAGGAAGTTACTCGTTAATGCTATACACCAAATCAAACAATGGTTGTATAGATTCCCTGCAAAAAACAGTTCTTATAAATGCGCAACCAACAATTGGATTTGCACAAAATAATTTTGCACAATGTTTAACAGGAAATACATTTATATTAAATGATACCTCATCCATTTCAATTGGCTCAATAAACAGACTTTGGAAGTTTAGTGATGGCGATACTTCTACATCAAATTTGGTGAATAAAACATTTTTAAACTCAGGAACATTTACGGGAAAATTGATTGTTTCATCAGATAATAATTGTGGAGATTCTGTTTCAAAATCATTTACCATTTACCCTCAAACACATATTGCATTTACTATTCCTACCAGTAGAAATCAATGTTTAACAGGAAATAGTTTTATTTACCAAGATGCTTCTTACTCATTAGCGGGCAACATTTCCAGAATTTGGGATTTAGGCGATAGCAGTACATCAAGCTCAAATTATATAGTTAAAAGCTACGATTCTGCAACTATTTATACCGTGAGGCTTGTAACGCTTACTTCGGATGGATGTTTGGATACACTTCAAAAATTAGTTACTGTAAACCCCCAACCCAATGTTGGATTTAGTGAAAACACAACCGCACATTGTTTGCTTGGAAATAATTTTATTTTAGCTGATACCTCATCCATTATTTCTGGAACGTTTACAAAAAGTTGGAGTTTTAGTGATGGCGATACTTCTACGGCTGATACCGTGGTGAAAAATTTTATTGCATCAAATAATTATGTTGCAAAACTTGTTATTACATCCAACAATGGTTGTAAAGATTCTGTATCAAAAAAATTAACCGTTTATCCGCAACCTCATATGGGATTTTCCCAAAATAGTTTAACACAGTGTTTTGCAGCAAATAGTTTTAAATTTAAAGACACGTCTGTTATTTTAGGAACTTCAACCAGTATTTGGGATTATGGAGACTCCACAACAGATTCAGCAAATAGTGTTACTAAACATTATACATCAACAGGAAATTATACTATAAAATTAATTACAATCAGTGATCATAATTGTAGTGATTCATTATTCAAAACGGTTTCTGTTTTTACACAACCTAAAGCTGGGTTTATACAAAATAATTTGGCACAATGTTTAGTAGGAAATAATTTTATTTTGACTGACACTTCAACGTTAAGTTCAGGTTTATTTTCAAGGATTTGGACCTTTGGAGATTCAACAAGTTCAATTCAATCAACAAACAATAAATCTTATTTAAACTCTGGATTATATCAAATAAAATTATTGGTAACAGATAGTAATTTCTGTAATGATTCAGTTACAAAAACTGTTAATGTTTACAAAAAGCCTAAAGCCGGATTTAGCACAAACAATTTAGTGCAGTGTTTTAGCAATAATAATTTTGTATTTAATGATACTTCTTCAAATATTGGTTCTGGGCACAAAAGTTTATGGTATTTTGGTGATAGTACGAATGCCGATACAACCCCAATAATTAATAAAACTTATAAAGATATTGGTTACTATACTGTGTCCTTAAAAGTAGTTGATATTAATAATTGTTTTGACAGCGTTAGCAATATTATAACTGTAAAAGTATCACCAGCAAAACCAATTATTACAGTGATTTCAAAATCAGAATTGCAAAGTACACAGGCTAAAAATTATACTTGGATTTTAAACAATAATATTATTCTTCAAGATACCATTACTCAAACACTTGATTTATTTTCAAATGGTACATATAAAGTAAAAATTACGGGCAGCAATGGATGCAGTAGCACTTCTGATTCGGTAAATATGATAAATGTACAAGATGTTCCTAACTCTGGAAATATTTTCATTTACCCAAATCCTTCAACCGATAAATTTACCATTGATTTTAATGGAATGGATGGCGATAAGCATTTTGAAATATATAATTTGAGCAGTGAATTAATTAATGATTTTACCGTTACTGATAAAGCGCTCGATATAGAACTTGGTGGCTATACAAAGGGAATGTATTATATAAGAATAACCTCCAATGCTGGAGTGTTTTTGAAAAAGGTACTTGTATATTAGTATTCGAGTTGTTGTATTATATTTTTTTAATATTCCGATTGCCCGCGTAATAATCGTTCACAAAATTGCACCAATCGCAATCTTCTTTTCCGCAGCCTTTATCAAATTGTTTATTCATAATTCCATCATAGGCAAAGTGTATTTGATTTTTTAAAATTTTTACATCATTGGAAGTAATAATTACTTTTTCTTTAATGTATTGTTTTGATTGTTTATCGGGTTCTACAAAATCAAATTCGGTGCTAAGCATTTCCCAGTTTTTACTTCTATCGTTATCAACCAAAATTTTATAAAACACGGCTTGTCGCCAATAATCACCGCCAAATTCATCTTCAAATTTTGCTTCTTTATTTTCTTCTTTTGTTTTTTCTACCTTCTCTAAATCCGGCCGATTGAATTTCTTTTTTGCATTTTCAAACTGACCAGTTTTATAATCTACCACATTCACTTTATTGCCATCAAATTCCATTTTATCAAGCTTTCCATTTAAAGGAATTCCTTCCACAACTATATTTCTATAAGAACGTTCAATGGTTACCACTTTGTTCCAATTGAGTAAATGTGTGTGATAATATTTAGGTAAAAAATCTTCGGCATATTCCATTCGTCTTTTCATTTCCACATCCGTAAAATTTTCCTCATGTGTTCTCATGTAATATTTAAAATCTCTCATCATCACATCAACCGTTGGGAAATTTCTCTCATCATTATCCAACATTTTTTTGAATAAATATTCTAACGCGTAATGCACTGCTGAACCAAACGTCATAGCCGAACTTTTTGCAGCCGGAACGCGTAATAAATTATTGAAATAAAAACTCAATGGGCATTTTAAATAGCTATTGAGATGAGTTACACTTAGTGCATAATTTTGTAACAATTGATCAATATAGTTTACATCAATAAGTGGGCTTGGCATTTCTTCCACACTTTTTAATACGTTTAATTTAAACGCTACTAAATCCGAATCCGGTAGATGAATGGGTGTACTTTTTAACGCTGTATTTTCTTTAATTTCTGCAACAAACCTGCTTTTTTCCAATTCTTTTTCATTAGCATCATGAGTAGCATATGAAATACATAAGTGTTGTTTTGCCCTTGTCATTCCAACATAAAAAAGCCTTCGTGTTTCTTGTGTTTCATCGGTTTGGGTTTTAAAAACTAAGTTATCAGGAAGTTTATACGTATAATTTCTTCCTGGTTTATCCCATATTTTGCTATTGCAACCCAACATAAAAACGTATTCAAACTCTAATCCTTTTGAACCATGTGCGGTTAGAAAATTTACCCCATTTTCATCGAATGAAATTTTTTGGATCGATAAACTCACTTCATTTTCTTCCATTAATTGTATGGTTTGTAATAGAGATGATAATGTGGTTTTTGGATTTTTTGCGCACTCTTGTTTTACAAAATCAAAAAAGGTATTTAGCAATTGCATGTTCCAAGTTGATTCGTTTCCGGTAAGTGCTTTTAATAATATCCCGCTTCGGGTAATTACTTTTTCGATGAGTTCTAAAACGGTAATATTTATGGTTTCTTTTATCCAATATTCAATATCATCACTTAATTTTTTGATGGCTGCATGAGAAGGATTTTGACCAAACAATGAGGGTTTATTTTTTACTAAAATATTTTTGATGGCTTCTCTCCAAGTAGCTTTTTTTTCATCATAATTTTTCCTTCCTGTTTCTACAGAAATCATAGCCACATCCAGAGGTGCAATTTGAAAAAAATGATAATGCATAATTTCAAAAAGAAAAGGTTCGCCCGAATGAGGTCGGAAAGTTTCTGCTGCTAAGTATCTTAGGATATTAATTATTTTTTTGATGAGTGATTCTTGTAAAACATCAGCTTTACGTTTTGCATTTATTGGAATTTTTTTTGATTGAAGATATTTGATAATTTCTTCTGATTGGCTATGATTTCTGTAAATAACAGCAACTTCATTTAAGGGAAAACCAGAAGAAAAAAGTTCAACAATTTTATGTGCAATATCTACTGCTTCATGAGTGGTATTTATGTATTCACGAATTTCAGGTTTAATATGACTGCCTGCAACCAATTCATTTTTTGCTAATAATGTTTTTACTGTAAGCCGTTCTTGATTGATATCAATTAAGGCTTTGGCAGTATCTAAAATATGTTGTGATGAGCGATAATTTTCTGTTAATACAATTTGATTTAAACCTGCGTTTTTATAGTGGTCGATAAACGAAACAATGTTCTCTACGTTTGCTCCTTGAAAACGATAAATAGATTGGTCATCATCACCTACTACAAATACATTTGGGCTATCCCAATAATTAATTAATGTTTGTAATAAATGATTTTGTGATCCACTTGTATCTTGGTATTCATCCACCAAAAAATACTGATACAACTCCTGATATTTTAGCAGCAAAGAATTGTTTTCTTCAAACGCTTCAATCACTTTTATAATCATATCTGCGAAATCATATCGCTTGCGTTTTTTTAATTTATTTTCATAGATAACAAATTGATTTGCGGCTGCAATAAGCATATC
This sequence comes from Bacteroidota bacterium, assembly GCA_025359805.1. GTDB lineage: Bacteria > Bacteroidota > Bacteroidia > UKL13-3 > UKL13-3 > CAIUEQ01. The sequence continues at coordinate 48,382 of JANYDU010000024.1, forward strand.
CATTCGTTGTTTTTCTTCTTCAATTTTTGCTATTTTTAATTCACCTTTTTTATATGTTTTTCCGTTGACTTTATAAATATATTCGTCTCTATTTGGCAAATCGGCTAAATATTCAAGGGTCTTTTGTTCGATATATTTTGGCGACCAATATTCTCTTTTCATGATTTCAAAAAGAGGTTTTAGTCGTTTTGCTTCATAATAGGCTTCGCCTGAATATCTTTTTAATAGATGATTTTTGGGAAGTTCATCAATCATTTCATGGAGAATTTCAAGTTGTTCTAACTCATTTAGTGGCTCCATTTCTCTTACACCAAACATGTCTAAATTTTCTTGAATAATTAAATTACAAAACGCATGAAAAGTATAAATAGGAACTCGATAAGCATCTGGGCCAATAAATTTAAGTAGCCTCTTACGCATAGCAATTGCGCCCGCATCAGTGTAGGTAAGGCACAAAATGTTTTCGGGCAACGAATCAGTAGTTTGCAAAATTTTTGCAATGCGCGCAGCAAGTATTTGTGTTTTGCCTGTTCCTGGTCCTGCAATCACAACAACAGGTCCTTCAATTTGATTAACCGCAGTTTTCTGGCCAGCATTTAGCTTTTGATATTCATCGTCAAATTGTTTTGCGAAATTTTGTGTACTCATTTTTTCAAACGTACAAAAAATATTAATTGAAGTGTGACATTATGCAACTTTTGCTCCTGTTTTCGGGACTTTAAATTACCTAAATACTTTTTTGTGTTTTTACTCAATTTCGTTTAGGTTTGTCATTCTAAGTTTTGTTAACAATAAATCAATACATCTAAATGAAAAAAATCTACTTTACTTTAACAGTTAAGATTGCACTATTTATTTTGTTTTCCTCTGTTTGTATGAATGTTTCGGCTCAAACAGCAAGGGTTCAGATTATGAACATTTCGGCTGATACCACACTGGATAGCATTGATGTTTGGTTAGATAATGTAAAAATGGATAGCAATATTGTTGTTGGAAAAATGCGACCAATTATTACCATTCCTGCCGGAAGTCATGATATTACATTTTCAAGAAAACATAGTACTGATACAGCAAACAATGTTTTGGATAAGTCAAAAGGTATTCCTTTTACAAGTGGTATAACTGCTTTAGGAATAGCTTGTGGAATTAAAGGTGATACTTCTAAATATGCTCCCAACCCCGATGGAATAGATAGAACATTTACTACAAAAGGAACATTTGCATACAGGGATACTGCTTTAGTTTCATCAATGGTTGATATTATTTTTTTTAATGGTAGCCTCGATGCACCATCTTTTGATGTGAATGTAATTTCTACACCAAAATCAAAAATTGCCGATAACGAAAGTTATGCCTTAGCGAGTTTTAATTATGTGAGTTTAACTCCAGGAAAATATTTGGTAACTTTAACCAACAAAGACAGTAATGTTTTTTATTCTACCTATTTATTGGATATAACAGGACAGGCGGGTAAGGCTGCAATTTTATATACTTCAGGAGTTTATAATAAAGTTGGAAACCCTGCAAGTGCAAAAAGTTTTAAATTATATTTAGGCTATGGAAATGGAACGGTTAAAGAAATTAAACCATTAAATTCTACGATTCAAATTGTTCATAATAGTGCCGAATATGCTTACGATAGCGTTGATGTATACATTAATGACAGTCCAACAAAAACAACTTTAGGTTTTAGAAAAGCTACCCCATTTTTAAATATACCACCTTACACTCCTTACAAAATTTCTATTGCAACAAAAAACAGTACATCAAGTGCAAGCGCATTTTATACAACTAACTTAATTGCCGATTCATCAACAGGTTATTATGCGGTTGCATCAGGAGTTAAAAATCCGTTGGATGCTAATAATAAGCCAAATCCAAATGGAAAATCAACAGCATTTTCTGTTTCTGTTTTTAAAGGTGCTAGGGCAACTTCAGTTTTTCCCACTAACGTTGATCTACTCTATTTTCATGGAGCAACAGATTTGATGACTACAACAATGGCTAATTATAATGCCTCCATGTTTATTTCAAAAAATGATATATATTCTAATTTTCATTTTCTTTATTCATACAACCCTAATTTAGATAATTTAGCTTTTGAATTAAAAAATGCTGCAACAGATACCATATTATTAAAAAATGTGGTAGGTAATATTAGTAAAAAATCAGGTGTTGCTGGGTTAATCTTTACTTCTGGATTTTATAAGAATTTACTTCGAGATACCATCAATGATTTTCCTGTAGACAATAGTACAACTCCACATACAGCAAAATTAACTTCAAGCCAATTAGCAAGAACTTTAGGGTTGTATATTGCTTGGCCTGATGGATCAATTGATACCATACAAACAGCAAAACCTGCAGTTGGAATTAATGAAGTGAATGTGCTAAACCAATTTAGTGCTAATTTTTATCCAAATCCTGCATCAGATAAATTGAATATATCTTTTGAAATAGATAATACCAATATGGTGTACGCTGAATTGTTTGATATAAATGGAAAGCTTATTTCATTAACTCCAAAGGCAAATAAACAGGCAGGAATAAATAGTATTTCATTAGATTTAAATGAAATGGTAAACGGAATTTATTTCTGTAAACTAACTATTGGCGATCAAAAAATTATAAGAAGAATTAGTGTGGTGAGATAATGTTTTACTAAGATAAAAAGGAATAGCGAATTTAGAAATGAATTCGCTATTTTTATGTGATGAAATTATGCATGGCGTTTCTTCTAGGAGTTCAATTTTGTTTACCACAAACAGATAGCATCCATATCTAAAACAACTAATTATACTATTGGATGGAATGGATTTTTTTAAATTCTATAGCTAATATCAATTGTTTACAAGGACAATATTTTCTCGTAATTAATTATTCAGATATAGCTAACGGAAATTATGTAACTAAAAAAAATATTTATTTGATACGATAATTTGTACGACTTAAATTTCAAATTGTAAAGCAAGTTTCTGACAATAAAATTGCTATTGAGCATGATTCATTTCTGTATTTCAAAACGGATTAAAAACTATTCATAACAACCAATAGTTGGTGTTGAAGTAGTTCTTGCTTTTCCTTTTAAATCAATACTCACACCAATGTTTGCTCCTTTGCTTTTTGCAGGTGATGTACCCTTTAAATCGTAATCATATTTTGCAAAATCATTAAACTGAGGATCTTGATTAATGATATTATTTGCAACGTTTAAAGTGGTTGCATACTTACTTGTTTTTATCAAACAATTTTGAATAGTTAACGTGCCTGTTGCATTTCCTCCATCTGCTTTTGTGTTTAATAAAATCTCATCATCTTGGCTCCCATAAATGATATTGTTTTTTGAATCTACATTTAATGGAAATGCTGCAACTGTAATTCCATTTGCATCGGTTAATGGAGAATTATCAATAATAAAAGTTGGAGTGGTGCGTGAAAAAATATTGGCAAATGTGGCAAATGTATTTTGATACAAATTATAATTTCCGCCAAGCACACCGTAAAAAGAACTCTGACCACAATTGGCCACTAAATTATTTACAGCTAAAATATCGGCAGTGAAACCAGCAATTCCAAAAGCCGACATATTTAAAATAATGCTTTGTTGGATATTAAGTTTTGGATTTGTATTTACTGATGATGAATCTACTTCAACACCAACCAATGCATTTTTTATTAACACATTTTTTATCACATTATCTTTACTATCCGTTAAAAATCGAATGCCGATCCATTGCCCTGGAACCGCAGTATAATCTGGCTCCATTCTATCACCTTCAAAAATTACCGGGTTATTTGTTGTACCATTTACAATTAAAGTTCCGCTTACTAAAAAACATGATTTTACATGTGAATAAATATGCGTACCTGCATCAATAGTAAGCGTGCAGTTATGAGGAATTAAAATAGAATCGTAAATAACATAAGGTGTATCCGCAGTCCAGTGCATGTTGTTTGATGCGCAATCCAACACTTGGTTTCTTAAATAATGTGCCACACGAGAATACCCAAACAGCACCACATCCTGAATATTTCCATTGGTCTCGAAAATAATTTGATCGGCTACAAAAAATGGCTTTGTGGGGTCATTCAACCCATTATTATCAATATACATCTGCACAAAAATTATGATACTATCTTTTCCTCTTATTTCTTTTTGTGAAACTGCATTAGTGGGTTGTCCATCAATATTTAATTTGTAAATGCCAAACTGATTTCCTTTTAAACTGATATTTACTTTTACTGCATTTGCATTATTATTATACACCCATAATTGTTTGGTAACAGATAAAGGTTTGTTAGTTCCTGAAGCCGTAAAAACGGTATCAAACAAAACAGAATCGGCAGAAAATGCAAGCATTGCCGATTTATCAGTTGTAAATTCATCTTCCTTTCGACAAGAGAAAAACAATGCCGAAACAATAAGAACTATTAACGAAGTGCGAATTATTTTTGTAATCACTAAAGGGCTTTAAAAGTGCGGTAATATTACGCAAAAAGGTTAAAATTATTGTAACACTTTTTTGAAAAGCTATCGTTTAAAATGGTTCGGTAAAAATATCTGCCAATGCTAAATCAACATCAGGAAATTCGAATTGAAACCCTGCATCAAGTATTTTTTTTGATGAAATATGTTGATTGGCAACAAGCATATCAGCCATTTCTCCAAATAAAAATTTTAAAGCAAATAACGGAACATTTGGCAGCCATAATGGTTTACGTAAGAGTATAGCCATTTTTTTTGTGATGAGTTTATTGCTAATCGGATTTGGAGCCACAGCATTATAAACGCCACTCATTTTTGAATCTTTGGATGCCTTAATAAATAGTGCACATAAATCATCAATATGAATCCAACTCATTAAATGTTTTCCGTTTCCAAGTGCAGCTCCTACAAACATTTTTATAGGCTTTGATACTTCTTTAATAAATCCTCCATTTGAAGAAAGAACAACACCAACTCTAATAATTACTACTCTAATTCCTAACTCCGAAAATTTATTTACCTCAGCTTCCCAATCCTTGCAAACCTTTGCCAAAAAAGTATCTGCAACTGGATAGTTTTCATCTGCAATTTCTTTTACATCATTCCCATAAATACCAATTGCCGATGCTGCAACGATTGTTTTTATGCTGTGTGTGTTATTTTTTAGTGTTTCAAATAATAATCTGGTGGAGAGAATTCGGCTATCATAAATTTCTTTTTTATAGGCTTCTGTCCATTTTTTATCAGCTACTCCTGCTCCTGTTAAATGAATAATGGTATCTGTTTCTGTTAACCATTTTTTATCTACTTCTTGCTTTGAAACGCTCCATTTATATTTATAAAATTCATCTTCAAAACCGCCTCGTCTACTAAGCAAGCATACGTCATCACCATTTTTATAAAGAGCCTTACTTATTTTTTTTCCAACTAATCCTGTACCTCCGGTAATGATGTATCTACCCATTTTTATATTTACTTAACACTTACAAAACAAAAGCAAATGTTTTATGTTTGAAACGTAAAAGAATAAATTACTAAACTATTTTCATTGGGAACATTTTCTATTAAAGATATTGAAGCTGTATCTGGCATAAAATGCCACACTTTACGCATTTGGGAACAGCGATACAATATTCTTGCACCTAAAAGAACGTACACCAATATTAGATTTTATGATGATGATGATTTGAAATTAATTCTCAATATCAGTATACTTAATAAACACGGGCATAAAATTTCTGAAATTTCAAAAATGAGCCGTGAGCAAATGAATGAAAATGTTATAAAAATTTCTGGAAATACTTGCGAGCACAATTGTCAAATTAAAAATTTGATTTCATCTATGATGGTTTTTGATGAATTTGAGTTTCATAAAATTTTAACCACAAGTATTATTCAAATTGGGCTTGAAGAAACGATGATGAAAGTTGTTTTTCCTTTTATGCTTGAAGTTGGTGTGCTTTGGCAAGTAGGCTCTATTCACCCATCGCATGAGCATTTTGCATCTAACATAATTAAGCAAAAATTATATGTTGCTATTGATGGAAATGTGGGTAGATATGCTCAAGGTAGAAAACGTTTTTTATTGTTTTTACCCGAACATGAACAACATTGCTTGGGGCTGATGTTTGCCAATTACATTGTTCGCTCTCGAGGACACGAGGTTTTATATTTAGGACAAGAAATTCCTTTGAGTGATCTAAAAATAAACTTTGCAGAGCATTCGCCAGATTATATTTTTACCATTCTCACAGCTGCCCATCTTGATATCGAAAAGCAGAAATTTGTGAATGAATTATCAGCATATTGGAAGGATAGTAAAATATTGTTATCGGGTTCGCAATTTCTTATGGCTGATATTCATTATCCGCAAAACGTTACACTTATAAAACGTATGGATGAATTTATTCAATTGATAAATAGTCTTTCAGAAAAAACAGGTGTGAATTAATTTATTATCGCTATTTCCGAATACTTTTCTGACACTTCTTCTAACACTGCATTTACCGATTCATAATCATCAAGCGTAACCAATTGCATGCGGTAATCTTTAAAGTGAGGCAGGTTTTTAAAGTATTGCGCATAATGTCTACGCATTTCCATGATACCTACAATTTCACCTTTCCATTCTACCGACCGTGATAAATGTTTTCGGCATACTGCAACCCTGTCTGCAATAGTTGGCGGAGGTAATTCTGTTCCCGTTTTAAAAAAATGTTTGATTTCATTAAATATCCAAGGATAACCAATGGCTGCTCGTCCAATCATAATTCCATCAAGTCCATATCGATTTTTATATTCCAATGCTTTTTGTGGCGAATCAATATCTCCATTTCCAAAAATGGGAATTTGAATTCGTGGATTCTCTTTCACTTTTGCAATCAACGTCCAATCAGCTTCGCCTTTATACATTTGAGTACGTGTTCGACCGTGTACAGTGAGTGCTTTAATTCCAACATCTTGTAGCCGTTCGGCAACTTCTAAAATATTTTTTGTGTTATCATCCCAACCTAAACGTGTTTTAACAGTAACAGGTAAATTGGTTGATTTTACAACCGCCTCCGTTAATCGCACCATCAAAGGAACATTTTTTAATACACCTGCACCTGCGCCTTTACACACTACTTTTTTAACAGGGCACCCAAAATTTATATCCACCAAATCAGGATTTGTGGCATCCACAATTTGTGTTGCCATGCGCATGGCGTCTTCATCTCCACCAAAAATTTGAATACCAATAGGACGTTCATACTCAAAAATATCTAGCTTCTTCATGCTTTTTATGGCATCGCGAATTAATCCTTCCGAAGAAATAAATTCCGTGTACATAAGGTCTGCTCCATTATCTTTACACACTGCACGAAAAGGAGGATCACTCACATCTTCCATTGGTGCGAGCAAAAGTGGGAAGTCTCCCAAATCAATGTTTCCTATTTTAACCAATACTTACTTAATTTGCGCGACAAAAATACACAAATGCTCGAAAACGTCACTCCAAAATCTCCAACTCTGTTTTTCATCTCAAGATTTTTCATTCTTGCAGGGATGGTATTGTTTTTTATGTCGGTTTTTTATGGAATAGGAATAACGATTTGTAAATATTTATTTGATGTAGATATTATGGCTGATCCTTCTATACTGTATAATTATAATAGCAATCCTGATGTTTTAAAAGCCGTAAAGTTTCTACAAGTATTTTCTTCAATAGGATTATTTGTGATACCTGCTTGGTATTTTCCCAAGGCCATTCAACAAGATTCAAAAACATTTTTACAAATCACCTCAGGCTTTTCATTAAAAAATATTGGATTGGGAATTGGTATTTTAATTATCTCAACTCCCTTTATATCGTGGTTAGTGTATGCCAATGAAAGTATTGTTTTTCCAGCATCATTAGCACAATTAGAACAACAATTAAAAACTGCCGAATTAACTGCGCAACAATTGACTCAGGCATTTATTAAAACAGATTCTTTTGCTGGGCTGATGATAAATATGATTATTGTGGCGCTTGTTCCTGCTATTTGTGAAGAACTTTTATTCCGTGGAGCATTGCAACAGTTTATTGCTTTTTGTTTCCGTAACCGACATGCTGCAGTGTGGAGTACAGCACTTATTTTTAGTGCCTTTCACGGACAATTTTATGGATTTTTTCCACGTTTAATTTTAGGAGCTATGCTTGGTTATATGTTTATTTATTCAGGTAGTTTATGGGTTTCTGTAATCGTGCATTTTATTAATAATGCTTTAGCCTTACTTGCCAATTATTATAAATGGAACGAAGGCACAATTGATTTTTTAAAAGAAGATTATGTGTTTCCGGTTTATGTAAATGTATTGAGTTTTGCATTAAGTGTTGGAGCTATTTATTTGATGTATTTATACAGAAAAAAGAAAATTTGGTACAATGGCGAATGATTGGATAAAAGTGTTTAGCACAGGAAATACCATTGAAGCAGAAATTATTTTATCGATGCTAAAAGAGCATGGAATTGATGCGGTGGAAATGAATAAACAAGATAGCAGTTATCAGGCTTTCGGATACGTAGAAGTTTACTGTCCAAAAGATAATGTAATTGAAGCACTACATCTCATTAACAAGAAATAAAAATATGGATAGTAATTTTTTACAACGTACACTCACTGGGTTTTTATTTGTAACAGCAGTTGTGGCTTGCACTTTATGGAGTGAATTTTCTTTTTTCTTTTTATTATTTGTAGTAAATTTTTTGTGTTTGTTGGAGTTTTATGAATTGGTTTTGCCCGATAAATCGTGGATAGAAAAATACTTAGGTATTATTGCAGGATCTATTATTTATGTGATGTTTTCGATGATATTTTCTGCCAATCTTTCTATTGCTTGGTACTATCATTTAATTCCTGTTTTTTTAACTATTTTCATTATTAAATTATTTGAAAAATCACATAACGAATTTTCTACGCTTGCCTTTCAAGTATTGGGTTTGATGTACATTACACTTCCTATTGTGATGCTAACCAAAATGGGTTTTTTTAATTCGTTTGATTACAGTGCGGGTTTACCCATGGGATTTTTTTTATTGTTATGGACGAGTGATACCGGGGCGTATTTGGCAGGAAGAAGTTTTGGAAAACATAAATTATTTGAACGCGTATCCCCTAAAAAAACTTGGGAAGGAAGTTTTGGTGGATTAATTTTAACACTTGTTATTGCTTATGGAATTTCTTTTTTGTTTGATGATGTAAATACAATTGATTGGCTAATTATTGGTGCTTTAATAGTTGTATTTGGAACGTTTGGAGATTTATTTGAATCATTATTAAAACGTAATTTACATATTAAAGATTCAGGAAAAATTTTACCCGGACATGGTGGTGTATTGGATCGTTTTGATGGATTATTTTTAGCTGTACCCGCAGTATTTTTTTATTTATTGTTTACGAATTAATTCATGAAACTGTTTAAAATATTTGTATCATTTTTTGTTATCGTTGGATTGTTTTTTGGTATTTCATTTTTATTTCCGCATACCTATAAAGTAGAGCGAAGTATAGAAATTAATAAACCCGTAAGCGGGGTTTTTACTTTTATGGGCGATTTAAAAAATTGGGAAAAATGGAGCGTATGGAATAACACTTTGGACTCGTCATTATATATTTTTTATAGCCAACGAACCGATTCAATTGGAGCCAAACAATATTTTAACGGAAATCTATTAGGCACTGGAAGATTTATCATTAATAATTATCAACCCAATAGTATTGTGGGGTATAATTTACACATGCACGGAAGTGAAGTGAAAGCCAATGGAACATTTTTCTTTCGAGCAAAAAACAATACTACACTTTTAACTTGGATTGATTCGGGAGATGTTGGTTATAATCCCATTTTTAGATATATGATTCCATCAAAAGTATCTTCAACCGAAAAAGCTTTTGATGATGGATTGAAAAGGATTAAAGAGGTGTTAGAAAAGCAGCAATGAAATTGAAAAGTGTAAGCATTCACTTTTCAATCATTCCAAACAATTATTGGGGGCTAAAAAATTTATCATTCAACTTCATCAACACCAATTTTTTTAATAATTATCTCTTGCTATAATTTGGTGCTTCTTTAGTAATGGTAACATCATGCGCATGACTTTCTTTAGCACCTGCTCCAGTTATTTTTATGAATTGTGCTTTTTGTAATGCCTTAATATCTTTTGAACCAGTGTATCCCATTCCTGCACGTAAGCCTCCAACAAATTGATAAGTAACTTCTGAAAGATTTCCTTTAAATGGAACAATTCCAACAATTCCTTCGGGCACTAATTTTGAAATTTCATCTTCGGCATCTTGAAAATATCTATCCTTCGACCCTTCTTTCATGGCTTCAATAGAACCCATACCACGGTATGATTTAAATTTTCGTCCTTCATAAATAATAGTTTCACCTGGAGATTCTTCTACACCTGCAAATATAGAACCCGACATCACTGTGCTTGCGCCTGCTGCAATGGCTTTTACAATATCCCCACTGTATCTAATTCCACCATCGGCAATAATGGGAACACCGCTTTTTGCAATGGCACGTGCAGCTTCATAAATAGCAGTTAGTTGAGGAACTCCAATGCCGGCAATAATTCGTGTGGTGCAAATAGAACCAGGTCCAACTCCTACTTTTACGCCATCAACTCCAGCAGCAACTAATGCTTTTGCGCCTTCTCCTGTAGCTACATTTCCTGCAATAATATCAACATCACTAAACATTTTTTTTAAACGTTTTACTTCATTTAAAACACCTTGTGAATGTCCGTGAGCGGTATCAATTATAATTACATCAACGCTAGCTTTTACTAATGCCGCAATTCTATCTTGTGTATCGGGAGTTACACCAACTGCTGCTCCAACCATTAATCTGCCATGCGTATCTTTACAAGCATTTGGATGCGCTTTAATTTTTAAAATATCTTTGTAAGTAATCAGTCCTTTGAGTTTTCCTTTTTTATCAACTACAGGAAGTTTTTCAATTTTATATTTTTGAAGAATAGATTCTGCCTTTTTTAAATCTGTTCCTTCGGGTGCAGTAATGAGATTTTCGGAAGTCATAATCTCACTTACTTTTTTACTCATTGTTTTTTCAAAACGCAAATCACGGTTGGTAAGAATTCCAACTAATTTAAAATCGTCATTCACAATTGGAATTCCACCAATTTTATTTTCCTGCATTATTTTCAACGCATCTTTTAATGTAGCATTTACCGATAAAGTAATGGGGTCGAGAATCATTCCGCTTTCGCTGCGTTTTACCTTTCGCACTTTCTCAGCTTGTTGATCAATGCTCATGTTTTTATGCAAAATTCCAATTCCACCTTCTTGTGCTAATGCAATGGCAAGTCTCGATTCGGTAACTGTATCCATAGCTGCCGATACAATTGGAATGTTGATGGTAATGTTTCTAGTAAGTTGTGTTTTGGTGCTTACATCACGAGGAAGAATTTGTGAATAAGCCGGTAGAACTAAAACGTCATCATACGTTAATCCTTCTCCATAAAATTTATCTGTGTATCTTAACATGGCAAATAATTTACTTGATATTATTTGCCGTGCAAATCTATTGCAATCTGTGGGTATAAAAAATTAAGTTTACATTTCGTCTAAAAGTGCTGCCAATTCTTTGTCTTTTTCGGTAACAATATTTCCAGCACTATGTGTTTTTAAAACCACATGAACTCTATTATACACATTAGTCCATTCAGGATGATGATCTAATTTTTCAATAGTGTATGATGCTTTTATCATCCAAGCCAAGGCATCGCCAAAGGTTTTAAATGTAAATGTTTTTTGTAGTGAATTATCTTTTTCTATCCAGTTCATACTATTTAATATTATAAAAATTCATTGTTCTTTCTAAACCAATTTGTGCAAACGATTCAATTGAATCTATAGAATGCTTAATGAGTTCGGGTAATAATTTTTGTTCATCATCATCCCATTTTCCCAGTACAAATTCTACCTGTCTGCCTTTTAAAAAATTATTTCCAATACCAAATCTTAGTCGAGGATAATTTTGTGTGAGCAATAATTCATTAATACTTTTTAATCCATTATGTCCGGCATCACTTCCCTTTTCACGTATTCTAATTTTTCCAAAGGGAATGGCCAAATCATCAACCAAAATAAAAATATTATTGGCATCAATTTTTAATTTTTCCATCCAATATCTTACCGCTTTGCCACTTAAATTCATGTAGGTTGAAGGTTTAATAATATGCAATTGTTTTCCTTTAAAATTTACTAAACTATAATCTGCATAACGATCGGGAGCAAAGGATGCATTGTGTTTTTTTACGAGCGCATCAGCCACATCAAAACCAATATTATGACGGGTATGTGCGTATTCATCTCCAATATTTCCTAACCCAACTATTAAAAATTTCATGGTACAAATAAAACAAAAAACCCTGAAGCATTGCTTCAGGGTTTTGGATAAAAAAGTTAAAAAGTATGAATTACTTTTTAGGAGCCGGAGCAGCTTTAGCAGCAGCGCCCGCAGCTGGAGCAGCAGCAGCTTTTGCTTCTTCTACCGCAGCTCTTGTTACTTTAACCGAAACAACTGGGTTGTTTGGTGCATCAAGCAAAGTAAAATTACCTATTTTTACTTCATTCACTTTAACCGATTTTCCAATCTCTAAAGTATCAATTGGAATTTCAATAAAATCAGGAAGGTTTGGAGGTAAACAACGTACTAATAATTTTTTGTACTTCACGATTAACTTACCACCTTGGCGAACTCCAATGGAGTTACCCACAAGTTTAACAGGAATCATCATTTCAATTTCTTTGTCGTCTTTAATTTCTAAAAAATCGGCATGAAGAATTGAATCGTTAACGGAATGGAACTGGATGTCTTTTAAGATAGCACGATAGATTTTTCCATCGATTTCCAGTTTAACTTTGTAAGCATTCGGAGTATAAACCAAAGGTTTAAAATCTGCAGAATACATTGAAAAATGGATGTGCTCATTTGGGCCGTACATAACGCATGGCACTTTACCCTCGTTTCGAAGTGTTTTGGTAGATGCTTTACCAACCCCGTCCCGCAAGTAACCGAACATGGCAACTGATTTCATTTTATTTTTTATTTTGTTTTTCAAAGCTTCATTGCTTCCGCTTGCAACGCTGCTTTAAGTTATACTTTATTTTATGCGGATTTATTTTCGTTAACGTTAAAGAGCGAACTAATGGATCCAAACTCTGTAACATTTTTAATAGCATTGGCAAAAAGTGTGGCAACAGAAAGCACTTTTATTTTTTTACTTTCTCGTTGTAAAGGAATAGTATCACAAACTACTAATTCATCAATTACCGAGTTCTCAATGGTTTCATACGCTTTGCCCGAAAGCACAGGATGCGTACACATGGCACGCACACTCAATGCTCCTTTATCTTTTAGCATTTGTGCAGATTTAGCCAATGTATTTCCTGTATCAATAATATCATCAATTAATATCACATCTTTTCCTTTCACATCACCAATCAATGTCATGGATGCAATTTCATTAGCACGTTTTCTTTCCTTATCACAAATAACCATATCCAGATTTAATGCCCTGGCAAAATTTCTTGTTCTGTTTGATGAACCCATATCTGGCGAAGCCAAAATAAGATTTGATTCTTTTAGGTCGCGGATGTAAGGAATAAAAACAACGGATGAATCTAAATGATCAACTGGAACTTCAAAAAAACCTTGAATTTGAGGTGCATGAAGATCCATGGTCATTACTCGGCTTGCACCAACAGCTTTAAGCAAATCCGCAACTACTTTTGAACCAATGGAAACACGGGGCTTATCTTTTCTATCTTGCCTTGCCATTCCAAAATATGGAATAACGGCAGTAATATAATGGGCCGATGCGCGCTTGGCTGCATCTATCATCAACAATAATTCTAATAAATTATCGGCATTAGGAAAAGTAGATTGAATAAAGAATACATCACTTCCTCTCACTGATTCATTAATACTGGGTTGAATTTCTCCATCACTAAACTGAGCCACCGTAACATCACCAAGTGACTTGCCATAAGCATCAGCAATTTTCTCGGCTAAGTAGCGAGAGTTTCTTCCTGAAAACAATTTTACCTCGTTGTGTGGCGACATAGTTTTTGTTGATGATAGTTTACTTGTTTGAAAAAAATTGCCGGATCTATCTATAAATAAAACCCGGCAATATTCTCTTTTTGTTGTCCGACTAGGGCTCGAACCTAGACTCCTCTGGACCAAAACCAGATGTGTTGCCAGTTACACCATCGGACAAAATGGGATGCAAATGTAATGATAGCTGCAAATAATACAAATGGCTTTTTATAAAAAAATAAAATAAGGTTTAATATGAGTTTCTGTTAGTAGTTTTTACGTGCTCTTTAATAGATGAGCAAACAGAATTATATGTTCAGTAAACTCACCCTTTGTTTTGTGTGGCTAACCTATATTTTTCCCTGTTTATCCTAAAATAATATTATCATTTACATAGTATCTATTAGATTCGCACCCGTTAAAAAAAATCATGAAAAAATATATTGTCCTTATTTTATTATCAGCATTAACAATAGCTGGTTTTGCCCAACAAAAAAAATATACGTTAAGTGGCGAAATGAAAGATGCCAAAACGGGTGAAGAATTAGTGGGTGCAAGTGTGTATGTTGAAGAATTAAAAACCGGAGTAACAACCAATAGTTATGGCTTTTATTCATTGAGTTTACCAAGTGGCAGTTACACCATTGTGTTTTCCTACATTGGGTACGAAAGCATCAAAAAGCAAGTTGACCTTTCGTCAAACCAAAAAATAAAAATGGAATTGAAAGAGGCCGATAAACAACTCAAAGAAATTATAGTAAATACCGATAAACCCAACTCAAATAACGTAGAACAAAATAAAATGAGTGTGGTAAAATTGGATATTAAGGAAGTGAAAAAAATTCCATTGTTATTGGGTGAAGTTGATATTATAAAAGCAGTACAATTATTACCCGGAATACAAGCAGCCGGAGATGGAAGTTCAAACTTAATTGTACGTGGTGGAAATATTGATCATAATTTAGTTTTATTGGATGAAGCGGTTGTTTATAATCCTTCACATGTATTGGGTTTCTTTTCTGTTTTTAACGGAGATGCCATTAAGGATTTTGAAATTTACAAAGGAGGAATTCCAGCCCAATATGGTGGTCGTTTGGCTTCTGTTTTAGATGTGCGAATGAAAGATGGAAACTCAAAAGATTATAATGTTTCTGGAGGTATTGGCGTGCTATCATCAAGACTAACTATTGAAGGTCCAATTGTAAAAAACAAATCGTCATTTATGATTTCTGCACGAAGAAGTTATTTTGATTTGTTCTTTCCGCTTAGTACGCAGCTTAATGGTACTCAAGCCTATTTTGGAGATTTAAATGTGAAATTAAATTATACTTTGAGTGATAAGGACAAAGTATTTCTATCAGCATATTATGGAAGAGATAAACTTGGATTTGGTGGAATTTTTGGCTTTGGTTGGGGAAATTTAACCACTACCGCTAGGTGGAATCATATTTTTAACAGCAAGCTTTTTGTGAATACCACTTTTGCATACAGCAGGTATGATTATAATTTTGATTTAAATATTTCAAAAAACTTAAACTTTACCCGCACCAACTTCATCAATGATCTTAACTTTAAAATTGACGGAAATTATTATATCTCACCAAAAAGCAATTTAAAATTTGGGATAAAACAAAACTACTATGTATTTGAGCCAGGAAACAGAACTCCCATAACTTCAGAGTCAATAATTTCTGCCGCCTCACTTCCATCCAAGCGCGCTTACGAGCAAGATTATTATTTGAGCCACATTTATAAATTTGGTTCAAGAGCTACCGTTGAATATGGAGCACGACTTTCTATATTTTCAAATATTGGAACCGGCAGAAGCATCAATTATGTTGGAGGAACACCTACCGTAGTTGATAATGGATACATCAAACAAAATAGTATTGATACAGTTAATCCATATACAAATTATAGTGCAGGGCAAGTGTATAATACCTATTATGGTTTTGAGCCACGTTTTAACTTTACTTACTTATTAAACTCCAGCAGCTCAATCAAAACATCCTACAACAGAATGTTTCAATACATGCACTTAATTCAAAATGTAACCGCATCAACAGGGCAAGAATTTTGGACTCCATCTGATAATTATATCAAACCACAAATGGCAGATCAGGTGGCGTTGGGTTATTTCAAAAATTTTAGAGAAAACACCTTAGAGTTTTCTGTTGAAGTGTATTATAAATGGATGAAAAATACGGTAGAAATTAGAAATGGTGCAGATATTCAATTTAATGAAGCTGTAGAAGGACAAGTAGTAGCCGGACAAGGAAGAGCGTATGGGATAGAATTTTTTCTAAGAAAACAACGAGGCAAAACAACAGGATGGTTGAGTTATACTTTGGCAAAATCAGAACGACAAGCGGATAATATAAATGATGGAAAATGGTATCCATTTAGGTTTGATAGAAGAAATTATATTACGTTAGTGCTCTCACAAGAACTTAGCAAACGAGTGAGTGTAGGAGCAAGTTTTATTTATGCAACAGGTGAAGCATTTACTATTGCTACAGGACGTACAAATTACTTTGGCGACCCTACTCCAAGTGTTTTATATGGCTCAAGAAATTCAGCCCGTTTTCCTGATTATAGTCGCTTGGATTTATCATTAACCATTAACCAAAAAAAGACGGAGGCAAAGCCACTTTGGATATTTAAGAAACGTGCATTTGAAGGAAGTTGGGTATTTTCATTATACAATGCCTATGGTAGAAAAAATACTTATACCGTTTCATATGACACCAACGACCAAGGTGTGCCAACCGTTTATAAATGGTATTTATTCACTTTTGTTCCTGCCATTACTTATAATTTTAAATTCTAATGATGCTACATTTTATAACGATGAAAACGATGAAAAATATTTTTATACTGATGGCATTTGTTTTTACAATTACATCATGTAAAGAAGCAATCACTATTGATATTCCATCTGGAGAAAAGAAGGTTGTTGTAGAAGCAGAAGTTACAACTGAAACAGATAGCTCGTATGTTAAATTAACGATGTCGGCTGATTATTATTCGGCTGATCCCTATCCTGTAATTGATAATGCAAATGTGAGTGTAAACGGAATTATATTTAATAATATTGGAAAAGGAATTTACAAAGCACCAAGCCCATATGTTGGAGTTAGAGGACAAACTTATAACTTAAATATTGTGTATAATGGAAATACCTATACATCAAAAGCATTGCTTGAACCCATGTTTAGAATTGATTCTGTTTTTCAAGTATTCAAACCAAAAGCAGGTTTTTTAAAAGCAGGCTATTCTATTAATTATTTGGGATTTGATGATAGATCAAAAATAAAATATACCTATTTTAGATTGGGTTATTTTGATACCATTGTTCATCGCGATTCATTAAGTGATAATAAAATTTTATTTAATAGCGATCAAACTCCTATTGGTGTAGAGTATGCTTTTGAATTACCCTTTACACGTTTTCAAATTGGAGAAGAAGCCATTCTTATTTTTCGTTCTATTGATAAAAACATGAACGATTTTATTAGCGCCTATAATACACAAACATCAGGTGCTCCTGGTCCGTTTCAAAGCCCTCCGGCAAATCTTCCTTCTAATATTGTGGGAACAGGAGTGGTAGGTTATTTTGCAACGTATGATGTGGTGCGAAAAAGATATACTGTTAAATAATTTTTAGCTGGTATGATCGCTAACGATAAGCCACACGTTATTTATTTTTTTGAATAATAATGTAAAGTGTCCGCCTAATATTTCTTTTTTACTTCGCGTTAAAACCCATTTTCCAGTAACGTGTGCCCATGTTTTTGAAAGCACTTCTACCGAAATAATATCAAAACTTAACTTACCCATTTTTTCTTTTGTGGGATAAGATTGTTGGTAGTTATAAAGTGTATTATTCCAGCCTTTATTGATTCCGCTTTTTCCAATAAACACTAAAGAATCACTTTGCCAATAACCTTGCATATATTCCACTAAGTCGCCTCTGTTCCAAGCCTCTTTTTGATTGATGAGTACGTGCATGATTTTTTGCTTATCGGGTAATTGTTGATGCTGTGCGTTTGCAAATTGATTTGCAAAAATGAATAGCATGAAGATGATTTTTTTCATAATTTATATATTGAAAAGATTAAACCCATTAACTGGATTAATTATTTTAACCCATTATTTTTTACATACTTATCAAGCCAGGTATCCATTTCCCATAACATATGTAATATATTTTCGCGAGCTGCGTAACTATGGCTTTCATAAGGCAATAAAACCAATTTGGCTTTTCCTCCATTTCCTTTTATAGCTTGAAATAAACGTTCACTTTGCAAAGTAAATGTACCAGGATTATTATCAGCATCTCCATGAACAAGCAGTATTGGTGTTTTAATTTTATCAGCATAATTGAATGGCGACATTTTTAAATATACATCCTGTGCCTGCCAGTAACTTCTTTCCTCGGCCTGAAAACCAAATGGAGTGAGAGTTCGGTTATAGGCTCCACTTCGCGCAATGCCGGCAGCAAACAAATTAGAATGTGCCAGCAAATTAGCCGTCATAAAAGCGCCATACGAATGTCCCATCACAGCACATTTATTTTTATCAACTACACCCATACTATCCACTGCATGTATCGCGGCTTCCGCATCAGCCACTAATTGTTCAGTATAAGTATCATTTGGTTCGGCATCACCTTTACCGATAATTGGAAACTGTGCATCCTGTAATATGGCGTATCCTTTTGTAACCCAAAATAATGGTGAATACCATCCAATACTAATAAACATATATGGTGATTCCTGCACTTGTCCTGCAGCTTTATCATCTTTAAATTCTGTAGGATAAGCATCCATCAGCATTGGTAATCGTCCATCACGTTTCGCATCATATCCTGCAGGAAGAAATAAAGTAGCAGAAAGCTGAACCCCGTCATTTCGTTTATAAAATATTTTTTGCTTGGTAATATTTTGTAATGATAAATATGGATTTTGGTTAAAAGTGAGTTGAGTTGGTTTTGCATTTTTACTATAGTTTCTCAAATATAAATTGGGGTATATCTTAGGACTTTCAATCCTAGTAATTGCAAGACTATTTTCTGCATTTACAATTTTAATAACGCGTTCATAACTAGTTTTTCCATCGGCTCTCCAAAGTCGTTTAGTTTTTTTTGTGGCAATACTAAACTCATCAATAAAAGGTTTGTTTCCTTCAGGTGAATATCCCTCACCAACTAAATATAATTTCGATTGGTCTTTGCTAAATTCTAAAACTGAACGGTTGTATTCATTATATGATGTTTGAAAATTTCCGGGGTTAGCGTAAAGGTCTTCTTGTGAGAGATCAAAAATAACAAGTGGTTGTTGTGAATTAAGTAAAGGGTTAATAATGTATGTTTTTGTATTTCTATTTTTCCACCAAAAATCTTCAACAATGGCTATGTTGTTTTTTCCGAATGTGATATCCCTGAACCGATTTTTAATAGAACAAATATTTTTGTTTTCCGTAAATGGAAAATCAGATTGAAATAACATATCTCGATACTCTACATTTTTAGCAGGGTCACCATCATCAGGTGCTTCACACCAAAACAGGGTAGATGGTTTATCATTCCGCCACATAATTTCACGTTTACCTGCTTCAACTGCATCAAAACTGATTGGTGTTTTATCTTGCAAAGGCCGGGTATAAAATGTTTTGATAAATGAACCTCCCGCATCATAAATTTTAAAATTACTTGCAAAGAAATAATAAGGTAAAGTATAGCTATAAGGCTGACTCAATTCTTCAGTTAATATATATTTTTGATCAGGTGAAAAAGTGAATCCTGTATAGATAGCTTCAGGTAAAAGTTGAGAGATTTTGCCCGAGTTGATATCTACTTTCTGATATGATGATGTTGTATAATAATTGAAAGTATTCTCATCTTGTTTATTCCTAAGCAAATCCTGATAAGTTCTTGCAGCAGATCGGGTACCTGTTGCTTCTTGTGTTGAAGGTCCTTTCGGTAATTCAATAGTATTTGTCAGTTTTTGTTTATTACCCTTAAATTTAAAATATATAAATTCATCATTACTGCTCCACGAGTATGGAATACCCATTGTTGCATTTAAACCTTCAGCAATAATTTGAGTAGCATTTCCATTGCCCAAATTAATAACCCATAGGCTTAAGGAAGTTTGGCTAACCAACACAAACGAACAATATTTTTCTCCAGGAGAGAATTGTACATATTGCGCCTTTAAAGGTTGAGGTAAATTATTAACAACAATTGGTTTTCCATCACTTATTTTTTGAAGTTTTATACTTGTATAATAGGTACCTCTTGAAGCATTAAAATTGACAGGATTAATTCGTAAACCACCAAGTTTTAATTCCGGCTCTGCTAATTCTTCAACAGTTTTATAAAGTGGGCGCTCCAATAAAAGTAAATAATTATTGTTTCTGCTGATTAATGATTGTGGCGGTGTTTTTACATCTGCCAAGTCCAGTATTTCTTTTGGTGGAAGCTGATAGTTAGTTTGCGAAAATGATACAAACTGACCAAATACGAAAAGTACTGCTAATATAATTCTCATAGTTGAAATGATTTATGAAGTAAAATTGCATTTATAATTTTACAAATAAAAACCACTTATAAAAAATCGCAATGGTCAATGCGATTCTAAGAATTTATTATTGAATAATTTTCCAAAGTGATTCCATATATGCAGCATCTTTAATTTTTTCTTCTGCTTTATCGGCAATTATTTTTTCAAGTAAAATATCATTTTTTTTCCCTTGATCCAATGCGTATTTATAAGGACTCAAACTAAATGTAGTAAGCTCATATTGCGATTTAAATTTATCGGGATATAAATCACTCAACTCATGCTCTATAAATTTTTTATGAAGAAAATGTTTGTCGCCAACCTTATCTGCCATTTCATAATAATTCTGAATGGCCAAATCGGCAATGGCATCAGCATTTGGTTTGCGTTCTTTTTGGTATTCGTCAAAAATTTTATTCCAATCGTTGCCATATTTTTCGATACACTCATCCATCACTATTACATCTTCAAAACTACAATTCATACCTTGCCCATAAAATGGAACAACCGCATGTGCAGCATCACCCATCAATGCTAATTTATCTTTTTTAACCCAAGGATAACAACGCACAGTTACCAATGATGAAGTTGGATTTGCAAAAAAATCATCCACCAAAGTGGGCATCATTTTAACGGCATCGGGAAACTCATCATTAAAAAATTTCACTACGTTTTCTTTTGTTGAAAGCGAATCAAATAATTCAAATGGAAGAAATAAAGTACACGTAAAATCACCGGCAGGATTTGGCAAAGCAATCATCATAAATGCACCACGTGGCCAAATATGAAGGTCATTTTTTTTCATCATAAACGCACCACTATCTCCCGCAGGAATAATCAATTCTTTGTATCCTACGTGCAAATAACTTTGCGAATAATTAAACCGTTCTGATGTTTGAAGTTTACCACGAGTTGCAGCAAAAGCGCCATCGGTTCCAATAATTCTATCTGATTGAAATGTTTGATGCGAACCATCTTCCATCTCAAATCTGGCAATACTTTTATCTACATCCACATCAATACATTTGGTATTAAAATGAAGGGTAATATTTTTAAACTCATCTGCTAATTCTAACAAACGAATATTTAATCTTCCGCGCGAAACAGAGTTGATAGCCTGACCATCTTTTCCATAAGGTTGAAAAGAAAGTTCGCCTGTTTTGGAGTGAATCATTCTTCCATACATGGGAATGGCATCGGCTAAAATTTCTTTATCCAAACCTACTTTTGCAAGTGCTCTTAATCCACGAGTAGATAATGCAAGATTGATTGATTTTCCTGCCAACATTTTATTTTTGCGCATATCGGGTCTGCGTTCAAACAGGTTAATTTCAAAGCCTCGTTTAGCCATATAAATAGCTAATAAACTTCCCGATAATCCTCCACCTATAATGTTAATTTTTTCTGACATAGCGTTCATTTTTATAGCCACAGATTACACAGATTAATATTTAAAATAGTCTGCATAATATGCTGCGATTTTTAATTTTTGAAATACTCTTTCATCACTTCACCCACTCTATAAATATCTTCAAACGAATTATACATAGGCACCGGGCTCATGCGTATCACATCAGGTTCGCGCCAATCGGGCATGATATTGTTTTCATTTAAATAGTCGAATAATTTCTTTCCGTTTTCTTTTACAATAATGGATAATTGACAACCTCTATCGGCAATATTTTTTGGAGTGATGATTTTGAATGCTGAATTTTGAATGCTGAATTTTGAATTGATTTCATTCAATACAAACTCAAGATACGAAGTAAGTGTTTCGCTTTTGGCTCTTAAATTTTCTATGCCTGCTTCATCAAATAATTCGAGTGATGCTTTATGAATAGCCATCGGAAAAATTTGTGCGTTGCTTAACTGCCAACCTGCGGCACCTTTCATCGGAATAAATCCTTTTTTCATTTGAAAACGAGAGTCTTCATCATGCCCCCACCAACCTGCAAAACGAACCAGTTCTGGATTGTTTCCATGACGCTCATTTACAAATACGCCACTTGTTCCACCTGGTCCGGAGTTTAAATATTTATAGGTACACCATACTGCAAAATCAACATCCCAATCATGTAATTTTAAATGCAAATTTCCGGCAGCATGAGCCAAATCAAAACCAGCAATGGCTCCAACTTGATGCGTTGCTTTGGTGATGGCTTGCATATCAAAAGCCTGACCAGTGTAGTAATTTACACCACCCATCATCACTATGGCAAGATCATCTTTGTGGTCATTAATTTTTGAAATAATATCTTCAGTGCGCAATGTAAATTCACCATCGCGTGGCTTTAATTCGATGATGGCATCCTCAGGATTTAACCCATGAAAACGAGCCTGAGTTTCCATTGCATACATATCTGATGGAAAAGCAGAAACCTCCATCATTATTTTATAACGTGTTTTTGTTGGGCGATAAAAACTCACCATCATTAAGTGTAAATTGGACGTAAGGTTATTCATGATAACCACTTCACTTGGCTTTGCTCCAACAATTTTTGCAGCCTTTTCGGTTAAAAAATGGTGATAGTACATCCAAGGATTTTTTCCATCAAAATGTCCTTCAACTCCTAATTCTGCCCAATCTTTTAATTCTTGATCGATGGCAGCTTTTGCATTTTTTGGTTGAAGTCCGAGGGAATTTCCACAGAGATAAACAATATGCTTTCCGCCTTTTTTTAGCAAATGAAATTGATCCTTAAAGTGAGATAATTTATCTTTTGAATCTAATTGTTGTGCGAATGTTAATGTATTTTCGAAGTGCATAGTTTTCTATTTTAAACGCAAAAACGCAAAGTTCGCAGAGTAATATTTCTTAAAATTTGCGCAACCTAAATATTATCTACTTCACCAAATTAACCATACTCATTTCCAAACCTTTTTTCAACAGCCCTGTGCGTTTTGGATTAAACTGTTGGAGTCTCATTAATGCTTGGCGAATAATGATGGATGCGTCTTTAAAAATTTCTTCATCATTCAATTTAAAATTTTCGCTCATGCAATAGGCAAAAACTCTAGCCATTCCACAGTTGGCGATGAAATCAGGAATTACCGCAACTTGGTCATCAGCACTATTTCCTATTGGACCCAAGAAAATTTCTTTATCTGCAAAAGGAACATTTGCACCACATGAAATTACTTCCAAATCATTTGCAATCATGGTGTCTAATTGTTCTTGTGTGAGCATGCGTGATGCGGCTGCGGGAATAAAAATTTCTGCACCAGCACTCCAAATTTTTTCATTAATTTCATCGTAGGGCATAAAATCAAGATTCATTTTTTTGCACGTTTCTTGAGATAGTTTATTGCCATCACGTTCAATAAATAATTGTTTAATTTGTTCTTGAGAAAATCCTTTTGATTGGATAACACCACCCTCTCTATCTATAATTCCGATGATGGTTACATTGTGTTGAGAAAGATAATAGGCAGCAGCAGCAGCAACATTTCCCCATCCTTGAATGATGGCTCGTTTGTATAAAAAATTGGGCCCCCAAAAATCATAGAAATGACGAACAGCTTCTGCTACTCCCCAACCTGTAATCATATCGGCTACTAAATATTTTTTTGTAATATCAGGAGAGAAACGGGCATCATCCAATACTTTTGAAACACCTGTTCGGAGGTTGTTAATTCGCCTATTTTTTTCTTCAGCATCCACTTTAAAATGTCCGTTTACTACACCTTCTTGTGGGTGTAACAAACCATAGCTTTCGGTAATTGGAATCACTTCGTGAATTTCATCTACATTTAAATCTCCACCTGTTCCATAATAGCTTTTTAAGATGGGATATACGGCTTTATACCAACGTTCTAAAACTCCTTTTTTACGAGGATCGGCAGGGTCGAAATTGATACCAGATTTTGCTCCTCCAATTGCAGGACCAGAAACGGTGAATTTTATTTCCATCGTTTTGGCTAATGAGGTTACTTCATCTTTATTTAACCCTTTGCGCATGCGAGTTCCACCTCCAGCAGCACCACCACGCAATGAATTAATTACTATCCAACCTTCGGCTTCTGTTTCAGCATCTTTCCATTCAAAAACTATTTCGGGTTGTTTGTTTTCGTATTGTTTTATTAATTTTTCTACTTGCATATCACTACTTAAAAATGTGATGCAAATTAATCCAAATTATTATACTCTCTATGAATGATTTTAATCAACTTCAAACTCATAGATATTCTATCCAAATCATTTTGTAACTATTGAAATGAAAATATACTGATTAGGAAAATAGGGGATACTAATATTCTGTTTTTTATGAAGGCAAACCTTCTTTTAATCGTTCAGCATTTTCGGCTATTTGTAATTGGTCAATAAAGTCTTGAATATTTCCATTCATTACTTCGGGTAAATTATAAACGGTGTAACCAATACGATGATCTGTTACTCGTCCTTGAGGATAATTATAGGTTCTGATTTTTGCCGAACGATCACCGGTTGCTACCATTGTTTTGCGTCTGCTTGCAATGGCATCATTATGTTTTTGCAATTCGCGTTCGTATAATTTTGTGCGAAGCATTTGCATGGCACGTTCCCGATTTCCATTCTGTGTGCGCTCAACTTGGCATACCACAACAATACCACTTGGCCTGTGTGTGAGTTGTACTTTCGATTCAATTTTATTTACGTTTTGTCCACCTGCACCGCCCGAGCGAGATGTTTGTAAATCAATATCGGCTGGGTTAATTTCTACATCTACATCTTCGGCTTCGGGCAATACCACAATAGATGCCGCTGATGTATGCACACGTCCTTGCGTTTCCGTATCAGGCACACGTTGCACACGATGCACACCACTTTCGTATTTTAAAATTCCGTAAACATCTTCGCCTGTAACTTCAATAATTATTTCTTTAAATCCTCCGGCACTGCCATCAGTAAAATCAATAATTTCGGTTTTCCAACCGCGCTTCTCACAAAAATACATGTACATGCGATATAAGTCTCCGGCAAAAATACTGGCTTCATCACCACCTGTTCCGCCTCTAATTTCGAGCACTGCATTTTTGCTGTCTTCAGGGTCTTTTGGAATTAACAACAATCTAATTTCTTCTTCCATTGGAACAACTTTAGGTTCCAGCTCATCCAACTCAGCCTTTGCCATGGCACGCATTTCCTCGTCTTTTTCTATATTTAATAATTGACGGGTGCTTTCAATATTGTTTACTAAGTTTTTGTATTCGTAATATTTCTCAACAATTTTTTGCAGATTTTTATACTCTCTGTTTAGTTGTGTGAAACGCTTCATATCACTCAACACATCGGGTTGCGAAAGCATTTCTTCTACATTATCACTTCGTTGTTTTATCGCTTCTAATTTATCAAGCATGTTGTACTCTATATTTTGGGGTGGCGAAGATAATCATTTTGAATTACTACACACTTTTGATAAATGCTGAAAAATAAAATGCTAAAAGAGGTATTTGGAGTTGCCTGTTTTATGGCTATCAAAATAATTTATGATATGCCTTCATCCACCTATCAGGCACTTCATCGGTGAGTGCTAATTGATAATCGGTATAACTGCAAGGCACTAAAAATATTCCTTTATGATTGCTTCGTTCTTTTGGATAGGGTACTTCCATCCACCAACGTTCGGTTAAAGTATTTTTATAAAATACAATTTCGTAATCGCTGTTTTTAAAAGTGGTTCTATAAATCATATAATCGTTACTGTCAGCAACGGGATAATCATTTTTGCGGTTATAAAATCCATCCACGAAATACCACATCATTTGAGAAAGAAGTTTTGCACTTCGCCCGTCAATATCTTTTGCGGCATTCATATCATAAAATCCAACCGATGAAAGCTCATTGCTCATTCCTGCATACCTAGAAACCTGACAAGCTTCTTCACCAAAAAAACCATTTGGATTGGCTTCAACAGATGCTGGAGAATCAGCAGCACGTATACTATTCATACTCATCATCAGCATATCTGCATTGCGTAAAAGAGGTTCGGTATCTTGTATTTTACTACGCACATTACCTAATCTCAACACATCAAAATTCATTTTTTCAAATGAGTCTAAACTTTCTTGTTCTACAAAATAATTTTGGTTTCCAACATGAACTATATTGAACAAGTAATTGGGTTGATGGGTAATAATTTTATATAAATAATTAGAACTGATTGGAGATACTTCATTTAGTTTTAAATCGATATTTGAATCGGCTGAAGCAATGTTTAAATTTTGATTGAGCCCTTGATAGGCGGTAAATTGTGCGTACGCCATATCTTGAGTTCCACCTAAAATAATGGGCACAATTTTTCGGTCTAATAAATATTTTACACAACTACTCAATGCAAATAAGGTATCATTTACACTGGCTCCAGGTTCAATATTTCCCAAATCTGCAATCTTCACATCAAACTTTGGTTTCACTAATTTGTAAAAATGTTTACGCACTTCATCAGGAGAAAGTGCACAGCCTGCATGTGTTTCGTGCATTCTGTCTTCCTTTACACCGATAATGGCAATATGAATATTTTCCAAATCGGGGATATTTTTTACATGAATATCCAATACGTTTACTAAACTTTTTGGAGAGCTATTTTGAATGGTGTTAAACACTTCTTCGCTCACCGGACTTAAAAAATCTATTAGTTGCATCATATTTTATCTTGTGGCAAAATAGATTAATTTGCGGGCTCATTAATAAACATTTCCACACTTGATTGCAGTTAGCGGAGCAAGCGGTTTCCTAGGTTCGTATGTTGTATGTATGTTGCTTGAAAAAGGTAAACAAGTACGTGCGTTTAAACGTGCAAACTCAAATTTATTGGAGTTTGAATATATTTTTAGAACGTATTTTGCATCATTCAATTCTTTAGAACACTCATCTATAAAAAATAATTTGCAATGGATAGTTGCTGATGTGTTGAATATTCCTTCTTTAGATGAAGCCTTAAATGGAGTTGAAGAAATTTATCATTGTGCGGCTGTGGTTTCATTTGTTCAAAAACATCGTGAAGAAATGATGCATATTAATGTTGGTGGAACTGCAAACTTGGTTAATATTGCGTTGGAAAAAGGAATCAAAAAATTCTGCTATGTAAGTTCAATTGCTGCATTAGGAAGAGAAAAATCTGGAGATCAAATTTCGGAAAAAACGAAGTGGAACGAATCAAAAAATAATAGCAATTACGCCATCAGTAAATATAAAAGTGAGATGGAAGTTTGGCGAGGCATAGAAGAGGGATTACAGGCAGTAATTGTAAACCCTGGTGTGATTTTGGGGACAGGAGATTGGAATAAAGGCTCATGCAAATTGTTTAAATTAGTTTGGAGCGGAATGCCATTTTATACTTTTGGGGTAAATGGTTATGTAGATGTAAAAGATGTGAGCCGAGCCATGATTGAGTTGATGGAGAAAAATAAATTTTCACAACGATATATTTTGGTTGGAGAAAATTTACAAATGAAAAATTATTTAGATGCAGTTGCCGAAAATTTTGATAAGAAAAAGCCAACGATTAATGCAGGAAAATTTCTTTCTCAATTAGCAGTTGTTGTGGATGGAATAAAAAGTTTGATTACAGGAAAAGAACCAACCATAACAAAAGAAACAGCAAGGGCATCACAAAATAAATTTTACTATAGCAGTAAAAAAATAATAAATGAAATGGGTTTTACTTTTACACCCATGAGCGAAACCATCAACACAAATTGTAAACACTTTTTAAATGAAAATAATTAATATGAAGAACATTTTTATTGCGGTATTTACCGCTTCACTATTATTTGCTTGCAACAACAACAAACAAGCACCCCAAAGTTCAACGGTAAATCCTACCGATTACAAAAGACTGTATGAAAAAAGTATGGATTTTAAAGATTATCCAACTGCTATAATGGCTATTCAAATGATGTTATTAGAGGATTCAACATTAACAGCTTATCAAGATTCATTGCCCGAATTATATGCGGCAACAAATAATATTGAAGCGTGCTCAAAAACTATTGATGTAACACTTTCTCGTCATCCCAAAGAGGAAAAATTTTTGCAAGTAAAAGCACTTGTGCAACAAGAAACAGGAGATTATACTGGAGTATTTACTACGTATAGTTTGTTATATGAAACCACAAAAAAATTGTCTTACTTATACCAAATTGGCACACTGCATTTCTCGGCAGGTAAATTAGATGAGGCATCAAAAACCGTTGATTTGATTCTTACAAAAGCAGAAGCAAGCAAGGATAGCTTAGATATTTTTGTTAATGAACAACAAAAACAAAAAGTGCCAATTTTAGCGGCAGCACTTAATTTTAGAGGATACATTTATGCGCAACAAAGAAATTTATCAGAGGCAAAAGTATATTTTGAAGCCGCTATAAAAGTGTTTCCTGATTTTGTAATGGCTCAAAGAAACTTGCAGCAATTGATGAGCGCGGGAAAAAAGAAATAAAAATTTAAATCCCTTTGAGAGTTATTTTCTCTCAAAGGGGTTACTTATAAATGCGAATTAGAGAAGCCACACACAATGATGCAAAAGTTTTAGCAGAGCTTGGTGCAAAAACTTTTTATGATACCTTTCGTCCTCACAATACCGAAGAGGATATGCTGTTGTATATCAAAAAAAATTATTCAACAGAAACTATTTTTGAAAATTTATCGAATACAAACATCCAATATTTTATTGCTTTTGATGATGAAATTCCGATTGGATATATCAAACTTATCAAAAATAAAACATTCGAAAAATTAGATACCAAGAATAATATTGAACTCGAAAAAATATACGTCCTCAATACCTATCACGATAAAAAAGCAGGAAAAGAATTGATGCTTGCAGCCATTCAATTTTCGATAGAAAAAAAATTTGAAACCTTGTTTCTTGGCGTCTGGCAAGAGAATAAACGAGCTATTGATTTTTATAAAAAATTTAAATTCGAAACTTTTGCCACAAGAGCATTTAAATTAGGTAATGAGATTTGTGATGATTTTATGATGAAATTGGGGTTATAATTTTTAGAATAATTCAAATGTATGAGTCACGCATTTATATTTGTAGGGATAAAGTTTGTGGATTACCAATAAAAAGAGAAGAAGAAATAAATTTATTTAAAAAGAGTTTGTGATTATTTTATTTTTTTTGATAGCGAATAGTTTATACGCACCAAAAAGGAGTCCTGCAAACATGAGGTATTGTATTTCGTTATTAATTGGCACATCGGGGTCTGTACCAGGTAGAGTAGGCACACAATCAGTACCACGTGCAGGATTATTGTTATTATTATTCCCTTTAACCAACTCGGGTAAATTTGAGAGGCTACCAATAGAACCTCCGCTCCCACTTGCAATGGGGTCTGTTTTAAATTCAGGTCTTTTATTATTATCTAAATAGAGATCAGATTCTTCATAAATACTTAAATATTCTTGTTCTTCAAATAAATCATCTTGTGCTATAGCAA
>JANYDU010000050.1 GCA_025359805.1 Bacteroidota bacterium
GAACCTTTTCTTGTGTTGAATAAACTATCTTTTTATTGTCCCAACGTATAATCAAATTAATTGGCGTTTCTGATTTACTATTGACATGTTTAAGATTAAAATTATAATTCGCCATTTGTACTGAGTTCTATCCTTAAAAAGCTCGTTTCGGACCGTTTTTGGGGTTTATGAAATATTGGCAGAAATAGGGGCGAATTTTTAAATAGAAGCTCCTTTTTTATCCTTTTTTGGGTTAATTCAATAAAATTTGGGTGGGTGTCAGTATGGGTGTCGGTTATTTTTGCTATAATTTTTCGAGAATTGCTAAATTTTAACATTACCCTCCTGACAAGTTGATTTGTGTTACATAAAACTTTAGAAAATTTCTGGAAAATATGTGAAATGTAATGCGTTTCCAGCGGGATCACAATAAAAAAGCCTTCAATAGTTGAAGGCTTTTTTATTTCATTTCAAACCACTTACATTCTGGGTTCCCAAACAGTTTCAGTTGCACCTGCATCATGCACTAATTTTCGAGAAAACATAAACAGATAATCCGATAAACGATTTAAATAACGGACAATAATTTCAGGAACTTCTGTTTCTGCACTTAATTGAACTACCAACCTTTCGGCTCTTCTACAAACACATCGTGCAATATGACAATGCGAGGCAGCAATGGTTCCACCGGGTAAAATAAAATTTTTTAACTCGGGTAGTTTTGCATCCATATTATCCATTTCAATTTCCAATAATTCAATATCCTTTTCATGTACATCCGGTATTTTCATATTCGATTTTTTAGGATCGGAAGCCAAAACAGATCCAATAGTAAATAACCTATCTTGAATTTCATAAAGGGTGGCTGATACGCGTTTGTTTTGCATCGTATCAATAATTAATCCGATATAAGAATTGAGTTCATCAATGGTTCCATAACTTTCAATTCGCAAATGATATTTAGGCACACGAACTCCACCAATTAATGATGTCTCGCCTTTATCTCCAGTTTTTGTGTAAATTTTAAACGTCATAATATAATGATAAAGAATTAGTAAAACACTTTGGGGATTTTTCGTTTTACCCAAGGAATATTTCCGAAACGTATAAGCAAATTAATTAGCCAAACTTTATTGCCTAATACCTTTTGTAATAAATAGTGATTATGAAAATTGTTCCACATTTTTTTGTATACACGTTCATCATAAGATGTTAAAATGCTATCCGAAAAATCATTTGCGTTTATACATTTCAATACTTGTTCGGCTGCAAATTTTCCGCTTTCCATAGCTGTTTCAATCCCTTCGCCACTAAATGGATCAATTAGTGAAGCCGCATCTCCACAAAGCATAAATCTATTTCCGGAAATGGAATATTTTTTTGACCCCAAAGGCAATCCAAATCCTTTTACCTCTTCCATTGGTTCTGCATTTATAAATCTTTCAGCCACTTCAGGAATACGATTTATAATATCATACATACTTTTTTTGAGATCAATTTTTTGTTTCGAAATGGTATCACTCAACATTCCAAAACCAACATTTGCCTCATTGTTTTTTAGTGGAAAAATCCAAAAATATCCAGGCAAATATCCATTCAAAAAATACACTTCAAGTGCATTACCTTCTAATCCTTTTATGTTTTTATAGTATTGCCTCACAGCACCCGAGTAATGTAGTTTATCTACTTTAAAATTAGCTAATTGTTTTGCTGCAATTGAATGTGCACCATCACAACCTATCAATACTTTTGCTCTAAAAATAGTTCCATCACTGAGCACTGCTTCTGCATATTCAGGAGTAGTATTTACATGCGTTACTTTTACTTGTTGAAAGATGTCGGCATCTTTATTTTGCTTAGCAATTTCAAATAACCAGTTGTCAAATACTTCTCGTTTAATGCAATGTCCTTTTTTGCTAAATGCAATTTCCAATGATTGGAAGTTTGGACTATATAATTTTGCCTTTTCGATATATACTTTTTCTTCAAACTGTGCGAGTTGCTCTTCTAAGTTTGAATCAATTTGCCTGAGTATACGCTTCACAACAGAGCTAACGGCATCGCCACAAATTTTATCGCGAGGAAATAATTCTTTTTCTAAAACTGCTATTTTTAAACCGCTTTTTTGAAACGCAATAGTTGCCGTTGCTCCCGCAGGACCAGCTCCGAGAATAATAACATCATATTGTTTGATGTTTGTCATAAAGCAAAAATAGTGTTCTCCCTATACTGCTGCATCAACTTTCTTATCTTCTTTAATTGTTAAATCAATGGCATGTTCAACTTTTTCTTTTAGTAAAGCAATGTCTAACACTTCCAACATATTTTTTACATAATGAAAACTTAAGTCTTTCAAATAATTTTCATGAATATCTTCTACATCTTTTCTATTCACATCACAAAAAATAATATCTTTAATTCCTGCACGTTTTGCGGCTAATAACTTTTCTTTAACACCTCCAATTGGCAATACCTTTCCTCGTAGAGTAATTTCACCCGTCATGGCTAAACTTGCTTTTACTTTTCGTTGAGTAAATAACGAAGCTAATGAAGTGAGCATAGTAATTCCCGCTGAGGGACCATCTTTAGGAACCGCACCCGCAGGAACGTGAATATGCACATCCCATTTATCAAAAACCCTTACATCAATATTTAGTGCATCGGCATGAGCCTTTAAAAAAGTAAGTGCGGTAATTGCCGATTCTTTCATTACCTCACCCAACGAACCTGTAAGTGTTAATTTACCAGTACCTTTTGTGAGAGAACTTTCAATAAACAAAATTTCACCCCCCACACTTGTC
Source organism: Bacteroidota bacterium (assembly GCA_025359805.1). Taxonomy (GTDB): domain Bacteria; phylum Bacteroidota; class Bacteroidia; order UKL13-3; family UKL13-3; genus CAIUEQ01. Next base: position 2,781 of record JANYDU010000050.1, read on the forward strand.
CAAGCTAATCCGGTAACAACTCCTGCTACATCATTGCCCTGATACATTTCTTTTTCAACACGCTCTACACCTAAAATTTTAACTACATCTTCTACTTCTAATTTCTTTTTAAGTTTGCCTTCCATTACCTTTTGTTTGGCAACATTACGAGCAATGGCAGCAATTTGTTTTTCTAAACCACGCACCCCACTTTCACGTGTGTAACCTTCTACAATTTTTGAAAGCACATCATCATTCAACTCAAAATCACCTTTCTTTAATCCATGATTTTCTTTTTGTTTTGGGATTAAATATTTTTTTGCAATTTCCACTTTCTCTTCCATGGTGTAACCGTTAATTTCAATTACTTCCATTCTATCTAAAAGCGCAGGTTGAATAGTATCCAATGAATTTGCTGTGGCAATAAACATTACATTTGAGAGGTCATAATCAATCTCAATATAATTATCATAAAAAGTATTGTTTTGCTCAGGGTCTAAAACTTCAAGCAATGCTGATGAAGGATCACCTCTATAATTATTTCCAATTTTATCTATCTCATCTAATACAAAAACAGGGTTTGATGTAGTTACTTTTTTTAAGTTTTGAATGATACGTCCGGGCATAGCGCCAATGTATGTTTTACGATGTCCGCGTATTTCGCTTTCATCATGCAAACCACCTAATGAGATGCGTGCATATTTTCTTCCGAGTGCTTTGGCAACTGATTTTCCGAGTGATGTTTTTCCAACTCCCGGAGGTCCGTATAAACAAAGTATTGGGCTTTTCATATTGCCTTTTAGCTTAAGTACTGCAAGGTATTCCAAGATTCTTTCTTTAACTTTTTCTAACCCAAAATGATCTTCATCTAAAATTTTTCGAGCATGTTTTAAATCAAAATTATCTTTGCTAAAATCGCCCCAAGGTAAATCCAATAGTGTTTGTAAATAGCCTAATTGCACCGAATAATCTGGGGCCATTGGGTTCATTCGTTTTAACTTTTCAACCTCTTTTTTAAAAGCCTCATGCACTTGCTCTGTCCATTTTTTTAATTTCCCTGACTGCAATAAATTATCAATATCCTTATCTGGAGAATCGCCACCAAGTTCTTCTTGTAGTGCTCTAATTTGTTGTTGCAAAAAGAAATCACGTTGTTGTTTATCTAAATCGCCACGTACTTTACTTTGAATTTCATTTTTTAACTCCAACATTTGGCGCTCTTTTGTTAGCATTTCCAACACTTTTTTTCCTCTATCGTGAAAATCTTCAATCTCTAAAATGAGTTGTTTATTGCTCACTTCCGTATTTAAATTTGATGAAATAAAGTTGAGTAAAAAAGTAGCACTCTCAATATTTTTTATGGCGAAACTTGCTTCAGATGGAACCATTGGATTAATATGAACAATATCCAATGCAAGATCTTTAATACTCGATACTAAAGCTTTTTGCTCTTCAGTAGGTTTTGGTTTTTGTTCGTTAAAGGGAGTAATAGAAGCAAGAATATATGGCTCAGTGCTTATACATTCATTAAGCATAAACCTGCGCTTCCCTTGAATAATTACCGTTGTGCTTCCATCAGGCATACGCAACATTTTTATGATATGTGCAACAGTTCCTACTTTATTTAAATCCGTAAATAGCGGATCTTCAATAGAAGAATTAATTTGTGCAACAACCCCTATTGTTTTGGTTCCTTTATAAGCATCCTTAATTAAATTGATTGATTTATCTCTTCCAACAGTAATGGGTATGACAACACCCGGAAATAAAACGGTGTTTCTTAGCGGTAATATTGGCAGAGCATCAGGCAAATCTTCCTTATTCATTTCATCTTCTTCTTCTTGAGAAAGTAGAGAAATAAACTCTTGCGAATCACTGTCATCGCTTATCATTGTTGACATCATAAAATTTTCACTTTCGTTCTTATTCATATTTTTCGTTCTTTCAAACCCCACAAAAAATGTTGGGCGCATATACTTTCAACCATTATGCCAACAAAAATTAATTCAATACCTATTGTTAAATTAGAAGGCATTATTATATTAGCACAAATTAATACAATACAAATGAAACAGCTAAACCTATTTTTTATTTTTTCAGTGCTATCAGTTTCTGCATTTGCACAAATGAATGTTTCTAAAAAAGATGTGCCATCTGCGGTTGTAAAATCCTATTTGTCGCAAAATTCAAAAGGAGCAACAGATTCTATTTGGACTAAAGAAACAATGACTATTTACAAAGTTCATTTTGTTGATGACGGAGAACATTATGAGGCTGATTATTTTGCTGATGGAAGATGGATAAAAACGTACAGAGAAATTGATCAATTATCAATTCCCATCTCGGTTACAAATAGAGCTAAAGAAATGTATGCCGATCATAAAATTGTTAAAGCCTACATTGAGTTAAATAATGACGGAAAATTTTATGCACTTGATTTATTAAAAGGTAACGATAAACTAACTGTATATTTTACAATGGGTGGAAAATTTGTAAAATAAATTATACCAAAATGCCCTTTTTAAAAGACACCAATTGGTGTCTTTTTTAGTTTAAATTTGTTATGATGATGAGAAAATATACCTGTACATTTTTATTGTTATGCTGTTTCCAGTTTATTGTTTTTGCTCAACAATATAGCTGTAACTATGGTAAAAAATCATCAGGTAATATAGACTTTGCATCCCCTGCCGATATTGACAAAATGAATGAATATGATGTGCATTTTTACAAGTTAGATGTTGATGTAGAAAGAAATTCGGTGTATATAAAAGGTAATGTAGAAATTCATGCAAGAGCCGTGAAAAATTTATCTGCATTTATTTTTCAATTGCATGATACGTTAACCATTGATTCCGTATTTATAAATGGAAATAAATTTTCATTTAGCAGATTAAAAGGAATTGTGAGTATTAATATTACTCCAACTATTGCTATCAACTCCAACATTATTGCAAAAATTTATTATGGGGGTTTTTGTCCGCAAACAAAAAATTCTGCCAACGGAAATGGATTTTCAAATTCAGATTCACTTCAAGTTACATGGTCACTCAGCGAATCATTTGTGGCTTATGAATGGTGGCCTTGCAAGCAGGTTTTAAATGATAAAGCAGACTCCGCAGAAATATGGATTACAACTGACTCTGCAAATAAAGCAGGCTCAAATGGGTTATTAATGAACACAACTATTCTTCCCAATGCAAAAAAAAGATATGAATGGAAAACACATTATCCAATTGATTATTATCTCATTTCTGTTGCCGTTGCCAAATACCAAGAATATAATATTTATGCCTATCCTGACGGATTATCACAACCTGTTTTAATTCAAAATTATATTTATGATACGTCAGTAATTTCTATTCTAAATTTAACTCCATCTTTCATCAATGTATTTTCAAAACTGTATGGTATATATCCTTTTTGGAAAGAAAAATATGGACATTGTATGGCTCCAATAAACGGGGGAATGGAACATCAAACCATGACTACAATTGGACCTAAAAGTGCTATCACTTTTGAAGTGGTTTCACATGAATTGGCACACCAGTGGTTTGGCGATTATGTGACCTGTGGAAGTTGGGCAGATATATGGCTTAACGAGGGTTTTGCGTCCTACTCACAATATGTTGCCAACGAACAATTGAATACAGGTTATGCTGCATTTTTAATGGCATCAACCATGCTTGGGGCAAAAAATGCTTGGGGTACTGTTTATGTTCATGATACGTTGAATACAGCTACATTGTTTAATGGCCCAAATACTTATATGAAAGGTTCAGTTATTATTCACATGTTGAGGTATGAGATTAATAATGATTCTATTTTCTTTTTAGGATTGAGAAATTATTTGCAAGCACATAAATTTTCAACAGCACTTGGAACCGATTTTCAAAGTATTATGGAACAAACTTCAGGTAAAAAATTAGACTCCTTTTTTAATCAATGGTATAGAGGTTTGGGCTACCCAGTTTTTGGTGTAAAATGGAATCAAATTAATAATAAATTATATGTTGTGTTTAATCAAAGTACAACCAATACAGCAACGTGGTTATTTAAAACAAGTTTAGATATTAGTTTGGTTGACATTTCGGGAGACTCCATTATAACAAGAGTTTGGATTGATTCATTACAAAAGGTTTTTACTTTTGATGTATCAGGAAAAACAATTTCTTCTATTCGCATTGATACAAAAGGCTGGGTATTGCATGATGTGAGTGCCATCGTAAAAGATCCACTTGTTAATGCCATAAATGAAGCAACCAACGACAATAAAAATGTTATCGTTTATCCAAATCCTACAAACACAATTTTAAATATCTCAAATGCCATTGGAGCTTATATTGAAGTGTTTGACATTTCGGGTAAGAAACTCATCACCAAAAATATCATTGATACAAACTCAACCATTGACTTAAATGAAATACAAAGCGGATTTTATTTTATTCGTATTCATAAAAATGGAGCAATAAGTAATTTAAAATTTGTGAAAGAATAACTTACTGTTTTATCAAAATGATTGCAATTTAAAATAGAAAAAAACTACTTGTTTACTTTCATCACTCTTCAATCATTTCCAATTTTTTAACATCCTCTTTTTGATAAGTGTCACAATTCATTTCAACGGTAATAGGTTGTTTAGGAATTTCAAATTCTTGTTGCACTTTAAATACTGAAGTATCGGCTGTAACCTTTTGCATATAGTATGCCCAAATAGGCATTGCCATTGCCGAGCCTGACCCTAAATCCATACTCCTAAAATGTACTGCTCTGTCCTCACATCCAACCCAACATCCACTTACTAAACTTGGTGTAATTCCAATAAACCAACCATCGCTATAATTTTGAGTAGTTCCCGTTTTTCCTCCAACAGCTCCAGGTATCTGATACGAATATTTTATTTTGGCAGCAGTACCATGTGCAGTAACTCGCTCCAACATTTTTTCCATGATATAAGCGGTTTGTTCACTAATAGCTTCCACTGTTTTGGGTACGGTTTCTCTTACTATGTTTCCATGTTTATCAATGATGCGTTGCACATAAACAGGTTCTGTCCACACACCTTTATTGGCGAATGTTGAAAATGCTCCAACCATTTCATAAACCGAAATATCGGCTGTTCCTAAAGCAATGGCAGGATAAGGAGGTAGATCACTTTTGATTCCCATTTTACGTGCCAATTCAATAACTGATTGTGGGGCATTTGGACCCAATTGTTTCATTAAATACATCACAATTCTATTTACCGAAAATTGCAATCCACGGTATAAAGTCATTTCAGGTTTATCATATTTTCCATCTGCATTTTGAGGGTCAAAATCTGGATACCCTTCAAACTGCACAGGTTGGTTGGGTGCAATAAAACATGGGCTCCAACCATTATCCATAGCAAGCGTATACACAATGGGTTTAAAGGTAGAACCTGCTTGTCGTTTTGAGTTGATATTGACGTGATCGTATTGAAAATGTTTATGATTAATCCCTCCAACCCAAGCTTTAATATACCCCGTGCGAGGATCCATGCTCATAAAACCGCATTGCAAAAAATATTTATAATATTTAATGGAGTCAAGCGGAGTCATCACGGTATCAATTTCGCCTCGCGTGTAGGAAAACACTTTCATGTGAACAGGCTTGTTAAATATATTTACAATTTCATTTTCGGTTTTCCCTTCCGCCTTTAAAATTCTATATCTATCACTGCGTTTCATTCCCGCTGTTAGCAATTCTGTAAATCGTCCCCAAGGTTCTCTACCTTTCCAATGGTTATAAAATTTTCGTTGCATATCATTTAAATGTTGGTGCACGGCTTGTTCTGCCATTACTTGCATTTTGGAGTTAATGGTGGTGTATATTTTCAAACCATCTTTATATAAATTGTATCCATTTTCTTCGCACCATTGCAATAATTCTAATCGCAAATGTTCACGAAAATAAGGAGCTAAACCTTCGTTATGGTCTTCCTCATGATATACCAATCCAATAGGTTTAATGCTAAGTGTATCAAAAGTTTTTGCTGAAATAAAATCATATTTACGCATTTGATCGAGCACCGTATTTCTTCTATGCAACGCATTTTCTGGATTACGAATGGGATTAAATTTTGTAATTCCTTTTAACATTCCAACAAGCAATGCAGATTCATTTTCATTTAAATCACCTGCCTTTTTATTAAAAAAAGTTTTTGCTGCAGAGTTAATCCCAAAAGCATTTCCACCAAACTCCACCGTGTTTAAATACATGGTGATTACCTCTTCTTTTGTATAGCGTTGTTCAATACGAACAGCAGTAATCCACTCCTTCAATTTGGTAGTGGCTTTATTAAAAACATTATCAAATTTTTTACGCGGAAAAAGGTTTTTTGCCAACTGTTGTGTAATGGTACTTGCTCCCCTTTTTTTTCCGATTAGCGCATAAACAACAATTGATGTTGCTCCTCTAAAATCAATTCCAGGATGATCGTAAAATCTTATATCTTCGGTTGCGATGAGTGCATTAAAAACATTCGGACTAATCTCATTGAAGTTGGCATTAGAACGGTTTTGCAAATAATACTTACCCAGCAATACTCCATCTTCAGCATAAATTTCGGATGCTAAATAGGTCTTGGGATTTTCTAATTCTTCAAGCAGAGGTAACTCTCCAAACCACCCCCAAGTTATCATCATAATTAATGTTCCAAATAATGCTAACCCAGAAAAAATGGTAACCCAAATCCAAACGAATATTTTTTTATATGGATTATTAAAAAAGTATTGATTTATGCTCATTGTTTTGGTAATTGTTTAGCTCCATTTAATACTGGTGCAGGTGTGTATTGTTTCTTAAAAATTTTCTCATACGAATCTAACTTTTGTTCTTTCAACATTTTTTTAAAGTTGTTTGATGAAATAATAAAATGTTTGAAAGGCGAATCAACCCCCAATTGTTTTTTAATATAATCAAATGCGTCAATATCCTTTATATAAGCTAATCCTTTAACATAATCTGTAAACTCTCGCACAACCAATAACTGATAACCTTCTGGCGATATGTAAGTATTTGCTCGAAGCGTTTCAAACTGATGATACTCTTCATTAAACTGAGTAAATTTTGCAACATAATCTGCAAAATCCACTTGATCATTTTTCATGGCTAACACATACAATTGTCCGCCTGTTGGCTCAATCACAAAATCAGGTTCTAATTCTTTTTTCACAGAATCGGGCAATGCAGCCATTGCTTGTTTTTTGATATAGTCTAAAATATTTTGAGCACGCTCAGCAACATCTGTTTTTGGGTATTCTTTTGTGATAGATATGAGTGTTGTTTTAAAGTTATCAATAGATTCTGTTTTGCCAATGGCAAGTGCATTTAACAATTCATATTTTGCTTGAATAGCATTACCTGGAAATTTTTTATTGGCCTCCATTTTCATCGTTTTTACTTCATCATATTTCCCTTCACTATAAGCATCATACATCTTTTCATAAAATAATATCACTTCTTTATTAGCATCATTATCGGCACTCTTAACACCTTTATTTTGTAGTATTAACGCGTAAGGACTTTCGGGATATTTAGCAATCAATTGGCTTCTGCTTTCATCTGCTTTTGCTTTTTGTCTAATAGAAGAATATAATTTAAACAAGCGATACAACACTTCAGGTTCGTACTCATTTCCCGGAAATAGTTTAAGCATTTCCTGAAAATCGTTTGATGCTTCTCTAGGATCTTTTAATTTTTCGTCATACACCAAACCAATATTATAATACGCTTCTAAAACTTTTGATTTTGATTTTGTATATTCATCAGTTGTAAAAGGGACATTGGCAATCCAAGCTTTTCTATCTGATGAAATATTATTTTTCAGGTCAGTATTTTTTTCATTGGGGCTATCATCACCTTCATTCTTATTATTATTTATTGTTGATGAATCATCTATTGATTTTGAATTTCCATTTGGATCATTTGAATTTGTAGATGCATTTTGATCTTTTTCTTTTGCTGAAGTTCTCCAAAAATCTGTATTGGCTCGTTGACCCCATTTGCGTGCGCTAAAAAACTCCTGAGAGCCACTTGCAATAATTGTAGGATTATAAAAATACCATTGAGCATCACCTCCAGCAGTTAATGTTTGACCTGGATTTGAAACAGGTAATCCTTGATTTAACTCATTAGATTTTTCAATTTCTTTTCTTTTTTTATCGGCTTTAGCTTTTTCATTAGCGGCTAATTTTTCAGCTAAAATCCAAGAGTCAATTTTCTTTTCCAATTGGTCTTTAGTAAGTTTTGACAATTGTTGTAAACTATCTTCCGTTTCAATTACCACCAAGTTACTAATCAGCTCACTTAACACTGCTTTTTTTGCCATTATCTTTTCATAATCTTTATAATCGGATTTGAGCGAAGAAGCCACACTGTCATAATATAATTGTGCTAACTTATAATCAGGTTGATCTAAATAAATATTGGCAAGTGCCAAAAATGCAAGCGCTTTTTGGTTTTGATTTTTGGTGCTATTTGCCGCTGATAATTTATAGTATTTTATAGATGCAGGAAGATTTTTTTCCTTTAATTCTAAATTTCCTAATTCATAATAAACTTGATCATACAAACCATCATTTTTATCATCATGCAGCATTCTTTTTAAAGATCTGCGCACACTTCGAGCAGCAGATTTATCAGTTGAATCATAAGCTCGAGCCAAATTGATGCTGGCATTAAATTCAAATTCATAAGGTGCTAACAGGTGAAGTACTTTGGTAAAATGTTTATTGGATTCTTTAATTTTGCCTTGGCTTTGATACAATTGAGCAAGTATATAATTGAATCTGATTTTCCATGGTTTTCTGCTTTCATTATGCAAAGCAACCGTGAGTTTTTCAACGGCCTTAGCATAGTTTTGTTGCTTAATAGCAATATCTGCTGCTGTGGCATAAATCATGGATTTATCAGCGTTAGATATTTTTAATTCTTTGCTTTTTGTTTTGGCTAATTTTCCTTTCAACTGAATGGGATCCACTTCACTTAATAATAATCCCATAATTGCTTCGGCTTCTCCTTCTTTTTTTAAGCCCATATAACATTTAGCTACCCAACATGTTGCTATAGGTCTCATTCCTCCATCTTTATATCTGGAGTTGATGTATTGAAAAGGTTCTAATGCTGCGTAATAATCATTTTTAAAATATTGAGCTCTACCCATTAAAAAATAAGCATCATCCGAAAAATTTCCTACCTGATGATTTTGAATAGTGAGTGATGATTTTTTTATCACTGCATCCATCTCTCCACTTAAACCTTTTCGAGCACCTTCATCTCCATATGGAAATACTTCAAGGATTCTTGAAAAATCATTTTGATGCCCTTTTTCCAAAGTTTCCATAGCATCATTAAATTTTTTCTCTCCATTAAAATACACATTGAAATGCCCTGTTACAGAATGCCATTTACGATTTATCCATCTATCACGTGTTGGGTTACAAGCCACAACCATAAAGGCTATTGCCAAAAAAAATAAAAGCAGATGAGGATATTTATGTGTGCGCAACGACAGACTTATTTTAACAACTAAATATGGTTTACTTAACTTTGAAAACGCAAAAATATTTTATTGTAGCTAACTTCAAAGTTTATTGCGTTTGATTTATGCTGGGAAGATAAGTAGATTGCACACAACATTTATATATTATGGAAAAACCTAAAAAAAAACTCATTCATAAATTAAAAAATCGTTATCGATTGGTGTTGATAAATGATACCACTTACGAAGAGAAATTTTCTTTCAGCCTCACCCCTATGAATGTTTTTGTAGGGTTTAGTTCGTTTCTGGTTTTTTTCGCAACTATATTAATAATGCTTATCGTGTTTACTCCATTACGTGAATATATACCAGGATATACCGATACTGAAACAAAAAAAAATGTAGCTAAACTTTTATTTCAAACCGACTCATTAGAAAAAGCTTTAAACGACAGAGAAACCTATTATAAAAATATGCTAAATATTATGAATGATAAGGTTGATGAAAGAGATACAACAATTATTCCTGTAGATAAAAAAACAGGCGAATCCGAATTCAATAAAAAATATGAATTAGATGATGCTTTTAAAAAAGAATTTGAAGAGTTAGCTAAAGATAATTTTTCAGTAAATGAAGAGGATAAAAATTCAACCACTATTGATAATTTAAGTTTCTTTAACCCCGTGCAAGGAATGGTAAGTAATGCTTTTGATTATGCCAATGATCATTATGCGGTTGATGTATTAACTAAAGCCAATGAATCGGTAAAAGCCACTTTGGATGGACGAGTAATTATATCATCATGGACACCCGAAACAGGAAATGTGGTTGCCATCCAACATAAAAACAATGTGGTAAGTGTATATAAGCACAATGCAGTTTTATTGAAAAAAGTTGGTACATTTGTGAATGCAGGTGATGCCATTGCCATAGTTGGAAACTCTGGCGAACTAACAACTGGTCCGCATTTGCACTTTGAAATTTGGGAAAATGGAAACCCCGTAAATCCAGAGCAGTTTATTAACTTTTAATTCATTTAAGAACATGGGAATATTTAACGGAAATAAAAATTCAAACAATACATTTAATCCAAGTAATTTAAATATTATTAATGCTGGAACCACCATTACCGGTGATTTAAACTCGGAAGGCGATATGCGTATTGATGGAAATGTGAAAGGATATATTTCATCAAAAGCGCGTTTAGTTTTAGGAGCAACATCAAAAGTAGACGGTGATATTAAAGCCCAAAATTTAGAAATTTCGGGTGAGGTAAATGGAAATATTATTGTTAACGAATTACTCACCGTTAAAGCATCTGCAAAAATTAATGGAGATATTTTATCCAATAAATTAATTATAGAAGCAGGTGCTGAGTTTAATGGCAAATGCTCAATGAAGGATAATAAAAACACCCTCAAGAAAATAAATAACGAAGAACAATCCTCATCCAAAACTTTTGAAACAGCCACCAAACAAGCTGCCCAATAATATTATTCGTTACAGCAATATTGCATTGCAAATGATTGTGATTATTGTGTTGGGAACATTTGGCGGAAAATATTTGGATAAATATCTACAACTAAAATTTCCTGTTTTTACTTTGATTGGCATTTTGCTTTCCATCTTTATTGCGCTTTATACTACTATCAAAGAATTTTTGAAGAAGTAAATTTTATGCCTGCCATTTATAATAATGAACTTCACGATTTGTTGTTCCATCTTCATAAAAATTAATTATTGTAAATGCAGGAGCAAATTGTTGATGATCGCCTTTCCACCATCCACCCGAAACGGCACCATTACAATAATAATCAGTACCTAAATAATTCACATGATCTATTAAATGAATATGCCCGCTAAGACAGGCTTTTACGTTGTTATATTTAAAAAATAAATCCCTCAATTTTACCGCATCAGAGTGCAAACAATTATCAGGAACATTCCAATGGTTATTAGATAAATTACTTCCATCAAACAAAGTACATACCGCTAAAATTGGAATGTGTGAAACTATACAAACGGGAGTATTTATTAATACCGATTTCAATTCATTCTCCAACCAATCAAATTGCTCGTCATCAATTTTTCCATAATAACCCGGTAAACTTTTACGGGCATGAATACTATCCAATACAATAAATTTCCACCCAGCTTTTACAAAACTATAATAAGATGATTTTAATTGATACTCATCCATTGCCCATTTTTTACCATCAACATGATCAATACCAGGAATAGCCCAACCAAACAAATCATGATTACCGATGCAATGATAAATAGGTAAATTACTTTCTGATTTGATGATGCGATGAAAACTTTCCCATTGTTTTTTTACTTTATCTCTCGAAAAACTAACAGCATTCATTATAGCATCACCTCCATTTATGATAAAATCAGGTTTGTCATTCAAACCGTCCAATTCATTTAAAGCAGCACACATTCCTTGTTCTGCTACTTTATCAGGACAAACATGAATATCAGTTAAATGAGCAACTCTAAGAACTCTTTTTGCACGTTGCGTTGGCAAAAACTGAAAATTGGAAGTGGATTGTTGAGCCACATTTGCTAATATTTTATTTGATAAAAAAGCTCCTGCACCAATTACTCCCAATGTTTTAAAAAACGATTTGCGATTTTGCGTTTGCATAGCTATTTATTTTGCTTTTAAATACAGATGCAAAACAACTCCTACAATATGTTGCTAACCTTACTTCATGGTTAACTTAAATACGCTCATAAACATTGATAAAGTGAATGAATATTTTTTTATACAGTTAAATAAATTTTCGTTTGATGATGTGTAAATAGTTTCTCGTCTTATTTTTGCGCCATGCAACAATCCTCATTTATAAAAACACTTTTTATTTTTTCCCTCATTATTGCTTGCTTAACGGGCATCATGCAAAATGCTCAACAAAAATTTGTGTTGCCTAATTTGGTTTGGGCAGCATTAATATATTATTTTTTATTATCGTTAGTAACAGGATTAATAACACAATCCGGTATGCAAAAAAATAATAAAACATTTATTACAAGAACTTACAGCGCTATCGGAATTAGATTTATTTTTTCTATTTTTCCACTGTTTATATACTTGCTTTTTAGCCCCAGCCGCGAAGTTTCATTTATGGTTGCATATATTTTATTGTATTTCTTGTTCACATCTTTTGAAATTTATTTCCTTGTGATTACCTTGCGCCCCAATTCAAAAAAATAATACCCTGGATGGCGCATAGTAACAAAAAGATTTTCAAATACTTAATACCTACTTTTTTAATCATTTTGTATATTGGTTATGCAAGTTTAAAAATTGCAAACGCAACTATTGATGAACAACATCATTCAGATTCAACTTCAGTTCAACACGAATCAACTATAAAAGTAGTTGAAGAAGAAATTCACGAGGAACTTGAGCATATTGAACACGAAGCTCATGCATCAAAAGAAAAACTTAACGCTGGAAAATTAATTATGGAACATATTGCAGATGCTTATGATTGGCATATTGCAACTGTAGGGCAAACTCATGTTTCTATTCCTCTTCCAGTAATTATTAAAGATGATGATGGCTTAAAGATTTTTCTATCGAGTCGTTTTCATCATGGGCACAAAGCCTACAAAGGATATAAATTAGAAGAAGGGCATATTGTTGCAGTAAATACTGATGGAACAATAAATCACGAAGCTTCATTTTATGATTTATCTATTACTAAAAATGTTGCAGCTATGTTTATTGCAGTATTTCTTCTTTGTTTTATTATGTTTACGGTTGCAGGCAGTTATAAAAAGAATGGAATTGCTGCTCCAAAAGGTATTCAATCATTTGTTGAACCTCTTATTATTTTTATTCGTGATGAAGTTGCAAAGCCATCTATTGGATCTAAATATGAAAAATTCTTGCCCTATTTATTAACCATATTCTTTTTCATTTTTATCAATAATATGTTTGGGTTGATTCCATTTTTTCCTGGTGGAGCTAATGTTACCGGAAATATTGCAGTAACAATGATTCTTGCAATATTCACTTTTGCAATCACTTCAATAAATGGAAATGTAGGTTATTGGAAACATATATTTATGCCTCCAGGAGTACCAGGTTGGTTATTACCATTAATGATTCCTATTGAAATTATTGGAATGTTTAATAAGCCTATTGTATTAACTATTCGTTTGTTTGCAAACATTACTGCGGGTCACATTATTATTCTTGGTTTCTTTAGCTTGATTTTCATTTTTGCAGAAATGAATGCAGGACTTGGATTTGGTGTTTCCGTTTTCTCGGTTGCGTTTACCACATTTATGAGTTTCTTAGAATTATTAGTAGCATTTTTACAAGCATACGTTTTCACTCTTCTTTCGTCATTATATTTTGGAATGGCAGTAGAAGAACATCATTCATCAGAACATCATTAATCCTTAAACATAAATTAAATTTAAAATCAAACAATTATGACACTTTTAAACATCCTTTTACAAGTTGCAACAGATCCGGGTTTTGCTAAAATGGGCGCAGGTATTGGTGCAGGTTTAGCTGCAATTGGTGCTGGTATCGGTATCGGACGTATTGGCGGAAGCGCACTTGAGTCTATCGCTCGTCAACCTGAATTATCAGGCGACCTTAGAGCCAACATGATTGTTGCTGCTGCTTTGGTTGAAGGAGCTGCATTCTTCGGAATTGTGGTTTGTCTTTTGATCGTTTTCGTTTAGTATTTAATTATTTGTAAATAGGGGTTCCATTCAAAATTGGAATCCCTATTATATCATTTAGTTAAGTACATTGCTTTAAACAAAAAAAATTATGGAATTAGTAAAACCGGGTATCGGATTACTTTTCTGGATGACGATTACATTCAGCATTGTATTATATCTGCTTTCTAAGTTCGCTTGGAAACCCATTTTAAAATCGTTAAGAGAGCGTGAAGACTCTATTAACAATGCCCTCAATTCGGCAGAAGATGCTCGCAAATTAATGTCGGCATTAAAATCTGATAATGAGAAATTGTTACAAGAAGCTCGCATTGAACGCGATAAAATGCTTAAGGAAGCCAGCGATATGAAAGATAGCATTATTGCACAAGCAAAACGTTCGGCTGATGAAGAAGGACGTAAACTTATTGCAAATGCGAAAGAAAGTATTGAGCGTGAAAAGCTAAATGCAATGAATCAATTAAAAACTCAGGTAGCTGAGCTTTCAGTTGATATGGCAGAAAAAATTCTTCGTAAAAAAATGGATGATAGAAGCCAACAAGAAGCTTTCGTGAACGACAATTTAAAATCAATCAGCGCAAACTAACATGTCAGAACAAAAAGTAGCAAGCCGATACGCCAAAGCATTAATTGATCTTTCAACAGAGCAAAATAATGTTGATGTGATTGTGAGCGACATGAAAGATTTTTTGGTTACTTTAAAGCATAATTCACAGCTTGAAGTAATGCTTAAAAGTCCAGTAGTTACTGGCGATAATAAGATGGCAGTATTGAGAAAAATATTTGCAAAAAGCTATCACAAAAATACCATTAATTTTTTTGCGCTTGTTATTCATAAAAACAGAGCATTTTATTTAAGTGTAATTGCAAAAGTATTTATTGAACAATACAACACACTCAATAATATTATGCAAGCATCTGTAAAAACGGCTCATGCTATTGATGATAAATTGAAAGAAGAAATCAAACAATTTATTTCCAATTATTCGGGTAAAAAAGTAGAATTAAAATCAACCGTTGATCCTAAACTTATTGGAGGATTGGTGATACAAATGGAAGATAAACTTTTTGATGCCAGCATATCGGGCAAACTCAATAAACTAAAACAAGATTTATTAAACACATACATTTCTAAATAAACAGAATATGGTAGAGATCAGACCTGATGAAGTTTCAGCGATCATTAGAGAGCAACTCAGCAACTTTAAAAGTGATGCTGAACTCGAAGAAGTAGGTACCGTGCTCCAAGTAGGTGATGGTATTGCACGTATTTATGGATTAACAAAAGTTCAATCAGGAGAGTTGGTTGAATTTGCAAATGGTGTTCAAGCCATTGTGTTAAACTTAGAAGAAGATAACGTTGGTGCGGTATTACTTGGTGCCGCAGATTCAATTGTTGAAGGAGATACCGTAAAACGTACCGGACGCATTGCATCAATTAAGGTTGGAGAAGGAATGCTTGGTCGTGTGGTAAACACACTTGGAATTCCTATTGATGGAAAAGGTCCAATTACTGGAGATTTATATGAAATGCCTCTTGAGCGTAAAGCTCCGGGAGTAATTTATCGTGAGCCAGTGAAAGAGCCTCTTCAAACAGGTATCAAAGCTATTGATGCGATGATTCCTATCGGACGTGGACAACGTGAGTTGGTTATTGGCGATCGTCAAACAGGTAAAACTGCTGTATGTATTGATACCATTATCAATCAAAAAGAATTTTATGAAGCAGGGAAACCTGTATTTTGTATATATGTAGCTATCGGACAAAAAGCTTCAACTGTTGCGCAAGTTGTAAAAACATTAGAAGAAAGAGGTGCAATGCCTTATACCGTTGTTGTTTCAGCATCATCGTCAGATCCAGCTCCAATGCAATTTTTCGCTCCAATGGGCGGTGCTTCTATCGGAGAGTTTTTCCGTGATACTGGACGTCCTGCACTGATTGTTTATGATGATTTATCAAAACAAGCTGTGGCTTACCGTGAAGTTTCATTGTTGCTTCGCAGACCACCGGGACGTGAAGCTTATCCTGGCGATGTATTCTATCTTCACAGTCGTTTATTAGAACGTGCTGCAAAAATTAATGCAACAGATTCTATTGCTCAGGCAATGAATGATATCCCAGACTCAATCAAACACCTTGTAAAAGGTGGTGGGTCATTAACAGCTTTGCCGATTATCGAAACACAAGCTGGTGACGTATCTGCATATATTCCTACAAACGTAATTTCTATTACTGATGGACAAATATTCCTTGAGTCGAACCTGTTTAACTCAGGTGTTCGTCCTGCAATCAACGTAGGTATTTCAGTATCTCGTGTGGGTGGGAATGCTCAAATCAAATCGATGAAAAAAGTGGCTGGAACTTTAAAATTAGATCAAGCTCAATATCGTGAGTTGGAAGCATTCTCAAAATTTGGTTCCGATTTGGATGCTGCCACAAAAGCTGTTCTTTCAAAAGGTGCACGTAACGTGGAAATTCTGAAACAAGGTCAGTTCTCTCCTCTTACTGTTGAAAAACAAGTTGCTATTATTTATTTGGGAACAAAAGGGTTGTTAAACAATGTTCCAATTAATAAAATACGTGAGTTTGAAGAAGAATATTTAAACTACATTGAGAATAAACATAAAGCTGTTTTAGAAAGTCTCAAAAAAGGTGCAATGAGTGAAGATGTAATCACCATACTTGAAACCGTTTGTAAAGAGTTAACAGCAAAATATTCAGCGTAGTTGAAAACGTTATTTGGTTATTAAGTTATTAGATGAGTAACTTAATAACCAATAAACAATAACTAAAATATGGCTAATTTAAAAGAAGTAAGAATACGCATCGCATCTATCAACTCAACGCAACAAATTACAA
Organism: Bacteroidota bacterium; assembly: GCA_025359805.1. Taxonomy (GTDB): domain Bacteria; phylum Bacteroidota; class Bacteroidia; order UKL13-3; family UKL13-3; genus CAIUEQ01. Next base: position 19,835 of record JANYDU010000050.1, read on the forward strand.
AAGCGATGAAATTGGTGAGTGCTACCAAATTGAGAAGAGCACAAAATGCCATTATTCAAATGAGACCTTATGCTCAAAAACTGAATGGTATTTTAGCAAACCTTGCAGACTCAATTGATGTTGATTCTCTAAAAATTTATTTCGATCAAAAAGAAGCTAAAAAAGTTTTATTGGTAGTAATTACTTCTGATAGAGGTTTGTGTGGTTCGTTTAATGCCAATGTGATTAAACTTACTAATAATCTCATCAAAGAAAAATATGCCACACAACAAGCCTCAGGAGATGTTACCATTTTACCTGTTGGAAAAAAAGCGTTTGAGTTTTATAGCAAGTTAAATGCAACTCTTATTCCTGATTTTAAGGATACCTTTTTACACTTAAATGCTGAAAGTGGATTTGCAATTGGTACATATATTTTAGAAGCGTTTCGTGCGGGAAAATATAATGCAGTAGAAATTGTTTACAACCAATTTAAAAATGCTGCTACCCAAATATTAACCAATGAGCAATTTTTGCCTATCAATCCAAAAGCAATGAGTGCCAAATCTTCAAAGAAAAATGATTACTTATTTGAGCCCTCAAATGCCGAAATTTTAGAAGAATTAATTCCTCGCATTTTAAAAACGCAAGTGTATCGTTCATTATTAGATTCATCGGCATCAGAACATGGAGCCAGAATGATTTCAATGGATAAAGCAACTGATAACGCAGGCGAATTATTAAAGGCATTGAAGATTGAATACAATCGTGTTCGTCAGGCTGCAATTACTACTGAAATATCGGAAATTGTGGGTGGTGCTGCAGCATTAAGCGGTGCGTAATTTATAAAGACTATTTAGCTTTTTTACTGAGGTTTTTGCTTAGGTCTATTATTATCAATTTTGGGCTTGTTGTTTCTTTTCCCTTTAAATGAACGTTTATCATTGAATGATTTTTTGAGTTTTTTTTCTGGCTCATACAAAGGAGATTCACCAAATTGTTGGGGTAATGTTAATTTAGGAATATCGGTTCCAATTAAACTTTCAATATCAAAAAATTTACGTTGATCTTTTTCATTGATAAAAGTAATCGCTGTTCCAGTATTCTCCGCACGTGCAGTTCTACCAATTCTATGAATATAATCTTCTGGATCTGGTGGCACATCAAAATTAACAACTAAGCTAATTCCGTCCACATCAATTCCTCTCGATAAAATATCAGTTCCAATTAAAATTTGTAACTCTTTATTTTTAAAAGCACGCATTATTTCTTCCCGTTCGGCTTGTTCCAAATCACTATGAAATGCTTTGATGGATAATCCAGAACGGTATAATTCTTTATTAAGATCTTTTACTTTTTCTTTTGTAGATGCAAAAATAATTACACTGTCATGTTTTTTTTCGTTCAAAATATGCTTTAACAATCCAACTTTGTTGGCATCATAAGTTAAGTATGCTTGTTGCAAAATTCCTTCTGCGGGCTTACTAATGGCTATATTTATTTGTTCGGGATTATTCAAAATACGTTGAGCAAGTGTTCTTATTTTTGGAGGCATGGTTGCTGAAAACAAAACCGTTTGTCGGTTAACGGGGAGATAATTTACGATGCGCATAATATCTTCATAAAATCCCATATCCAACATCCTATCCGCTTCATCCAACACCAAGTGTTGCAAGTTAGACATATCAACAGAACCTGCTGAAGTAAGCATGGCAATTAGCCTTCCAGGAGTGGCAATAATTATATCTGCACCTTCGCGCATTGCTTTTTGTTGTTGTGCAAACGCATTTCCATCTCCGCCACCATAAACAGGAATTGAACTTACTCCCAAAAAATAACTGAATCCTTCAATTTGTTGATCAATTTGTTGAGCCAATTCACGTGTTGGCGCAATAATAAGTGTACTTAATTTTCGAGATTCACTTTGCACAATTTTATTTAAAATAGGTAACACATAAGCAGCCGTTTTTCCAGTTCCGGTTTGTGCACAGGCAATCAAATCTTTATGTTGCAAAATAAGCGGAATGCTTTGTTCTTGTATTGGTGTAGGCTTATCGTAACCCATAGATTCCAGTCCATCTAAAAGCCTTTGGTCGAATTTAAAATCGTTAAATGTCAATTTAATAAATGATTAATTATTTTGTGGCAAGATAAGGTTTAATTAAAAGGATATGAATAAATAGATTTAAGCTTAGTTTTACCGCTTTATAAAAAGGAATGCGCATGAGAAAATTATACGGACTTGTAGTTTGTGGGGGGGAAAGTTCTAGAATGGGAATGGACAAAAGTTTATTGGTTTACCATGATAAACCTCAACGATATTATTTGTATGAATTATTAAGAACACTTTGTGATAGTGTTTTTATTTCTTGTAACAAAAAACAATCAACTACTATTTCTGAAAACTATGAAAAAATAGTTGATTTAGATAGATATGAAAATATAGGTCCAATGGCAGCTTTATTAAGTGCTTTTGATAAATATCCTGATGCTGATTTTTTAGTTTTGGCTTGCGATTATCCATTTATAAAAAAAGAACATCTGCAAGAATTGCTTAACGCTAGAGATAAAAAACATTTGGCCGTTTCGTTTTTTAATACCGAAACAAATTTTAAAGAACCTCTGTTAGCTTTTTATTCAAATGAATGTTATCCGCGTTTAATTCATCAAGTAAATAGAAAAGAATATTCGTTAAAACATTTTTTGAAAGAAATAGAAGCAAAAAAAATAATTCCAACATCGCCCGAAACCATTATAAGTATTGATACTCCAGAAGCTTATCAAACTGTATTGGAAACACTTGCTCTTCAATCAACAATAATTTAGTTTTTCATTTTAAAATGTTGAAATTAGTGGCGAAATACTTTTTATAAATATGTCGAAAGCTTCAGTTGCTCCTATCAAAATTAAAAAAATAAATGATGGTACTACTTCAGTTGCTAACGATTTATTAGCAGTAGAAGAACCTCTTGAAATACGCATTGGATATGGTGCTAAAACAAATCGAGAACAAAAAAGTATTTCGGTAACGATGCGCACACCCGGGCACGATTTTGAATTGGCTTTTGGTTTTTTATTTACAGAAGGAATTATTCAATCTCCCAATCAAATCACACAAATAAAATATTGCACCGAAGCAAACACAATACAAAATAAAGAAAATATTGTAAGGGTTGAATTAAGAGAAGATATCGAAATTGATTTCGTAAAACTACAACGAAATTTTTATACCACATCGAGTTGCGGAGTATGTGGCAAAGCAAGTATTGATGCTGTAAAAACAGTTTTTAAACAATCAATAACTAACAATCATCAACCATCAACCATTAACTATCAACTCATCCTCTCACTTCCACAAAAATTAAGAGCTAAACAAAATGTGTTTGAATATACTGGTGGATTACATGCTTGTGCAATATTTGATTTAGCTGGAAATTTATTATTATTACGTGAAGATGTTGGGCGACATAATGCATTGGATAAACTCATTGGGGCAGCAATTTATGATAACATTAATTTAGATAAATGTATATTGTTATTGAGTGGTAGAGCAAGTTTTGAATTGATTCAAAAAGCAGCAATGGCAGGAATTATAGTGGTTTGTGCGGTTGGTGCTCCATCTAATTTAGCAGTTGAAATTGCCAAAGAGTTTAATATAACTTTGATTGGTTTTTTAAGAGAAAACAGGTTAAATATTTATAGCAATGAACACCGCATACATATTGAATCAAAATGAATGGAAATATGGCAAAAAATAAATCTACAAAACCTAACCCCGAAAACCCCGAAAATTTTACTGGCATAAAACTTACTGAAACTAAAACCGTAGCAGCTGGAATTCCTGCGGTTATATCAACAGCGCAACACATGCTTAGTGAAATGGGACCTATTCGTGGATTTAAAGCGTTAGCAAAATTGAATCAGAAGGATGGTTTTGATTGCCCAGGTTGCGCATGGCCTGACCCCGATGATGAGCGCTCTCCTATTGCCGAGTATTGCGAAAATGGCGCAAAAGCAATTGCCGAAGAAGCCACTTCTAAAAAATTAACAGCACAATTTTTTGCCGAAAATGCTGTTGCTGATCTTTCTCTGTTAGATGATTATCGAATAGGGAAAAAAGGTCGTGTGGCACAACCCATGTATTTGCCAAAAGGTGCTACACATTATCAACCCATCTCTTGGGAAAATGCGTTTAAGAAAATTGCCGAACATTTAAATAATTTGCCTTCACCCAACGATGCCATTTTTTATACATCTGGAAGAACAAGTAACGAAGCTGCATTTTTATATCAACTTTTTGTACGCGAATTTGGTACCAATAATTTACCCGATTGTTCAAATATGTGTCACGAGAGTAGTGGCGTTGCTTTAAATGAAACAGTTGGTATTGGCAAGGGCTCTGTTAAGTTAGAAGATTTTTATGAAGCCGAAGTTGTTATTGTTATTGGGCAAAATCCGGGCACCAATCATCCTCGCATGTTAAGTGCTTTGCAAAAGGCAAAAGAGAATGGATGCACAATTATTTCTGTAAATCCTTTGCCCGAAACAGGGCTTGTAGCATTTAGTAATCCGCAAACAATTAAAGGTGCTTTAGGTATCAAATCAAAACTTACCGATATTTTTTTACAGGTAAAAATTAATGGCGATATGGCACTAATAAAAGCCATCGAAAAATTATTGTTTGAGGAAGAAGCCAATCATCCAAACACCATTTTTGATAATGAATTTATAAAAAATAATACAACCGGTTTTGATGATTTAAAAGAAAATGTAACCAAATATTCGTTACAAGAATTAAGCGAAGCATGTGGAATTTCTTTGGAACAAATTCATCAAACAGTTGATGCCATCAAACATAAAAAGAAAATTATTGCTTGTTGGGCAATGGGATTAACTCAACATAAAAACGCAGTTGATACCATTAAAGAAGTTGTGAATTTATTGTTACTAAAAGGCAGCATTGGAAAGCCAGGAGCAGGCACATGCCCAGTGCGCGGACATAGCAATGTGCAAGGCGATAGAACAATGGGAATTTACGAAAAACCCTCGCAAATATTTTTAGATAATATTCAAAAAGCATTTGATTTTAATCCTCCACGCGAACATGGTTTAGATGTGGTTGATTGCATTAAAACCATGCACCAAGAAAAAGGAAAAGTATTTTTTGCTATGGGAGGAAATTTTCTTTCGGCAACTCCTGATACCACCTATACTGCGCAAGCATTGCGTAATTGTGCACTCACGGTTCAAGTTTCTACTAAGCTTAATCGAAGCCATTTAATAACAGGTGAAGAAGCTCTTATACTTCCAACTTTTGGACGCAGTGATAAAGATATAATGAACGGTGAAGAGCAATTTATTACCTGTGAAAATTCTATGGGTGTGGTGCAAATGAGCAAAGGAAATTTAAAACCCGTGAGCAATAATTTGATGAGTGAAAGTATGATTGTAACACAATTAGCAAAAGCTACTTTAGGCAATAAAAGCAAAATTAATTGGAGCAAATACGAACAGCATTACGACAATATCAGAACAGATATTGAACGCACCATTCCAGGATTTGATGAGTATAATAAACGTGCAAGAATTCCTGGAGGATTTTATTTACCAAACGGTGCACGTGATGGAAAGTTTAATACATTTAATGGCAAGGCAAATTTTAATTCAGGTAATGTATCATATAACAAATTAGCCGATGATGAGTTGATGATGATGACAGTTAGAAGTCATGATCAGTTTAATACAACCATCTATGGATTAAATGATAGATACCGTGGAGTAATGAATGAACGAAGAGTTATTTTTATGAACAAAAAGGATATTATCAAACATCATTTAATGGCTGGTGATATAGTTGATTTGTATAATTTTTATGGCGATGTGGTGCGTGTAGCACATAAATTTATTGTAGTTGAATTTAGCATTCCGGATGGATGTACAGCCACCTATTTTCCAGAAACCAATGTGCTTGTTCCAATCGATTCTGTTGCCGAAAAAAGTAATACACCTACTTCAAAAATGATTGTATTGAAATTGAAAAAACATGCTCAATAATATTACATTAAGTTTTAGTAACAATGAAGTAATGTATCGAAGAATAAGCTGATGATATTTACTATTCTGATAAGTAGAGAAAGTATTTAAATTATAAATTTGTTCTATTAGAGCCTTCCAATTCGTTTCGAAAAATATGAAAACAGTAAGTATATTTAGTGCTATTTTTATTACTTGTATATCACTTCTATTTCATGGATGTTGTAGTAGTGCCAGTTATGATGGTTATTTATTGAATGGGGATATCAAAAGTGCAAATTATTTATTGTCTGTTGACTCTTCAAATAAAATTATAAATATTAGTTATTTAGGTTCCTCAAATAAATTATATCCTGATAAGAATTCTTGTTTTTTTTCAATTTCAAATGCTAAAGACTTTACCACTTTAATTATTGAAACTGTTGGAAAAATTGATACTGTAATATTTAAAACAACGGTAATTCAATTAGAACATTCCTATGATGCAAATTGTGAAAAGGAATCAATGAGTTTGAGTAGGAGTTCTCCAACTATTGATTATTCCAGTTGTGACTCAATAAATTTAATAACTAGTAATTATAACTATAGTCCAACTATCGTTTATAAAATTTGGCCTTGAAATGAAATTTATATTGTCAATAATTCTTGTTTTTTTTACTTTTTTTCTTCATGCACAGGATGAAAATACCAATGATGAAATTGGGCGATACAATTATTATTTTGTTGGATTGAAACTTTGCGCCCCATCTTATGACCAATATAATCGTAACATCTATAATTTTATGGAAGTTGCTTTTGGAAAAATTACAAATGAACGATTTTCATTTCAAGTTAAATTGGGTACTGATAATTATAAAACTGGATATGTAGGAAAAGTATATGTTGGAAATTACGTTAACGGGCAAATTAAGAATACTTATTTTGCAGATGGAATTTTTGTTAAACCTGGATGGATATTTATTAAAAGATTAAGAAAAACATATACGAATTATCTTTCGGTAAATTTAAATATGACATATACAAAACATACATTACAGATTACAACCAGTGATCCTGTATATGGAGATAAAAACGATTACTATATAAAAAATACGATTTTTCCTTTTTCAAGTTTGGAACTTGAACATGTTAATGTAATAAATATTGGAACTAAAGCTGATATTAATCTTTCTTATTATCTAGGATTTCGAACAGTGTACCCTAAACTATTTGGTGATATACTTCATGATTTTGAAAAAAAAGCCAATTTTATTCCTGGTGTTACAACAGGTGGGTTTATGTATGTAAATATTTTGATTGGGTTAAATATTCACCTCTATTAATTTACTTCAACTTCAACAACCTTTTATCTAAATCAATAGCTCGCGAATAATTTATTTTAACTTTATTAAACAAATGGTGGTTAGGGTTAATTAACAAAATATCATCTTCATGAAGTATAGATGAAGGTACTTTTAAACATAAAAATTTATTGTTTTGAATAAACAAATCTCCAATACTTTTTAATGCACTTGGAGCAGGATACTCTTGCCAATTTTTAGGTAAAAGAGATTTTTCGTATGCCAAAACTAAGTCGTCAGGAATATCTAAACATAGTACACAAAAGCCTTCAGGATTGATTGTAGGAATATGAACGAGATTTTCTAAAAGAGCGAGCGAGGCCGAAGATGCTGCATATAATACATAAGTTCCTTTACTGTTCCATCTGCCACCATATCTTGCTGCACCTTGTCCAGTTAAATCATTAATAAAAGTACACTTGCTTATTCTAAAAACTTTCATTTAAGAATACACTCCATGTTCTATTCTGCCCAATTCATTCATGAGCATATCAATACCCAATGAAGTATCTAAAAATGATTTTGGCTTTTGATTTCCTAAGGCTAATACTTCTGACGACATCCAGTTATTAAACACATCCATTGAGCCAAAAATACTTTCACCTCTGCTATATAACCGAGCCAACTCAACTAATCGCTCTGATTGCTCTGTATTTAATTTTTCATTTGCCGCATACCTACGCAAGTGCCTATCCGATACATGAATAATATCTGCAATTTCTGAAATAGAATAACCAATGATTTGAATGAGATGATCCAAAGATTTTTTAGAAATCCCTGAACGTATTAAATTTATAAAATCAACTTCTCTATTAATTTTTCCATATTGTTTTTCTATATTTAATAATCCTATAGTTCTAACATCAAATGAAGCATTAGAGTTAGGAATTATATATGCGACAATTGGCTCTTCTAATTTATTTTTTCTACTTATAGGTAATTTATATTTTTTCATATTTAATGTCAATTGTCCCACAAATTTATGTCAATTGTCTATATTAAAAAAATATATTTATTCCAATACCCATTTAATCTTTTAAAGATAAAAATATCCTTTACATTTGAGGCGGTAAGACGTTCTGTCGCATTATTAAAAATGATAATGAGGAAAGTCCGGGCAACATAGAGTAACATACTTCCTAACAGGAAGGTACTACATTATAATGATGTAGTAACAGAAAGTGCCACAGAAAATAAACTACCCCATCCGATTTTTATCGGGAGAGGAAAAGGTGAAAAGGTGGTGTAAGAGACCACCGAATAAATGGTAACATTTATTGCAGGGCAAACCTTATGTGTTGTAAGACCAAATAGGCTTCAATTTTTTGAACGACTCGTTCAAATGTTAATTTAGGTTAGCTATTGAAGCGGGTAGGTTGCTAGAGGTATCAAGTGATTGCTATCCCAGATAAATGACAGATATATTCATTGTAAAATGAACGAAACAAAACCCGGCTTATAGTTTTACTAACAAACAAAGGGCGTTATATACGCCCTTTGCCATTTTTAAAATATTTTTTTAGTCAAAAAATTTGTTTAGAAATAAATATAACTAAATTGCCAATTCATTTTTTTACAAATTAACATAACATATCATGCAAAACGGTACAGTAAAATTTTTTAATGGTACAAAAGGATTCGGATTCATTACACCTGATGGTGGTGGAGAGGATGTATTTGTTCACTCAACAGGATTAATTGATCAAATCCGCGAAAACGACAAAGTTTCATTTGAAGTTGAAAACGGAAAAAAAGGATTGAACGCAGTAAACGTAAAAAAGATTTAATCATTTTTAATTTATTCATTTAAGCCGAGTTTTATTACTCGGCTTTTTTTATGTAAAAAATTTAATATGAACATAAAAGAAGAATTACTAAAAGAGCATAGTAAAAATCAAACCATCAAAATTGTAAATTACATAAACAATGATAAAATCCTTTTTAAAGAATTGATGGAGTTGTTTCTTAAAGATGAATACAGAGTGGTACAAAGAGCATCATGGGTGGTAAGTTATTGCGGAATAAAATATCCTGAACTAATTAAACCATACTTAAAAAAAATGATAGCAAAAATTAAAGAACCAGATATACATCACGCTGTAAAAAGGAATATTGTAAAAGTTTGGGAAGAAGTGGATATACCTGACAAATTAAGTGGAGAGATATATACAATCTGTTTCAATTTTCTTCAGTCTGTTGATGAACCAATTGCTGTTAAAGCATTTTCGATGACTGTACTTGAGAAAATTTGTTTAAAACATCACGAACTAAAAAATGAATTAAAAATAATAATAGAAGAGTTACTGCCTTTCGGAAGTGCGGGAATTATTGCTCGTGGAAAGAAAGTTTTGAAACATCTTTCAAATACATAACTTGCTTTTACAAAAAACTAAATTTTAAACATATGAAAAAGAAAATTTTAATCGGTATTGGTATTTTTTTAGTTGTGGTTATTGCATTCCTCACTTGGTTTCGCAGCAATACCAAATCACACAGCCCTGCTGCAATAGCAAATTATACCAACAACGGACTAACCATCAATATTAGTTATTGCAAACCTTACAAAAAAGGTAGAATTATTTTTGGGGATGAAACCTCTTTACAACCTTATGGAAAATATTGGAGAATAGGTGCCAATGAAGCCACCACTTTTGAAACCAACAAAGATATTTTATTTGGAAATGTGGAATTAAAACCCGGAAAATATCAACTATATGCAGTACCTGGGGCAGAGAGTTGGGAAATTTATTTAAATACTGAATGGGATAGATGGGGTGCTATGGAAGCTGATCATAAAACAGATGTACTAAAAACAAGTGTATTGGCCAATAATAATGCAGAAATGGAAGAGCAATTGTTATTAAATTTTGATGAGCCCGATAGTTTAGGTAACACAAATTTGAATATTCATTGGGATAAAACAATAGTAAATATTCCAATATCTTTAAAGTAAAAAACGATTAAGCCTCTAAGAAATTAGAGGCTTTTTTTTATTGCTTACATAATGCTTAATAAATAAAAATACCGTTAAATTTACTGATGGAAAAAATATTCTTTACATCATTTCTCTTCATTCATTTCTGCCAAGCTTAAATAATATATACTTCATATAAACTTAAGCCAATGGAATTGTAAAACAAAATTTACTTCCTTCACCAAATTCACTTTCTACCCAAATTTTTCCATTATTTTTTTCGACAAAATCTTTACAAAGCATCAACCCTAGTCCTGAACCTTTTTCATTAGCAGTTCCATAAGTAGAAAACATTTCGTTACCAAAAAGTTTAGGTATATTTTTTTGTTCGATACCTCTTCCCGTGTCTTTGATACACACTTGTAATTTGTCGTTTATTATTTCGGAAGTAATAGTTATAGTATCGTTTTTATTACAAAACTTTATGGCATTGGCTACTAAATTTCTAACCACCAAATCAATCATATTTTTATCTGCCATTACATTACATAATCCAGTAATGTTATTTAATAATAGAATACCTTTATCGGTAGCATTTTTTTCAAACACATCAATTTTGTGTAGAATTACTTCTCTAAAATCAAACTTTTCAATCTCCATTTTTTCTCCTTCCATTTGGCTTTTAGCCCAAGCCAATAAATTATCCAATAAGTTAGAGCCACTCTTTATATTATTTGTTAATGCTGGTAAAAAGGAATTAAATTCTTCGTATGAAATAGTACCATTATCCAATAAGTTTAACATATCAATACTATTTGCAAATGGTGTTCGAAGATCATGTGCAATAATCGAAAACAATTTATTTTTTAACACGTTTAATTCTAAAAGTTCATGAGATTGATTTTCTATTTCAATATTTTTTTCATGCAAAATTTTATACTCTTTTTGTTTTTGCTTTTTACTGTTATAAACAATGAAAACAATTAATAAAAGAATAGCGGTTGATAATGAAAAGGTAATAATTAAATAGCGTTGAGTGGTAATTTCATTTTTGTTTAAAAGGTCTGTTTTTAACTGCTCTAATAAATATTTTTCTTCTTTTTTATCATACTCATATTTAGCTGCAAGCCTTCCTATTTCGGCACTTTTATAAGCATTAACTACACTATCTTTAAACAATTTATTTAATTCATGAAAATAAAGTGCTTTTTGATAATTGTTTGAATTTTTATAGATAGTATATAAAATCCCTGTTGCATTTATAATCTCTGGTTTCGCTTTTTGATCATTGGCAATAGAAAATGCTTTTTCGGCATATGATAATGCCTTTGAATAATTATTTTGTTCGATAAATAATTCGGCTAAGTTTAACAATATATTAGCTTCTGCAATCTTATCATGTTGAGCTTCTTTTATTGAAAGTGCTTTTATAAGATATTGATAAGACGAATCATAATTATGCTTGAGTTTATATATTTTGCTAATACTAATAAAGTTACTAGAAATACTATTTTTATTCCCACTTTTTTGTGTTAATTCTAATGCTTTATAATGAACATAAAGAGATGAATCATATTTTTTTTGCTTTGAATAAATATTACCAATATTATTTAAAGATTTAACCTTGTTTTTATCGTCTTTGAGTTCGCTGTATAAGGTAAGTGCTTTTTTCTGAAAGTCAAGTGCTCTATCATAATCTTCAAGAGAATAATATATTGTTCCTATTTGATTTAGGTTAGAAGAAATGGCTTCTTTATCGTTTATTTTTTCGCTGGCTTTTAATGATTTCGCATACTTCTCAAGATCTTTTTTGTATGCACTTTCTTTATCATATAAACCTGAAATATTCGAACTGTTTGTAGATACCGTTTTTTTATCGTTGAGAGATTCTTTTGTGAGCAATGCTTTTAAATAATAATCAGCCGCTTTATCATACACTTCTTCGTTATAATAAGTAGCCGCTAAATTATTGTAAGCATTATAAAGATCTTCTTTATCATTAACAATAACTAAAAAGCTTATAGCTCTATTAAAATTAAAAATAGCAGCATTATAATTGGTTAACGAAAAATAAATTGAACCAATAAGATTATGGCAATTTCCAATGCCTTTGGCGTTATTAATATCTGAATACACAAATATTGCATCTTGATAGTATTTTAGCGCATTATAATCTTGACCGAGATATTTATATGATAGACCAATACATTTTAATCCATCAGCCTCTCCTTTTTTATATCCTATAATATGAGCCAATTTATATGCAGCATTTGATAATACTAATGCCGAATCTGGATTTATTTTATAGTATGCTTCTGCTAAATAACAATATGCTTTTACTTCGTTGGAATCAAAAGTATTTTTTTTTATAAAAATATTTAAACTGTCAATTTTGGATGCATGCACAGAAAAACAAAGCGCTATTGATAAAAATATAAAAATATAGAAATGACGAATCATACAATACTGCTTTGTGAATTGAATATGCTAATAAAATATATTCTATCAAATTAAACTATTAAATTTTGCACACAAAAATGGGATGCTATACTGATGCTTGATTATATAGTTTCGCAAAAACACAAATGTTAATCATTTATTCTATCTATCGTTTCAATTAAAATTTTCATCATTCTATCATCAATATCCAAATGAAAAACCATCCTACATTCATCAGATGAAATTTTTCCTATTAAGATATTTTCTCTTTTAAAATCCTCCACCAATTGTTGTGCTTTTTCAACATCGTGCAATTTAAAAATAACAATATTAGTTTCTACTGGCATCATCTCTTTTACAAAAGATTTTTGCTTAAGTATATCCGCAATTTGTTTTGCTTTAGCATGATCTTCTTTTAATCGTTCTACATTATTTTTCAGGGCATACAATCCAGCAGCAGCAATAAATCCAGCCTGCCTCATGCCACCGCCAAAAACTTTGCGAACACGTTTTGCTTGTTGTATAAACTTATTTGTGCCCAATAAAACCGAACCAATAGGTGCACCTAATCCTTTACTCAAACAAATAGAAATGCTGTGAAACTGCTCCCCTATTTCTTTGGCTGAATAATTAGCTTCAACCAATACATTAAAAATTCGTGCACCATCCAAATGAAGGTTCAACTTTTTATCCTCACATAATTTTCTAATTAATTTTATATCATTAATATCATAAACACTTCCTCCTCCTCTATTACTTGTGTTTTCCAAACAAACTAATTTGGTTACAGGAAAATGTATATCATCATTATTGATAGCTTCTTCAATTTGTTGAGCTGTAATTCTTCCTCTATTTCCTTGCAATATTTTGGCTTGCACACCTGAGTTGGATGCAATACCACCGCCTTCGTATTTATATACATGAGCATTATCGGCACAAATTAATTCGTTACCAGGTTGCGTGTAAACTTTAATAGCAATTTGGTTGGTCATGGTTCCGCTTGGGCAAAACAATCCTTCTTCCATTCCAAATAAATTTGCAGCCACTTGTTGTAACTCATTTACCGTTTCATCTTCGCCATACACATCATCACCCACTTTTGCTTTATACATGGCATCAAGCATAGCAGGTGTAGGTTTGGTAACAGTATCACTTCTTAAATCTATGGTCATATAAAAATTATATTTATGATGAAATATATTTCCGAAAAATCATTTACAACTTCACACAAATATTTTTTTGCTCAGTAAAAAATCTAAGTGCTTCCCATCCACCTTCGCGCCCTACCCCACTTTGTTTTACTCCACCAAATGGGGTACGCAAATCGCGAAGTAACCAACAATTAATCCATACAATTCCTGATTTTATTTTTTGTGAAATACGATGAGCACGTGTTAAATTTTCTGTCCATACGGTACAGGCCAAACCATATTGAGTTGAGTTTGCCATCATCAATACTTCTTCTTCATTATCAAATGGAGTGAGTGTAACAACAGGACCAAAAATTTCTTCTTGGTTGGTTCGGCAATCATAACTTAAGCCTTCAATAATGGTGGGTTCAATAAACCATCCATTGGCACATCTTCCTTCAGGTTTAACATTATTACCTCCAATCAAAATAGTTCCGCCTTCTTGTTTCGCCAATTCAATATAACTTAATATTTTTTGAAAATGTGGCTCCGAAACGATAGCCCCAATTTTAGTTTTTTCATTCAATGGATCACCCAGAATTTGTTGTTTTATTTTTTCGATAAATGCCGTTTTAAATTTTTCGTAAAGCGGACGTTCAATAAAAATACGAGAACCACACAAACAAATTTCGCCCTGATTTAAAAACGAAGATCTAACAGTTTCATTGAGCATCTTATCAAAATCACAATCGGCAAAAATGATATTGGGATTTTTTCCACCTAATTCTAAAGATAATTTTTTAAACATAGGTGCTGCTACTCTGGCAATTTCTGCTCCTGTTTTGGTTCCTCCTGTAAAAGATATGGCTTTAATATTTGGATGTGATACAATGGATGAACCCACTTTTGGTCCCAAGCCATGAACGATATTTAAAACGCCTTTTGGCAACCCAGCTTCTATACAAATTTCAGCAAATAAGTACGCACTCATAGGTGTAATTTCTGAAGGTTTTGCAACCACACAATTTCCTGTAGCAAGAGCAGGAGCGATTTTCCAAGTGAATAAATAAAGCGGCAAATTCCAAGGAGATATACAACCTACCACACCAATTGGAGTGCGCACGGTATAATTAATGGCATGGTCGCCCATGGGATGAGCCTCACTGGCAAAATGTTCGATAGCGGTTCCAAAAAAACGAATATTACTTATCGCTCTTGGAATCTCTCCTGTTTTTGATAACCACAATGGTTTGCCCTGATCTACAGTTTCAGCTTCTGCCAATTTATCAATATGTTTTTCCATTAGCTCCGAAATGCGTACCATTATTTTTGAGCGTTTTTCCGGAGAAAAACTACTCCAATTTTCATACGCTTCATCGGCAGCTTTTACTGCTAACTCAACATCACGTTCATCACTATCGGGAATTAAAGAATATACGCTTCCGGTTGATGGATCAAAATTATCCATGAATTGTTTTGAAACAGGTTCAAGCAATTCGCCATTAATATAATTGAGGATTTTTTGCATGAGGCAAAATAAATTAATAATTGACAATTAACAGCATAGTAGTTAACGAACACAACCTGATTTTCCACTTAATCAATATCACCCACCATTTACTCAATGGTGAAATATATCATAAAGGAGTGTTGCACTTTTGAACTCGTTAATCACAAAAAAATATCATCATGAAAAATAAAATTACCATCGTATTATTTTTTGCAGTTATAGGAATTATAGCTGTTCAAGCAGGCATATCAAGCACTAAACAAACACTTAAAGTACATAGTAGCAGTGGGCGCTATAACGCAAGTGGGAAAGCAGGATCAACACCTTGCGGGAGTTGCCATGGAAATAATGGAGGAACAACTACTTCATTAACTGCAACTACAAATGTTGCATTGAATTCATCATATACTGAAACCATTACGATAAGTGATGCCACCAGAAGATATGTTGGTTTTAATATTGCCGTTAATGATAATACAAAAGCGCTTATAGTTCCTGTTTCAAGTGGTATGAGTGCAGATTATAATACCGGAAGTTCAACCTATAATGAAATTACTCATAACAATAAATTTGATAAAGGTGCAAGCTTTAACGCTGATCAAACTTTTGATTTTAAGGTAATTCCTATTGGAACTTCAGCCTCTACTTTTACAGTTTATTATAATGGATTAAGTGCAGATGGAACGGGTGGAACAGGTGGTGATGCATGGCAATTGGGTTCAAAAACATTTACAACTACAGGTTCATTTCCTACAGGAACTTCATTTATTCCAAGTGATAATGCCATTGCTTCTACTTTTTTTAGACCTATCGGAATGGCATCTGCTTATTCTCGTCAAGCAAGTATTTATACCGCTTCAGAAATTGGAGGTTATGGACTGCTTTCAAAAATTGGATATTTTGTTACTCAAGAAAGTAGTGTTGGTGGTAATATTCAAATTTATGTGAAGAAAACAACCGCCACTTCTTTTTCATCAAACAATACTTTTAATACCGAAATATCAGGCGCAACTTTGGTTTATAGCGGTTATACTTACACATGGAATGCCGGTTGGACTATGTTTAATTTACAAACCGCTTTTAATTACGATGCCAATAATTTAGAAATAATTTTTGTGAATAATCGTGGAGGCTCAGCCACAACCGATACAAAAACATGTGCGCAAAATACATCAACCAATAACTCTCATTATTGGGATACCAATAATGATGGCGTTACACAAAGTGCTACAAGTAGCAGCCGCCCAAATGTGCGCATTCAACAATTTGGAACGCCATCAAATATGATAGCTGGAACAACAACTATTTCAACCATTCCACTTAGTTGGACTGAAGCCATAGGTGCTGATGCTTACCGATTGGTAATAAAAGAAGGAAGTGTTGCCCCAACAAGTATTACTGATGGAGTAGCTACTGATATTCCTTCAGGCAGTTCATATATTGTAACGGGTTTGGGAATGAACACCAACTATTCATTCGCTTTGTATACGATAAGTGGAAGTATTTATGCATCAACAGGAACCTCCATTACAAATATTACTACTGCAAATAAAACAACAATTGAGTTTTCATACGCTCAACCTGCATCAATGTTATTTGGGCAAACTGTTTTTGAAACTGGCACTAATGCCAATAAAGGAAATGCAAATCCTTCGACAACTTCAATGAGTTACCCAGAAGGAATTTTTGTTAGCAATAATTATAATAGCGATGATAAGGTTTTTGTTGCTGATGGAAATAACAATAGAATATTAATTTATAATACTCCTCCAACCTCTTCATCAACGCCAGCTAATGTAATTATTGGACAATCATCTGCTACAACTGCTACATCAGGAGCAACTCAAAACAAATTACATTTTCCTGTTGATGTGGCATACACTTCTATCGGAAATTTTAATTATTTATTTATTGTTGATCAACAAAACAATCGGGTTATAATTCACAATAGTGTTCCAACCACATCAGGCACTTATGTTACACAAAATGCTTGGAAAGTATTTGGGCAACCAAACTTTACTACCGTAACAGCCGGAACAACTGCCGCTAAATTAAGTTCACCAACAGCCATTTTAATTGTAGGCACAAAAATGCTAATTTCTGATGGCAATAATAATCGTGTATTGATATGGAATGATTTTACTACCGCTGCAAGTGGTGCAAATGCTGATGTGGTAATTGGACAAAGTAATTTTACTACAAACAGCACAACAGGAGCCAATCAAGGAAGTAATAATTCAGATAGCCAAAGTTTAATTTATCCTTGGGGATTAGCCGTGAGTGATGCAGGAAAACTATATGTAGCATCGCGTTTGGAACATAGAGTTTTGGTTTATGATAGTATACCTACCACAAATTATATTGCAGCAAGTTTAGTATTAGGACAAAATAATTTTTCTGATAACAGTTTTAATTTTACTCCATCTGCAAGCAATATGGGTTTTGTGAGAGACATTGCAATTAGCAGTAGAGGTTCTTCTTATGAAAGACTTGCAGTACTTGATTATAGTAATAATCGCATTTCTGTTTGGAATACTTTACCAACAACTACCAACCAATCACCTGATGTTTGTTTAGGAATGGAAAGCCTTACAATAGCAACTCTCGCTAATGCATCAACACCAACAAATGCAGTAAATACTTATGGCTCTGAATATTTTTATTGGGCAAATTCAGGAAATTTATATGTGTCTCAAACTTCATCAAACAGGGTATTACGTTTTGATGGAGGTAATGGAAACTTAAGCGGACCAACTTCATTTACATTAACAAACACAACTGCTAACTCAGCAACATTTACTTGGAGCGGAGGAAATGCTACACAATACAGAATTGTATATAAAACCAATAGTTCGTCTTCCGTTAATAATGAAAACGATGGAGCTATAATTGATAATTTAACAGGATCTTCAACAACTGTTTCTGGCTTAAATTGTAATACTTCTTACTCATTTGCAATTTATGGAAAATCTAATTACAAAGCTTTATATGCAGCAAATACAAGCGGTGTTGCGGTTAATACTTTATCAGGAACAAATTGCTCACAAGTATATCCAAATTTAGGTGATGGCGAAACGGTGTATTCGATGGCAAATTTTGGGAATATTCTTTATATGGGAGGAAATTTTACGCAAGTTGGAGGAATGAGTAGAAGTGCCTTAGCCGCAATAAATGCAACTACAGGTGAAGTATTAAATTGGAGTCCAACTGTGATGAATGGAACCAATGTTGGTTTTGTCGAATCTCTTAAAGTCTCAAGCGATGGAAACTATGTTTATGTTGGAGGATTTTTTGATCAAATAAATGGATCAACTGTTTATGGAATTGCAAAAATTAGTACTTCAACAGGGTTAGTAGTTTCCTACCCACAGTTAAATGCAGCAGGCAATATTAGTGGAATGACATTAGCACCGGATAACTCATTATTTTTCATTGGAAATTTTACAAATGTGGGTTCACAAAGTGGATATGCATTTGCAACAAATCCTATTGCCGGAATTGATGGAAACGGAAACGTAATATCAACCTTTCAACCTTACTTTAATAATGTAAATGCTTTTCGTTCAATGGCTGTTTCAGCAAACGGAAATTACCTATATATCGGACATGGAAATGCCGCAGGAACATATATGAATATGGGTCAAACAAATTTTGTAAGCCGAGGCGGAATTGTAGAACTTGAAGTAGCTACCGGTGATGCTACAGCATTTAACCCATCACCAAATACACATGGTGTTTTTGACATTGTTACCGAAAATAATAATGCACTTTATATTGCAGGCTCATTTAGTCAGATTGATAATTTTAGTAATGCGCCAAGAAGAAATCTTGCAAAATTTACAGGGGGTGCAGGAAGCTGGATACTCGATGCCACATTTGCACCAACAAGTTCAGCAAATGGTCCAAATGCTTTATTCAATTTAGGAACTGGCGGTGTTGAATTGCGTGGATTGTGGATTGATGGAAATAAATTATTTACCTATGCTACATCAGCAAATTATGGTGGACAACCTCGCTACGGAATTGCTATACTAAATAAAAATGATGGATCATATATTAATGAAATGAAATTTGGCGCAAGTCGATTATCTCCAAATGCGCAATCAAAAATTACGGGTTCATCCTCGCTTAAAAAAATATTTTTTACACAATTTAGTAGCCTTAATTTTATAAAAGGAAAAGGCTATGGAATGAATTATGGCATATTAAGTTACTCCTCACACCCTTCCGAAAATATTGTTGCAGCCACCTCACTTCAAACTATAACAACTGATATGAATTATGATTTTGGAAGTGATGTTGGTGTTGATATTAATTTAACCGGAGTAGGAATGTCGAGACAAATAAATGTGGAACGTTACACTGATCAATCACCAAATATAAGCGGTGTAAATGAAAACTATAAAAGCAATTATCGTTTTGTAATTTTTGAACCAGATGGAAGAGGAAATCCTTTAAGATACACAAATGCCGAAATCAGATTTAACATCAATGAAATTCCAATGAATGGAATTGGCAACGCATCACAAGTAAAAATATATCATAGAAATTCAATTGGCTACGGACCATTTTTTGATTGTGGAACAGTTACCGTTTCAGGAAGTGAATTAAGAATAAATACAACCGCATTTGGAGAGTTTATGTTTGCCAGTAATGATGCTTCAAACTCATTAGGATTAATTACTGCAAAAGCAAATGGAAATTGGAATGATGCCACAACTTGGGATCCACAAATTGTTCCCGATGCAACCAGCAATGTAAGCATTCCTAATACTTATACAGTAACCCTTACAGGCAATCAAACCGTAAATAATTTAGGAATAATTTTAGGTGGGAAAGTAAATCTGAATGGAAATCAATTAACGATAAATGGAGCGTTAATGAGCAATGGATTTTTTACCGGAAGCCCAACTTCAACACTCGTATTTAACGGAACCGGTGATGCTGGAACTTTAATGATGGATCAAACAAATGCTTCTACAAAATCGCTTGGAAATTTAACTCTCAATAAAACAGTAGAAGGAAATCTTTCAATTGGAAATACATTAAATATGAATAATACTTTAACCATTTCAAATGGCATATTAACCACATTAGGAAATGTAGTTTTGCTTTCGAATGTAAGTTATACAGCACGCATTTCGGATATCACAAATGGAGGAACTATTTCTGGAAATATAACCGTTCAGCGTTTTATAAAAGGCGGAACTAATCACAGAAGGTGGAGATTTTTATCTTCGCCCATATCAGGTGTAAGCTTTGCTGATAGCTGGCAACACGATATTCATATTACAGGTAATGGTACAGGAGGAACTCCATGTTCAAATTCATCGGCAACAAATTTAACTCAACACACAAATGGATTTGATGCCACTTCAACAAATTCGTCTTCACTAAAAATGTATGATGAAACAACTGGAACTTGGGCTGAATTAACAAGTACAATCAATAACAATCTAACTCCAGGAATTGGTTACTTAACTTTTGTGAGAGGTGATAGAAACACACAAGGTTGTTCACTACTTGCTGGTACCTTAAATACAAATTCTGACGATGTAACTCTTCGTGCAACGGGAACCGTTTTTACCGGACAAAAAAATATTTCATTAACTTTTAGTGGCAGTACAAATGGCAATGGATGGCAGCTTGTTGGCAATCCATATCCAAGTGCAATTGATTGGAATAATACCACTTGGAGTGCTGCACGAAATTCAAACATAAATTCTACAATATATGTGTGGGAACCAGTATCTAATGGTTACTCAAGCTGGCATCCTGTAGCTGGCGGAGTAAATGGAGGAAGTAATATCATCGCATCTGGACAAGCATTTTTTGTAAAAACAGATGCAGCAGCTACACTAACTTTTGAAGAAGGATATAAAGTAACCAATAACAATTCTGGTTTATTTGGAAAAACATCAACACAAAATATTTTAAGTATTAAACTAAGTGATAGTATTTTTATTGATGAAGCAAAAATTTATATGAATGCCAATGCAACGCATGCAAAAGATAATTTTTATGATGGAGAAAAATTAGGGTATACTGTAAATAATCTTGCATCATTTACAATTAAAGATTCTACCAAATTAACCTTTAATGGAATTGAATTTTTAGGAGCTAAAATGGCTGATACTATTCCTTTAATTGCATATCTAACAAGTAATAAAAGCAATTATAGTTTTACATTTAATGGTGTAAATAGTTTTAGCGGAATTACTGTTTTATTGCATGATAAATTTTTAAATACTACCTCAAGTATTACTTCCATTTCAACTTATTCATTTGCAACCACCACAAACGCAAATTCATTTAATGCGTATCGGTTTGAAATTATTTTTGCAAATCCAAGTTCATTACCCGTTGAATTATTAGCCTTTACTGCCGAAAAAATAAATGAGGATGTTTTGGTAAAATGGACAACAGCAAACGAAATCAATAACAACTATTTTGAAGTAGAACGAGCAACCAATTTAGATGTAAACTTTATTACAATAGGAAACGTAAAAGGACAAGTAAATTCAAATATTGTTATTAATTATTCATTGCTAGATAAACAAATTATTACACCAACAAATCGTAACATAAACAAATTGTTTTACCGATTAAAGCAAGTTGATTTTAACGGTTCATTCATCTACTCAAATATTATAATTATCGATTTAAAAAATACTATTTTAACTGATGAAAATGCAATCAGCCTCTTCCCTGTTCCAGCAAATGATGTGTTAAATATTGAGTTAAAAAACAAATACGAAATGATTTCAACTATTGAAATCGCAGATGTATTTGGTAAAAAAGTATTCGCATCAACTTTAAATAATACTTCAAGAATAAATACTTCACAACTATCAACTGGTGTTTATGTGTTAACCCTAAAAACAAATACTCACACTTATCAAACAAAATTTATGAAACAATAATTACCTGCTCAACATTCTTAAGTCGCATTTTGAATGAGAAAAGTGTGTGGCGAAATTCGTCATGCACTTTTTGTTTTATATAATTTTAGAACAGAAAATATTATCACCCTCAAATTTTCTGACTTCTAAAAATCTATTTTGTATTTAAATTCGTTTATTCAATTATGAAAAACATTTTATTAGGCATGGCTTTGCTTGCAGGAGTGAGCACCTTTGCACAAACTAAAAATCAATCAACAACCAATCATAAAAATTTTGAAGTGGTTAAATCAGATGCCGAGTGGCAAAAAATATTATCTCCAGAAGCCTATACCGTTCTAAGAAAAAAAGGAACAGAGCATGCATTTACCGGACAGTATTATGATAATCATGAAAAGGGAACTTATTATTGTGCGGCATGTGGTAATGAATTATTTTCCTCTGAAAACAAGTTTGAATCGGGTACCGGATGGCCAAGTTTTTATAAACCTATTGAAGAGAAAAAAATAGTGAAAGAAACAGATGCAGCCTATGGAATGACGAGAACTGAAGTAGTATGTTCACGTTGTGGTGGGCATTTAGGTCATGTATTTGATGATGGCCCTGAACCAACAGGATTGCGTTATTGCATTAATTCAGTATCACTAAATTTTAAAAAGAAATAAAACAAAAAAGCCTTCGAAAATTTCGAAGGCTTTTTTGTTATCATCATATAAAATTACTTACTCATCTCTGCATAATTTTTAAAGAAATGCGGAATGGTTTCAATTCCTTTTAAGTAGTTAAAAATTCCATAATGTTCATTTGGTGAATGCAAGGAATCACTATCTAAACCAAATCCCATTAATACCGATTTTAATCCAAGTTCTTGTTCAAATAAAGCCACAATTGGAATACTTCCACCACCTCGAGTTGGAATTGGTTTTTTACCAAAAGTTGTTTCCATCGCTTTTGCTGCTGCAAGGTAAGCAACCGAATCTGTTGGTGTTACCACAGGCTCTCCACCGTGGTGCGGACGAACTTCTACTTTTACATTTTTAGGCGCAATACTTTCAAAATGATTTTTAAATAATGCAGTAATTTTATCGCTATTTTGATTGGGCACTAAGCGCATACTAATTTTTGCAAATGCTTTTGAAGGCAGCACTGTTTTTGCTCCTTCGCCAATATATCCTCCCCAAATTCCATTACAATCTAATGTTGGACGAATACCCGTTCTTTCTAAAGTGGTATATCCCTTTTCGCCCCATTCCTCAGCAATGTTTAAATCCGTTTTATATTCTTCTAAACTAAAAGGAGCTTTGTTTAATTCTACACGTTCGGTATTAGTTAAGTTTAAAATATCATCATAAAAACCAGGAATGGTAATGTGATTATTTTCATCGTGCATGGAGGCAATCATCTTAGCCAAAATATTAATTGGATTGGCAACTGCCCCACCATAAACTCCACTGTGCAAATCACGATTTGGTCCCGTAACTTCCACTTCAACATAACTCAATCCACGTAAACCAGTATCAATGGATGGCGTATCATTTGCAATCATTGATGTATCAGAAATCAATACCACATTTGCTTTTAAACGCTCCTTATTTGCAGCTACAAATATTCCTAAATTTGAACTTCCCACTTCTTCTTCTCCTTCAATCATAAACTTTACATTGCAAGGCAACACATTGTTTTTCATCATGTATTCAAATGCTTTTACATGCATATACATTTGCCCTTTATCATCGCACGAACCACGAGCAAAAATTGCTCCTTCGGGATGAATTTTTGTTTTTTTAATAGTAGGTTCAAATGGCGGAGTATCCCATAATTCCAAAGGAACGGCAGGCTGTACATCATAATGTCCGTAAACCAAAACAGTTGGCAAATTGGCATCAATTATTTTTTCGCCATACACAATTGGATAACCTGCGGTTGGGCAAACTTCCACTTTATCAACTCCAGCAGCAATCAATTTTTCTTTCACAAAATTGGCTGTAGTAAGCATATCATTTTTATGAACAGGATCTGCACTGATGGATGGAATTCTTAATATTTCAAATAACTCGTCAAGGAAACGTTGTTTGTTTTGGTCGATGTAATTTTTAATGTCTGTCATGT
This sequence comes from Bacteroidota bacterium, assembly GCA_025359805.1. Classification (GTDB taxonomy): domain Bacteria; phylum Bacteroidota; class Bacteroidia; order UKL13-3; family UKL13-3; genus CAIUEQ01. The sequence goes on from JANYDU010000050.1 coordinate 44,191, forward strand.
TATGATTGTTATTTTTATGAATGATTATTTTTATTCGCCATAGATTTCATAGATTTTTTTCTACAAACTATAGCTGTCAAAAATAGAAAGATTAGTTGGATGAGGAAATTTAATTTGATTAAAATTAGAATACTATCAAAAAGTATCCTACAGCAAAAGCTGCATGAATTTTATTTATTCTAATCTGTGTCCATCATCTTTTATCTCACCAAAACATCCTTAGAATTTTCCGACACTACTTTAATAAAAATATCTTGCATAGAAGGAATTTGTTCACTAAAAGATTTTATTTCTACTTGATGAATAGCCAGATTTAATAACTCGTTTGGCGTACTACCATTATTGATTTTGATGCTTGAACTTTTTCTGTTATGATCAAAAAGTTGTGTGTCTAATAGTTCAAAATTATTGTTTAATTGAAGCATTGAACCTGTATATTCCAGATCAAAAATATTGGGTTTAAATTGATTGCGAATGTCTTTTACACTTCCTTCCAATACTTTTTTTGATTGATTAATGAGCGCAATATAATCACATAATTGCTCCACAGATTCCATACGATGCGTAGAAAAAATAATGCTGCTGCCTTGTTCTTTTAACTTCAAAATTTCTTGTGTAACAATACTTGCATTAATGGGATCAAAACCTGAAAATGGCTCATCTAAAATAATGAGTTTAGGTTGATGTAAAATAGTGGCGATGAACTGAATTTTTTGTTGCATGCCTTTTGAAAGCTCTTCTACTTTTTTCTTCCACCAACTTTTTATTTCAAACTTTTCCACCCAATCTTTTAGTTTAAGCATGGCATCATTTCTCGACATTCCTTTTAGTTGCGCAAAATATAAAAGCTGCTCCCCCACTTCCATTTTTTTATATAATCCTCTTTCTTCGGGTAAGTATCCAATTTCATAAATATGTTTAGGTTGAAGTATTTCTCCGTTAAAAAATACCTCTCCTTCATCAGCACCTGTTATTTGAGTGATGATTCTAATGAGGCTTGTTTTACCCGCACCATTTGGCCCCAATAAACCATAAATACTTCCTTGAGGAACAGTAATACTTACATCATTTAATGCTCTATGTGAAGCATATTGTTTGGATACATTTTTTACTTCAAGAATATTTTTCATATCGTTAATTTCATAAAACTATTGAGAAAACAAACGCAAATTAGAATTTAAATGTTGATACCAAAACAAAGTTCAAATTGATTTTTTAATAGTGGCTGCATCTCTAACAATATCTATTTTTAGTATTTGAAGCAATACACATAATTCTATAATTTTTTCGTCTGTTTTCAAACAATCTTATCATCACTCTTGCAGTATAATTAAAGCATATTTATCAAACAACTCTTTTGTTTTCATCTTAGCAAACAATCTAGAGGTTTCTCATTTTTGAAAAGAGTATCCGTTTGTGCAAATGCAATGTTTGAAAAGACTATTGAAATGAGTATGATTAAAACTGTATGTTTCATATTGAAATTAAAAATGTCATTACTTCGCCTAATTTATACATTACAATCAATATCTTTTATTCATGTTATTCTTAATATATGTTTCAGTTCTGTAATCAAAAGTATGATAGGTAAAATAATTTTTAAAAGAATAATATAAATTTTCACGTGTAATATATTCATAATTATAAGTGGCACTTGATATACATACAACCGAAGCAATAATACTGATTGGTATAAAAACAATTGAAACAACAATTTCTTCTTTATTTGAAAAAGGAGAGCCACCTACTGCATAAGCTAATACTCCAATCAAAGGATAACATATAGAACCCAAAATTGCATTGTCAAATTTTTTCTCAGTTTGTTCAAAAAGTTTAAAGATTAAATGCGTTGTGTCATTTACATTGAATTGTATTTTTATTTCATCATAACTTAATTTTTTAAACTCTTTTAATGAAATAGTGAATACACTATCATTTATCTGTGGAGTTTTAGAAGTAACATGATATGGCTTAACCAACAAATCAGAATCACTAACTATAGTATTTTTTTTAATTGGATGAAATTTTTCATAAGTTCTAAGTTGATTATAGAGTTGTGCTTTTGAGTTTTTTACATTTAGATAAATTCCACCAACTAAAGCAAATGCCCAAACTGGACCAACAGTTTCATTAGCTGGCAAAAGAGCAATTGAAGCCCCATATAAAGTGTATGCTAAAATTCTATTTCGTCTAAAAACCTTAATACTACGAATTGCCTTAGGTTCATTTTTGTATATTTTTTTTAGCTCTTTAAATGAACACTGTTTGAATTGTTTTATTGAGATACTATCAAGCATTTGCGCTTTGCAATAAAAAACACTCCAGCACAAAAAAACAAAAGAAACTGCTAATCTTTTATTCATTAATATTTACTTCCTCAAGCTTCTATTATAAGTTTCAACAATGGCTTTCATTTCTTGTTTTTCGAGATATTGTAATTGATTAAGAGAAAACAAGATTGCCACCCCACTTGATAATAAAAAAATTTGATTGGTTACATTTCCATCTTTTGTAAATAATAATCCACCTAATCCAAAGCCCGTAAAAAGTCCTCCTGTAATTGAAAGCGGATATGTAGCTATTCTAATTCGATTAATATTTTTAAAATGTTGTTCCTCATCCGAAATATGTGAAGTCATTTTTCTCACTTTTGATAACCCAATATGTTTGCCATTTAAGGTAATGCTATTTCCATAAAAATATAATTTGGCAAAGCTCAATGTGTCTGTTAAATTTTGCGCTTTTGATAAATTAGAAATATAAAAAAAGGAAATAAATAAAATGATTGTTTTAAGTTTCATGTGTTTAGTTTTTTTGTTAAAACGAGATTCAGTAAAAATTATTATTAATAATTGTAGCAAATAAATTATACATTCATTTTTGTTGGATAATCGCTTTTCAAATATATCATTTCCTTTTTTACAGGATGTTCAAAACTAAGTTCGGCTGCATGAAGTGAAATACTTTGGTCGGCATTTGATTTTAATGCACCATATTTTACATCTCCAACTATTGGACACCCAATTGCCGAAAGCTGCGCACGTATTTGGTGTTTACGTCCAGTGAGCAATTCAATTTTTAATATGGAGTATCGCCCTTTGGTTTCTATCACTTCATATTTTAGTTGTGATTTGTAGCCATCTTTTACTTCTGTTACAAATGCTTTGGTGAAGTTTTTTTTATCATCACGTTTTAAAAAATGAGTAATCAAATCGTTTGGTTTTGGGGGTCTGTTTTCTACTTTAGCTATATATATTTTTTTTACTGCTCGTTGCTGAAATATCTCATTCATCCTAATCAATGCTTTGGATGTTTTAGCAAATAAAACAATTCCACTCACGGGCATATCGAGCCTATGAATAACTCCTAAAAAAACATCTCCAGGTTTATCGTGTGTGATTTTGATATACTGTTTCACCTCGTCTTCCAAACTCAAAGGTTTATTGGGTTCGGGCTGCACCGTTTGCCCACTACGTTTAACAGCAGCAATTAAATGGTTATCCTCAAAAATAATAGTTGGTTTTTGGCTATTAGCCATTATATGTTGGGTTTAATTTGATAAGCTAAAGCTAACAGCCAAGAGCTAATTGCACATTAATACTGCTCCTTCTCATTCGGAAAATCCATTCGTTTCACATCATCAACATATTGTTCAACAGCAGTTTTAATTTCATCATATAGATTTAAATATCTGCGTAAAAATTTGGGAGAAAAATCTTTGTTGATACCAAGCATATCATGACTAACCAAAACCTGACCATCCACATTTGGACCAGCACCAATTCCGATAACTGGAATTTTTAAATTTTCGGAAACTTGCTTAGCCAATTGAGCCGGAATTTTTTCTAACACAATGGCAAAGCATCCAGCATCTTCTAATAATTTTGCATCCGACAATAATTTTGCAGCTTCAACATCTTCTTTTGCACGTACTTCATAAGTACCAAATTTATAAATACTTTGAGGTGTTAAACCCAAATGCCCCATTACCGGAATTCCTGCTGTAAGTATGCGTTTTACAGAATCAACTACATCTTCACCACCTTCTAATTTCACTGCATGAGCTTCGGCTTCTTTCATTATTCTTATTGCCGAATTTAATGCCTCTTTTGAATTTCCTTGATAGGATCCAAACGGCAAATCAACCACCACCAACGATCGCTCAACAGCTCTAATAACCGAAGATGCATGAGAAATCATTTGATCTAAAGTAATGGGGAGAGTTGTTTCATGCCCATGCATTACATTAGATGCAGAATCTCCAACTAATAAAATATCAATTTTTGCTGCATCAAATATTTTTGCCATACTATAATCATAGGCAGTAAGCATTGAAATTTTTTCGCCACGAATTTTCATTTCTTGTAAAACGTGCGTGGTTATTTTTTTAACATCTTTGTAAGTACTCATAAATACAATTGAAAATCAAAGGTAAAATAAAAATGTATTTGCATGCGCAACTAAATGTACAAAGAATTGAACTTATAGCTTTAAGCCATATATTCGCAACAATGAAATTAAATATTATTTTAATTATTTTACTAAGCATCCTCATAACTCAATCTTGTAAAAACGATATTGAAATCAATGCCCCTTGGAAAGAAACACCAGTTGTTTATAGCTTTATAGATATCAACTCAACTTATCAATACATTCGTATCAATAAAACGTTTCAAACCGCAAATAATCAAACTCCTCAACAAGCCGCACAAATTTCTGATTCCCTTTTTTTTGGTGATACGCTGCAAGTTTATCTCTATAATTCATCAACGGGAGATACCATAAAATTTTATCCTTCAACTGATATTCCTAAAGATGCAGGATATTTTGCCAACGATAAAAATACTTTATACAAAGCTCAAACTATATTTAAAGATGTGAGTGGAGCCGATAGTCTCAACTTAATTAAAGCAGGCACAAATTATAAATTGGAAATTACTCACAAACAAACAGGTTATGTTTGTTTTGCAAATGCCTCCATTATTGATAGAGCTAATGTAATGGGTGGTGTGTTTGCTAATTATCAATTAAATATTAGATTAGACTTGCCTTATATTAAAGTTCGTTTTGTATGGGATTATACTGCTAATGCGGTAATATATGATGCCCTAATTAGATATACCTATTCAGAGAATGGAACAATTAAAGTTGTTGATGAATACATCACACAAAATGAACCTTCAATTGTACAATATCGTCTTGCATCTGCAGTTCTAAACACCTTTTTGAAAAACTATTTCAACGTACCAACAATGCCTATTTTTCCAAGAGAAATAATAAAAGTGCAATATGTAGTTTTATCAGGAAGCCCCGATTTGAAATCTGCAATCGATATTAGTAATCCCAATTTAACACTACTACAAGTGAAACCAAATTATACCAATATTCAAGGTGGTTTAGGTTTATTTACAAGCAGAAGCACTTCAATAAAGGATATGTCTTTTCAGGATGATGTAAGCAAATCCAATCTTACTCAAGGCGTAAATGGATTTCCTCAATAAAAGTAAACTGACAAATTGTGCCCGTATCATTAATTGATATTTTAGTTTTGTGTCAATGTTGGTATAAAAATCTGCCAATTGTCAGCCACATTAAATATTGTCTTGTGTTGGCACTTTCATTGATAATCGATGCTCAATAGAAAAATATAAATTATATGAGCAAAATAATAGGAATCGATTTAGGAACAACAAACTCTTGCGTTTCGGTAATGGAAGGCAACGAGCCAGTTGTAATTGCCAATAGCGAAGGACGCAGAACAACTCCTTCTATTGTGGCATTTATTAAAGATGGCGAACGTAAAATTGGAGATCCAGCAAAACGTCAAGCTGTTACCAATCCCAAAAATACAATCTATTCAATTAAGCGTTTTATGGGAAACACGTTTGATCAGGTTGCAACTGAAATTAGCCGTGTTCCATACAATGTTAAAAAGGGTGATAACAATACTCCACGTGTTGATATTGATGGAAGACTATACACGCCTCAAGAAATTTCAGCAATGATTCTTCAAAAAATGAAAAAAACTGCTGAAGATTATTTGGGGCAAGAAGTAAAAGATGCTGTAATTACAGTACCTGCATATTTTAATGATGCACAACGCCAAGCAACTAAAGAAGCTGGAGAAATTGCAGGATTAAATGTAAAACGTATTATCAACGAACCAACTGCTGCCGCATTAGCTTATGGGTTAGATAAAAAAGGAAAAGAAATGAAAGTGGTGGTGTTTGATTGTGGTGGTGGAACTCATGATGTTTCTGTTCTTGATTTGGGTGATGGAGTATTTGAAGTAAAATCAACAGATGGAGATACACATTTAGGTGGCGATGATTTTGACCAAGTGATTATTGATTGGTTGGCTGATGAGTTTAAAAATGACGAAGGAATTGATTTACGTAAAGACCCAATGGCTTTACAACGTTTAAAAGAATCTGCCGAAAAAGCTAAAATAGAATTATCAAGTTCATCGCAAACAGAAATAAACCTACCATATATTATTCCTGTTGATGGTATTCCAAAGCATTTAGTTAAAACTTTAACACGTGCAAAATTTGAGCAATTAGCCGACTCACTAATTAAACGTACAATCGAGCCTTGTAAAACGGCATTGAAAAATGCTGGCTACTCAACAAGTGATATTGATGAAGTAATTTTAGTAGGTGGTTCAACACGTATTCCTGCCATACAAGAAGCAGTAGAAAAATTCTTCGGAAAAGCTCCTTCAAAAGGTGTTAACCCTGACGAAGTTGTTGCTCTTGGCGCAGCCATTCAAGGAGGAGTATTAACAGGAGAGGTAAAAGATGTATTGCTATTAGATGTTACTCCACTTTCATTAGGAATTGAAACAATGGGCGGTGTAATGACTAAATTAATTGAAGCAAATACTACCATTCCAAGCAAAAAATCAGAAACATTTTCAACTGCAAGTGATAACCAACCCAGTGTTGAAATACATGTAATACAAGGTGAGCGACCAATGGCTAATCAAAATCGTTCATTAGGCCGTTTTCACCTAGATGGTATTCCACCCTCACCTCGTGGAGTGCCTCAAGTAGAAGTTACTTTTGATATTGATGCAAATGGAATTCTTCATGTAAGTGCAAAGGATAAAGGAACTGGTAAGGAGCAAAAGATTAGAATTGAAGCCAGTAGTGGTTTGAGTGATGCCGACATTGACAAAATGAAAAAAGAAGCGGAAGCAAATGCTGAAACGGATAGAAAAGCAAAAGAAGAAGCTGATAAAATTAATATGGCGGATAGCTTAGTTTTTCAAACAGAAAAGCAATTAAAAGAATATGGAGAAAAGCTTCCTGAAGATAAAAAAATAGCAATTGAAAATGCTTTAGTGGATTTGAAAAAAGCCCATAGCGAAAAAAATATTGCTGGAATTGATTCTTCAATGGAAGCATTAAATGCTGCTTGGCAGGCTGCATCACAAGATTTGTATAATGCTACACAAAATGCACAACCAACAGATGGTAGTGCTGATGCAAATGAAAATCCTGAAGAAGCTAAAGTTCAAGATGTTGATTTTGAAGAAGTGAAGTAGAACTCGCTCTTTAAATTAATTACTGAGAAGTCGTTGCAATAATTTGTAACGACTTTTCTTTGTTTAAATATTATTCCTGAATATCAACAACTTAAATAATAATCAATATAATACGTCAGCAATTTTACACAAACAGTTTTTTATTTCGATAAATAGCTGCTTATTTTGCTAATACAACAACTCACGTAAGCAATGAGAAATTTATTTATTAAAACTGTTAAAAGGATTTATTCTTTTCTTGTCTTTAGGATTCGCTATAAGCAAAATCCCAGAAGTTATTATTATGATAATTTAATTGAAAGAGAAACATTACATCACGTACGTCATAATATGAATGCTGATGCTATAACTCATTTTGAAACTGAAACTGAAGTGATGTTCAGAAATATTCCATTCAAAAATGACCTTCATTCATTTTTGAAAATTCTTGGAGTACCTCAATATAAAATTGCTACCAATTACATTCATTCAAAGCATAGAGTATTAGTGTATAAAAATGAATTTTGTGGCTATCACGTAAAAATAGTTATTAATACATTGGATGATATTGTGCTTAGTTGTGCTTAGTTGTGCTTATCATATTGAAATAGAAAATATAGAAAAATTGAAACAATTAAAGTCTGTTTTCAAAACCAAATATCAAATTCAAAATACAGAAACAGATAATTTTTTAATCACAGATAAAGTTGGCAATAAAATATTATTTAACTACCAATTTAATGCAGTAATAACTTATATCAATGCAAATCCAGATGTACAGTTAAAGATTAAAAATGTATTTGACAAGGAATATCAATTGAAAGAATCTTATAAACAAAAACAATTAGAAAAACTCCAGTTGGCATTTTAGATATTACGTTTAGCAAAGTTCCCCAACATAGTAAATGTAAGTTTAGTTAGTTAGTTCAGCCATTACGAATTTGTAATGGCTGTTTTTTTTCTTGTTCTTATTAGCAACCGTATTATTTTAGCGCAAACAAAAAACATGCAACAAGGACCAATTGGAGTATTTGATTCGGGATATGGAGGCCTAACAGTTTTAAAAGAATTGAAAGCCAAACTTCCACAATATGATTATTTATACTTGGGTGATAATGCTCGTGCCCCTTATGGTACACGTTCATTTGAAAGCGTGTATGAATATACGCTTCAATGTGTAAAACAATTATTTGAGATGAAATGCCGCTTGGTTATTTTAGCTTGTAATACGGCATCTGCAAAAGCATTAAGAACCATCCAACAAAATGATCTTCCAAAAATCGATTCATCATTACGGGTACTTGGAGTAATCAGACCAACGAGTGAAGTAGTGGGTAACCACACAAAAACAAATCATGTTGGAATATTGGGAACATCAGGAACTATTGCATCTCTCTCTTACCCGATTGAAATTGAAAAATTCTTTCCAAACATAAAAATTTTTCAAGAGGCATGTCCAATGTGGGTGCCGTTAGTAGAAAATAATGAATTTGAAAATGAGGGTGCTGATTATTTTATCAAGAAAAATATTTCACATCTGTTATCACAATCTAATAAAATTGATACCATTGTTTTGGGATGTACACATTATCCTTTACTCATCAAAAAAATTAAACAATTTTTACCTTCAAGTATTCAATTATTATCTCAAGGAGAGATTGTGGCTACAAGTTTAATGGATTATTTAAAACGACATAATGAAATAGAAAATTTATGTAGTAAAAATGGAACTTGCACTTTTTTAACAACTGATTCGAGTGGAAATTTTGATGAGCATGCAGCTATTTTTTTTGGAGAAAACATACGCTCAAGTCACTGGAATTTAACATCACATTAATTACCAGCAGCTGCTTTTAAAGTAAAACCAAAAGTTGTTCCATGTCCAATTGTACTTCTCACATTAATCGTTTGGTTATGTGCTTCAATAATATGTTTAACAATAGCTAATCCAAGTCCTGTTCCTCCTGGACCTGACTCTCGAGCACGACTTTTATCTACCCTATAAAATCGTTCAAAAATTCTTGGTAAATGCTCTTGCTCAATTCCATCTCCATTATCTGCTATTTCGATTAAAATATTTTCATCCATATCATAAAATGCAGCATTAGCTGTTCCCATTTCTTTACCATATTTTATTGCATTTCCCACCAAATTAACTAATACCTGACGAATGCGATACCGATCGGCAAAAACATAAAAAGGTTTGTTGCAACCTTCTTTAATTAATAAAGAAATGCCTCGCTCTTTTGCTCGCACTTCTAATTGTTCATATACATCTTTCAATAAAGAGTTTATATCAAAACGTTCAAATTCCATATTCAACTCACCTGATTCGAGTTGAGAAATGGCTAATAAATCAGCTACTAAATCACTTAAACGATCGGCACTTTTTGCAGCTTTTTTCAAAAAACGAATATTCACTTCTGGATCTTCTAAAGCTCCATCTATAAGTGTGTGAATATATCCCTGAATATTAAAAATTGGTGTTTTTAATTCATGAGAAACATTGCCTAAAAATTCTTTTCTAAATTCTGCCAAACGTTTTAATTCATCAATGGCTTCCTTCTGGTCTCGTGCCCAACTAATTACTTCTTTATTCATGTTAGCAATAGGATCTTGACTCCAACTGAAGTTGCTTAATTTGGCATCATACTTCTGTGTTTTTAAACTGTGAATAGTTTTGTAAATGAGTTTTATTTTTCGATAAATAAAAAATTCCAATGAATAAAAAAACAACAGAAAAGAAAATAATAAAGTAACTCCAAAGGAAATGAGTGTAGATACTTTGTTATAATCATCAACTAAAAAAGTGGTGATGGCAACAAAGATTGCTAAAATAAGGGCAATAATAAAAGCTATGGAAACCGGCTTTGGATTTCTAATCATATTTCAAATTTATATCCAACACCTTTAACAGTGCCAATATATTCATCCCCAATTTTTTCACGAAGTTTACGAATGTGTACATCAATTGTTCTATCCACAACTAGTACTTCATCACCCCAAACTTTTTCTAAAATATACTCGCGAGTAAATACTTTTCCGGGCTTTCCGGCCAATAAAAATAATAATTCAAATTCTTTACGAGCCAATTGAATTTTTTGTTCGCCTCTGTAAACTAAAAATGTTTCTCTATCAATTATTATATCACCAACTGTAAGTTTTGTTTCAGCAATTTCTTTTGTTTTTCTTCTTAAAATTGCGCTTAATCTGCTTACTAATACTCTCGGTTTTATGGGTTTTGAAATATAGTCATCAGCACCAGCATTAAATCCAGCAATTTCAGAATATTCTTCAGCACGAGCAGTTAAAAAAACAATAAACGACTTAGAAAAATCTTTGTCTGATTTCATGAGTTTACAAGCTTCAATTCCATCCATCACTGGCATCATCACATCTAATAAAACTAAATCTGGTTTTACTTTTTTGCCAATTGCAATTGCTTCTTGACCATTGTGTGCGAGGTGAACTTCATAACCTTCTTTTTTTAAATTGTATTGAATAAATTCGAGAATATCATTCTCATCATCAACTACCAATATTTTATACGGGTTTTCCATGTGTTATTTTTTATTCAACATTCGGTTAACGCTTTAAGTTCAATATTAACTAATATTTAACAAATTGTTAAGAGCCAAATTAAAATGCCTTTGTTTCAAGCTGCATTATAATTTGATGATAGTAAAAAAATTCGTTCAACAATAAAAGTATTTTACAACTAATATAAACCTGATATAATTTACGTTGATTAGATTTTTTATACTACCTATTCGATAGCATTTATAATTTATTTGATAGGCTTTTAAACTATATTTATACTCTCCATTTTGGTTTTTAAAAATTTGTATTTACTTTAGCATAACTAAATTAATTTATTCATCATGAAAAAAATATTATTGTACACAACAGGATCAGCATTTTTATTGTTTGGAGTTTTTATGTCGTGCAGCAAATCTGATAGCTCAACACCAGCTGCAAGCTCTACATCCTCAACTGCTTCTACCAGTTCAACAAGCACTACTCCTCCAGCAGATATGACTTTAGTTATTGATGGAGTTTCTGAAAGTTTGATTCCTTTAAATTGCTTTTCTGACCCAGGATCTTCAGGATATTATAATATGAGTACCACAAATACAAATAATGACCACACCATTATTGCCAAAACAAAAGGAATACCTACCTACAAAAATTATACTATTGGTATTGGAAATCCATCTGATACTAGCCATATACAATTAATCATTGCCCTTGGATCTGGCGCAGCGGCTATTCAGTATGTTGCGGCATCAGGAACTGCAACTATTTCAGCATCATCAACAGCTACACCAAAAATAGTATTTACTAACTTAACATTTTCAAAAGCTCCAAATGCAGATAAAAAAATTTCTGCGAATTTTAGTTGTCAATAAAAAAATAATTCAATTTTAAACAAGAGGTTGCTATGTAAATAAGCGGTCTCTTGTTTTTTATTTATCAAAGAAATATATAATATGAAAAAAAATAATGTTACTAATTTAATAGGTACTGCCATTTTTATAACATTATTTATTTTTGCATGCGATACAAAGAATGATCCGGTTGTACCCAATCATACAGTTTTGGCAACTACAAGTTCAACATCAACTACCACAAATACTGCATCAACTAATTCTACAGGTACCACCACAAATACATTGGTATTTGGTTCTGCTAATTTTTCTTTACTTGGACATGGTTGTTCAATAGATACTAGTTTTAATAATCATTATATATTTTTAGGAGCCGATACTGTTTTAGGGGTAATCGTATATGTTGTAATTGGTGAAACTACTGCTCCTACGTCTACAAAAACATATACAATTGTATCACCATCGTCAACGTTAAGCTCAACCGAAGCTTTTATACATGTATCAGAAACTGATGAATGGTCGTCAACAATTGCATCTGGTGGAACATTTACAGTTACTTATTCATCAGGAAATATCGTTGGATCTTTCTCAGGAATTACCTTAACAAAAGATGGAGCAACGGATACCAAAATCACTTCAGCAAACATTTCTTGTCAATAAAAAGTATGATGGTTAAATTCTTTAACCAACTCATTTTGCGTTACACATTTGATTTACGAGCATTTGCTTTAATGCGAATTTGTATTGCTTTGGTTGTGCTTTTAGATTTATGTATTAGGCTCACAGATTTAGAAGCGCATTATACCAACCATGGCATATTACCACTTAAAGCCATGTTTGAATATTGTTGGAATGAATATCATTTTTCGTTTCATGCCATTAATGGAATGTGGCAATTTCAGTTAGTATTATTTTTAATAAGTATAGTTTCCGCCAGTTGTTTGCTGTTGGGATTTAAAACCAAAACATCAACATTTATTTCATGGATATTGATGTGCTCATTACACAGCCGAAATTCAATGATACTGCAAGGTGGTGACGATTTATTAAGAATGTGTTTGTTTTGGGGATTATTTTTACCCTGGCAAAGATTTTATAGCATTGATGGAATTAATGATGTCAAAAAATATGAAGAAAAATCTTACCATGGAATTGTAGGTATCGCATTGATGTTACAAATTGCTTATGTATATTTTTTTTCTGGATTACAAAAATCTTCACCAGAATGGCATCAAGATGCAACAGCTTTATATTATGCATTAAGCTTCGATCAAATTTTATTACCATTGGGTAAAGTCATTTATTTTTATCCTGAATTATTAAAAACACTCACACAAATTGTTATTAAAATTGAAGTGTTTGCACCGTTTTTATTTTTTATTCCCGTTAAAAATAATGTGTTTAGAAGTATTGCCGTTTTTATTTTTATAGCCATGCATATTGGAATCACATCAATACTTTTTGTAGGCTTATTTTCACTCATAGGGATAAGCACACAAATGGCTATGTTACCATCCTTTGCTATGGATTGGTTTGATAAGATAACAAACAGAATCCAGAAAAAAATTACTCCTATTTTTATTCTATTTGCTCCTCAACAAATTAATACAAATTCACCCTCATCAATAGTCAAAAATTTTTCTATTGCATTACTCATTTGGTATATTAGTTTGTGGAATATTGGAAACACAAATTTGGGTTATACCATTAATCCATCACTGCGTTGGTTTGGCCATATACTTCGCTTAGACCAAAATTGGGGAGTGTTTGCACCTGGTGTTATAAAAGATGATGGTTGGTATATTTTGGAAGCAACAACTATTGATGACAGAAAAATTGATATTTATAGAAATGGAATGGAAATCGATTATAAAAAGCCTAAAAACATAGTGAGCGAAATAAAAAACGATAGATGGCGAAAATATGGAGAGCAGATGATGATGCAATACAACGGATGGATGCGTGGATATTATTGCAATTATGTTACAAGAAAATGGAATGAATCTCATCCAGAAAATCATATCAAAAAATTAGAAATTGTATACATGTTAGAGTTTACTCAACCTGATTACAAAGTGGTTGTTCCAAAGAGAGAAAGTTTGAATACTTGCGGACATTAACTAAATAGTATGCTATTACATTCTTTTATCCAACAATTTCACTCAATTCCAACCACCTTAATCCCTTTTCATCTAAAGCCATTTTGGTTTGCTCCAATTCATTTCCCCAATTGATTAAATCTTCATGGTTATTGCTTCCTGAAGAAAGTTTGGTTTCTAATTCGGCTCTTTTATTTTCCAATAATTCTATCTCTTGTCCCAACAATTCGTGCTCCCGAATTTCTTTATAGGAAGGTTTTCTTTTATCAACTTGTGAAGTGGTAAGTTGATGAGTTGGTGATATTTCGGGAGAGGAATTTTTTATCGTTTTTTCTATTTTAGTTTCTACTCTTTTTTCTTCTAATTCATCTAAATAATCTTGGTAATTTCCATTAAAATCTCTTACCACACCCTCCCCTTCAAACACAAATAAATGGTCGGCCAATTTATCCATAAAATATCGATCATGAGTAACCACAATGATGCAACCTTTAAATATTTCCAGAAAATCTTCCAATACATTTAGCGTAGCAATATCAAGGTCGTTGGTGGGTTCATCCAACACCAAAAAGTTTGGATTTTTCATTAAAATCGTCAGTAAAAATAATCTACGTTTTTCTCCTCCACTTAATTTTGACACATAAGTAAATTGTTGTTTATCATCAAACAAAAATCGTTTAAGTAATTGTGATGCAGTTAATTTTTCACCCTTATTTAATTCAATGTATTCGGCAATATCTTTTACTACTTCAATCACTCGTTTATCGTCTTTTATTTCTAAACCGGTTTGAGAATAATATCCATAAACAATGGTATCACCGGTTGATATTCGTCCGCTATCAGGAATATCTAACCCCAAAAGCATATTTAAAAATGTACTTTTTCCAACTCCATTTTTTCCAACAATGCCAATACGTTCACCAGGTTTAAATAAGTAAGAAAAATCATTTACAATTTTTAGATTACCAAACGCTTTACTAATTTTATGTAGCTCAAGAATTTTTCCACCCATGCGTTGCATTTTAATATCCAACTCCACTTGTTTATTATCAATTCGTTTTGACGCTTTATCTTTTAAATCATAAAAAGCATCCACACGAGATTTTGATTTTGTACCACGAGCTTTTGGCTGTCTACGCATCCACTCTAATTCTTTGCGCATTAAATTTTTCGCCTTATCAATTTCACGTTCTTCCCTAAATTCTCGGTCGGCTTTTTTCTCTACAAAATAAGCGTAGTTACCAGCATATCTGTAAAGTTGCCCATTATCAATTTCAATAATTTCGTTACAAACATTATCCAAAAAATAACGATCGTGAGTAACAATTAATAAGGTTACCGATTGAGCTTTTAAATATCCTTCTAACCATTCAATCATTTCCACATCCAAATGATTAGTGGGTTCATCCATAATGATAAAATCAGGATTATGAATAAGAATTCCTGCTAACGCAATACGCTTACGTTGCCCACCAGATAGGGTTCCTACTATTTGATCAGTATGATGAATATTTAATTTGGAAAGAATTTGTTTTACTCGTGCTTCATAATCCCAAGCATTTAATCTGTCCATGTTCTCCATGGCTTCCTGCAAACGGTTCATCGAAGCATCCGAATGATCGTGCTCTTGTTCTTCCAAAACGGCTTCATACGCAGCAACTGCATTTAGCAATTCATTGCTTCCATTAAACAAAGTTTCCCAAACCGTAAACGAATCAATCATGGTTGGCTCTTGTTCTAAAAAAGCCATCGTAATATCTTTACTAATAATTACCGAACCGCCACCATCAGGCGAATCTTTGCCAGCTAAAATGTTTAGTAAACTTGTTTTTCCTGTTCCGTTTTTGGCAATAAGGGCAGTTTTCTGTCCTTCTTCAACTGAAATAGTAATGTTCTCAAATAATGTTCTATCTCCATAATGTTTGGAGAGATTTTCGGCACGTAGATAATTCACGCCCCAAAGGTAATTAAAACACTTCAGCCTTTTATCTGTATTTATAAATTATGAAAACTCATATTCTTGAAACCGTTACCATCATCCATAAACCTTTGCTTGAAGTGTTTGATTTTTTTAGCAAAGCCGAAAATTTAAATATATTAACACCACCCGAATTACATTTTAAAATTATCACCCCGCTTCCTATAAAAATGGAGCCCACTACAATAATCGATTATCGAATAAAATTGAATGGAATTTCTTTTAACTGGAGAACCGAAATATGTAATTGGGAACCGCCTTATCGTTTTGTTGATCAACAATTAAAAGGTCCTTATAAAAAATGGCATCATACGCATAGTTTTATTGAGAAAAATGGAGTAACCGAAATGACTGACAGGATTGAATTTCTTTCTCCTGGATGGATTTTTGAGCCTATTATTAATGCGTTGTTTATTGAAAAAAAAGTGAAAAAAATATTTGCGTATCGAGAAAAAAAATTGAAAGAAATTTTTGAAGTTACTTTTTAACAATTTTGCCAGTCTCTTTTACTTTAAAGTTTGTAATGATACCGATTTCATTTTCCAATTGCATGGTCATATCTTCATAAATAAACCCTTTAGTTTCTTCAAACCATGTCATTTCGTTAAAATTTCCAGTTAACACATCAAAATTATCGGGGTTGGCTGTACCCGGAATTTCGTGGGTTAATAATAGTTTATCAATTATTTTAAATCGTTTATCATAAGTAAATAAATATTTTTCGGAGGAGCGATAATATTTTGAAGCAAATTGTCTTTCTATCACATAGCAATACATATTTTTAATTGCGCCTACCATTCCCAGTGCATAAAATTCGGCATGTAAAGTATCCCCATCTGCGTTTCGAGAAAGGGTATCTAATTTGATAAATCTTTTTGCGAGATAACTTGGTATACTCATGTTTGAAGGCTTTTGCAATACTTCTGATCGATATTTTATGTACCCATTATTTTCGGCAGAGTTCCAAATCGAATCCATCAAAAACTCTTTATTACTAAAGGAAACATCAACGGGTAAATATTTCCGTTTAAATATTTTTTTAAAATTAAGTAGTGCAGTATCCTGCTGACAGAAAGAAAAAAATGGAAGAAAACAGAAAACGTAAATAATAAAAAACTTTCGCATAGCAATCAATGTGCGCAATATATAAAATTATTTCTTTGAAGAGTTTTATCGTCAATTGTGTCAAACGTTTAAATGATTGAGAGTAAAATTTTTCTCAACAAGTTCTCCAACCATCATAAATATTATAACCGAATACCTATTTTAGCCCCATGGAAAATTTTGTTGTATCGGCCAGAAAGTATAGGCCTTCAACATTTGAAAGTGTAATTGGACAAGAGCATATCACGCATACGCTGAAAAATGCCATCAAAAATAATCAGCTTGCACATGCCTTTTTGTTTTGTGGACCTCGTGGTGTGGGCAAAACTACGTGCGCACGTATATTGGCAAAAACTATTAATTGTAGCCACATTACCGCTGATTTTGAAGCGTGTAATGAGTGTGAATCTTGCAAATCATTTAACACAAATGGATCGTTTAATATTTATGAATTAGATGCCGCTTCTAATAATTCGGTTGACGATATTAGAGGTTTGGTAGAGCAAGTAAGGTATGCTCCACAAGGTGCTAAATACAAAATATATATTATTGATGAGGTGCATATGTTGAGCGCTGCTGCCTTTAACGCTTTTTTAAAAACATTAGAAGAACCTCCTCCTTATGCCAAGTTTATTTTAGCCACAACAGAGCGGCATAAAATATTACCTACCATTCTTTCTCGTTGCCAGGTGTTTGATTTTCATCGAATCAAAATTGAAGATGCCGTAAAACAACTCAATAAAATTATTGCAAACGAAGGCATTGAAGCAGAAGAAGAAGCCCTTCATGTTATTGCTCAAAAAGCTGATGGAGCTATGCGTGATGCCCTTTCTATTTTTGATAGAATTGTGAGTTCAACAGGAAAGAAAATTACATATCAAGATGTGATTACCAACTTAAACATATTGGATTACGATTACTATTTTAAAGCAGTTGATATGCTTCTAAATAAAGATTTGCCAGGTATGTTATTGTTGTTTGATAAAGTACTTGCAAATGGTTTTGATGCCCAACATTTTTTAACTGGATTTAGTGAACACATCAGAAATTTAATGGTTTGCAAACATCCTAATACTGTAAAATTATTAGAAGTTGCTTCATCCATTGCTGCTAAATTTATGCAGCAATCACAAGTGTGCAACGCATCTTTATTACTCAATGCTTTAAATGTATTGAACCGATGTGAGATGGAATATAAATCAAGCAAAAACCATCGCCTACATGTTGAACTTACCTTGATGAAACTCTGCCACATTCAATCTGTTATTGATTTAAAATCGGAAGATTCCGAAGCTAAAAAAAAAACTAATAACCATTTAGTTGTTGATAAAAATATTGCTAATGAGCCTATTGTTTCAATGGTTCAAGATCCTCCCATCAATAAAATTATCTCTATTGCTGAACCCATTATTGTAAAACCTTTACCTCCTATTGCACGACCAACAAACACCATTTCGCCTCAAAGCAAATTAGAAAAACTAAAGCAATTGGTGAGTGAAAGCAAAAAGGAAATGGTGGATAATAATGAATCGGAAACTATTGAAGTTGTAGAAGATAAAATCCAAACTGTAATTACTGCCGAATCTTTTAATGCTGTTTGGGATTTGTATTTACAGCAACTTATTAATCAAGGAAAATTTAGTTTGCTATCTATTTATAAAGGAGCAAAAACGAATGTTGCAAATGCACATAGTGTTGATTTAATTTTAGCAAGCGTACATGAAAAAGAAATGTTTGAAGAGGATAGAAATAATATTATCCCATTTATAAGAAGCAGAGTTGGCAATCATCAATTTGATTTTAATATTGTTATCAACCAAGCTGTGCAAAGTACTCGTATATTTACTGCCGAAGAAAAATTTAAAGTAATGGCCGAAAAAAATCCGATGCTTAATGATTTAAGAAATGCTTTTGGTTTAGAATTAGAATACTAAAATGAATATCAGTAAAGAAAAAATTAAAGTAAGTTTTAAGCAACGTATTGCCAATTTAATCAACTATTTTTTAAAAGGATTATTGGTTACGCTTCCTTTTGCAATTACTTATAGCATCATTAAATCCATAGTTATTTCGCTTGATACCTTGTTTGATTTTGGTATTCCCGCAGTTGGGTTTTTTATCGTAATTGTATCCATTACACTTTTAGGATTTATTGGCACCAGTATTATCACTAAACCTTTATTCTCTTTGTTTGATGATGTGCTATCTCGCATTCCATTTGTGAAAATTATTTATACTTCTGTTAAAGATTTTATGGAAGCCTTTGTAGGCGATAAGAAAAAATTTAATCACCCTGTAATTGTTGAAATGCAGCCTGGTATTTTTAAACCAGGTTTTATTACACAAAATGATTTATCCTCATTAAATCTTCCGGGTTTGGCTGCTGTATATTTCCCTCACTCCTATGCTTTTTCGGGTAATTTATTTTTGGTAGAAAAAGAAAGGGTAAAACCCTTTGATGGCAACTCAACAGAGGTAATGAAATTTATTGTTTCAGGAGGAGTAACCGATTTAGATTAATGGAAAAATGAATACGATTATTTCATTTTTAAAGTTGATTCGGTTTAATAATTTGTTGATGATTTTGGCAACATTGGTGATGTCGTATTATTGTTTAAACGACTACCTTTTATTCTCTGATCTTCTCAACAAAAAATTCTTATTTCTCATCATCGCAACATTACTAACTAGTGCTGGTGGTTATATCATTAATGATTATTATGATGTGAAGCTCGACCTCGTTAATAAACCTCAAAAAGTAATTGTTGGAAATCATATTTCAAGAAGATGGGCTATGCTGTTGCATATTTGGTTTAATGGTATTGCAATATTGCTTGCTGTATTAATCAGCGCAAAAGTTTCTCTTGCAATTTTTTTATGTGGAGTATTGCTTACACTCTATTCAATATATTTTAAACGACAATTTTTAACAGGTAATTTAGTGATTGCTTTATTAAGTGGTTTTGCTGTTTTTATTTTAAAACTATTTGATCATTCAATTTCACTTCAACTTATATTAGCGTATTCAATTTTTGCTTTTTTGATTTCACTCATTAGAGAAATTATTAAAGATACCGAAGATATGAAAGGTGATAGTAAGTTTGATTGCAAAACAATTCCAATAGTTATAGGCGTTCGAAAAACAAAGCGCATCCTAATTTACTTAACAAGCATTTTTATTATTTCACTTTTCAGTTATGTATTTATTGCCATTGGAAATATACATGTTGAACATTCATTTAGCCGAACAGCCTATTTATTTTATATGGTATTGTTTGTGATTTTTCCGCTCATGGTAATTTTATATTTAATGGCAATTGCCGATGTAAAAACTGATTTTACCCGATTAAGTATGCTCACAAAAATTGTGATGCTGTTGGGCATGTTAAGTATGATTTGGTTTAGAATATAGAACCTATTTTACTTCAACGTTACCTTCATGCGTACGTGCCGTTCGTGTAAAGCAACAGGGCAAAATACTAACAGTAAAAGGTTGGCATTTTTATAGCCTCTTGTTATGCTCAATTATTTTTACCTTGTCATGCTGAGGCACTGAGCATCTGCCTTGGCAATAGGTTATGAATGATAGTGATTCTTAAATTTGGTAACTTTTTTAACATTATCGGCTTGCGCAACTGCAGATGCTTCGTGCCTCAGCATAACAAATGCGTTAAGATTGCCAAGATAACAGCATTTAATTTGCCACAATGGTTTAATAAGTCTGATGGAAAACCTCTCAATAAAATTAAATTCGCTTTATAATTCAACCGCACAATGGGTTCTAAATAATAATCACAAATGCTGCCAACATCATATCATATACCCGTTCATCTTTTCTTTTAATTTATCATCAATAATTACCTTCTCATTTTTAGCAAAATTAAAAAGAACCATCACATCATTGGCTTCGGCAACCAATTCGTTTTTTTGATTAAATAATTGATGATGAAAACCAAAACTGGTTTGCTTGATAAAGCTAATGGTTGAATGAATGGTAATTGTATCTTGATAAAATACAGGCTTGATAAAAGTACATGCACAAGAAGCCAACATCACACCACAAGGGTTTTGTATTTTAGTAACATCAAGCCCAAGTTGCTCCCAAAAATTTACTCGTGATGATTGAATAAATGTATAGAACGAAACATTATTTACATGCCCTAATAAATCAAGATTGCTCCAATCAATGCAAATAGTAAATGAACTTATTTTTTGTTGCATATTATTTTTGTGATTTGAAGAGTTTAAACTGTTTTATTGATATGAAATTTACACCTTACGTGTTGCTGCGCAAAACACCTTCCTCAAGGCAGGACTGTAATAATCTTTGCGGCACGTTCACTTGCTCCTGCACCTCCTAATAAATTTTTTAATTCTAAATAATCGTTTAGCATTTGCATTCTATTTTTTCCATCGGGCATAATTAATTCTAATTCCTCTCGTAATTTTTCGGGATTCATATCTTGTTGAATTAACTCTGTGATACAAGGTTTATCCAAACATAAATTAACCAATGAAATATATTCTATCTTAACAAACATTTTTGCTATAAAATAGGAAATTGGATTGGCAGCATAACCACATACTTGTGGAATATTAAACAAAGCTGTTTCTAAAGTAGCCGTGCCACTACATACAATGGCCGCAGTAGATTGGTTTAATAAATCATACGTTTGCCCGAAAACAATTTTTAATCTATCAGTTAAATACGGTTCATAAAAACTTTTATCCAACCCTGGAGCACCTGCAATAACGAGTTGATAATTGGTGTATTTTTTTGTGGCTTCCAACATAATGGGAAGCATTTTATTTACTTCCTGTTTTCTACTTCCAGGCAATAAAGCAATTATTTTTTGTGACGATAAATCGTTTTCAATTCTAAAATTTGGGTTAGGAATAAAGTCGGCAATTTCATCAAGCAATGGGTTTCCAACATAGATTGATTTTACTTTCCACTTTTTGAAATAAGGAACTTCAAACGGAAAAATAAGTATCAACTCATCCACAAATTGCTCTAATTTTTTAGCTCTATTTTCTTTCCATGCCCAAACTTTTGGCGAGATATAATAAATAGTTTTTAACTGATGATGTTTACAAAACTCCGCTATACGTAAATTAAATCCAGGATAATCAATGAGTATTACAACATCTGGTTTATAGGCTAAAATTTGTTGTTTACATCGCTCAATATTTCCAAGTATGGTTCGTAAATTTAGAAGCACTTCAACAAATCCCATAATAGTTACTTCCTTATAATGCACCAATAATCCATTAGCTTGAGCTTGCATTTTATCTCCACCCCAAAAATTAAATTCGGCAACAGCATCTTGTTTTTTAATGGCTTTTATGAGATTGGCTCCATGCAAATCACCACTTGCTTCTCCGGCTATTATAAAATATTTCATGTAGTATGATTATCCACAAATGTATAAGTTATTTAATTTTAGTTGATGTAAGTTAAATTATATTTGAGAAAAATTATACCCATTATGGAAACTCAAAAGCAAAACAAAAACACCAGCTACATTCTAATTGCTTTGTTGCTGCTATCATTTATTTTTAATATTTATCAGTGGAGAAATCAAACAACAACAGTTGTTACTTATGATTCAAAAATTGATAGCATGAATACGGTTAGAATTGATATTGAAAGAGAATTAGCCACCAGTGAAGTAGAGCTTGAAAAGTATCGTGGAATCTCAGCAAATTTGGATACGTTACTAAATGATGCCAATGCAAAAATGGCGGATCAGGAAAAGAAAATTCGCTCATTAATTGCCAAAGAAAAAGATGTAAATAAGTTGAATAAAAAATTGAAAGATGAATTGGAAACACTTCGTAAAATGAAGGACGAATATTTAGATAAAATTGATCAACTGATTACTGAAAACAAAGAATTGAAATCAAAGAATGAAGAGCTTAATTCAACCGTAACCAATTTAAATGAAGACAAAAAAAATCTTCAAGGAAAAGTTGGAGTAGCTTCTCAACTTAAAGCTGAATATGTAAAAGTAGCTTCATTTAAAAAGAAAAGTTCGGGCAAATATGTGGATGCAAGTGTGGCAAAACGTATTAATAAATTAGAAGTATGTTTTACGGTGATGGATAATAAAATCGCACAATCTGGAGATAAAATGTTGTATGTAGTGATTAAAGAACCAACAGGGAAAATTTTAGCAAGCACCTCAAAAGCCACATTTAACAACGAAAAAGGAGAAGAGGTTGCAGCTACATCATCCTATAAAATTACCTATACCGGTGAAAAACAAAATGCTTGTTTAAATTTTGAAACCGAAGAAAGAACATTAACTCCCGGTTCATACAATATTGATATTTATATTGATGGAACTTTGGTTGCCAATACATCTTATATGTTAGAATAATTTTTTTAGTTTTTTAAACAAAGATGCCACGTTCAAAAGATGTGGCATTTTTGTTTTTAGAGATTTTAAAATACCGCTTTCAAAACCTTATAAATATCCTAAATTCGAATCCGATAAAATTGAAACGTGAATGGAGATAGATTTTAATAAATACGAACCCGTAATTGGATTGGAAGTGCATGCGCAAATGCTTACCAAAAGCAAAGCCTTTTGTAGTGATGCTGTGGAGTATGGCGCTCCTGCAAATACATTGGTAAGCCCAATTAGTCTTGGTCATCCAGGTACTTTACCCAAGCATAATAAAGAAGCCGTTAAGTATGCCATAAAAATTGGAATTGCTTGCAGTTGTGATATTGCCGAGTTTAATTATTATGCCCGTAAAAATTATTTTTATGCCGATTTACCAAAGGGATATCAAATATCTCAGCACACCACTCCAATATGTGAAAATGGTTTTGTAGATATTAAATTGAAAGATGGAACCGAAAAAAAAATTGGACTTACCCGTATTCACATGGAAGAGGATACAGGTAAAAGTATGCACGACCAAGATGTATATGATACTTTGATTGATTACAACCGTGCAGGAACTGCATTGGTGGAAGTAGTATCAGAACCCGATATGAGAACTGGAGAAGAAGCCTATCAATTTCTTACTGAAATCAGAAAATTAGTTCGCTACTTAGATATTTGTGATGGCAATATGGAAGAAGGCTCAATGCGTTGTGATGCCAATGTTTCTGTGCGTTTAAGAGGCGCACCACAATTTGGAGTAAAGGTAGAAGTAAAGAATATGAACTCCATCAGAAATGTGCAACGTGCTATCGATTTTGAAATAAAACGCCAGATTGAAGCCATAGAAAAAAACGAAAAAATTTATCAAGAAACCCGAACATTTGATGCCATAAAGGGTACCACATTTGTGATGCGTACCAAGGAAGGTGCAAGCGATTATCGTTATTTCCCCGAACCCGATTTACCTCCTTTGCATATTACACCACAATTTATTGATAGCGTGAAAGCACAAATGCCCGCTTTGCCGAAAGAATTATTTGAAAAATTTACTAAGGTTTATGGATTAAATGATTACGATGCAAATGTATTAACGGAAAATAAAGATGTTGCCGAATATTTTGAAACAACTTTAAAGCATACAGGAAATATTAAATCGGCTGCAAACTGGGTAATGGTGCAGGTTAAAGGATATTTAAATGAACAAGCTATCGAGATAAAAGATTTTGTTCTTCAGCCTTCAAAAATTGCAGAAATTATTTCATTGATTGATGAGAATAAAATTAGCAACTCGGCAGCTACACAAAATTTATTTCCTGCAATGATTATTGAGCATCATAAAAGTGCTTTTGAAATTGCTGAAGCTTTAAACCTCATGCAAGAAAATAATAGCGATGAATTGCAAAAACATGTAGATACGGCACTTGCAAAATATCCAGAAAAAGTTGCAGAATATAAAGCCGGAAAAGTTTCGTTAATTGGTTTATTTATGGGCGAAGTAATGAAACTCAGTAAAGGAAAAGCCGATCCAAAATTAGCCAATCAATTGGTAAAAGATACGTTGGATAGGAGTTAATTATTGAGTATTGGTTATTGAGTTATATAGTTAGTTAAAATTTAAAACATGAAAAAAATACTGTACATCATTTCCATCATCGTTCTTTTTGCATCATGCGGAAATAAAGAAAAAAATCAACAGGGATTTGTAGTGAATGGAAAAATTATCAATAGTGTTGATAAAACTATTTACCTTCAAGAACTCACCACAAAAGGTTTAAAATTTATTGATTCAACAACCATTAAACCGGATGGCTCTTTTGAATTTAAAGGAAACGTGTCTGATAAATTATTTGCTACCATTAGTTTTCCAAAAGGTGCTGCTGTAATTGTGCTCGATACCAATTCTACCATTAGTTTAAGCATTGATGCTGATACACCAGAGCAATATGGCGTAACAGGTTCTCCAGATTCTGAAACGCTTAGAAAATTGTTGCAAATCAATAATAAATACATGCAAATTATGCGCAATATGGAAACCAAATATGCGCAGTATGGAAATGGAGATGTGCCTCCTATTGCTATTCAAAATCAAATTAGAAATGAATATGATTCTATTGTAAATATCAGAAAAATAGAGTTGCAAAATTTTGTAATGAGTTTAGATAAATCCATCATTTCATATTTTGCTACCAACTTTTTAATGCCCGAAAGTGATTTTGAATTTTTAGAAAAAGTAGACCAAAAATTTTATGCGCAACTTAGTTCTTCAAAATATGCACAAGAGCATCATGCAAAATTAACAGAGCTCCGTAAAACCGCTGTAGGACAATCAGCACCGGATATTGTATTGAGTGATCCATTTGGAAAAACAGTTTCACTTTCATCATTAAGAGGCAAATATGTATTGGTTGATTTTTGGGCTTCGTGGTGCAAACCTTGTCGAGAAGAAAGCCCTAATTTGGTAAAGACGTATAACAAATATAAAACACGTGGCTTTGATATTTTTAGTGTTTCATTAGACGATAACAGAGAAGCTTGGCAAAAAGCAATTAATGATGATAAACTTTTATGGACGCATGTTTCCGATTTGATGAAATGGAATTCATCCGTAGTTAATTTATATAAAATTGAAGCCATTCCATTTACCGTTTTGTTGGATAAAGAAGGGAAAATTATTGCTAAAAATTTAAGGGGCGAGAAGTTGGATGATAAGCTTTCTGAACTATTTAAATAGTATTTCGTATTTGATTTAAAATAACGAGAAAAAATTTAACAAATTACTTTAGCAACTAAATGAGTAAACCATATACTGAAGGGGAAATTTTTGAGAAAGAAGATTTTTCTAAAAACGAATTGCCAAAAGGAGATTATGAGCATTGCACATTTATAAATTGTATTTTTTCGGATGCAGATATTTCCAATATTAATTTTTCGGAATGTGAGTTTAAGGGATGCAATATGAGCATGGTAAAAATAAAAAATACTGCCTTTAGAAACATCCAATTTAAAGAGTGTAAACTATTAGGGGTACATTTTGAAAACACCAATCCATTTTTGTTTTCTGTTAACTTTGGTAATTGTTTATTAAATTTTTCCTCGTTTTATAAATTGCGATTAAAGAATACAAAATTCGCAAATTGCAGTATTCATGAAGTGGAATTTACAGAGGCTGATTTAAGTAATGCTATATTTGAAAACTGTGATTTATCAGGGGCAATATTTGATAATACCAATTTAGAAAAAGTAGATTTTAGAAGCTCTTATCATTTTTCCATTAACCCCGAGTTAAACCGAATAAAAAAAGCAAAATTCTCGCTTACTACCTTATCCGGACTCTTACACAAATACGATATTGAAATAGATAATT
>JANYDU010000059.1 GCA_025359805.1 Bacteroidota bacterium
ACTTCCATTTTTTCAATATGTTCCGCTGCTTCCTTTAGCAATTGAGCAGATTGTTGTTTCGCAGTGGCAATAATTTGCTGAGCTTCCTCATTCGCTTTTTCAATCCCTTCGTTATGCACTTTTGCGATGAGGGATTTTAGATTGGGATTCAGATAATCATTCATCGGTATGTTTAAAAAAGTATGCTTACAAAAAAAGTTTATTTACCTTAGAAATTTGTGATGCCTGTCATTGGTTTTGCTGATTGTTATCACCTTAAGGCATCATTTATAATTTAATTTCATTTTCACAACTCATTCTTTCTTCAAAGCAATTAAGATTACTGATACTGGTTTCCGCAATATTCTTTAGAGCAGTATCAGTAAGAAAAGCCTGATGACTTGTAATGAGAACGTTTCTGAAACTCATTAACCTTGCAATAAGGTCATCCTGTAAAATATCTTCTGAGTGATCTTCAAAAAATAAGCCTTCCTCTTCTTCATATACATCCATTCCAAGTGAACCAATTTGACCAGTTTTTAATGCAACAATAACATCTTTCGTATTTATTAATTTCCCCCTGCTGGTATTGATAAGCATTACTCCAGGCTTCATCAAAGCAATTGATTTGCTGTTAATGATATATTTAGTTTCTTCAACCAAGGGACAATGAAGGGTAATGATGTCAGCGTTATTGCACAGTGTTTGCAAATCTGTAAACTGCAAACCGTATTGCTGAATCAATATCTCATTGGGATAAGCATCATAAGCTAACAGGCTGCATCCAAAGCCATGAAGAATTTTAGCTATTACACTTCCTATTTTACCTGTTCCAATGATGCCCACAGATTTTCCATTCATATCAAAACCTGTAAGTCCATCAAGCGAGAAATTCATTTCTGCAATGCGGCTATGTGCCTGTATCAGTTTGCGATTTATTGCAAGCATTAAAGCAACTGCATGTTCTGCCACGGCATAAGGCGAATACGCAGGAACTCTTGCTACTTTTATTCCTAATTCACTCGCTTTTTTCAAATCCACATTATTAAAACCCGCAGAGCGCAGGACGATATATTTTATTCCGATGGAAGAAAGTATATTTAGCACAGCATCAGAAGCATCATCACTTACAAAGAGGCTTACTGCTTCGCAGCCTTTCGCAAAAGATGCCGTATGCTGCGTTAAGCGTGTATCGAAAAATATTAACTCGTGCCTGTCCTGGTTCGCTTGTTCTAAAAAACGCTTTTCAAATTTGTGCAAACTAAAGACTGCTGTTTTCATAATGAGTTCGTTTCTACTACTTGTACTTTCTTCTCTGCTTCATTGATGTTATTAATTCCGGATAACAGCGCATCGGGATTGAATGAAATACTATTGATGCCACACTCTACAAGAAAGCGTGCGTATTCAGGATAATCGCTGGGAGCCTGCCCGCAAAGCCCTACTTTAATACCTGCTGCTTTTGCTTTTTTAATTGACATGCGGATAAGCTGCATCACTGCAGGATCAAATGGAGAAAAAATTTCACTTAGCAATTCTGAATCACGGTCTGCACCAAGCGTTAATTGAGTAAGATCATTTGAGCCAATAGAAAACCCATCGAAGTGTTTTGCAAATTCTTCAGCAAGCAAAGCGTTGCTTGGAATTTCAACCATCATGTATAACTCCAATTCGTTTTCTCCTCTTATCAATCCGTTTTCTGCCATCAAATCTATTACACTGGTTGCTTCATGAACGGTTCGTACAAAGGGCAACATTAGTTTCACATTGGTAAAACCCATTTCATCCCGTACCATTTTCATGCTTTTACATTCCATTTCAAAACCTTCTTTATATAACTGATGGTAATAACGGGATGCACCTCTGAAACCAATCATAGGATTTTGCTCATTAGGCTCAAATGCTTTGCCCCCGATAAGATTGGCATATTCGTTCGATTTAAAATCACTCATTCGTACAATTACATCTTTTGGATAAAAAGCAGCAGCAATGGTTGCTGTAGCTTCTGCAAGCTTATGTATGAAATAGTCCTGTTTATCCGGATAATGATTTGTGAGCTCTTCAATTTGTTTCTTTACTGCATCATCTGTTAACTTATCAAAGTGATGCAATGCCATAGGATGGATTTGGATAACATTATTAA
>JANYDU010000033.1 GCA_025359805.1 Bacteroidota bacterium
ATCAGTATCTTTAGCTATCACATCAAAACATAATGTATTACCTACACAAACAGACCAAGATGTTTTGGGTTGTGAAGGAATAGTTGGATCTGGGGGATTGGTTGTGATACGAGGAGGATTATCAGGAGGACAAGAAAGTACCCACATCTGAATATCCCTTCGGGTAACACCTACCAATATAGGATTTCCATTGGCATCATATCTCCATTGTTTAATTTCTACAGCCATTACACCAACAAGAGGAATACCAGAACCATTTACTGGGGTAAATGAAATATCACCCGATAATGGATCACAATGAATACCTAATGGAAATGGTGCAGTTTTGGTACCATAATAAGGCATTGGAGCATCAAAGCTAAACGGAGCTGTATATGGGACAGATGCTCCAGCAGCTATTAGTGAGGGAACAAATGCATAAGTTAAAGAATCATGATCTGGATCAACAGCTCCATTGTTAAAAACATAAGGCTGCCCACCACACATAATAGCAAATGGATCATTAGTAAATACTGGTGCATTGTTACAAGGAGAATTTGCTGCTGCACAACGATCAATAGTAGCTTCAACATAATATCCAGCCCAAGTAGCCCCAGTATTAATTTCAGCACTTCGACAGCAGGTGCTCCAAGACACTTTAACCTTACAACATGAAGATGGTAAACTTCTTAAATCAACATTGCCTTCAAATACATATTTTTCTATTCCTGGTGTATAAGTACCCGCTGCATAACATCCCATTCCTGCACAAATGCTTTTTGCTGTTGGACATAAGGGATTAACACCAATATCAGTTAAACTTGTAAGACTTAAAGTAACAGAACCTAAACTTGATCCAGTACAAGTCCCATCAGCACCAGCTAAATTAACACTTAATGAGCATGGAGAGCCACAAGTACCTGAGCAAAGTGGAATACCTGAACATGTCCTATAAAAAACATAAGTAATATGGTAAACGCCTGCAACTCCTGTACACGAATATGTGATATCGCTACCGGCAACGTGATCTGCAAGTGCATTATTATTAAAAGTAAATAACGATAATGTGCAAACTAAAAACAGATACTTTTTTGTCAAATATTTTTTAGCCGAAAATTTCATTTATACCTTGATGTTTTATAAATTTTGGTATTCAAACATAATGCTCTATTTTCTTAAAATAATCTAAATAATGGATGTGTGATAAATTTTTAATGTGAACAACTTTACGTAACGAAAAAAATATTTTCAAATCAATAAACAAAAGAACATTTTTAAATAATAAGAGAAACGTGCATTTTTGTTCAATGCAAAAACAAAGTTATTGCTTAGTTTTTATTGCTTTTTGGTTAATGATTAGCTTCAAAGTAAAAGCTCAAAGTTCATATATCCCTTTGGGTTCATCAAGCATGCACATGCTTGATAGATTTGAAATAAAATCTGGAAGGTTAGCAGAGGCAACAGAATTTAACACAACCACAAAAGCGTATAAAAGAGATGCTATTGCAAAATATGTTGATAGTTTTAATTTAGTTGGAACAAATTTATCGAAACAAGATTTTTTTAACTTAAGCTATTTACAAAACGATAATTTTGAGTGGAGTAAAAGTGAAGCTACAAAAAGTGTAACGCCATTATTTAACAATGCTGTATATAAACACAAAGCAGCGTTTTATGATCATACTGAAAAAGATTTTAACATCATTATAAATCCTGTTACTTATTTACAATATGGGTACGATACCAGATTAAAAGAAACAGTCTCATTAAACAATAGAGGAATAGAAATACGAGGTTCAATAAAAGGAACAGTAAGTTTTTATACTCAATTTAGTGATGAAATAAATCATACCAATAGCTGGGTAAGAGATTATTATCAAACAGATAGCGTGATTCCTGGTGCTGGATTTTTAAAGACTACTGATAATAAAACATTTAATTATGGGCTTGCAAGTGGCTACATTAATATTCAGGCTGGAAAATATATTGATATACAGTTTGGCCATGGAAAAATATTTTTAGGAAATGGATACCGCACGTTTTATATGTCAGATTTTTCGAGAGATAATTTATACCTAAGAATAAACACCCGAATTTGGAAAATTAATTATACAAACATTTTTGGAGAAATGCTTAGATACACTACTGCAAATGAATCTAACTTACCCAAAAGAAGCTATTTTGCAACTACACACGCATCTATTAACTGTACAAAAAACTTTAATTTAGGTTTATTTCAAACCATCATTTTTCAAAGAGATAGCGGCTACTCAAATGGTGGATTCGATCCGCAATATTTAAATCCTATTATATTTTATAAGCCAATTGAAAATGGATTAAATAGCCCGGATAAAGCTATTTTAGGTATTGATTTTAAGTATAATTTTTTGAAGCACTTTTCTACTTACGGTCAATTTGTAATTTCTGAATTTGTATTAAAAGAGGTATTGGCAAATACTGGTTGGTATGGCAATAAACAAGCTCTTCAATTGGGTTTAAAATACATTGATGTGTTTAATATCAATAATCTCGATTTACAAATTGAATACAATCAAGCAAGGCCATATATGTATACCTCTTTTACAAAATTAGATGCCTATGTAAATTATAATCAAAACATGGCACATCCTATTGGAGCCAATTTTAGAGAACTTGTTTCTGTTTTAAGATATCAACCAATGAACAGATTGTTTTTAAAAGGTACAGCTATTTTTACCACCTATGGAAATGATACCAATGGAAGTAATTGGGGGAAAAATATTGGATTAGATTATAAAACTAAACAACAAGAATATGGGAATGAAATTGGACAGGGCGTAAAAACTAATTTATATATTTTTGACATTACAAGTTCGTATATGATTAAACATAATATGTTTATTGATTTGCAATTTACATACAGAAAAACAGGAAGTGCAATGGCAATTTTTGATACGGAAACTTTACTTACAACTATTGCTTTTAGATGGAATATTGCGGAAAGAAGAAATGATTTTTAATTACGCTTCAAACTTTTCAATCAACTTTAAAAACACCTCAAAATCTTTTGGGTAAGGAGCAATTACCTCGTATTTTTTATCTTTAAATTCAAACTTTAATGAATACGCATGTAATGCCACTCGCTTCATCATGGGTTGTTCATTTTCAAATTTATTTACATTAAAGTTTCTTTTAAATTTAGATAGCATGGGCATGTGTCCGCCATAAGTTGTATCACTCACAATAGGAAAATTTTGTGATGCCAAATGAATTCTAATTTGATGTAACCTACCAGTTATAGGTTTGCAAGCAAGTAATGTAAAATGACGAAACATTTTAAGAGTGGTAAAAAAAGTTTCAGCAGGTTTACCTTCTTGCATATCAACTTTTGCAGTTCCTTTTTTGGTAATTCCTAATGGAAGGTTGATGGGTTTATGTTCTACATTTAATACTCCTTCAATAACCGCATGATACGTTTTGTCAATTCGCCTGGCTTCAAAATTCATTGCCATTTCACGATAGGCTTCTGCATTTTTTGCTATTACCATAATGCCAGATGTTTCTTTATCTAACCGATGACATAATTGTAATTCGCTGTTATATTTTTTGGCTAATTTTATGATGCTATCTCCTACTCCATCTCGCTCATCAAGTGAAGAAATAAATGCAGGTTTATTAATAAATATTAAATCGTCATCTTCTTCAATGATGATATTTTTTAGTGCGTTATTTTTTTTCATGTAGATAATTTAAAAGAAAGTTGGCTATAAAAATTTAGAGACGTTGCATGCAACGTCTCTATAAAATAACAACATAAATATAGCATTAAAAATTACCAGATTTTTGCTCTGTCAGTTTCGGCAATAAACATTTTATCTCCTTGTTTAATTCCAAATGCACTATAAAATTGAGGCATATTTGAAAGCGGACCAAGCACTCTAAATTTACCTGGTGAATGAGGATCTGTCATTACTTGTTGACGAAGATATTCAGGACGAGCATTGTTTTTCCATACCTGTGCAAAGCCAATAAAAAATCTTTGTTCAGGAGTAAAACCATCAATCGATTTTCTGCTTTTATCTTTCAAATACATTTGATAAGCATCGTAAGCAACTGTTAATCCTGCAAAATCTGCAATATTTTCACCAAGTGTTAATTCTCCATTTACAAATACTTTATCTTCTACTGCAAATTTATTGTATTGATTGACCAACACTTTTGTGCGCTCTTCAAATTTCTTTTTATCTTCTTCTGTCCACCAATTATTCATATTTCCTGTTGCATCAAATTTGCTTCCTTGATCATCAAAACCATGCGAAAACTCATGTCCAATTACGGCTCCAATTGCACCATAATTTGTAGCCTCATCAGCCTCAGGATTAAAAAATGGTGGTTGCATAATGGCTGCAGGAAAAACAATTTCATTCATTACAGGATTATAATACGCATTAACTGTTTGCGGTAACATTTCCCATTCAGATTTGTCAATTGGCTTTTCTAATTTTTCAATCATTTCATTAAAAGCAAACTCATTAGCACGATAAAAATTTTTTACATAACTATCCTTTTTAATATCCAAACGAGAATAGTCTTTCCATTTATCAGGGTAACCTAATTTACGGTTAAAAGAATTTAATTTTTCGATGGCTTTCTTTTTTGTTTCTTCACTCATCCAATCTAATTTTTCGATACGTACTTTAAAAGCATCGCGAAGATTATCTACCATTTTATTGATGCGTATTTTTGATTCAGGGCTTGATGCCACTTTAACATACTCTTGTGCAACAAGCTCACCAATTAAGTTATTTGCAGATGCCACAACTCTTTTCCATCTTGGTTTTTGCTCTTTAGTTCCTGTTAATGCTGTTCCATAAAAATCAAAAGATAACTTACTAATATTATCACTCACATAAGAAGTAGTACCATTAATCAATTTCCACTTTAAATACGTTTTCCAATTTTCTAAAGGCTCTATCTCAAAAGATTGATTTAATTGAGTAAAAAAATCAGGTTGAGCTACTATCATTTCTTTAGCATCATTAGGTTCAATTTTTATTTCACTAAAATAAAGTTGGAAATTAATTCTTGGATAAAATGCTTTTATATCTCCAAGAGAGCGTTTGTTATATTGCTTTTCCATGTTTCTTCTTTCTACACGAGTCATGCTTGCACGAGCCATTTCTGTTTCAATACGCATAATTACATCAGCAGTAAATATACCCTTATCCTCGCCATATTCCTTAAACATTTTTACAATATATTGTTTGTATTCTTCTCTTATTTTTTGAGATTTTTCATCTTCTTTAAAATAATAATCTCTATCTGGCAAACCCAATCCACCTTGTGCCAAGTAACTAATATATTGGTCGCTTTTCTTAATATCCTGACTCACATCAAATGAAAATAATGCAGCAATTCCTTTCTTATGAAATCTTGCAACAGATCTAATCAAATCATCTTTATTGGCGATTTTTTGAATAAGATTAAAATCTTCAAATACGGGACTTCCACCATTATTTAATGTGGTTGAATCCATCGCCATTTTATAAAAATCGCCAACTTTTTGGCGAGCAGATCCTGGAGCAGCTCCTTTGTCATTTGCCGCTGTTTCTAATATATTTTTCAACATTAAATTATTTCTTTCTGCAAGTACGTTAAAACTTGTCCAACGAGCTTCTGATGCTGGAACAGGGTTATTTTTACACCAAGTACCATTTGCATATTCGTAAAAATCATCATGTGGATTTGTTTTTATATCCATAGATGCAGTATCTACTCCTTTAAACATTTTTTTTGCAATAAATGCGGATGAAATTCCGGCAACTATTATTCCGGCTAATACAATTTTCTTCTTCATTGATTATCTTATTTTTTGGAACTTCAATAATACAAATCGCTTTTAAATATTTAGCTATGAAAAAAAGGAAGCCCGAATACCGTGAAAGTTAACCTTATTAATACACCAATTCTTAAACAGATTACAAACAAGATATTTAATTCGAGCTCCTTTTAAAAACAAAAGTAGTTGTCTATCAACTGTTGAAAAAAGCATATTACATAGATGGAATATTTTTATTTAATATTGGTTGCCGTTTATCACACTCATGCAATCTGAATATATCAAAGGACGAGGCTCCCAACTCAATACTGCAAACCGTTTTGCTAAACAAGAAGTGGTGCAAGAGCATTTGGAAGGACTTGATGAACCTTTAATAGATGAAGTGCATACGCAAGTATTTTTTGAGCATGCAAAAAAAATTGTCAATAAAATTGAAAGCCCTGATGTGGGAATGCAGTTTTCTGTAAATCCATACCAAGGTTGTGAACATGGATGTATTTATTGCTATGCGAGGAACTCACATCAATATTGGGGATTTAGTGCGGGCTTAGATTTTGAAAGTAAAATCATCGTTAAAAAAAATGCTGCCGAATTATTAGACAAAACTTTTGCTGATAAAAAATGGAAGCCTGCTGTCATTTCTCTTTCAGGAAATACAGATTGCTATCAACCCATAGAACGAAAATTTAAAATTACACGCAGCTTATTAGAGGTATGTTTAAAGTATAAAAATCCAGTAGGCATTATCACTAAAAATCAATTAGTGCTTCGTGATTTGGATATATTAATTGAACTCAATAAACTAAATTTAGTGCAAGTATTTGTTACTATTACTTCGTTAAATGAAGACATAAGAATGAAGTTAGAACCTCGAACGGCAACTTATAAAAACAGGTTGAAAGTGATTGAGGAATTAAGCCAAAATGGAATTCCTGTTGGGGTAATGGTAGCTCCAATAATTCCGGGACTTACTAATTATGATATACCTAAAGTAATTGAAGCTGCTACCAATGCTGGTGCACACACTGCGGGTTATACCATTGTGAGATTGAATGGAGCCATTGCCGAATTATTTACAGATTGGGTGCGTAAAAATTACCCCGATGCCGCTCATAAAATTTTAACTCAAATTGCCGATTGCCATGGTGAAAATTTGCATGATAGCCGATTTGGAAACCGAATGCGTGGTGATGGAAAAATGGCTGAAAGCATTAAACAACTTTTCACTATTTCACGTAAAAAATATATGGGTAATAAACCTAAATATGCTTTTAATTTAGATGCTTTTGAACGTCATGCAAAAGGGCAGCTAAATTTATTTTAAATCCTTTTTCTCAATATTTTTACCTCTCAAAATAATAATTAAGCGTGAATTCCAAACAGTTGTAGTGTGCATAAAACGTAGATAACTGCTAAACAGCATTGAGTATTTTGCTTGCATAAATAGTTTTAAAACTCATGTTAACCAGACTTATTGTTCTCAATTCAAAAGTGTATGGAAAGGCTGAAATACGCCTCGATGATTGCGACTCCCTTCAACTTGTTGGACCAAATAATATTGGAAAAAGTACGCTCATTTATGCGCTCAATTTTTTGTTTATTATTGATGGTCAGAAAATGACTTTTAGTGGTCAGCGCAAAGGCGATAAAGAAACCATTCACCATTATTTTCCTAATCACAATCAAAGTTATATTGTATTTGAGGTATTCAAAAAATCATATTACTCCATCATCGTAAAACGTGATGCGGATAGTAATTTGGAATATTATCGTTTTGAAAGCGAATACAAAGAGGAGTTTTTTGTGGATGAAGATAAACGATTACTCAAATTTGAAGATGTAAAAGAACGTATAACCGCTGCGGGTTTAACGCTTGAACAATATAAAGATAAGCGTGATATTTTTGCACATGTTTACCAACGTGGACGAAGAAATAATGGTGTGGTTTGGTTAGAAGATACAGTACGTACAGAGGGGTTGAGCAATAATTTTTCACGCATTTATCGTTACCTCATCAACACCAAACTCATCAACAATAAAAACCTAAAAGAGGCATTAATTGTGGCCGATAATAGAGAAAACGAAACACTCAACTTCTCGCAAAAAAACAAAAAAGATATTAATGATTTGAAGAAGGTAAACAATGAAATTAGAAACCTTCGTTCGGTAAAAAATGAGTTTGATGAGTTCAGAGAGCTGGTAAGTCAATACACCGCAAAAGCCCGAATTATTAGTGAATTATATTATGGTTTTACAAAAAGTTTTAGCCACACTTTGCCCGAGTTACAAGTGCAATTTCATGATAAAGATAAATCTATTGAGAGTTTAAAAACTGAGGTAAATGAAGTATTGCATCCAAAGCAATCGGAGCTCGATAAAAAAATTGGAGGCAAGGTTGCGGAGATTGAAGCACGATCTACTTTAGCCAAAGAAAAAGAAAATGAGTTGGAAGAAATTAACAAGTTTGAACCTACAAAAATATTAGAAGAACAACTTGCCAATTACGACCAAAAACGTAAAGAAATTGAATCACGATTAACAATGGCTGAGTTGCAAAAACTCAACAGCAAACAAATTGAAAGCCGCATATTTTCTGTTCAACATCAAATAGAAAAACTCGATATGCAGGTTAAAAATTACAGCAATTTATTAATCAATAAAATATCTGGTTCGGTTGAAAACAGAAAAGTGCTAAATGCCATTTTAAGTGAACAAGTAAATAGTTTACCAGGCGATCAGGTATTAAAAAAGATTCATAAAATTACCCAAAAGCTAAACATTTTTGATGGCGAAATTGACATCTCCAAAAACATAGAGTTGAAAGATTTTAAAAGTGTGGAAGAGTTAAAGGAAGAATGGAAAGCAGCCAAAGAAGAGCTCAAACAACAAGAAAGTTTATTGGGTGTGGTAAAAAATATCGAGAAGTCGCAATCGGAATTAAACCGCATTAACACTGAAATTGATACCATCAAAAACAAACTTCAAAAAATAAAAAGTAAACCCGCACTCACAAAATCTATTGAGAAGTTAAAAGCAGAAATTAATGAGCTCGTTCAACTCAAAGATAAGTTTGAAGCCGAACAAAAAGCCATCGCAAAAAGCATTGCAAAAAAATCAAATGAACTGCAAGAGTTGATTGATGAAAAACAAAAACGGCAAGAACGAATTGGGAAATTAATTGAATACAAACGTGAATTGGATGAAATGGGATTGGTAGGCGAAGAATTTGAAACCAACGAAAGTTTAGATCAACTTTACAATAAAATAAAACTCAATTGGAACGATAGAATTATTTTAAAATCAAACAAAGATCACCTGTTTGAAAAATTGCGCGATAAACTACAAAGCACTTTTGCTGATGAGGACGATTTTATAAAATATGTGGAAGAAGAAGTAGCATTGATTGAAGATAAAGAGCGAAGCGTACAATCTTTATTGGAAAGTATTTCTACTCAATTTGCAAATCCTGCATACACTATGCTTAAGCGTTATGAAGAGTTTAAAGAATTTATTTATAACAAATTCAACCAAAAATTAACACAAACCCGCATCTCAGATATTGAGGCATTAACTATTGAATTGGATGATAATAAACGGGTGGTGGATGAGTTGAAAAAAATCTCGCAAATTCAATCGGTAAGCGGACAATTGATGTTTGAATTTGATAATTCAGAAAACTTAAAAGTGTTGGATAGCTATTTAGAAAGCGGTAAAAAGATTGAGTTTGACGACTTGTTCAATATCAACCTAAACCTTACACGTAAAGGCAATACCAAGCAAGTTGATTTGAGTGAGCAAATTGAAAGTGATGGAACTGATAAGATGATTAGGCTGGTGATTATTATGAATATTATTAACCGACTAGCCATCAACGATCACGAAAACCGTATTGCATTATTTATTGATGAAGTAGCTACAATTGATAAAAAAAATCGTCCGGAGTTGGTTCGTTTTTGCAAAGAGCATCACTTCATTCCGATTTTTGCAGCACCTGATGCGGTGGAAGGTTTTGGTAAATATTATTTCATTTATCCAAGTGTAGGAAAAATAAATGTTAGCGAAAAATTCAATGCCGTTTATGGAGAACGTACTGCTGATGCTACAGCTAATTAGCATTAAGTTACTTAGAGTGCATTGGGCAGGATGAAGAGCGTATCGAGAAGTGAAAATAAGAATTACCGTTTATAAGAACTAAAGGATGAAAGCAGAACCTAAAACCATATTAAATTTTTTATCTACCTACTACGAACCCATCAAAGATTTGTTTGAAGCACAATCAAAAGATGGATATGTGAGAAAGGAAGTGGTAAATAAAATTTTGAAAGAAAATGAAAGCGATATTTTCAATCAATTAGTAGAATACAAATTCTTAAAAAAACTCGGTGATGATTTTGAGATTCGTGGGGTGTATTTTAAATTCTTTGAATTTATTTTAAATGAGTTTAAACCGCTATTGCCCGAAACCATTGAAAAATATGAACGTTCCATCTCCTCCCTTTTCAAAAAAATTAAAGAAGGGATTTCAAAAGATAGAAATATTTTAGTGCAGCGCATCACAGAATTGTATAATGAAGTAAGAGAATTTAGTGATGCTGTTGAAAAAAATACCATGCGTTTGGTTGCCGAAACTCGTGAGTTAAAAGCAAACGTTGATAAAATAGATTACAAAGAAAAAGTACGCAAAGCATCATTTTGGATTGATTATTATATCACTCCACTAAACAGCATTTTGGATGTAACGCATTCTCAATCCATCACCAATCATTTGTTTGAAATTTCGCAATATGTAAATGTGCGTAGGCTTAATTTTGATGATGAGGGAACACGTTTGCAATTTGAAAAGTTGTATAATTTTTTGATTCAAACCAATGATGATTTGATGCGTCAATCAAAAATATTAACCAATGAATTATTACCACTCATTGAGCGTATTAGAACTGAATCGTTAATTCTAACAGGTTGGATTGAGTTTTTAAAACAACCCTACAAAGCTCCATTACCAAAGGTTTTTAAAGTGTATAGAGATTTGCCATATAGCAATGATATGTATTGGAACGCCAAAGAATATGTAGAACAATTTGAAGGCAATGACGAAATTATTTTAGAAGATGTGGCTTTAGAAGATTTTGAAAAATGGATTTTTAATAAAGAATTATATCGAAGTAAATTAATTCAAAGTTTGCCAGTGAGCAGTTTTTTTGAATGGGCTGGCAAAACCCTAAAAGGAGAATATAAGGCCATTGAGACCGATAAATTTTTTTCGTTAACCACATTATTATTTGAAGAAGGAATTATTTTAGAGTTAGACCCAAAATCCGACAGACAACTTATCAAAACATCACAAATGAATTTACGAGTACCAAAAATTAAAATAACAAAACATGGAATTTCCTAGATACCACAAAGACATTGTAACCGACCTTTTAGACGGCAAATTTATTTTAGCAACCGATCCTAAATTTGTTGAGCTCAAAAACAGTCAAGAGTTTTACACCTCATTTTTTAAAGAAAGTTTTGGCTTTGATGTAGAATTAAAATCAGATTATGCCTATATTTTATCGGCCGAAACTAACGAACAACTCTCCAGAGATATTTGTATTTTCTTTGGATTGCTTTGTTATGAAATGGATAAAGACGGTAAGAATTTTTTAGAAGAAGTGCAATATGCCGAGTTTGATTTGGACATGATTGATAACTATTTTGAGAACTCATCATACATTGATTTAATCCAAAATAATAACCAACTAAAAAATAGTGAAAACCGCAAGCAGTTTATCAATACACTTGGACGAAGAAATATTTTGGAAAAGAACAATGATAAAAAATTTAGCTTCACTCCTGCTTATAAAGTATTCATGGATTTTGCAGCAAACTTTGCCAAAGGAAAATTAAGTGCACCCGAAAGTGAAGTGGAATTAGTAGATGAAAATTAATTGAACTTATTCATACATTTTTCATTTCAATAGCTTGAGTAATTGAGTTTACAATTGAATCTAAATATTCTGTTGATTCTTTTAGATGTCCAATTACTAATTTTTGATCTTCAAAAGAATCAGAATTTGTAATCACATCTACCAACCCCAATATAGATGCAACAGGGCTTCTGAGTTTATGGCTATTTATAAATGCATACTCTTCCAATGCGGTATTTTTTCTTTCCAATTCCACAGTTCTTTCCATTACCAACATTTCAAGATTTTCATTGATATGTTTAATTTCTTCCGCTTGTTTATTTATTTCCTCATTACTTTTTTTGAGTGCAAGCCGTGCCCTTATTTCCTTTAATGTAAGATTATACCGAGCTTTAATTAATACTCCCATAAAAATAGCAACTACGCACAACAACAATCCTCCATGTACAAAAAAATGATAGGTATTTAGTTTAGGATTGGCAGAAAAAATAAAATGCCACTTACAGCCGAAATAAGAATTACAAAAAACGAATATTTCCAATCCCATAAAATAAACATGGCACCACCAATAAACAGCGCAATGTAATTTAGGTTATGCCCCATCACCACTTCATTATCAATAAGACTGTACGTATAGGCATTTTGAAGAGAAATTAATAAAAACGGAACGAGTACAACAACGTGTGATGGCAGTTTAAGTTTTTTACGTAGAGCCAAAAAAAGCAGAGTAGTAAGTGCAATTGCAATCCTTATCAAAAAAAGTGATTTCCAATTATTGCTAATATTAAAATAATCGGTGATAGCAAAAAGAGGATCAAAAATAATAGCCGCCCATGCTCCAATAAAATGGTATCTGGAAGAATCTTGTTCCATTTCATACTTCCAAGTATTCGTAGTAATTTGTTTAATGAAATATTCTGAAGCAAGCCCTTTTTTCTCCATAAATTTACTTTTCGAACACTATATATCGTAAAATTATTCAATATGGATTTTTCAATTATTGTTTTTAATTCCTAATTATTCCAATTGCTGTAAATGTTTAATTTCAGTAAATAAAATTGTTTAATCTTTAAAATGATGAGTAGATAAATAGAAAATTTACGTTGTTAAATTGATGAGGAAGCAGCTATCACATGTTTAATAATTTTTGTTAATTCATGAGGTTCAAACCATGCAATATCTTGTTCCCTTCTAAACCAAGTGAGTTGTCTTTTTGCAAAATTACGGGTATGTTGTTTAATGAGTTCGATGGTTTTTGATAAAGAATTCTTGTTTTCAAAATAGTCAAAAAAATCAGCGTAACCAACAGTTTGAAGTGCATAGGTTTCTTTTTTGTTTACTAATGATTTTACTTCACTTTCTAAACCATTTGCAATCATTTCATCAACTCTGGCATTGATTTTTTGGTATAAAATTTCTCTATCCAAATTCAATCCAATTTTAATAGTTTTAAACTTGCGAGGTTGTTTTAGAGCCGTATCTTTGGGTTGCAAAGCAATTTCAATAGCACGCATTACACGTTGTGTATTTTTACTATCAATGGCTGCAAATTTTTTAGCGTCAAGCATTTTTAATTGCTCTTGCAAAGGTTCAATTCCTTGCGTATCAAAAATATGTTGAAGTTCACCACGTAACTGAATATCGGCATCGGGTAATTTATCTAATCCTTCAAGTAACGCTTTGATATATAAACCCGACCCTCCAACCATTACCACCACATCATGTTGAACAAATAATTCATTCAATTTTTTTAACGCATCACGTTCAAAATCTCCGGCACTATATTTTTGGTTGACGGAAATATTGCCAATAAAATGATGAGGAACTAAACTTAATTCTTCTATACTTGGTTTGGCTGTTCCGATGTTCATCTCTGCAAAAAACTGCCGTGAGTCGGATGAAATAATTTCCGTTTTAAAATACTGAGCTACTTTTATAGCAAGTGCAGTTTTACCCACAGCCGTTGGTCCCACAATACTTATTAAATATTTAGATTGATTGTTCAATTATTCACTTTATTACCAAACTCCATTGGCATTCCATCAAACGTTCCACTGCTCATTAAGAGCATGTTTTCTTTATGGGTATAATGCAAATCAATAAATTTTTTCAACTCATTTTTATCCGTAAATACCTTTACACCTTCTCCAAAATTGGCGGCTACTTCTGCTTCATTAAGCATAGGCATTTTTTTCATTTCTAACGCATGTTTGCTAAATAAAACAGCTTTCACATCAGCCTCATTCATACTGTTTTTATAATGAGGAAGAAACTCTTTATTTAGCGAACTAAACGTGTGTAACTCATAAGCTGCAATAAGTTTTCGTTCGGGATATAAATTTTTTACTGCGTTAATAGTTGCTTTTAATTTTGATGGCGCATGAGCAAAATCTCTGTATATAATACTGTTCGTATCTTCTTTTAATGTTTCTAATCGTTTAGCTGTTCCTTTAAAATGAGTGATGGCTTCATAAAATTTTTCTTCACTTAAACCTGCCTCTAAACAAGCAAATTTTGCAGCCATCATGTTTTGTAAATTATGTTTACCAAAAACATGAAGGGCAATTTTTTTACCACTCACTACTAAATAAGTTATTCCATTTTCTACTTCATTTTTTGGTGTATAATATGGAATAAGCCTTGCTTTGCAGGGGGTGGATTCACAAACTTTTTTAACTTCGGTATCATCTGCACAATAAATTAATGCGCCTGTTTCTGGTAATGCAGTTATAAATATTCTGAACTGCTCTAAATAATTTTCATAGGTTGGAAATACATTGATATGATCCCAAGATACCCCAGTAATAATTCCAATATCAGTTTTATATACATGAAATTTTGGACGCAAATCTAAAGCTGAAGTTAAATATTCATCGCCTTCAAAAACAGCAATAGGAGCATCATCACTTAATCCAACCATGGTTTCAAAACCTTCAATAATGGACCCCACTAAATAATCAAATTTTAAATGGTGATAATTGAGTGCATACATAATCATGGCTGTGGTGCTTGTTTTACCATGGCTTCCACCAATTACTATTCGCTTTTTATTTTTGGTTTGCTCATACATGTATTCCGGAAACGAATAAATTTTTAAACCCAATTGTTGAGCTTTTATCAATTCGGGATTTTCTTTTCTGGCATGCATACCTAAAACAATGGCATCAATTTGTGGAGTAATATTATTTTCATTCCAACCCATTTCTTTGGGTAAAAGACCATATTTTTCTAATCGTGATTTTGCAGGTTCATAAATTTCATCATCCGAACCGGTAATGGTAAATCCTTTTTTATGTAG
The DNA here is from genome assembly GCA_025359805.1 of Bacteroidota bacterium. Classification (GTDB taxonomy): domain Bacteria; phylum Bacteroidota; class Bacteroidia; order UKL13-3; family UKL13-3; genus CAIUEQ01. Next base: position 15,008 of record JANYDU010000033.1, read on the forward strand.
CGCAATTGCCATATTGTGCATTACCGCACCGCCAATAGAAATAAAATGTATTCTCATGTATAAATAATTTGTGGTGCAAAATAAGAAAGTGTTAATGATAAATTATTTTTAGTATGGCGTTTTATTTTGTATGGTTAGCATTAACCATTAGAATAAGTTGAAAAACAGAATCAAAAAAACAACCCCTATTTACTAACAGCTGTTTTGGGTGCCGATTTACAAAAGCTTGTTAAAGGACATTCTCCACATTTTGGATTACGTGCCACACATACATATCTGCCATGTAATATGAGCCAATGATGTGCCCGCGAAACAAATTTTTCGGGAATATATTTAAGCAACTGTTGCTCTGCTTGCAATGGATTTTTTGCATTTAGAGTTAATCCTATTCGTGCCGAAACTCTAAATACATGCGTATCAACAGCCATTGAAGGTTGGTTAAAAACTACTGATGAAATTACATTTGCAGTTTTTCGCCCTACTCCTGGCAACCTCACCAGTTCATCAATGGTTGAAGGAACTTCTCCATTAAAATTATTTAACAGCATTTGCGCCATGCCAATCAGATGCTTGGTCTTATTATTTGGATAACTAATACTTTTTATCAACGGAAACACCTCATCAAAATCTGCTTTAGCAAGTTTTTGAACCGTTGGAAATGCTTTAAACAAAAAAGGTGTAGTCATGTTCACTCGCTTATCTGTACATTGTGCCGATAGGATAACAGCTACTAAAAGTTGGTAGGGATCATCGTAAAATAATTCCGTTTCGGCATTTGGTTGATGAGCAGAGAAGTAGGCAATAAATTTTTCGAAACGTTCTTTACGAGTCATGTTGCAAAGTATGAAAATTTAAAATTAATGATGATTGCTTAGCTTGGCAATAATTTCTGATGAGGCTCCATCAGCGTATACTCCATAAGCATTTACCAAAACTCCTTTATGTCCAAAACGAGAACTAACGGCATATAAAACAGAACTATCATCAGGGTCGTTCATTCCTTCAAAACGATAAGTTTCATCAATTTCAAACTCTTCGGCAGCAAGTGATAATTGATGGCTGGCACAGGCTATACTATTTTCTAATAAATTAAAATCAAGCGTATATCCTCTTTGTTTTAAGTCAGCTAATGCGTCTACTAAACTTTCAAATTGTTTCATAAATAGAACTATTATTTTTTGAAGATAAACGACTTTTAATACCCTATCATTTAAAATAAATTTTTAATTGCTTCTGCACCAAACATAAATATGGCAACCCAAATTAACCCTTTAATTAAAAAGAAAAAAAAACCAACAATACCCACCCGTTTCATCCATACTTTAAACTTGCTCCTGCCTTTGTGAGATACAGGACATTCAAGGGGTTTGTCTTTAGCGTTTTCGATGGTATTCATATTGAATAATAAATCAGTGTGCGAATTAAACATTTATTAAACATTGAGGCAAACTATTCTCTTATTTTTGACATTATACGTACCTTTCATTTATACAACTCCGGCATTCTCACTGTTTGTAAATACCGTTTTTTGTAATAATCAAACTCTAATCTATCAATCCTCACACCTTCACTTGTGCTGCTATGAATAAAACGAACCGGCTCACCTTTTTCTGAAATTACAATTCCAACATGTCCAATTCTTTTGCTTCTACGGCTTCTTCCTCTAAATAAAATCAAATCTCCTTTTTTAATATTGTTGCGAGTAACTTCAAATCCAACCAAACCTTGTCCGGCAGAAGTATGTGGAAGTTTTATTCCGTATTTCTGAAACACAATCATAGTGTAACCTGAACAATCAAACCCCTTTGTGGTGATACCTCCTCTCTTATATTTGTTACCAATAAAATGATAAGCATAATTAATTAAACTATCAATTTTAGAAGACCCTTTTTTAAGTATAATTTTCACATCTTGCTTAACCATTTGTGTTGTATCAATTGGCATTTCAAGAGTGTCTTCCTCATGCTTAACAGCCTGCGCAAAAACACATTGTATTAGTAAGGTCATTAATAATAAAACAAATAAGTGGACACGTTTTTTCATTGCTATTTAAACAAAGTAAAACATTACCGTAAACAGCATAAAATTTTATCCTTTTTTTTCACCTAAAGTACTAAAGGCAAGCTAAATATAATGCAAAACATATGGTTTCAGCTATTGACAAAGGGAAATAAACGCTTACTTTTGTCGTTCAACCCAATACATGAAGCGAATACTCGTCATATTATTTATCAGTTTTTTTATCACTAATTGTAGCAATAAATATCAGAAAACGCTCAAGAATCCTGATGTAAATAAAAAGCTCGAATTGGCTCAATACTATTATAACAAGAAAGATTTTTATCGTGCATCCACTTTGTTTGAACAATTACAGGATAGTTATAATGGAACAGCAATGAGCGAGAAAGTAATGTATTATAGTGCTTATTGTAATTATGGTTTACAAAACCATATTTTGGCTGGTTATCAATTTAAAACATATTATGAAAGTTTTCCTACTGGTCAATGGTCAGAGGAATGTTTATACATGTATGCCTATTGCCAGTTTTTGGAATCTCAACATTATTATCTAGATCAAACGGATACGTATAAAGGACTTGAATCATTAAAACTTTTTATAAGTGTATATCCTGATAGTAAATATGTGGCTGAGTGTAATATTTTAATGGATAAATTAAGAGCCAAGCTTGCCTTTAAATCATATAAAAATGCTAAGATGTATTACAATATTGCTGCGTATACAAGTGCTATTATTTCTTTACAAAATGTAATCAAGGATTTTCCAGAAATCCCACAAAAAGAAGAGTTGGATTATTTAACTGTAAAATCCTATTACTTGCTTGCTCATAATAGCATTGATGATAAAAAAGATAAAAGATATCAAGATGCTTTTGCATCTTTACAAAATTATACAACTGAATACCCAGAGAGTAAATACTTAAATGAATTAAAAAAATTGCATTATAAATCAGAGTCGTTATACAAAAAACATGTAGCTAAAATGGCTCATAAAAAAGATAAAGAAGAACAAAAATCATAAACAAAATGGCAACAAACAACCTATCAGGAACTCCCACTACAACAGTTGTAAGGGACTTACGTAAATTCGACAAAGAGACAGGGAACATCTATGAATCTTTGGCAATTATTTCAAAACGTGCTAACCAAATATCGGCACAAATGAAAGAAGAATTACACAACAAATTATCAGATTTTACCAATGATAGCGATACATTGGAAGAAGTTTTTGAAAACCGTGAGCAAATAGAAATATCAAGCTACTACGAAAGACTTCCTAAACCAACATTAATTGCTGTTGAAGAATTTTTGAACGGAAAAATTTATCATCGTAATCCAATTAAAGAAAACAGAAACGCATTATAAATTTATCAATAATGTAAACTAAAATACATGGAGTAAATCATTTTATTTCATGTATTTTTTTTCTTTTTATATGTTAAAAGGTAAAAAAATAATACTTGGTGTTACAGGAAGTATTGCGGCTTATAAAGCTGCAACATTGGTGCGTTTGTTTATTAAACAAGGTGCCGAAGTAAAAGTAATATTAACTCATGATGCCAAAGAATTTATTACTCCACTCACACTTGCTACACTTTCAAAAAATCCAGTTTTAAGTAATTTTATTGCTAATAATAATGGCGAGTGGAATAACCACGTTGAATTGGGTTTATGGGCTGATTTATTATTGATTGCACCTGCTTCAGCCAATACCATTGGAAAAATGGCAAATGGTATATGTGATAATTTATTATTAGCCACTTATCTTTCTGCAAAATGTAAAACATACGTGGCTCCAGCAATGGATTTAGATATGTACGCACATCCATCTACACAAAATAATTTAAACAAACTTAGAGATTACGGGAATATTATTTTGCCTGTGGGTGAAGGTGAATTAGCCAGTGGACTAATAGGTGCAGGAAGAATGTTAGAACCCGAAGAAATTGTTTTCTTTTTGGATGAATCAACACGGTTAACCGAAAAATTAAAAGGTAAAAAGGTACTGGTAACTGCCGGTCCAACTTATGAAAGCATAGATCCTGTTCGTTTCATAGGAAATCATTCAAGCGGAAGAATGGGTTTTGCCATTGCTGAAGAATTTGCCAGACATGGAGCCAGTGTTACATTAATTTCGGGGCCTACTGAGTTGCATGAATTAAATGAAAATATTAAACGTATTGATGTGACTTCGGCTGATGAGATGTATGAAAAAACCGTTACACAATTTGCTAAAACAGATATTGCTGTGATGAGTGCAGCCGTTGCTGATTATACTCCCGAGAAAGTTTCCATCACCAAAATAAAAAAGAGTGGCGATGAACTTCATCTTAAATTAAAAAAAACAAAAGATATTTTAGCTGAGTTAGGAAGATTAAAAAATAAAAAACAATTATTGGTTGGCTTTGCTTTAGAAACAGATAATGAAGTAGCAAATGCCATGAAAAAATTAACCGCAAAAAATTTAGACTTTATTGTTCTCAATTCCTTAAAAACAAAAGGTGCAGGCTTTGGTCATCAAACAAATAAGGTTACTATTATTGATAGAAAAGGAAATAAAACCGACCACAAACTCAAATCAAAAACTGAAGTTGCACAAGATATTGTTCATAAAGTAATGTCGCTAATGCATGCGTAAAATTGTTTTTATACTTGCTTATTTATTTTCATTAATACCTGCATTTTCACAAGATTTAAATTGCAAGGTAATTATCATCGACCAACAAATTTCACTTACTGATAAACGTATTTTCAGAACATTGGAACAAGTGCTCACTGAATTTATGAATAATACAAAATGGAGTTTGGATAAGATTCAAACCAGCGAACGCATTGAATGTACTATTCAAATTATTTTAACGAACTACGATTTACAAACACATCATTTTACCGGAACAGCACAAATACAAAGTGTGCGCCCCATTTATGCGTCATCATACAATACCGTTTTATTTAATTTTAATGATGAGAATTGGGAGTTTGATTATACCGAATTTCAACGGTTAGATTTCAACGAAAATAATTACAGTTCAAACCTTACTTCACTATTTGGGTTTTATGCCTACTTTATTTTAGGATTAGATTATGATTCTTATGGAATGCTTGGAGGAACAACTTATTTCACAAAAGCACAATCTGTTGTATCTAATGCACAGCAATCTGGTTTAGCGGGTTGGCAACCTTTTGAAAAATCAATGCGCTCACGATATAATTTAATTGACAACATTACCAGCGAACGCTTCAGACCTTTTAGAGAAGTATATTATAAGTACCATAGGCAAGGATTAGACATCATGATTAAAAATCCTGAAGATGCCCGTAAGAATATTTATACGTGTTTAGAAATGATGCAAAAAATATTTAAAATAGCCCCAAATACTGTTTTGCCTCAAGTTTTCTTTGAAGCAAAATCTGATGAATTGGTTAATATTTTTAAAGGAGCAACAGCCAGTGAAAAACCAAAAGTTGTTGCCTTACTTTATGAAATAAATATTACCAATAGTACCAAATACGATAAAATCAAAAACTAATTTTAGGTTTAAAAAAATCTTTTACACGTTGTACTATTTTGTAAATGATAATATTATTTTCGTTCGCAGAAAAATAAAAATCATTTATGGAACTCTCACATCTTGCCGAAACATTAATAGGCTCAGAAATTATCAAACTTGCTGGCGAGATCAACGAAAAAATTAAACAAGGTGAAAAAATATACAACTTTACCATTGGAGATTTTGACCCCAACCTCTTTCCTATTCCTATTGAGTTTGAGAATGAAATTATTCAAGCCTATAAAAATCATTATACCAATTACCCTGCCGCAGATGGCATTTTAGAATTGCGACAAGCAGTAAGTACATTTATTAAAGAGCGTGAAGGCTTAGACTATTCATCTAATGAAATATTAATTTCTGGCGGAGGAAGACCATTAATTTATGCTACTTATAGAACCATTGTTGATAGAGGCGAAAAAGTAATTTATGCTGTTCCTTCTTGGAATAATAATCACTACACACATTTTGTAGAAGGCGAACACGTAACGATTGAAACAAATCCAGAAGATAATTTTATGCCAACGGCAGCAGCATTAAAACCCCTTTTAAAAGACGCTACTTTACTAGCATTGTGCTCGCCATTAAACCCAACAGGTACAACTTTTGGCAAACAACAATTAGAAGAAATTTGTGATTTGGTTATTGCCGAAAATAAATCTCGTGGAGCAAATGAAAAGAAATTATACATCTTGTTTGATCAAATTTATTGGGTACTCACTTTTGGTGAGACTCAACACTATAATCCGGTTTCATTAAGACCTGAATTAAAAGAATACACTATTTTTATTGATGGAATGAGCAAAGCATTTTCGGCAACAGGTGTGCGTGTGGGTTGGGCTATGGGTCCTGAAAAAATTATCAATAAAATGAAAGCCATTCTATCACATATTGGTGCATGGAGTCCGATGCCAGAGCAAAAAGCTGCTGCAAAATATTTATTACAAACAGATGCCATCAACAACTATATTACACATTTTAAATTGGAAGTAGAAGAGCGTTTGAATGCTATTTATAATGGATTTGTATCGTTAAAAAATAAAGGCTATGCAGTTGATTGTATCTCGCCACAGGCGGCTATTTATCTAACCATAAAATTTGATTTGGTTGGGCAACAAACCGCTGATGATAAAATATTACACACACAAATGGATGTAAATGCTTACATATTAAACGAAGCTAAAATTGCTGTTGTACCCTTCTCTGCATTTGGTGCATCTAAAAATTCTCCATGGTATAGATTGAGTGTTGGCACCTGCAAAAAAGAGGCAATTGGTGAGATGCTAGGGCAATTGGAAACTGCTCTTAGTCGGTTAAAAGTACCAAGCCTTGCAAATTAAATTTCGTAAAAAATCATTAAATACATAGATTCAATTGCTAACACAACTACATATTTCTAATTACGCCATCATCAATCAGGTTAATATCTATTTTGATGAAAAGCTAAATATTATTACCGGAGAAACTGGTGCCGGAAAATCAATTTTGATGGGTGCTTTAGGTTTAATTTTAGGTGAACGTGCCGATTTAAAAGCCTTGATGAATTCAAATGATAAATGTGTGGTGGAGGGTACTTTTACCATTACCAATTACAACCTTAAATCCTATTTTGAAGCACATGAATTGGACTTTGACAATACTTGTATTATACGAAGAGAAATAAGTACCAATGGAAAATCTCGTGCATTTATAAATGATACTCCAGTTAATTTATCACAATTAAAAGAATTAGGCTCACAGCTTATTGATATTGTTTCTCAACATCAAACTTTAGAGTTAAATGAAGGCGAATTTCAACTATCAATTGTAGATGCCATTGCAGAAACGGAAGACCTACTAACTGCCTATAAAAAACAATTCAATACTTATAAAGCTGATGAAAAGTATTTGAAAGAACTAATTGAAAGAGAACAAAAAGCAAGGCAAGATGAGGATTATTTTCGCTTTCAATTAAATGAATTAACAGAAGCAAATATTGCTGTTAATGAACAAGAGGAACTCGAAAAAAAATTGGACTTATTGAGCAATGCCGAACAAATTCAGCAGGCATCAGGCTCTGCTCATCGTATTTTAGAGGCAGATGAACAATCTTTAATCGACCAATTAAGAAATTTAAAAACACTACTTGCCTCAGCAGCAAAACATCACCCAAAATTAGAGGAACTGATTAACAGATTGGATTCAACTATTATTGAATTAAAAGATTTAGCTGCCGAATTAGAAATTATCACCGAAGCCACGCAAGCTAATCCATCAGAACTGTTGACTACTGAAACACGATTACAATTGCTATTTAATTTACAAAAAAAACATCGAGTGAATAACAATGAAGAATTGATTTTTATTCAAGAAAAATTGCAACACGATGTGAATGTCATTGGCAGTTTGCAAACCGAAATTGAACAAAAAGAAATTGACCTAATCAAGCAAAAAAAAGAGGTAAGCAAACTATCAAAATCATTATCTGATAAAAGAAATAAAGCCATTCCAACCATTGAAAAAAACATCAACGAATTATTAAAACAGGTTCAAATGCTTGATGCAAAAATTAAAGTTGAGAATGAACCCAACAAGCCCGAACAATTTAACAGCAATGGAATTGACAATATTAATTTATTGTTTGCAGCCAATAAAGGTTCGCAATTTCAACCCATAAATAAGGTAGCTTCTGGTGGTGAATTAAGCCGATTGATGTTATGTATCAAATCAATTATTAGTGATAAAGTGGCATTGCCAAGTATAGTATTTGATGAGATTGATACTGGAATTTCAGGTGAAGCCGCGCTCAAAGTTTCGCAGGTAATGAAAAAACATGCAGGCAAACATCAGGTAATTGCCATTACCCATTTGCCACAAATTGCTGGCAAAGCCGATGCCCATTTTTATGTTTATAAATCAACTGATAAAACTACTACTCATACTCATATCAAAAAATTAAATGAAAACGAAAGAGTAGAAGAAATTGCTCGTATGCTTCATGGTGAAAATCCTTCAGAAAAAGTAATTGAGGCAGCTAAAGAATTGATTGGGTAAAACAAATCTGAGTTGAGTATTCTCGACAACCATACTTTTATAGTATGCTATGATTTTTAAATTAGATACATTTGAACACTTAACTAAATTTTATTTTGAGCAACAATTATTACTCCAACAAAAACTCAAAACTAAATTAAACACATGGCAAAAGTAAAACCATTTAAAGCACTTCGTCCCTCTCGTGAAAAGGTTTCACAAGTTTCGGCATCCTCATACGATTCGGCAAGCAGAGCAGAATCTTACCTCGAATTAGAAACCAATCCCTATAGCTATTTGCATATCGTAAAACCTTATTTACACTTTAAGGATGAGAAAAAAAATCCAGCCAAACATTTTCCAATTGGACTAGAATATCTTAAAAATTTTAAACAGAATGGATGGCTTATTAAAGACGAAAAAAACTCCTATTATATTTATAGAGTAATAAAAGGTAGCGATGCTTATACGGGAATAATTGCAGCAGCAAGTGTGGATGATTATTTGAACAATAATATTTTAAAACACGAGAGTACCCTTACCGAAAAACAAAACGAATTAGCAGATCATATTAGTTGGTTTAAAGGGCTTGGAAATCCGGTACTCCTCACCTACCCTGATTCTGCAAAAATAGAAAACCTCATTGAGCATTATATTGAAAACCATATTCCAGAATATAATTTTATCAGTACTGATCAACTAAAACATAATTTATGGGTGGTTAATCATGATGAAGATGTTGATCTTATTCAAACAGAATTTGAGAATATTCCAAAATTATATATTGCCGATGGACATCATAGAAGTGCGGGGTCGGCAGCTTATTGCCAAATGGAAAGAGATGCTAATAAAAATTTTACTGGAAAGGAATTATTTAATTTTTTTCCGGTTTGTTTAATTCCATTTTCTAAACTTCACATTTTTGAGTACCATCGTTTAGTTAAAGATAAAATCGTAAATGAGGTTTCATTCATGCAAAAAATTAATCATTATTTTGATGTAATACCCAGTGGAAATTTACCCGTACAACCTCTCAAATCAAAGCAGTTTGGATTGTATTTTAACCAAACCGCTTATTTGTTAAAATTAAAAAAAGAGTTTTCATCAACGCTAAATTCAACACTAGAAAAATTAGACGTGAGCATTGTTGAAACATTTATTTTGAAGAACATATTTAACATCAACGATAGTAAAACCGATAAGCGAATTTCTTTTATGGATGGAACAAAAGGAATAGGCCATTTGCAAGAAACTATCGACAATAAAGATTTTGATTTAGCCATTACACTTTATCAAACCAGTATTGAAGAAGTGAAACAAGTGGCGGAAGAAAATTTAATTATGCCCCCAAAAAGTACTTGGATAGAACCTAAATTGAGAACAGGATTAATCATTTATGAAACTGAATAATTGATAAGCGTAAAAAACGATGAATACTAAACAACAAAAATTAGAAGCCTTCTCTCGCTTATTGGATATAATGGATGAATTGCGTGAAAAATGTCCGTGGGATAAAATACAAACCAATGAAACATTAAGGCATTTAACCATTGAAGAAACTTATGAATTGGCTGATGCCATTTTAAAAAATGAACCTCAAGAAATAAAAAAAGAATTGGGTGATGTGTTATTGCATATTGTGTTTTATGCAAAAATTGGAAGTGAAAAAAATCAGTTTGATATTGCCGATGTGCTCAATAGTTTGTGTGAAAAATTAATTCATCGTCACCCTCATATTTATGGTGATGTAAAAGTTGATAATGCCGAACAAGTAAAAGAAAATTGGGAACAACTTAAACTCAAAGAAGGGAATAAATCGGTACTAAGTGGCGTTGCCAAAGGAACTCCAAGTATTATAAAAGCATTGCGTATGCAAGAAAAAGCTGCTCAGGTTGGTTTTGATTGGCCCACAACAAAAGAAGTTTGGGCTAAAGTAGATGAAGAATTAAACGAATTAAAGGAAGAGTTTGCTATCAATTCTTCATCAGAAAATACAGAAAAAGAATTGGGCGATTTTATTTTTTCGCTCATTAATATTGCTCGTAAATATGATATTAACCCAGATGATGCATTGGAAAAAACGAATCAAAAATTCATCTATCGATTTCAATACATTGAAGAAAAAGCAAAAGAAAATGGTAAAAAATTAACGGATATGACTTTGGAAGAAATGGATGTGTATTGGAATGAAGCTAAGCTAATTTGATATTTTATACTCTACCAATAATTTTTTTATTATCTACTCAAACACTCTAGTAACCAAATTAGCAATTACTTTTTGCATGGGCTTTTCTGAATCTAATGCAGGATTTATTTCGGTAATTTCTAATCCCATTAAATTAGGCAATACGCTAAAATATTTCAGTAAATAGACAGCTTCATCAATGGTTAAACCATCCTCAACAGGAGTTCCTGTTCCAACAGAAATAGAAGAATCTAAACTATCCACATCAAACGAAACATAAATGTATTCACAATTTTTTAAATGCAGTAATGTTTGTTCAACTACTTTTTTGATACCTAATTTTTTGATGGCATCAGGATTAAATGTTTTAATGGTTTCTTTTTCAATAATTTTTTCTTCTTCAACTTCGGTACTTCTTAATGCTATAAACACCAAATCCTTTCCTTGTATTTTTGGAGATATTCTTCTTCTACCCAATTTTTTAAGCGTTTCCCAAAGCGTTTTTGTAATTTCTTTAGGTTGGTTTTTTCCCATCTCTCTATGGTCGTCTCCCATTAAAGCGGCAATTGGCATTCCGTGAATATTGCCCGATGGAGTTGTATATGGGCTATGCAAATCAGCGTGAGCATCAATCCAAACTACACCAATTCTACTATTAGCATAATAATCTTTTACACCAGAAATTAACGCATTGGCACTACTATGATCTCCAGAAATAATAAATGGAATTTGATTTAGACGAAGTGTGTCAGAAATATTTTCACAAACTTTTAATTGAAAGTTGGTAATATTCTCAATATTTTTTCCGTAAGGTGTATCAGTACTTGGAGGCAAATCACGGGGCACTAATCTCAAATAATTAAAAACATCAATAGCACTAAATTGTTGCTCTTGTAATTCTTTTAATAAAGCCTGAGGGCCTAAAGCAGCTCCTTTTTTACCGGCACCAAAATCACTTTCTACTGTTATTAGTTTAAATCTATCAGCACTCATAAATCATTATTGCTGGCGCAATTTAAGGAAATTGTTTGAAGTGTTGCTGCTATATTAACCTTTATAAAAAAGCCACTTTCCTAATTCTTTGTAGGTAGTTTTTTTTCCATACATTAAAATTCCAACTCTATAAATTCGTGAAGCTAACCAAACCGTAAAAACAAAACCGCCTATCATCGATACCATTGATAAAATAATTTGCCAAGTGGGCACACCAAAAGGAATACGTACCATCATTGTTACAGGTGATGTGAAGGGGATGATGGAAAGCCAAAATGCTAATGAACTATTAGGATTTGCCGTTACTGCGCTTTGCGCTAAAACAAACGCAAAAATAAGGGGCAATGTAATGGGCAACATAAATTGTTGGGTATCGGTTTCATTATCAACAGCCGAACCCACTGCTGCGAATAGAGAACCATAAAATAAATACCCTCCAATAAAATAAAATAAAAACATGCCGATAATTAATACATAGTTAAAATTTGCTAAAGCATAAATAATGGAACCCATTTCATTATCAGCCGATACCCCACTTTGCATAGCTTGAGTAGCTTCAGGCATGTTTAATTTTGCCATTACCATTCCAGAAACCGATCCCCCCATAATGGTTACAATGGAAATCCAAATTACAAATTGTGTAAGTCCAACTAATGCAATACCTAAAATTTTTCCCATCATTAATTGAAAAGGTTTTACGGATGATATAATGACTTCAACAATTCGGTTTGTTTTTTCTTCAATTACTCCACGCATAATTTGCACGCCATATAAAAATATAAACATGTAAATTAAAAATGCTCCCAAAAAACCAATAGCTGTGGATGCTCCACTATTACCTGTTTCTGTTCCTTTTGATGTAACTTTTGTTGTGGTTATATTTACTTTTGTTTCATTGATATCATCAATCACTTTTGAATCAATATGATGCTCTGCTAATTTTAAGTTTTTAACTTCTGCTTTTAATTGATCTTCAATATAATTTACCGTACCAAAACCTGGTTGCTCTTTAGAAAGGAATTCAATACCTTTCAAATTATTTTTATCAACTTGGGGGATAATAAGTACCCCATAATAATTATCTTCTTCAAGTAATTTTTTTGCTTCTAAAGCATTTGTATTTCCATAAGTAAATTCATACAATTCTGTACTACGAAATTTAGTTATAAATAGCCCACTTTTATCACTCACATATATACTTTTTTTACTTTCGCCTACATCTTTATTTAGTGCAAAATAGAAGATGATACCATAAAATGCAACCACTAAAAGCGGAGCAAGAATGGTCATGAGGATAAACGATTTTTTGCGAACACGTGATAAATATTCACGCTTTATGATAAGAAAAATTTTATTCATAACTTATAAAATAAAACATGCAGGATTAATCCTGCATGCCAATATGATTTTGATAAATGGAATTATTTAACGCCTTTTTCTATAAATTCTTTAAGCTGTTCTGTTGATAATCTTTTTGCAACAATATTTTTATTTTCATCCAGTAAATAAATTACTGGAGTACTATATACATCATAAAATTTACGAAAATTACTTTCATGATTTGGATCGTTAACATTTATCCAAGGTAATTTATTTTCATGAATATATTTTTTCCATTCTTTAGCGTCTGGAGTCATTCCAACTCCATATACCTCTACTTTTTTGTTCGTTTTTAAGTTCGATTTTGCATTTTGTGCTTTATACAACTCCATAATTTTAGGTATTTCTTCTTTACATTTTCCACAATTTGCATCCCAAAATAACAATATGGTATAATCAGCTTTCACATTATATAGTGATTGATAAACACCTGCCGAATCAGGCATATTCAGGTTTTGTCCTTTTTTGCCAAGCAAATTGTAATTAAGTGTTTGAGCACGTTCAGTAATTTTAAATCTTAGTGCATCATCAACCCAAAAAGTGAGCTTTGTATCCGTGTAATATTTAAGTGCCATGTGTACAAAAACTGCATCCATTCCCATGTATTCAGATGTTTCGTAATGGTTGGTTATCCAATAAATTATATACTTAGAAATTTCTTTACTCTTCAAAGTTTTTTCAATTAAAAAATCAGAAGCCTTAATAATAGAATCAGGAATTTGTAGTGTAAGTTTTGTGATATATGCTTCCATTTTTGGATGAAAAACCGGAGTGTAAACTAATCTATCGTCAGTAAAATCAAAGTTGTCAAAATAATGCTTAATAAAATAATTGTATTGAAACATCGAATCTATTTTACCATTTGGCATTACAGGAGCATGAGGAATATCAATATCTTCCATCATTTTAAATATCTTAGCTATCAAAAATGTTGGATGTTCTTGGGTTACATTTTTTCTGTATTCTTTTACTTTTTCATCATAACCACTGAGCGCAATTTTATTTTTTCTGGCCTCAGCAGTATCATTTACAGATTCTGCTTTGCGCATTTTACGTTCCACTTCAGTAGCTTCAATCGCCATTTTTGTGGTAAACTTTGAATAGGCAAAAAAGGCTTCATTTTCTGGAGATCCTTTCACTTTCATATTGTTCAAATAATCTATGGTATCTGTTTCAAGAGTAAATTCATGCTCGGTAATTACAAAATCAAAAAGTAGTTTTTTATCAAAAGAGGCAATTAAATATATACCACCCTGAATAGCATCTGACCCTTTAAAAATAACCTTTCCGGTAATATCTGTTATGCCACTATCTTTAATATATTGTTTATCTCCAAAATAATATCCCAACAATACTTTCTCGTTTTTCATTCCACTAATTTTAATGGTAATGTTATAACCATCTTTTGCAAAAGCAACTGTTGGGATAAGAGCTAAAACTAAAAATAGTTTGCCAATTGATTTCATGTTCATCATATTTTTTAAATCGTTATTTGGGTCGTAAAATTAAATAAATAGATGAATAGCCAAAATATAAGGTTGCAAGATTTTTATAAATTAAGAAAACATTTAGTTATGACTATTATCATTTATATTGCTGGATAAATATTTTTTATTCGAATCAAATTAAATTAATATAGATATGGAAGCACAAAAACATTTTTCTGAATTACACACCGAACATAATGAATGGATTAATAAACTTCTCTTTTACAAAGAAGAAATTCAAACTTTTAAAAGCAGATTAGAAGAAGTGGTGAAAGCCAATAATACCATTGAAATTACTTCAAATGTGGAGCATTTTCAAAATCAATTTATTCGCCAAAATGAAGTTATTGATGAATTAAAACATGAAATTAAACAACATGAAAATAATTTAGCAAAACAAATTGAAGCTAACCCAACAGCAAGTGATCACCGTTTAACTACTGATCATTCGGGCTTGCGTGATCAAATGAACATATTCGAAAAAATTTATGACGATTTAAAAAACGAATACACTCAATTTTTAGTTAAGAGTTTATAAGTTTTTATTACGTGACAAAATTCCCTGATGCATTTGTTAATCAGATTCGGACTTTGCTTGGTGCTGAGTCCGATTCTTTTTTTTTAGCCCTTGATGAAATACCAGTTACATCAATTAGAAAAAACCCTTTCAAACCGTCTACAATATTTAATGATGAAGAAAAAGTAGAATGGTGTGTTGATGGAAAGTATTTAAAAATTCGTCCCTCATTTATTGCCGATCCACTTTTTCATGCAGGCGCATATTATGTGCAAGAAAGCTCTTCCATGTTCTTGTATCAAGTGCTCAAACAAATTTTATCTCAAATTAACAAACCTGTTAAAGCGCTTGATTTATGTGCTGCTCCCGGTGGTAAAAGCACCCTTATCAATAGTTTATTAAACAAAAATGATTTATTGGTAAGCAATGAAATTATAAAAAGCAGAGTAGATGTTTTGGATGAAAATTTAATGCGGTGGGGGCGGTCTAACGTGTTTATTAGTAATAATGATGCAAAAGATTTCTCATCACTCAAATCATACTTTGATATTATTTTGGTGGATGCGCCATGCAGTGGCGAAGGATTGTTTAGAAAAGATAAAAAAGCCATTGATGAATGGAGTGAAAACAATATTGAAATTTGTGTAGGTAGGCAAAAACGAATTCTTACTGATATTCTTCCATCATTAAAACCGGGTGGGTTTATCATTTATTCAACCTGCACTTTTAATCAAAAAGAAAACGAAGAAAATGTAGCATGGTTAATTGATAATCATAAACTATTGCCTATCGAAATCGTTTCCCTTCATCCCTTAATTTCTTCATCCCAAATTATCAAATCATCAGATTGTTCTTTCCGTTTTTATCCTCACCAAGTAAAAGGTGAAGGATTATTTATGGCTTGTTTGCAAAAACCTGTTGACGATTCAATCACACAACAAATTAAATTTAGAGAGCAACCTCTTTCATTTGTTCATCGAAAAAATTTAGAAGAACCAAGCACTTGGATAAACAATGCTGAGGAGTTTGATTTTATAGAATGGAATAAAAATATTCATGCTATAAGAAAAAATCAAGTTCAGGATTTAAAAATATTGGCGCATTATTTACACCTTAAAAATGCTGGAATAAAAATGGGCGAAATCATCAATCAAAAATTAATTCCCAACCATCATTTGGCATTAAGCAGTGATTTGTCGCATGATGTTAAAACCATTTCCATTACCTTAGAAGAAGCACGTAAATATTTAAAAAAAGACACACTCATTTTAACTCAAAAATATGAACAAGGAATTTATTTGCTTTGCTTTGAAGGCTTAGGAATTGGTTGGGTAAAAGTACTCCAAAATCGCATCAATAATTATTTACCTACTCATTTAAGGGTGCTAAAAGATATCTAAAAAACCACTTGTTCGGGGTTGCAAAAAAATGAAGTTATATTGCGCCTCAAATGAAATTACATAAAAACTTAATAGAGGCGGTTGTTCGCACCTTACAACAAATTTTTAATGAAGGTAAATATGCTGATAAAGCCATTGAAAAAGTATTGGCAAAAGATAACCGTTGGGGAGCTCGTGACAGAGGATTTATTGCGGAAAATACTTATGATATGGTACGTTGGTGGAGACTTCTTTCTTTTATTTCTGGAGAAACAAAAATTGAATATGAAACAGAGTTAACCTTTGAAAAAGGTTGGCACATGTTTGGAATATGGCTGCTAATTAGTGGAAAAGAATTACCCAATTGGCAAGAGTTTAAAAAAATTAATCAAAATGACGTAGCTAAACTTTCATCAAAAGCTGATGCCACACGAAAAATAAGAGAATCTATTCCTGATTGGATGGACGAAATAGGTGAGAAAGAATTAGGAGAACAATGGGACGAAGAATTAAAAGCCATGAATACAACAGCAGCAGTGGTGATTAGAGCAAATACCATAAAAGTTTCGAAATTAGAATTAGGAAAATTATTGAATGATGAAGAAATTGAAACTTTTGCTGTTACTGGTTATGATGATGCGCTTATTTTAAAGCGTAGATCAAACTTATTTAAAACCACATTTTTTAAAGATGGATTTTTTGAAGTGCAAGATGCAGCTTCACAAAAAGTTTCAGCTTTTTTAGAAGTAGAGCCTGGCATGCGCGTTATCGATGCTTGTGCAGGTGCGGGTGGAAAAGCACTTCATTTATCAGCATTATTACAAAACAAAGGACGCGTAATTGCTATGGATGTGGAGCAATGGAAATTGGATGAAATGAAAAAACGTGCTCGCAGAGGTGGTGTTCAAAATATTGAAGGAAAATTAATTGAAGGAACTAAAACCATAAAACGTTTGCATGAATCGGCCGATAGGTTATTACTTGATGTTCCATGTTCGGGTTTGGGCGTTTTAAAACGTAATCCTGATGCCAAGTGGAAATTAGATTTAGCTTTTATCGATAGAATAAAAAATGTGCAACGCGAAATTTTATCCTCTTATCCAAGTATGTTAAAAAAAGGGGGAAAGATGGTGTATGCTACTTGTAGTTTATTGCCTTCGGAAGGAGAAGAACAGGTACAATGGTTTTTAAAAGATCACCCCGAGTTTACGCTTGAAAAAGAACAACGTATCTCTCCTGCAAAAACAGGATTTGATGGATTTTATATGGCGTTGATGAAGAAAAATTAATCTCCATCTTAAAAGCGCATTAAATTATTTATTTTCTGAAAATTGAATGATATATTTATATACATTTGAATTGCAATTTAAATGCAAAAAAAATATGAAAAAATTATTAGTATTAGTTACAGCCATTACGTTTGGCTTTGCAACATTCGCTCAAAATGCTCCTAAAAAAGAAGAAAAGAAAGAAGCTAAAAAAGAGATGAAACATGACGAGAAAAAGGAAAAGAAGAAGGAAGAAAAAAAAGAACACAAAGAGCATAAAGAAGCAGCACCTAAAAAATAGTTTTTTAGGAGAACCGTTGTTATGAGGCTGATAGTACAAAACTATCAGCCTCTTCTATTTACATCTTTTACTAAAAAATATATTACCAAAATAAGAAGTAATTTTTTCAAGAAAACTTTAGTCATCTTAAAATCATTTTTTATTAAACTAGTTTTGTTTTTAAATTATACATTCATAGCGTGAATATTAAAAAATATTTAGCCTTTCAATTCTCCATTATTGTTGCAGTTATACTGCTTATATTTTCTTATTTAGTTTATCATAATTCATCACTTTTCAGGCATACTGAATTTTATGAACGGCTCAAAGAAAAAGGATTTACGATTACCGAGTTATTATTGGAGGAAAGTGAAATTGATACCGCTTTTTTGATGACTATTGAACGTAATAATTTAAATGTACTTCACCAACAACGCATTTTTATTTATGATGAAAACAAAAAACTTATTTACCGCAGCTCCGCTGATTTTATCGAACCTGATAAAAAATATTTAGACCGAGTAATTACCAATAAAGAAATAGAATTTAATGAGGATGAAGCTGAATTTGCAGGCTTTGAAATAGATCATTCAAAAGGACATTTTTATGTTATCATTGGTGCATTAGATGAAACAGGAATAAAGAATGTAGATTTTTTAAGATCTCTATTGGGCATCATTTTTATTCTCAGCTTAATTGTTACTGGATTTTTAGGTTGGTTTTTTGCCAGCAGAGCATTAAGTCCAATGGTAGAGGTAATTGATGAAGTGGATCAAATTACAGCAAAAAATTTACACAAGCGTGTTAAGGTTAGAAATAGTAAAGATGAAATTGCACACTTAGCTATTACATTTAATGAGATGCTTGATAGATTAGAAGGTACTTTTATTATGCAAAAGATTTTTGTATCCAACGCATCACATGAATTTAGAACTCCACTCACAGTTATGAAGGGACAAATTGAAGTGTTGTTGATGCAAAATAGAAGTGAGGAAGATTATATTAAAACACTCAAATCAATTAATGAAGATATTAATAATTTAAGCAATCTTTTACAAGGATTAAGTGAATTGGCAAAAGCAAATGCCGATTTTCCAAATAATAATTTTGATGAAATTGCAGTAGTCGATTTATTGCTTGATGCACGCTCTGAGTTATTAAAAAACAAACCAAATTACTCTATTGAACTCGATATACAGAACTTTACTGAAGATGAGGCAAGCAGTGCAATTATGGGAAATTTAGCATTGATTAAATCCGCAATTACTAATTTGATGGATAATGCTTGTAAATTTTCTCCTGATATGAAAATGATAGTAAGTGTTGATTTTAGCAATCAACTAATTATTCGTTTTATTGATAAGGGAATTGGTATTTCTGATGAAGAAATGAATCATATTTTTGAACCCTTTTATAGAGGAAATGACACCCGAAATATTAGCGGACATGGCATTGGTTTATCACTAGTAAAACGCATTATCGAATTGCACAATGGAACCGTTACCGTTCAATCAAAACAAGGCGAAGGAACTATATTTACTGTTATACTACCAACGCTTTCTGATATATAAATTGATTATGTTTTCTTGTTTCCATACGGACAATGCTTGCAACCACTATCGCAGCAATATCCGCGGAGCAAATGATATTTTTCGGTAAATACCCAATAGCCTTGTTCGTTATAATAAAAATGCTCCCCTTCAATTAATGTTAATTTTGTAGAGATTGTTTTTTTGTCAGATTTTTTATTCAACCCTTCCACCCTATTTATAATAAAAATAAAATCCGCTGGTAATAATTCCTCCTTTAAAAAATCCAACATAAGAGGCATCAAATCTGTAATGAAAAATAGTTGATTTTTGAACGTAATCTAAAGCATCACTCACGTATACATCACCATTTATGGGATCAATTCCCAATCCATAAAAATTATTTTTAGATGCACTTATAAATGGGTTTGATGACAAAGTAGTATCAGAAATATTCATTTCATTTACATCCGTATTGAGCCAAAATAATCTGTCTTTATTTCCATTCATACATAATTTTGTTGCTCCAAAAATTCCTGTAGGTAAAATCGTTTTTATGGCCAATTCAATAGAATCATTTGCAGGATTGATACGATATAAACCTGCATTTAAATTCTTTTGTTGATTACCTGAGCATAGCACCCAAATTTTATTATTTTTATCTAATACAATACTGTTTGATCCATAAGAAACAGAAATACTATCAATCATTTTATCGGTGTTCACATCAATAATGTATACCGATTTTTGAAGTGTGTTGCATACATATAATTTATTGTTAAATATCAACATTTGCTCAGTAGCTCCAGGGCAATAAATTTTTTGAGTTATGGTTTTACTTCCCAAATCCACTACCGCAATATTGTTATCATATAAATCACTTACATACGCTTTTTGGTCATTGAGAAAAGTGATATATCGTGGTGAATTAAATCCTGCAATGGTTCCTTTAGATTGGAATGTATTGACATCGATGAGTTCAATTTTTTTTGAATTATTAATAACCAAGTAAGCTGTTCCATTTCTTACTGTAATAGATTGCAACACGTCACCTAAATGTCGGTTATTAGCAGTGTAAAATACATCATCTGTTAATGTATTTTGTTTAAAATCAACAAAACTCAACGTGGCATTTCCATTGTTAAATGACCCTTCATTCAATATAAAAATTCCGCCCTCTTGAACCGTTGGTAAAGTAATTTTCTCTTGTGAAGGAGGCTTTTCGCATGAAGCAAAAACAATTAACACACAAACTGTAAATAGTATTTTTTGCATTTATTCGATGACCAATTTTTGGGTAAATGAAGTTTGATTGCCAACACATCTAATAAAATAAATTCCTTTGTTAAATGGCAGTAAACTTAAAGTCAGTTTTTGTAGAGTGAAAGGTTGCATCCAAACTTTTCGTCCACTTATATTATACACTTCCAATTGCATTATTTTTTCATCTGATGAATTTAAAATGGTTAACTCATCGTTGTTTGTTGCCGGATTTGGAAACAGTTCAATGTCATTATTTTTTATGCTAATATTATTCAATCCAATTTGTAATTGTTCATGAATAATTCCAATTCCTGATAAATCAAATCCCGAAGAAATAAAAGGTGTAGGCCAAGGGTCATTAATTTTTCTTCCGGCTGCATCTCTTCTGCAATAGCTATTATCAAGGCTTCCAACCACATCAATAACTTTTACATGCGTAATATGATTTACATCTAATCCAACAGAATCTTTCAATTCATCCAAATCAAAAGGAGTTCCATAAGGAGCAATATATTTTCCTGCAAGGTTATTTAAACCTTTTGGATTGATGCCTTGTCCGTTAAAAATTTGTATGGCTGTATCCGTTAAAGAAGAGGCTGCAAATCTGAAAAAATGTGAACCATCCGAACTCACTTCAACAAAAGCTAATTCTAAAAAAAATAGGGTATCAATTCCATAGTTAAATCCATTTTCAAAAACAGCAAAATCATATCCTGTTCCATTTTTTATAGGTTTGTTAAAAGTTAAAATGGCTATTCCACCATCACCCAAACTTACCACGCCATTATCCAATGCTTTGCCAATTGGAGTGGATTCATCGCCAACGGTGGTATAGCCTAAACTCACGTTAGCAATATTTTGATATCCTCGTTGCAAGGTACAATGCGTTGCCCATGCGCTAATGATATTGGTATCTTTATGAATGGCTTGCTCATGCCCAAAAGGCAATTGAGCGAAGCCACAAATAGTAGATAGAAAACAAACTATAAACAGTATTTTTTTCATTCAACAATTATTCAATAATTAGTTTTTTGATTTGAGTTGATGATGCTGAGTTAATTTGTATAACATACATTCCAACAGGTAAAGATGCAACAGAAATTGGAGTTCCGTTTGAAATGATTTGTTTTATCATTTCTTTTCCTGATAAATCAAAAATAGAAATAGAACTCAAGTTATCATTTCCCTCAATAACAATAAAATCTTTAGCCGGATTTGGATATACCTGAAATAAATTTTGTGTTTGATTAATAGCCACCACACTTGTAGAAATATCTCTGGTAGTAAAATTATCCATACAAAAATAACCAGGAGTATTCATTCCAAAGCCCCCTGCAGTATCTGTTGATGAAAAATCAAACTGAATACTATCTACATTCCCTAAAGAAGTTAAATCAACCCAAGTCCAGTTTCTTACCATATAATCTTTTGTATTATCGGTAAAACGGAAATCAGCCAAGTAAAAATCTATCGCAGTATCAGCAGGATTGCCGCCATTTTTAAAACCACTTATGGTAATTTTAAACCAATCTTTATCATTGCCCGTTGCACCACCAAATTTTTTAGTAAATGCACTTCCATTTTTCATGTCTCTAAAAGCATAAGTTGAATTGGTAATATAAAAACCACTTACTTGTTTTCCTTTGGCAGCACCCGTTAGTTTGATACGTGCTCCATTTCCATAAGCTACTGCATAGTTTGCAGAGCTATTATATCCTTTTGCAGTGATGGCAGAGTATTGATTTGAGTATCCAATAGTTAATGAATCTCTTTTGTTTGATAGCGCAAAACCATTCCATGATGCAAAACCAAATGAGGTATCATAATGATTAACAAAATAAGCATTTCCATTTGCATATCCGCCCGACCAGTTGCTTCCATTCCAAAATGAATCGGTAGCTAAACTGATACTCTCAAAAGTTGAGGTTGTTTGAGCTTTTGCACTTACACTTATAAAAGTGATGGCAAGAATAATGATGTTGATGTACATTTTTTTCATGTGTTTTTATTTAAATTTTAATGGTTAGTGATAGTAAAAAATTTCGTCTGGGCATGGGCATATTCTGAATAACTTGATAACTCTCGTTTCCTATATTTTTAACTTGCGCTTGGAATAAAAAACTGAATTTGTTGAGTTTAAACTCATTACCAACAGAGCCATTTTCCAACAAATAATACAGCAAATAATTACTTTCATCATTCTCTGTAAACCTAATACCTGTATAGGTTTGGCTAAATGATATAAAAAAAGTTTTATAGGTAATAATTACCTGATTTAGGTAGTTAAGTTTGGGAACATATCGAAGTTGTTTATGAAGCGTTGCATCATTTATAATAGACGATTGTTCGTTGGTTGATAACACATAATTTACTCTTCCACTGTAAATAAAATTACATTTTCCAATAGGTAAAATCAACTTCAAATTTCCTTCCAAACCTCTACTCCAAACTTGTTTTATATTTTGTGGCGTGTAATAATTATCTAATGGCAACCATTGAATATAATTATCCATTATTCTATTAAAAACTGTTGAAGTAAAATCGATTTTTAACAATGAAATTTGGTGATTTATATTCAATGAAATTTCTTCTGCCCAACCAGATTCAGGTAACAAATTTTTATTCCCTTTTGCAAACGCATCATTCCAAAAAAGTTCATTTAATGTAGGTACTCGATAGGAGCGACTCACATTCCCAAATAATTTTATACGATTGTTTAACTGCCACTCAAAACCTGCTGAAGGCATTATAGGCAAAGCGTTTCCAGCAAATAATTCTTCACGCAAACTCAAACAGGTTTGAATAGTTTTTTTTGAATTATGAATTTTATATGACGCAAAAAATGATGTTCGATTTTGATTAAAATTACCATTGTATGATTCTACTGTTGCACTTGAAAAGGTATGATTAATACCAATATTTAATAGTTGATTTTTTGATACCGTAATTTTTGATTCAGCTTCGGTAATATTAGTTTGTGAATGGCTATGGCTTAGTAAACTACTCAATGAATCTTGATAAATAAGTTTCTCATCAAACCAAGCCGAACGAATAAAATACACAGCACTTTTTTGTTGTAAACTCCACTCACTACTTATTCTAAGTGTTTCATCTTTTTGAGTAGCTTTTGTATTTGGATTACTCATTGTGGGAGGAATTTGTCTCAATGAAGTTTGATACCAAATGCGCACATTTAAATTTTGTTTGCTTGTAAGTTGAAAATAATGATTGTTTAAAACCCCTTGCTGATTGTAGCTGGCATTGGTCTGTTTCATTTCGGGCGAACCTTGTAAATATGTATTTTGGTAGTTAAAATCATTGGTACTTGTTTGATTAAAAAGAGCAAATGATGTATAATATTTTGGGGTGCCGAAATTTAAATTCACACCTTGTTTGTAATTAGAAAAACTTCCCGTTTGTGCATTTATTGAAGCATGAAAACCCGAATTAAAATTTGGCTTATTTTCGATATGAATAATCCCCCCCACAGCACCACTTCCAAATAATGCACCACTACTTCCATACTGAACTTTTATCTCATCAATTCCATCAACTTGAATGAGAGAAAAATCTATTTGTCCGTTCATCGGACTTTGAATATTAAACCCATTCCAAAGCACGGCAGTATGCTCCGCACCTGCACCTCTAAAAGATGATGTGGCAAGACTTCCTGGCCCTGTTGATTTAATAAAAAGTTGACTTTGTGAACCTAATAAATCAGTAAGCGATTGGTGTTTATAAGCAACCATTAAAACTGAATCTGTTTGTTCAATTTTGCTACCTGTAGTAAAATTTTCTAACCTGTTTGATGAAACCGTAACTTCATTTAATTGCTTTGTTGAATCTGCATAAAAATTTTGTGCAATACTATTTGCTGCAACAACACACACACATACAAAAGCGATAATTTTTCTCATTTCTAAAAAATAATAGCAATTGGAATAGAGTGAGATTTGAAAAATAAAAGCAATGCGCTAAGTATTTACCACCTCGCCTTTCTCCCGAAAGCTACATGATTAATGCTAATGGCAGGTCTTCTGACTTGCACCATTTTTATCCGGTCTTCCCATTCCAAAAGGAACAGTGACAAAGAGTGGAGATAAAAAATTTGAGATTTAGAGTGTATCATTTCAGAATGTTTAATTCCTAATTCATCACTCATTATTCTCTTCGGTGCTCACAGCAGCGGGAACTGTTTAGGTATTTCACCTAATTCCCTTTTAATAACATACAAGATGTTAACCGTTAACGGCAGCAAAAATATAAATGTATTTGAATTTGTATAACTAACTTTAAACAAAAGTTGCAAAGAGGCATACACGTAAGGGAATATTTTTTTGATTTATTAATAATGCAAAATTACGATGGTGCCATTTTTTATAATCTAAGTAAAAATAGGTATGATTTACAAAGTTTATTAGCATAAAATTTTAGCAAATTACCGTTCTCCAAAAATCAAACTTCCAACCCTTATCATATTGCTTCCTTCTTGCAAGGCTATTTGATAATCTCCGCTCATACCCATTGAAAGTAATGAGTAGTGAGTAGTGAATGGTGAGATGCGATTGAATATTTTTTTAAGTGTTTTAAATTCATTGCTGATTTTATCTTTATCATTGGTATTGGTTGCCATTCCCATTAATCCAACAATATTTACATGAGTATATTTTTCGGGATGTTCATTTATTTGTTTCAATACTTCATTCAACTCATTTTCATCCAATCCAAATTTTGTTTCTTCATCAGCAATAAAAACTTGTAACAAACAATTGATTTTTCGGTTACACTTCTCTCCTTCTTTATTAATTACTTCAAGCAATTTTAAACTATCTACACCATGTATCAAACTCACAAACGGGGCTATGTATTTTACCTTATTACTTTGCAAATGTCCAATCATATGCCACTCTATATCTTTAGGCATCTGCTCATATTTGGTTACCATCTCTTGCACTTTATTTTCTCCAAACAACCTTTGCCCCGCATTGTAGGCTTCCATTAGCAATTCTATAGGCTTAGTTTTACTTACTGCAACCAGCTCAACATTTTGCCCTATTTGTTCCTTTATTTTTTGAATATTTGCACCAATCATCAAATTAAAATTATCGTGCAAAAATATTCAACTCTTTTAATACTTCTCGTTTTGTTTGCGTGTGCGCCCAAAACCGAAAAAGAAAAAATGCCAGATGCTATTCTTCCTCAACAAAAAATGGTGAATATAATTTCCGATATGCACCTTGCCGAAGCTATTGTAGTGGCCACGCCTCATGGTGGCGATACCAATACACAACGAGTGATTGATTACTACGGTTTCATTTACAAAAAACATAATGTTACCAAAGAATCTTTTAAAACTAGTTACGATTATTATATTCATCATCCCGTTTTGTTAGATTCGGTTTATTCAGATGTGATTACTAAACTAAGCGATAAAGAAACTAAAATGAGAGGACGATAGTTGTTAGTTTTTAGTTAAACATTTATAATTTATAATTCAACATTTAACATTCATAATTTTACAAAACGTGCCTTATCCAAAAAACATAGAACAAAAATTAGAGTTCGACCAGATAAAAGAATTGCTTAGGCAGAAGTGTTTGAGTGAAATGGGAGAAGAATATATTGGTAAAATTAGATTTGTAAATCGGTTTGATTTGCTCGAAAAAATGTTGATTCAGGTAAAAGAATTTAAAAAAATTTTAACTGAAGATACGCCTTTTCCAAATGAACATTACTACAATATTCAAAGCGCTATTCGCAGGGCAGCTATTGAAGGAATATTTTTATTGGAAGATGAATTTCATCACATCCGTTTATTGCTTCAAACCTTTGTAAATATTTGTAAATATATAGAGCAACGTAAAGGAATTTATCCTCAAGTTGAAAGTTTATTTACCGGAATTATTTTCAACCAACAACTCATCAAACTCATTACAAAAATTTTGGATGAAGAAGGGAAAATGCGCCCAAATGCTTCTCCTGAATTATCAAAAATAAGTTCGAAAATTGGAGACAAAGAAAAAGAAGTAAGAATACGTATCAATAAAATTTTTACCAAATCAAATGAAAGTGGATGGCTGGCAGATAGCGGAATTACTATTCGTGACGGACGTTTGGTTTTACCCGTACTTGCCGAATACAAAAGAAATATTAGCGGATTTGTTCATGATGAATCGGCAACCGGACAAACAGTTTATATTGAGCCTACCGAAATATTTGAACTCAATAATATTATTCGTGAATTACAAATTGCCTATAAACGTGAGCGTGAAAAAATACTCATTGAACTCACCAATACTTTGCGACCAGAGTTACCTGAATTGGAAAAATATTCGCAACGTATGGGCTTAGTTGATTTCATTAGAGCCAAAGCTCTATTGGCAATTGATTTGGATGCAGAGATGCCCATTATCTCAAAATTTGCAGGATTAAAATTAGTAGATGCCTATCATCCATTGCTTAAACTCAATCATCAAAAAGCAGGATTACCAATTGTTCCACTCAATATAGAAATGACCCGTGAGAAAAGAATAGTAGTTATTTCTGGTCCAAATGCAGGAGGAAAATCGGTATGTTTAAAAAGTGTAGGATTGCTTCAATACATGTTGCAATGCGGATTATTAATTCCTGTAAAAAGCCATAGCGAATGCGGTATGTTTAATGATATGATGGTGGATATTGGTGACGAACAATCCATAGAAAATGATTTGAGTACGTATAGTTCTCACCTCCTGCACATGAAATATTTTACAGAGTTTGCTGATGCCAAAACATTATTTTTAATTGATGAATTTGGAACGGGAACTGATCCGCAGTTTGGTGGCCCACTTGCCGAAGCCATACTCAACCAACTCAAGCAAAAAAATGCGTTTGGCGTGGTAACTACTCATTATAGTAACCTCAAAAATTTTGCATCAAACAATAAAGGTTTAGAAAATGCCTGCATGTTATTTGACCATGATAAAATGCAAGCCACTTATATATTGGAGTTGGGAAAACCTGGCAGTTCATACGCATTTGAAATTGCTAAAAAAACAGGACTACACTCACAAATTATTGATTATGCAAAAAGTAAAGTTGGTGATAAGCAACGTAAAATTGATGACATTTTAATTGATCTTGAAAAAGAAAAACGCCATGTAAATGAGATTAAAGCAAGGTTTGAAGAACGTGAAATTAAATCAAAAAAATTGGTAGAAGAATACACCATTTTAAAAGATGAAATAGAAGCCAATAAGAAAAAATTACTGAAAGATGCCAAGCTTGAAGCCCTTGCTATTATTACCGAAGCCAATAGTAAAATTGAACAAAGTATTAGAGAGATTAGAGAAAATAATGCCGATACGGAAACCATTCGTACCATCAGAAAAGACATCAAAGAAAAAACCGAAGAGCTTAAAGAAACAACACAACACGTCAACCCAAAAAATATAGTAACTCCGCAAATTTATACGCCTTCAACTCTTCAACTTAAAATTGGTGCTTCGGTACAAATTATCGGACAAGAAAACACAGGAGAGATTATGGAGCTCAATAAAAATAAAGCTATGGTGGCTTTTGGAGAATTAAGCAGTTGGGTAGATATTAAAAAATTAACGGTTGTGGCTTCAACAAAAAAAGAAGAAAAGAAAAAATTTATTGCACCAACCGGTTTGGATATGAATGCTAAAATGCAACATTTTAATACCGACCTTAACTTAATTGGAACACGTGGCGAAGATGCAGTAAGACAATTGCAAATGTATATTGATGATGCCTATTTACTAGGTTTTAAATTGGTGCGCATTGTACATGGAAGAGGATATGGAATTTTACGAAAATTGATTAGAGAGCAACTAAAATCTAACCCATTTGTAGACAATTTTGTTGATGAGCACATGGATATGGGTGGTGATGCAGTTACAATTGTAACGCTAAGAGTTTGACATAACGCAGACAACCAAAACTTGATGTGAAAGAATTTTTACTTAACATTGAAATAACAAATAAACCAATTATGAAAATAAAATTACTTGCATTAAGCTTATGTATTTCTTTACTAATAAATGCTCAAACCCCTATTATAGTTACCACGGCAGATATGCCATTGGTGAGTGATACTGTTAGATATAGCACCTCAGCCATTGATGTATCAACCCTATTAAATGACACAGGAGCAAATCGTACTTGGAACTTTAGTAATCTCGTTCCAAATTTTCAGGATATTGCTCAATTTAAAACGGTTTTAAATACAAACGTTGGTTATTATTCCGCATTCAGTTCTTCAAGTTACGGAACTCAAGATCCTGATATTAGTTTTACATTGGCAACTGCAACAAATGTGTTTACGTTTTATAAAAATTCAACAGCATCTTATGTTGCCGATGGCAGAGGGTTAACGGTAAGCTCTCTTCCTTTAACTCAACCCTATTTAGGTAAAGATGTGATTTATAAGTTTCCGTTAACTTATGGAAATAGAGATACCAGTTCATATTATACAGATGCCGTTAACTTATTAGTTGCCAATTTGGTTTCAACAGGTAAAAGAATAAATGTGGTTGATGGTTGGGGTGCGCTTACTACTCCTTATGGCACTTTTGATTGCATAAGAGTAAAAAGTATTGTTCAAGAAACTGATACTTTAAAAATCACAACTCCAATTGCATTTAGCCTACCTGTTGCTCACAACAAAACAGAATACAAGTGGATAGCAAAAGGCAAAAAAACTCCGATACTAGAAATTTCTGTTGCAACCGGAACAGGTGCGGCAACTACCATCAAATATCGTGATATAAATAGACCAGAAGCATTTAAAGGCAATGCTATATTTGGTGCAAACAAAACAACCTTTGCTGTAAACTCAACCGACACGTGTATTTTAACCAGCACAAGTTTAAATACACCCAAATCTTATTTGTGGACTATCACTCCAAACACCTACACTTTTGTTGGAGGAACAAGCGCAACATCAGCAGTTGCAAAAATATTTTTTACAGGATCAGGAGCATATACAGTTACTTTAAAAGCCACTTACAATGCGGGTACAAGTGATACAACACGTGTAAATTATATAACCGTTGCACAAGGTCCAACAGCAAACTTTGGTTCTAGTATTACAGGCACAATCAACAATACAACCGTGGTTTTTTTATATGATTCGAGTACAGGAACTCCATCACCAACATCGTGGAAATGGACTTTTGCTCCTAACAAAGTTTCTTATGTTGGAAGTACTTCATCTACTTCACAAAATCCAAAAATAACTTTCGATTCGGCAACAACTTATTCAGTAACACTAAAAGCAACCAATAGTGTGGGAAGCAATACCATAACTAAAACAAATTATGTATCTGTGTTAAACACCGGAATTAATCAAGTAAAACAAGACCTCTCAACCATTGGTATTTTTCCAAATCCTGCTGATGAACAATTTGAATTAACTGCAAATAAAAATAGTGTTGATCATATTGAAGTGTATGATATTACAGGAAAAGCACACGCCTTAAATTATAAATGGACAGATAATAACTCATGCTCATTTGATTGCTCAACATTGAATGCAGGAATTTATTTTGTGAAAATTATTTTTGACAACAAACAAACTTTGGTAAAAAGAATTAGTGTGAAGTAGTTTTTGTTTGATGATATTTTAAAAAGCTCATGATTGTTTATCGTGGGCTTTTTTTATGAGATTAAATTGATATTAATTTTTATGCGGTGTTCACAAATTCAGATTCGTGGCTTAACTTCGCCTTCTAAAATACCCGACAGTAATTTATAACATGTAGCAAACCATTACTAAAACTATTGCCATGATCCAGTATTTCAAAACTGTAAATAGTCGTTTGATAGAAGTTGAAGCCGTTGAAAAAGATTGCTGGATTAATGTGGTTAATCCTTCTACACATGAAATAGAATTTCTCTCACAAAAATTACTCATCCCTCAAGATTTATTTGTTGACCCATTGGATAGTGATGAAACTGCACGCATGGAGCATCATAAAAATTGCATGCTTATTGTTTCGCGTATTCCTTTAGAAATGGGATGGAATGAAGCACTTCCATACAATACTCTTCCAATTGGAATTATTTTAAAACGTGATTTAATTGTTACCGTTTGCAGTAAACCAACTGAAGTTACACAAGCATTTATGGAATCGCGCATCAAAAATTTTGTTACCGAAAAACGTGAACGTATGGTGATGCAACTCTTTTTAAAATCATCTATTTTATATTTGCGCTATCTAAAAAATATCAATAATAAAGCGGATGAAATTCAACTGACTTTGCATAAATCAACTCGTAATAAAGAGTTAGTTCAGCTATTAAATTTTGAAAAAAGTTTGGTGTATTTTTCCACTTCACTCAAATCAAATGAACTGATGATGCTGCGTTTGCAACGGGTAAATTTACCTGCTATGCAAAGTGAATTAGAACAAGAATTGATTGAAGATGTAGTTACAGAAACTCGTCAAGCCATTGAAATGGCAAATATCTACAGCAATATTTTAGGAAACATGATGGGCGCACATTCATCTATTATTTCAAATAATTTAAATATTACCATTCGCTTTCTTACTTCGGTAACCATTATTTTGTCGTTGCCTATTTTAGTTTCCAGTTTATACGGAATGAATGTGGTACTTCCATTTCAAGATCATCCACATGCGTTTTGGATTGTGATGCTTATTGCTGTAATTCTATCATTTGTTGGTGTACTGTTTTTTCGCAAGAAAAATTTATTTTGATGATGAGGTTTCTCTTGATTTTATTTTCATTATTAATAAGCATTACAAAGTTGTTGGCGCAAACTGAACCTCATCATGAAATAGCCATTGATGCGGCTCCAATACTTCGTACATCAAATGGATATACCGTAATGTACCGTTATCATTTCAATCAATTTTTGGCACGTGCACAAGCAAATATATATATCGAAAACTCTTCCAATGATGCCGTAAATAATACCTCAACTCCATTTGGTTCAAACAGTAATTCTTTTACAAGTACATCAAGCAATACTTTAAATACAGAGTTGAGAATCGGACTTCAACGAAATTACAACGTTGAAAAATGGATTTTTTATATCGGTGCAGATGCTTTGTTTGGTTCAACAAATAATGATACAAAAAGCGAAACTAAAAATCCTGCATCATACGGAACAACCAGATATGTAAATACCTCTAATACATCATCAACCAGTTATGGATTGGCTCCGTTAGTAGGAATTAGCTATGAGCTTAACAAACATTTTGTATTCTCCATCGAAAATAGTTTTGCATTTACCTATGCTCAAAATTCTTCTTCACAAAAAAACGAATACTATTTTACTCCAGTAAATGGAGTTGAGGCATTAAACAATACCGATCATATTTCTGCTTCTGGTTCGAGTACTAAATTTGATTTTTCGCCTACAAAATATTTAAGACTTTTTGTTGGATTTAAATTCTGATTGTTTCGATTTGTGATTGCGAAGTTTAAATTATACTTGCCAGTTGTAAGAAAATGTCAGCATTTATTTTAGGGTTGAATGTTTGATAATTGTCTTTATATAAATATTTGAATCATTCGGATTCTATTATTCTATCCATTCAAATAAATATTCGTTTTTAAATTCTATTTCAAATTTTTTCAAGAATAATATATACTCATCTTTGAATGTTTGTTTTTTGTGATGCTCTTTTTGGTTCATAATATATCCAATTACATTATCCAAACTTGAATGGCTATATGAAAAAGCTCCATATCCTTCCTGCCATTGAAATTTAAATTTTGAAAATTTTTTCTCTCTAATAAAATCATTTGAAGATTTTTTTACTTCCCTAATTAAATCTGACAGACAACAAGAAGGTTTCATCCCAATAAGAAAATGAATATGGTCGGACATCCCATTTATAGCAAGCATTTTTTGTTCCTTATTTTTTACTATGCCCGAAATATATTTGTACAATTCTTCTTCCCAAGATGAATGAATTAAACTATCTCTACCTTTCACCGCAAAGACAACTTGAATATAAATTTGTGAAAATGTTCCTGACATGTTATTATATTTTAATACCTATAGGATTAATGTTAACGTAATTTTTGGGGATAATCATATTACTCATTTTATTTGTTTAAATCCAAACAGGATTTCATGTTTATAGAAAATGTCAGCATCTATTTTATTCGACCCCGATGGGGTCGAATATTCTTTTATGATAACCTTCTATAAACATCCAACCTTTTCAAGGTCGC
>JANYDU010000030.1 GCA_025359805.1 Bacteroidota bacterium
TTCTGTTGTTGTTCCAGACTCTGTGTGCCATAAGAAATGCATACTCAGGGCATAAGGCTGTTTTTGCTGTTTCGCAAAAGACCTGAATCCAGCTTCCCACTGCATTCTCACATTTCTTTTCCCCTTTTCGAACTTTGGACCAATCTTGGTTGTTGGGTATCTACTGCCTGCAGAGCTCAATTGTGCCCTTGTTCTGATTTTTCTAAATAGAATATATAAAATGTTAGGATAGTTTTGCAGAAAAAGCAACCTGTAGACTCAATTAAGCTGATTTTATATGAGCATATTCCATTATCAAGCCGATATGACTTTTCCATGTGATAAGGATAATTTATATCGGGTTTCAAAAGTTCAATAATTTTAAATTCATTATATTCCCTACATTCTAAATTAATATTACCTATTCTCCAAATAAGGTCGATATTAGGCTTCTGGATGATTTTTTTTAAATAATCCACATAAACAGTTTTATCTGTCAATATGTAGGCAGACACGTCAATTAATAAATCCGAAGTTTCTTGTTCTTGCTTTTTGATTAGTGGAATAAATGTGTTTTTAATATTAGGCTTTCCATACAGATAGCATAAAAGGTTATAGAATCTTCGATTATATGAATCAGCGCACAATTCAATTGAGATGAGATTTTTATTAAAAAATGTTAATGTTGCAGACCTAAAGGTTACATTTTCTACGTCAAGGCTATAAATGTCTAAATCAGTTTTTGCATATATTATCGAAGAGTCCGACAAATTTTCATATTGTATATCCCATCCTTTAAAAAACAGATCATCGAATGATGTTCCCAGCTTCAAAGATCTGAATCCATTAATTATTTCTAAGTTCTTCAAACTACTTTTATGATATTCAACATTGGTTTTTCTATATAATAGAGCTAATACATTTTCTCTTTGCTTAAGAATTTGAGTCAAAGTATCATTTTGTGAGATTGTAGATTTTTCATTAGTAGAATTGTGACACGAAACAAGTAATAGCACAAAAAATGAGATATTACATATTAATTTAGTCGCTTTCATTTTGCTAATGCCTTAAAAATTATAATAGATAGGTAAATCATTATCTATTGCTTGAATTACTCTTTTAAGGTTTATCCTATTGATGATATTTCCATCTTCTGATTGCAGAATTGCCCAGACATCAAAAGAATATTCGTCAATTCGTTGATTGATAAAACTGTTTTCTGAAGTTATTTTTCCATAGCCTAACCAATCAATATCGAAAAATATAAAAAATTTTTTTTCCGTTTTTGAATTGGGTAAATCTTTAATAACTAACAATTCTTTCCCGAAATAATTTTCAGCTTGCTCAATCAAATAATTTACTTCATTCTTATCCATTGATATTCAATTTACGATTCAATATTAATGTTTTTCATTAAACGAGAAAATAATATTACAATTTGCTATTTATAATATTAATTCGAACACTTAAATCATATACAAAATGATCGTCATCACACACCGAAATTTTCTACCTGATAAATTAAAAGTAACTTCATGGCAAGTACTTGAACCCTTTTTTTCGCAATTACTCGAAAGAGAAATCCATTCAAAAATTGAATTAGAAAACTGGCTCAAAGATAGAAGTGAGTTGGATGCTTTTTTGAGCGAAGATTTAGCTTGGCGTTACGTGCGCATGACATGTGACACGACTAATAAAGAGTTGGAAAAAGCATACCTCTTTTTTGTAACAGAAATCGACCCGAAAATTTCTCCACTGTCTGATAAGCTAAATAAAAAATTAGCTGAGAATCCTTTTTTGAATGACCTCGATCACGATAAATATTTTATTTACTTGCGTGGCATCAAAAAAGATATTGAAATTTTTAGAGAAGCAAACGTTCCATTATTTGCTGAAATTTCAACCGAATCACAAAAATACGGAGCCATTATTGGAAGCCTAACCGTAGAAATAGATGGAAAAGAACTTACCTTACAACAAGCTTCTAATTTTTTAAAAGACCCGAACAGAAAAAAACGCGAAGAAGTTTTTAAAAAGATAAATGAAAAAAGAATGGCTCATGCCAATGAGTTAGACGAGCTGTTTAACAAACTTATTAAACTTCGTCATCAGGTTGCACTTAATGCAGGTTTTCAAAATTTTAGAGACTACATGTTTGCAGCAATGGGACGTTTTGATTATACACCTCAAGATTGTTTTTCATTTCATGATGCCATTCAAAAAGAAGTATTGCCATTGGTAAAAGCCTTCAACGAAAAAAGAAAAGTTGAATTAGGTTTTGACTTAAAACCTTGGGATATGGATGTAGACACAAAAAATCGTGCTGCATTGGAGCCATTTACAAGCGGAAAAGATTTGATTGATAAAACAGAAAACTGCTTTAGAAAAGTGGATGATTATTTTGCTTGGTGTATTCAAACTATGGATAGTATGGATAGACTTGATGTAGAAAGTAGAATTGGAAAAGCTCCAGGTGGATACAATTACCCCATGGCCGAGACAAGTGTTCCATTTATTTTTATGAATGCTGCAAGTTCAACCCGTGATGTGGAAACCATGGTGCATGAAGGCGGACATGCTATACATTCTTTTTTGAGCAAAGATTTAGAATTGGCTGCATTTAAAAGTTGCCCAAGTGAGGTTGCTGAATTAGCCAGCATGAGCATGGAATTAATTAGCTATGATGGGCAAGATGAATTTTATAAAACCAAAGAAGATTTTAATCGTGCGCAAGAAGAACACTTAGAAGGCATTATCAAAATTTTACCTTGGATTGCTACCATTGATAAATTTCAACATTGGATTTATACTCATCCTGAACATACCGTTGATGAAAGAAAAAAATATTGGATTGAACTAAGTAAAGAATTTGGAACAGCCATCGTTGATTGGACAGGTTATGAAGATATACAAACTTATACGTGGCAAAAACAATTACACTTATTTGAAGTTCCATTTTATTATATCGAATATGGAATGGCTCAGTTAGGTGCATTGGCGGTTTGGAAAAATTATAAAAGCAATAAACCAAAAGCTATTGAACAATATAAAGCTGCATTAAGTTTAGGCTATACAAAAACTATTGGAGATATTTATAAAACAGCCGGAATTGAATTTAATTTCTCTGATATTTATATCAAAAAATTAATGCACTTTGTGCAGGCAGAACTCATGAAAATACAAAATTAAAGGCTATCTACGTAAACTAACTATTTAGTTAGTTACTATTTGGTTAGTTACTATTTGGTTAGTCAAATAAATTGTTTACATTTGTTGGCCAATTATTCAGTTTATGGATTTATCATTTTTAGACGAAGACAACTCTCCATTTGCATTTGGAAGAATTGCAGTGGGAGAAACATTTGTAAATCGTACGGACGAGAAGAAAAGACTTGCACTTAATTTTGCCCATAAAGTAAATACCATTTTAATTTCGCCAAGAAGATGGGGCAAATCAAGTTTAGTAAAAGAAGTTGGCACTGCGATGAATAAAGCACACAAACAATTTCGCTTTGCATACATTGATTTATTTAGCATCCGCACCGAGTCGGAATTTTACGAAGCATATGCCAAAGAAGTTATTAAATGTAGTTCCACAAAATTTGATGAATGGGTAAATAACGCCAAATTGTTTTTAAAAAATGTTACACCCAAAATTAGTATTTCGGCAGATACACAACATGAATTTGATTTGAGTTTTGACGTAAAGGATATAAAAAAAAGTTACGAAACCATTTTAAATTTACCCGAAAGAATTGCGAAAGAAAAAAAAATAAAAATTATCATTTGCATTGATGAGTTTCAAAATATTTCGAGCTTTACTGATAACCTTGCTTTCCAAAAAAGATTGAGAAGTTATTGGCAACTTCATCAACATGTAACCTATTGTTTGTATGGCAGCAAACGTAGTTTACTTATACAATTGTTTGAGAAAAAAAATATGCCTTTTTATCGTTTTGGCGATACCATGTATCTTGAAAAAATTCAAGCAAAATATTGGCAACCTTTTATTTTAAATGCATTCGCAAAAACAAAAAAGAAAATCAATCTCGATCAAATTGATAGAATCATTAATCTCATGCAATGTCATCCTTATTATATTCAACAATTGTGTTATTTAGTTTGGATACGAAGTGGGAAAACAGTGAAAGATGATGATGTAAATGCTTCCATTGAAGATTTGGTTAATCAAAATGCTAACCTATTTGAACGTGAAGCAGAAAGCATGAGCAATTCAAAAATTGCTATCATACGTGCTATCGCAAGCGATAACCATTCGGGATTAAGTTCTGCTGATATCATTCAGGAATTTAAACTGGGTTCATCAGCAAATGTTACTAAAACTTTAAAAGCTTTGGATTTGGATGAAATCATTGACAAACGAAAAGGTGAATATTTTTTAATTGATCCAAGTTTTGAATTATGGTTTAGAAAACGATTTTTGGGGAAGCGAATAACATTATGACATTTGCAAAAAGTGACTAGAAAAAATAAGAATGAAAATATTTTGCGTAGGAAGAAATTATAGCGAACACGCTAAAGAACTTGGTAATGCGGTTCCCGAAAATCCTGTAATTTTTAGTAAACCCGACACCGCTTTGTTAAAAAATAATGAGCCATTTTATTTACCTAGTTTTTCTAATGATATTCATCACGAAGTGGAATTAGTAATTAGAATTAATAAGGTTGGAAAAAAAATTCAAGAACAATTTGCTAGAAATTATTTTAATGAAATTGGATTGGGAATTGATTTTACCGCTCGTGATATTCAAACTCATTTAAAAGCAAAAGGTTTACCTTGGGAATTAGCAAAAGCCTTTGATGGCTCTGCCCCTATTGGAAATTTTATCAATATTGAAAATAAAGATTTATCAACTATTCATTTTTCACTCAAAAAAAATGGAGAAATTGTTCAACAAGGAAATAGCCATGATATGATTTTTTCATTTGAAAAAATTGTGGCATTCATCTCCAATTATTTTACTCTTAAGGTTGGTGATTTAATTTATACCGGAACTCCATCAGGTGTTGCTGCAGTAAAAATTGGCGATAAACTTGAAGGTTTTATTGAAAATGATTTGATGCTATCTTGCGAAGTGAAATAAAAAAACTTGATAATTTGATAATCAGATAATGAAAAATAATAGTCTAGAACATAACATCAAATCATCAAATCGTCAAATCATCAAATCAATAATCCTCATCACTTCATTCCTTCATTTCTTCATCACTTCAAACGCACAATCATACTATCCTCAAAACTATTTTCAATCACCCATGGATACTCCTCTTTATTTAAGTGCTCCATTCGGTTCGTTAAGAGATAATCATTTTCATAGTGGCATGGATATTCGCACCTACGAAAAAGAAGGATTGCCCATTTATGCAGTTGCTGATGGATATGTTTCTCGCATAAAAATTTCTTCGGTTGGATATGGAAAAGCTATTTACATCAATCATCCAAATGGTTATACAAGTGTATACGGACATCTCCAAAAATATGAAGGAGAAATTGCAGCATATATCAAAACATATCAATACCAAACGGAGAGTTTCGACTTTGATCATTTTCCGGGAAAAGCATTGCCGGTAAAAAAAGGACAACTTATTGGATGGAGCGGAAATAGTGGTGGATCAACTGGCCCACACTTACACTTCGAAATCAGAAATAGCCAAACCGAACAACCCATTAATCCGCAATTATTCGGCATTCCCGGAGTGGATATTTATGAACCTACTATCAAAAAAATAATCATTTATAATTTGAATGGAAACCGCCCTTTTTTACTCAATGATATGTCTATATCAAAACATAAAATTATCACTATTGATTCTGTAAAATATTATTCAGATACGATTGAGGTGGCAAAAGGTTTAACAGGTTTTGGTGTGGAAGCTTACGATTATATGACCAACTTAAATAACGAATATAGTTTGTATGGCATGGAACTTTATATTGACGACCAAGAGTATTTTAGTTATCGATTAGACAGAATTGATTTTGAAAACTCAAGATGTATTAATGCTCATATTGATTATGAAATGTATAAACGTGATGGCATTCGTTTTCAAAAATGTTTTTTAGATGATGGTAACATCATAAAAATATATAATTACTTACGCAATAAGGGAAAATATAAATTGTTGGATGATACTGTTCATAAAGTAACCATTAATGTGTGCGACATTGATGGACGGTTCTCTTCATTAAATTTTTACATCAAAGGATTTGCAGATGAAACACTAAAAGATAAACAAAATAATTTGTGCAAGAGCACCATTTTATATCCTAGAAAAGATAATATTTTTAAAGCAAAAGACATTGTTCTTGAAGTTCCTTCAAAAGCATTGTATGATACACTTGAATTTTGTTATGAAGTAAAGCCCAAAGAAAAAAATTCGTTTTCATTAACACATAAAATTCACGACCAATATACACCACTACATAAATCATTCACACTTTCTATAAAACCAGAAGAAGGGGTAGAAAAATTTAGCGACAAATTACTACTCGCTTACACGGTAAAAGAAAACGGAAACGTTAGATCTGCCGGAGGCGAATTTAAAAATGGATTTGTAACTGCACGTAGTAATACCTTCGGAAATTACTTTGTAACTATTGATTCTATTGCACCTTCAATAAAAACTTTAAATATTTCCAAAGACAAAATAGTAAGGGACACATTGGGTATTAAAATAAAAATTGATGACAACCTTTCTGGAATTTCTGCCTACAAAGCAACCATAAATGGCAAATGGATTTTGATGGATTTTGATGCTAAAAATGATTTACTGATTTATGAATTTGACGACAAAACAATTCGCGACACCAAGGTTGAATTTGTACTAACCGTTACTGACAAAAAAAATAATTCAAGTACTTATAAAAACGAAATAACAATTTTAAGTAAGTAGCTTAGTAAACCAATTTCCCAATTTTTCCTTTTGGCCCAGCTAAAAAAACAGCCTTTCCTTTTTTGGATTTACGAACAACGTGGAAGGCCTCTTTGGAAATATTTCGCCACATTTTATTTCTAAAAATATCACCTCCCGTAGTTCCACATGCAATAAACTCATCGTTATGAATTGCTTCAACACATGAGCGATAACCAAACACATCACTATTTAACTTAACAAACATTTCTTCTTGTTGACCGAAGTGATAAGAAGAATTATTTCCAGTTAAAGAATCAATTTCATAATCCCCACCAACAACTATTGCATTAACTGAATCAAATGCTACTGAAAATGCACCCGTTGAAGATTTGCCTTGAATTATAGGTATCTTATATTTTTTCCATTTAAAATGTTCTCGCTTAATATTGGCTCCTCTTATTACCGAATAACTTCCTCCGCTAACAAAAACAAATTCACCATAATATTTATTAACTCTCAAACTCGTTCCGCTTGCTGCAAAAACCGCTTCACCATCAAATGCTATTGGTGTTTTTGATGTATCCAATTCTTGCCAAGTTTCACCTCCATCATTAGTTTGTAATAATAAAAAATGTTTGTGAATGGGATCTCCAACAATTATTCCTTTTTGTTCATTCCAAAAATCCATGGCATCTAAAAAGTAAGCAGTATCTAAATTTTTATATACTTCTTTCCAGTTTTGCCCACCATCAATTGTTTTCAATATATAAGCTGGAGTTCCACTACTCATCATAATTGCACGCTTATCATCAAAGGCTTCTATATCTCTAAAATCACTTTTTTCGTAGCCTTTAATTTGGCTGTAATGAAATGTTTTTCCTCCATCAACGCTGCGTGCAATTGTTCCTCTGCTTCCGCTTACCCAAATAGTTTTATCATCCACCACACTTAATCCTCTAAATGAAATTTTACTTAATACAACACCTTTGTCAAGTGTGAATGTATTGCTGTCTAATACGTCAATTTTATATTGAGCATTTACATATTGAAACAGAAAAAGAATAAGCAGTAAATAGAAATACTTCATAGGGCAATTTATTCTTTCTTTCAACAAAAAACCTATTCCTTACTCATGTTTCCATTAATCAAAAATGGGGCACTTCCATTTGTAATAATAACTTTTGCATTTGGCGAACCTGATAAGTCTTTAAAGGCTTCAATGCTTTTGTATTGAATAATTTGTGGAGTAAGTCCTTCCGAAATAATAACCTGAGATTTTTTTATTCCTTCGGCTTCAATTACTTTACGCTCGGCTTCTTTTTTTTCTTTATTCAACACAAATTCCATACGTTGTGCATCTTGTTCAGCTTCTAATTTTCCTTCAATAGATTTTTTTAATCCATCGGGCAAAGTAATTTGTTTGAGCAATACATTTTCTATTACAAAACCTCTATTCAAAAGTATGGACGACATTTCTGCGGCAATATCTTTTTCAATTTCTTCACGCGCTCCGGTGTACATATCTTTTGCAAAAAACTTGGCGGTAACATCGGCAGCAGCTGATCTAAAAACACTTAACAAAACTGTTTCTTCAAACGTAACTCCAATTGTAGAAACAATTGTTTTTGCAGCTTCGGGTTTTACATGATAAAGCACCGCCATTTCTGCACTTATGGTTAAGCCTTCTTTGGTTGGCAAATTCTCAAATGCATTGGTTAGGTTATTTGTTTTGGTATCGATGCTTAAAAATTTTGTAACAAAAGGATTGTAATAATATAACCCTTGCAAATAAACCTTATCCTTAATTTTTCCGAAAGTTTGTTTGAGTCCAACTTCGCCCGGACGAACAACAGTACATGAGTGAAGTAACATAACTCCAACACATAGATAAATTAGTTTTTTCATATTTGAATTGATTTAAATCAGATTCGAATTTATGATGAACAACGCGCTTTGATTTTATAAAAATAAGTTGACTAACTCAACTATTAAATTAAAATTAAAAACAAAATATATAACTGAAATGGTATTGAAGAAATAGCATTAAAAATAATTAATTGTGGTTAAATTTTAATGATAAATTAATCGTTTAACATTTCCCAAAGCTTATCTTTTAGCTTGATAATATTTAATCCAGTTGCCGAACTAATAAAAATATGTGGAACACGGGGCAATTCTTTTTTCATTTCTTTCATCAGTTCATCATCTATTAAATCTGATTTACTGATAACGAGTAAACGTTTTTTATCAAGCAATTCTTTGTTAAATTTTTTGAGTTCGTTCAACAAAATTTTATATTCTTTTTTGATATCGTCACTATCAGCAGGAATCAAAAAAAGCAATGTTGCATTGCGTTCAATATGTCTTAAAAAGCGAGTTCCCAATCCTTTTCCTTCATGAGCACCTTCAATAATTCCAGGAATATCGGCCATCACAAAAGATTTAAAATCTCTGTATTGTACAATTCCTAAATTAGGCACAAGGGTAGTAAATGGATAATCGGCAATTTCTGGTTTTGCAGCACTCATCACACTTAATAAAGTTGATTTACCCGCATTAGGAAAGCCAACTAAACCTACATCGGCCAACACCTTTAGTTCTAAAATTTTCCATTCTTCTTTTCCAGGTTCTCCAGGTTGGGCATGCCTTGGTGTTTGATGTGTTGCCGTTGCATAATTAGAGTTCCCCAATCCTCCTCTTCCACCTTTTAATAAAATTTCTTTTTGACCATCTTTAGAAATTTCAAACATCACTTCTCCAGTTTCAGCATCTTTAGCAATAGTTCCAAGAGGTACATCTAAAAATTCATCTTCTCCATCCAAACCTGTTCTCATTCCACCTTCGCCTTTATGTCCTTCATCGGCAATAATATGTTTGCGATATTTAAGATGAAGCAAGGTCCAGAGTTGGGCATTTCCTCTTAAAATAATATCTCCTCCACGTCCGCCATTCCCTCCATCAGGACCACCTTTGGCTGTACGTTTATCGCGCAATAAGTGCATACAACCAGCACCGCCTTTGCCCGAGCGACAACATATTTTTACGTAATCTACAAAATTTGAATCTGCCATTTAATTAATTTGATGATGTGAAGATTTGATGATGTGATGATAAGGTGATGAAAATTATTTTTTCTCAATTGCTTCACATAAGTTGGTAAATATTGTATCAATTTCTCCTATTCCATTTATGCCTTTGTATTTTGATTGCTTGGTATAAAAATGTTTTACTGGAGTTGTTTCGTTATTATAAACGTTAATTCTATTTTGAATCACCTCAGGATTTTGATCATCAGCACGGCCTGAATCTTTTCCTCTTAACAATAAACGTTTTCTTAATTCATCTTCTTCTACTTCCAAAGCAAGCATCATTGTTATTGTTGAATTAATTGATGAAAGCAGAGCATCCAATGCCTCGGCTTGGGCGTGCGTGCGAGGAAAGCCATCAAAAATAAATCCTTTTGCATTTGGGTTTTTATTCACTTCACTAGCTAACATGCCAATAGTAACTTCATCAGGCACTAATTGTCCTTTATCAATATAACTTTTTGCAAGAGTTCCCAGTTCTGTTCCACCTTTTATATTGGCTCTAAAAATATCGCCCGTTGAAAGGTGAACCAATCCATATTTGTTAATAAGCTTTTCGGATTGAGTTCCTTTTCCGGCTCCCGGAGGACCAAAGAGTACAATGTTTAACATATCTTTTTATGATTTATACACTGCGAATTAAATCATTTTACAATTGCCGATTCAAAATTTTTATTGTGGCTGATGAAAATCATTTTTGGATTACTCAACCTCTTCATAAATATGTTTAAGATTTCTTCCATATCCATCATAATCCAAACCATAACCAATTAAAAATTTATTGGGCACTTCAAAACCAACATACTCGGGATTGATTTCAATTTTTAATGCTTCTCTTTTTAACAATAAAGTAGCAATGCGAAGTGATGCAGGTTTCTTTGCAATAACCTCTTCCAGCAAATGTTTTATAGTTAACCCAGTATCAATAATATCTTCAATTAAAATAATATGTCGGCCTTCAATATTTTCTTTTAATCCCAATAGCTCGGTAATATTTCCAGTACTTTGAGTACCTTGATAACTGGCTATTTTAACAAATGAAATCTGACAAGGGAAATCAAACTCTTTAAATAAATCGGCAGCAAACATAAATGCCCCATTAAGAACTGCTATAAATAAAGGATCTTTATCGGCAACATCTTTACTCATGGTTAATGCCAATTCTGTGATGCGCTTATTTAATTGTTGAGCGTTGATGAAGATAGAAAAGTTGCGGCTTTTTATTTGTGTTATTAACATCTCGCAATATTAAAAAAATAGACTATCAAATTTTGTTAAAATCATTTTCCTTACTTTTGATTTTAGCAAAACAAGACGATGAACTCAAAATGAAAAATTTATATATAATTTTAATCATTAGCATTTCATCTAATCTATATGCTCAAACAACAATTCTTACGCTAAGACCTAATGCGGCTAATGGTAAGGATGCACTTATAGATAATCGTACTCCTGTTACAAATACAAATTTCGGAAACGATGTGGACTTAGCTTCATGGGCTTGGACTTTGGGCGGAGCAACAACCATAGCAAGAAGTTTAATCCAATTTGATTTGTCATTAATTCCGAGTAACGCAACAATTAATAATGTTAAACTATCTCTATTTTGTAACACTACATCATCGGTAACTCAATTACAGGCTGGGGCAAATGCAAGTTATCTTAAACGCGTTACTTCAAACTGGAATGAAACTACAGTAACATGGAATAATCAACCTACAACTACAAGCATAAATGAAGTTTCACTTATTCAAAGTACATCAACAACACAAAATTACACAAACATCAATGTAAAAAATCTTGTAGTGGATATGGTAAATAATCCATCAAATAGTTTTGGATTTATGTTGCAACTTCAGACCGAATCAACTTATAGAACAATGTTATTTTCCTCAAGCGACCACCCCGATT
The DNA here is from genome assembly GCA_025359805.1 of Bacteroidota bacterium. GTDB lineage: Bacteria > Bacteroidota > Bacteroidia > UKL13-3 > UKL13-3 > CAIUEQ01. Next base: position 11,853 of record JANYDU010000030.1, read on the forward strand.
CTACCAAATGGCCTATATTGGTTATTACCTATACTGTTGATACGTGTTTAATTTTTAAAAACGTGGCTGCATTTAACGTAAGCGATACACTTGGAGCAGCTCCATTAAATGTTCAGTTTACCAATATTAGCTTGCCAACTGGTACCTCTTTTATTTGGAATTTTGGTGATGGAACTGCCACATCAACTTTAAAAAATCCTACGCATACTTATTTAAAAGCGGGTAGCCATCATGCAAAACTTTTTGCCTATAATTTAAAAGGATGTGTGGATAGTGTAGAAAAAATAATTAATATTATTGATAGTTGTGCCGACTTTATTCATGGAGCCTCTTTTACGGCAAGCGCATTAACTGGTGTTGCTCCTCTTGCTATTCAATTTACCAACAATAGTTTTCCATCAGCCACTTCTTTTATTTGGAATTTTGGTGATGCAACTTCTACATCAACGCTAAAAAATCCTACGCATATTTTTTATACAACAGGAAAAAATAAAGTAAAGCTTATCGCCTTTAACGGCAAAGGTTGCATTGATAGTTTTGAAACAATTATTAATGTAATTGATAGTTGTGCCGATATTAAAAATGTTGCTGCTTTTTATTCGAGTATTTCAAATGGTCCCGAACCATTAACTGTTCAATTTAAAGCTACAACTGCAACAAGTGCAAAAACATTTATTTGGAATTTTGGAGATGGTACAGCTACATCTTCATTGCAAAACCCTACTCATGTATTTTCAAAAAAAGGTGTTTACCACACCAAATTAATTGTATTTAATAGCAGAGGTTGTGCTGATAGTTTGGAAGCAATAATTACTGTTTTGGATAGTTGTGCATTGTTTAAAAATGTTACTTCTTTTACGGCAAATCCTACCATTGGATATGTACCACTTGATGTTCAGTTTACCAATAATAGTTCCTTATCGGCAGTTTCATTTATGTGGAATTTTGGCGATACCACATCAATATCAACGCAGCAAAATCCCTCACATCGTTTTTTAAAAGACGGACTATATGTGGTAAAATTATTGGCATACAATCAAAGAGGTTGTGTAGATAGTTTTGAAACAACCATCAGGGTTGTAAATAATATTAACCTAATTATTCCCAATGTTTTTACGCCAAATAACGATGGTGTGAATGATGTATTTGAAATAGGTTATACTCCTTTTTCATTGCATTATTTGAAAGGAAGTATTTGGAATAGATGGGGTTCAATGGTTAATGAATTTGAAATACCAAACGGGAAATGGTGGAATGGTTTAATTAATAATGTTGATGCTTCAGATGGAATTTATTTTTATATGATTGAAACAAATGATTTATTAAATAACACAAAAATTTACCACGGAACAATTACGATTTTACGCTGAAATATTTTGATGTAAAATAAATTAACAAACACATCATCAATAACAAATGAGTTTACTTTTTTGAATTGAAAATTTATCATAAGAAAATAGCAATATTGTACTATCGAAAACTCAGAACGAAATATACTTGCCATTATCTCTTATCCTTTTTTACCTGCAACAACAGGTGGAGAAATTTCTACACTAAACATTTTAAAATACCTTTCGCATAAACATGATGTAACTGTTTTTACGGTAGAACCCTACTCTTCCAAATTCCAAATTCCAAATTCCAAATTTCAAATCATCTTTGGAATGCCTTTCAAAATTAGTCGTTATATCAATATTTTTTTATTACCACGTTTACTCAAACTCATTAAGCAAAAAAATACGGAGTTATTATTTTTTGATCAGCCTTGGTTTGGTTGGTTAATGCTTTTATTAAAAATTTTCTCTCGAAAAAAAATATTTCTACGCAGTAATAATATCGAATACTTGAGATTTAAAAGTATGGGAAAATGGTTTTGGCAAATGCTGTATATTTATGAAAAATGGACGTACAAAATTTCCGACCTTGTAATTTTTGTGAGTGAAGTAGATAGACAAAAAGCCATTTATGAATTTGATTTGGATGAAACTAAAACTATGCTCACTCCTTATGGAATTGAGGTTACTAAGACTCCAATAAAAAATAAATCACATAGAACATTTTTAGAAGAAACTTATCAGATAAAAAGTGATGAGAAGATTCTATTGTTTTTTGCCACCATGAGTTATGCCCCAAATTACGAAGCGGTTGAATTTATTGCCGATTATATTTATCCGCTTTTAAAACAAGAAGAAAAATTTAGTTTTAAAATACTCATCTGCGGAAAAAATTTACCTCAACGAGTTCAAGAAAAATTAACACAAAAACCTGAACTTATTTATTGCGGATTTGTGGATGATATAAATGCCTATATTGATGGTGCCGATGTGATGATAAATCCGATACTAAGTGGTGGTGGTGTAAAAACAAAAGCTATTGATACACTGGCTATGAACCAAACTGTAATTTCAACCAAAACTGGTGCTGAAGGGATTGACCCAACTGTATGTGGCGATAAACTCATCATCACTCCGGATAATAATTGGCAAGCATTTGTGGATGGCATTTTAAATAATATAAATTCTACATCAACTATTCCTCCATCATTTTACGAAACGTATTCGTGGGTAAAAATTATTGAAAAATTAACCTTGCAACTTCAAAAATTATAAAAAAAAAATGCCTCAATTGTTGAGGCATTTTCGAATCAATTTAAAAACAGAAATTAACAAAACTCTTCAAAGGCAGCTTCTAAGTTTGCAGCTATCATTTCGGCACTTCTTCCTTCAATCATGTGGCGTTCGATAAAATGAACCAACTCCCCATTTTTATACAAAGCAATACTTGGCGATGATGGTGGATAAGGGGCTGTAAACTCACGTGCTTTTGCAACTGCTTCTGCTTCTTGCCCTGCGAAAACTGTTAATAGCGCATCTGGTTTTTTTGATGATTGGGTAACAGCTTTCATCACTCCCGGACGAGCAGTTCCGGCAGCACATCCACAAACAGAATTAAACACCAATAATTTGGTTCCTGTTTGGTTTGTTAATTCGTGTTCAACTTCGGCAGGAGTCATCAATGATTTGAAACCTACATCTGACAATTGTTGTCTCATTGGAGCAACCAACATTTCTGGGTATGACATAATTTTTAGATTTTAAAAATGAGTAATTTACCGACCAACATACAATCATTAAGCCATCAAGTTTAATAACGCATATTTGTCATTTAAAACACAAATGTAGTTGTGTTGTTCTAACATAAAATAAATTTTTTTATCAGTAGCCCATCACATACTTTTGCAAACCTTTAACAAATAACATTTTATGAGCGACACAAAATCACAATTACCCTACAAGGTAAAAGACATCTCACTATCAGAGTGGGGAAGAAAAGAAATTAAATTGGCAGAAGCAGAAATGCCTGGTTTGATGACAATCAGAAAAGAATACGGAGCACAACAACCTTTAAAAGGTGCACGTATTGCAGGTTGTCTTCACATGACTATTCAAACTGCCGTATTAATAGAAACATTAAAAGCTTTAGGTGCAGAAGTAACTTGGAGTTCATGTAATATTTTTTCTACACAAGATCATGCTGCTGCTGCTATTGCTGCTGCGGGTATTCCTGTGTATGCTTGGAAAGGTCAAAACGAAGAAGAATTTGACTGGTGTATCGAACAAACACTTCATGCATTTTCAAATGGTCAAGCTTTAAATATGATTTTGGATGATGGTGGAGATTTAACCAATATGGTTTTTGATCGTTACCCTGAATTAGCAAAAGGAATAAAAGGTTTATCAGAAGAAACCACAACTGGTGTTCATCGCTTATATGAGCGTATGAAAAAAGGAACATTATTAGTTCCGGCAATCAATGTGAATGATTCGGTTACTAAATCAAAATTTGATAATAAATACGGTTGCAAAGAATCATTAGTTGATGCCATTCGTAGAGCAACAGATATTATGATGGCAGGAAAAGTGGCAGTAGTTGCAGGTTATGGTGATGTAGGTAAAGGTTCAGCAGAATCACTTCGCGGTGCAGGTGCTCGCGTATTGGTAACTGAAATTGATCCAATTTGTGCATTACAAGCTGCTATGGATGGATTTGAAGTAGTTACGATGGAAGAAGCTTGTTCTCGCGCAAACATTTTTGTTACAGCAACAGGAAATGTGAAGATCATTACCGATCGCCACTTTAAAGCAATGCGTGATAAATCTATCGTTTGTAATATCGGTCACTTTGATAACGAAATTGACATGGCATGGATGAACAAAAATTATGGCTCAAGTAAATTTACAGTGAAACCACAAGTGGATGTTTATAATGTTGATGGAAAAGAAATCATCATCTTAGCTGAAGGTCGTTTAGTGAATTTAGGTTGTGCAATGGGACATCCAAGTTTTGTAATGAGTAACTCCTTTTCAAACCAAACTTTAGCACAAATTGAATTATGGAATCATAGTGATAAATATGAAAACAAAGTGTACGTGTTGCCTAAACATTTAGATGAAAAAGTAGCGTTCTTACACCTTGCACATATTGGTGCTAAATTAACCATATTGGATAAAGAGCAAGCTGATTATATTGGTGTTGCAGTTGAAGGTCCATTTAAAGCAGAAATGTATCGTTACTAAAATCTAATCATTATAAAAAAAGCCAATTTGACATTTCAAATTGGCTTTTTTTATGCACTAACAAACCAACAAATAAAAATAGTGTTAGCGAGAGTTTTGCAAGTATGATATACTGGCATAACAGAAGTATATTTATTCACTTAGGTTATTAGTTAGATTGAAAGAGGATTGTATATTTGTCCATAAATAGATAGCATAAAACCAGTAATGGAGAATAAAAAAAAGTTGGTTTATATTACACGTAAAGAGCACTTTAATGCTGCTCATCGATTGTATAATCCAAAATGGAGTGATGAAGAGAATGAATCTTTTTTTGGCAAATGTGCCAATAAACATTTTCATGGGCACAACTTTGATTTATATGTTACTGTAAAAGGCATAGCTGATGAAAATACAGGAATGGTAATGGATTTAAAAAAACTTAAAGTGGTGATTCAACATTTTGTGATTGATAAATTAGATCACATGAACATTAACGAAGATGTAGATTTTATGAAAGGCAAATTGGCTTCAATAGAAAATTTAGTTGTCGAAATTTGGGCACAATTGGAACCTCACATCGAAAATGGGAAACTGCATGCTGTAAAATTATACGAAACCGAAAAACAGTTTGTGGAATATTTTGGCGAATGATTTTTTTTTGAAATCAATTTTTTTACATTTGATTATATAACCATCAGCGTATGAATGTTAACTTAACCTCTTTCATAAAATATATTGGTATTTTTATTATCGTTTCGTTGCTAAACTCATGCTCACAATCGGTAACAAATGTTTGGGATTACTACACTAAAAACAATGTAGAACAACATCATGCAGGGAGTTTTTCTACCAGCAAAACCAAACTATTATATCGTCATCAAGAATCTGTTAACAAAGCACAACTTGAGCTCATTGCTTATAAAAGTGATACCCTAAAATATCTGATTATCGGCTCACACAAAATTGCCAAAGCATTTTTTATTTATGATAGCATTTATTATTTTGATGTGAATGATTTGTACTCCAACGTGCGTGGTAATGATTTTATTCGTCAGTTAGGCGACCTTTCTATTTTTTTCACTCATATTCCTGCAAATAAGTGCGAAGCTTTTTTAGCTAATATTGATAAGCTAAAATCTGATTTTATGAAAGGTGCTACTCCAGAAGGAACGGTATTATATTTTGATTACAATATAACCGATGATGTATTTGTAAGTATAGAAAAAAGAAATTATTTAGAGCAAATAGAAAATGCTAATACCTATTTATGGGTAAATAAACGTAAACATATCATTAAACTAGATGAGCTTGTAAAAGCCATGCAGGATTTTAGATTGTTTAATTAGTATTTCATATACCCTTTGACTGAATAAGCGAGAAAACACTTTCGCTTATTTTTTTTGAAATGCGTAGATATTCTTATACTATTGCCATATAAAGTTTGATTCAAACGGTAAAGAGATTTGGCAAAATTCAGATTTTGATCCCCAATATGAAGACTATGAACATTTTTATTCCTATTATTATGAAATTGATACTAAGAAATCCCTAATTAATTACGACTTCCGAATTCGCTTTCAAGAATATACAAATACATTTAGTATGTCTGATGGTAAACTCTTAAAAAAAGAGGAGAAAAAAATATGAATATGAATACTGATGTAAATAATCATCAGGAAATAGACGATCCAAAACTTGCTAAAATTGTTAATAGAGAAATGAGTGTTAATAAGCATGAAGAATATAAGGTTTATAAATTTGATAAGCAGAGTAGTTATTTGGTTGCGTTTAGAGCGAAAGCTACACATTATTTGTTTTACAGATATTAATTTCAAGAATCTATAATAAATTTTAATGAAAGCATACATATTTCCGGGTCAAGGTTCTCAATTTGTTGGGATGGGTAAAGATCTTTACGATAGCAACTCACAAGCGAAAGAATTATTTGAACAAGCCAATCAAATATTGGGTTTCCGCATCACAGATATTATGTTTAGTGGAACCGATGAAGAACTAAAGCAAACTCGAGTTACACAACCTGCCATATTTTTACACTCCGTCATTAAAGCTATTATTTTGGGTGATGCCTTTAAGCCAGATATGGTAGCAGGGCATTCATTAGGTGAATTTTCGGCATTGGTTGCCAATAAAACATTAAGTTTTGAAGATGGTTTACGCTTGGTTTATAAACGTGCAATGGCCATGCAAAAGGCTTGTGAGTTGCAACCCTCAACTATGGCTGCTGTATTGGGTTTGGATGATACTAAAGTAGAAGAAGTATGTGCATCTATTACAAATGAAATTGTGGTGCCTGCAAATTATAATTGCCCAGGTCAATTGGTTATTTCAGGTTCAATTGCGGGAATAAATAATGCTTGTGATTTAATGAAAGCTGCCGGAGCAAAACGTGCATTGGTATTACCTGTTGGTGGTGCATTCCACTCTCCTCTGATGGAACCCGCAAGAATTGAATTGCAAGAAGCCATTTTATCAACTCCATTTAATACTCCTATTTGTTCAATATATCAAAATGTAACAGCCAAGGGTGTAACCAATATTGAACAAATAAAAAATAATTTAATAGCTCAATTAACTGCTCCTGTTCGCTGGACACAAAGTGTGCAAAGCATGTTAAACGATGGTGCTACAGAATTTATTGAATGTGGCCCTGGAAATGTTTTACAAGGTTTGGTAAAGAAAATTCATAAAGAAGCAGTTACTGCAGCAGTTTAAATGAATAATATTATTGGATAACTTGTGAATGGTTTTAACCGAAAAAACTCTTATTTCGCTCCGTTGATTATCATCAACAAAAAACATGTTAGCAGCTCAATCAACCGAACATATTAAACAAGAAGTAAAGAAGCTATTTATTGGCTACCTTGAAAAAAAACAACAGCGAAAAACTCCTGAACGCTTCGCTATTTTGGATGAAATATATTCCAATAAAGATCATTTTGATGTGGAAACTTTATACGTTCACATGAAAAATAGAAATTACAGAGTGAGCCGTGCAACTGTTTATAATACCCTTGATTTATTATTAGAATGCGGTTTGGTAACCAAGCATCAGTTTGGAAAGAATTTAGCTAAATATGAAGGTGCGTATGGTTTTAAACAACACGATCATATGATTTGTAACCATTGCAATAAAATTTTAGAATTTTGTGATCCACGCATTCAACAAATAAAAAATATGATGGGCGAATTATTAAATTTTGAAATTACCGATCACTCTTTGCATTTATTTGGTCAACCCAAATTAGATTCAGATGGAAAATGTTTAACCTGTCATACAGAAGTAAAAAAAATAATTCAATAACTAATTAACCAATAAATGATAGATGTAGTTTTGGGGCTCCAATGGGGAGACGAAGGAAAAGGAAAAATTGTTGATGTGCTTACTCCTCAATATGATGCTGTGGCAAGATTTCAAGGTGGACCAAATGCTGGACATACGCTTGAGTTTAACGGTCAAAAACATGTGCTAAATACTATCCCTTCAGGAATTTTTCATCAAGATTGTATTAATATAATTGGTAATGGTGTTGTTATAGATCCTGTAACATTGAAAAAAGAAATAGATAAAATTTCTTCTTCAGGCGCTAACCCCAAAAAGAATTTATATATCTCCCAAAAAGCGCATTTGATTTTGCCTACACATCGCTTAGTAGATGCTGCAAGTGAAGCGCATAAAGGCGAACACAAAATTGGTTCTACACTTCGTGGAATCAGTCCAACTTATCAAGATAAAATTGGAAGAAGTGGTTTGCGTATTGGTGATATTTTAGCCCCAAATTTTAAAGCAAAATACGATACAGCAGTTGCCAATCATAAAACTTTATTAGATCGTTTTAATTATAAATATGATTTGAGCGAACACGAACCTGCATTTTTTGAAGCCATTGAATTTATCAAACAATTTCAAATTATTAACTCCGAATATTTTATTCAAGACTTGTTAAACAATGGAAAAAAAATACTAGCAGAAGGTGCCCAAGGAACATTGCTCGATATCGATTTTGGCTCCTACCCTTTTGTTACTTCATCCAATACCATAACAGGTGGCGTTTGTAGTGGATTAGGTGTTTCACCAAATAAAATCAATAAAGTATTTGGTATTTTTAAAGCCTATTGTACACGTGTTGGAAGTGGCCCCTTTCCCACAGAACAAGAAAATGAAACTGGAGAAAAATTACGCAAATTAGGTTTTGAATTTGGAGCTACAACAGGGCGAGCACGCAGAACCGGATGGCTTGATTTACCTTCATTAAAATATGCGTTGATGCTAAACGGAGTTACTGATTTAATTTGTACCAAGAGCGATGTGTTAAGTGGCTTTGAAGAAGTATTAGTTTGTGACGAATATGAGATTGAAGGAAAACGCACTACTGAAATTCCTTTTAATATTGCGGATGCAAAAATTAATCCTCAATACAAATCATTTAAAGGTTGGAGTGAAGATTTATCTGTTGTAAAAGATTATGAAAAGCTGCCTCAAACATTTAAAGAATATATGAAATATGTGTCGTCACAAATTGGATTGGATGTGAATGTAATTTCCGTTGGACCAGATAGAGAACAAACAGTTTTTGTTGACCATAAACTTAAATTATCTGTTGTACCTAATTAGCCGATTTGGGATTTTTAAAATGGATGTTCATATTAGTTACTTTTATATTTTATAAGATAAATGAAAATTAAATCTATTATATTTTTATCGGCACTTTTTTTTGCTTTAATCTATTCATGTTCTAATGCAATGGATAAAAATAAAGAGCAATCACAATCTAACTCATCAACAGAAAAAATTACAGATACAATTGATGAATCTTGTAATAATGAAACCATCAAGGATCCAAACAATCCTAAACCAATGGCACTGATGATGCGTGAGATGGCAAAAAATGCACAGCTTATAAAAGAACTTATTGCAAAAGGTGAACAGGTAGATTCTTTGAAATTTCCATTCATTAGATTTTATTTAGTTGAGCCCACAGATCCTTCTGTTTTGGAACCTCAATTTTATGAAAATGCACGTTTATTTCAAGAGGCATATAAAGCATTATTTAAACATCCAAAAGAACAAACAAAATATTACAATTTGGTAATTGGTAAATGTGTAAACTGTCATCAAAGTTATTGCAGTGGACCTTTAAAAAGAATTAGGAAATTGATAATCACTCCTTAAAAAATATACCTCGCTTCCATTCTGCCAATATTAATAATATCACCACCAGCAGTTTTTCGTCCATCATAATTTAAATTAATTTGAAGATTGTTTCCCAAGCGTTGTTGGAAATTAATATTCCAAACTGCATTTTGCCCAACCGTAAAACCATTCAACATATCATATCCCACAGGACTCGATAAATTATCTCCACTAAATGAAACTTTATACAGGCTGTATTTTCCATTAATTACTCCTGTTGTACTCACATTGTATCGAAGCTCTCCACCCAATTCTCTGTTGGTTCCAATTTGAGCGCCATACTCAACATTATTTTTCCCCTCAAAATAACTAAACAAAAGTGTGGCTCTTAAATTTTGACTAATCTGATAAATCAGCTTTGGTTTCACCTCATAAAATTGATAGCTAAAATTATTTATCGAAAAAAAATCAGAATAATAAGTACGTGTTCCATAATTAACCGTTCCATTTACTCCCCAAGCATTGGTAAAATTCCAACGCACATTTACCCCTTGCTCTTGCCTGTGTTTAGAGTCGAATCCGTTGGTTTGATAAACTTTGCTTCGGTTGTCTTGATAATTTACGTCAAAACCAAAAGTAGGGTTGGAGCGATTAAAAAATAAGGTATTTCGCAACGTTGATGAAAGAGAAATAAGCTGACTATCTTTTACATTTAATAAAAACGGATTGACAAAATCGGCATTATTTAACACTGTAGTTTTTCTATCAATTTTTAAAGCGGTTTGATTATTCCATTTGGCAATAAATTTTTTGATTCCCAATTTATTAAACCATAATGCGCTTGGATTTATATTTAATGTTTGATTAAATTGATTGCTATTGGTACGAATAGTTGATGTAGTTGCCAAAAAAACTTTGATATAATTAGCTTGATTTTTCTCTAAAAATGATGCCGCTACAAATTCATTGAGTTGTTGTTTGCCATCATCATTAAAATCTTTCCAAACATAAATTCCTTGTCCAACCGGAACTTCTAAAAATTGATAATCTCTGCGCAATTCATTTCCTGAGCCCAACTGAAAATAAGTATTGGCAGAAAATACTCTTTTAAAAAAACGATAGTCATATTCAATTCTTGAGAGAATAGTTTGCTCAGGTTTTAATTTAGTGAAATTGGTATCTTTCACACTAAAATCACGGTATGTAAAACTTCCAGAAAGTCGGTTATTATTTTTTTGCATCCACTCTATTCCTCCATTTAAATTTCTTCCGGTACTTGCATTAAAAAATGTTGAATTGCTTGGCAAAAAATCTTCACGTTGTGAGTAGTCAATTTTATATTTCAATGATGTACTATCCGCATTTCGTAAATAAAATGTAGTTTGATTGTATAAAAAACTTCCATTCAATAAACTATCATTCGCTCTTCTAAAACTACTTTTTTCTGTTTCATATTTTACTCCAGTAATTAAAAAAAACAGCTTCCTATTATAATCTATTTTATATCTGTTTACATCGTTACTTAATAATTGTGATACAGTTTTATCTTTGGATGAAATCCATTCTGCTTCTGTTATCAAAGAGTTTTTACCAAAGCGTAAATTGGTTCCAGCAAAACTCTGCAAACCATTAAATGCAGAAGCCCTATCATAATATCCTATTTGATAATAAACTGTTCCAATACTTGATTTATTGATTGATGTTTTGGCTAAAAAAATATTTTCTTTATATCCAGTATCAGTTTTTTGTTGATTGTTTAATTGCCTATTCCAAGTTCTATCAAACTCTACATTTCTGTATCGTTCTATATACCTAAAATTTTGATCCACATATTCGTAACTATATTCAGTTTTAACATTCCAAAAATTTTGTTGTTTGCTTTCTAATGGAATCATATTGCTTCCATTAAGTTTAAAACCATAACCTACATCATTGGATTTATCTAATGAAGAAAATAAATTTTTATCATAATTAGATTGAGCCAATTCAACACTTAACGTTGAGTTTTTTATAGCCAACACATCTACTCCAACCGAAAGCATTTGCATTCGTTTAGGACTGATTAATAAGGTAACAGGTTCGTAATTCCCTTGTTTTACGCCATTTTGTGGAGCCACCCATTGAAATACTCTTCCGTTTGCAGCCGATTGAGACAAAATATAATTTCCACTTCCATTGCCAACAAATGAAAAATTTAATTGATAAAAAACACTATCCGAATTTGCATTATCAGTATACACATAAATTCCTGTATAGCCTGCGGTATCAATTTTTCTGTACAAAATTCTGCTGGTAGAAAATGTATTTGTTTTGGTTTCACTTGGAGCAAGTGCTTCATCTAAATGACCTCCAACAGAAGCTAAAATTGCAATGTTACTGTCTGTTAAATTTTGCAAAAGCGGTTGGCTTTTATTATCCTGTTCCATAAAATAATTAGCACGAATGCGGTATTCATTTTTTTGTTCAAACTCCGAATTGATATGAAAAACTGAACGTCCAAAATTTCTATCTGAATATTGAAACTCAATGATAATACGGCTATATTGAGTAATGATGCGTTTTGCCATAAAAATAATTTCACCCGAATTATAATCTATCACAAAATCATTTTGCTCACCACGTGTTAGTTTTTCTCCATCCAAATACACCGCTTCAGTTCCCGAAATAATGATAATAAAGGTTTCGCCATTGGTTCCACTCAATCGGTACGGACCTTGATTTCCTTCCACTCCATTTATAATATTTCTCGCAAATCGTCCACGAGAAATTGCAGCTTCTGCACCAAAATTCAACACTCTATTTTTGCCCATATTAATTGCAGAACCAAACTGACCACCACGAGATTTTTTATAGTAATTCATGAAATAACTATTTGCAGGACGTTTCATTTCAAAATCGCCCACTACCAGTTTTGTTTTATTCTTACTTAACTGAATAAACACTTTATCAAAATCTTGTAACTGCTGTGTATTTCCTTCAGGTTGAATAGGATTATTATCATCACTTATTGCAGCTAAAATATCAATATCGTTATTAATTTTTCCGGCAATTTGTAAATTTAGATTTGAATTAAGCACTACGTTTTGGTTATTACCAAATGCCAAACCACGAGATAAACTCCCATTCATTTTTAGTCCATCATTTTTAAAAACATCATTTGCATTTGATGTTGTTGGAGTGTATAAATATGGATTTCTAATTTCTTTAAATTCCTTTTGGATAATCTCTCTATCTTTATGCTGATAAGATTTTCCAATTGGAAGCTGCATCACTTTATACTGCACTTTAAGTTTGGAATTTTTGGGAATAGTGAGAAGAATGAGTGAGGAGGAAAAATAATCAATTGCAAAATCAACATTTTCTATAAACGATTTTTGTCCATCACTTAAAAAAACAGAACCCTTAAAAATTGTTGCCGAATCAAGTTGAGTAGTGTCTTGAGAAATAAAAATGTTTTTTGATTGAATATTGCCTAATTGCTGTGCATGCAAAGCTGCAACACACGAAAAAAAAGCAATAACACACAAAAAAAAATTCCTCATTAAGTACTATTCTTAGGAAGTGTAATGGTAAACTCCGTTCCAATATCAACAACAGTTTTAAAACTAATATGCCCTCCCCCACTTTCAATCATATTTTTTACAATTGGAAGTCCTAATCCCATTCCACTTATTTTGGTACTAAAATAGGGCATAAAAATTTTCTCTGCTTGTTCAGAATTTATTCCACTTCCATTGTCATTAACGATGATGATAATGTTTTCATTGCTATCAATAACCGAAATGCCTACCCTTCCATTTTTATCTTCAGGAATTGCTTGAATGGCATTTTTAACTATATTTCCAATGCTTCGGCTTAAGTAGGAACGGTCAAATTCTATTTCAATATTTTCATTGCAAGCCAGTACAATTTTTGTTTCTGTATTCGCACTATATAATTCAACAACCTGACTTAATACATTACCAACATTTAAATGCTCATAATTTGGAACAGGCATTTTTGCAAAGGATGAAAACTCAGTTGCCAATTCACTTAAACTATCAATTTGATTGACTAATAAATTGGTAGTGCGTTCAATTTTATCCTCCAAATTTGCATCGTTATTTTTAAACGCACGATGCAAATGTTGAATGCTCAATTTCATGGGTGTTAATGGATTTTTTATTTCATGAGCTATTTGTCTTGCAATTTCTCTCCATGCACCTTCACGTTCAGTTTCAGCGAGTTTTTTTGCGCTTTCTTCTAATTGGGCAATCATCGAATTATACTGCTTTACCAATTCGCCAATTTCATCATCCCGTTGCCAACTAATGGGTTCATTTTTACTTCCTAATACGGTATGAGAAAGTTTTTGTTGAATGAGCGTTAATGGATAAGAAATATTTCGAGAAACTAAATATGCTATAACGCCAATGATGATAAAAAGCAAAACATACAAATTAATAAAGCCAACAATTACCGATGAAATTTCGGCAAGCAAATCTGCTTTTTGACTAAAATAAGGAAGTTGTAAATACCCCAATACCTCTTGTTTATTTTTAAAAACAGGCGCATAAGCCGCTTGAAAATCTAAAGAAGCAATATATTCATCCTGACTAAACTGTGATTCCTTTAAAAAGTTAAGATGAAAAAATGCATTAGGATTCATTAATCCAGCAACAATCCCTTCATCATAAATTTTCCCAATGCTCGATGCCATTACCTTTCCATCTGCCGCATACAAAGTTACATCCGTATCGTATACATCAGCAATTTGATTAATAAATGCTTCCAACTCACTGGCAGTTCCCTGATTCATTTCAGTTATATTTTCATTTTCGATGGTGATAACCACATTGCGCAATTTTTTCATCAAGCGCTCCGTTTGGCGGTTATTATATTTTTGTGTAATAAATGAAATGGTAAAATAAGAAGTAAAGGCAAGCGTGATGAAAACAATAAAAATAATAGACGTTTGAATGCGTGTTCTAATGTATAAAATATCAGGGTTATCAATTAACATAAACCTGTTAAACACATTACGAATTTTAGTAATAATGTCATTATTAAACAATTTATATTGCCTAAAAAAGTGTGCATTTATTCCTATATAAACAAACAAAATTAAAATAAGAATAACTGTGCAAAACGTAAAAATAAAAGAGAATAAAGCAACTCCTTGCACAATAGAGTTAGAAGGTTTGCTCACTGCAATTGTTAAAGGTTGCTTATCAGTATAAAGTAAATGATCAAAATTATCTTGAGTAAAAAACCGGAAAGTATCTTGTCCATCACCCCAAGTATTTGTAATTCGATAAGGATAATTTCCGCTCTGAAAAATCAAGTGTTTATCTTTATAAACAGCATAGGAATAATCATATGCTTTCTTTTTATTTTGACGAAACCCTTCAATCAATAATTCATCAAAACGATTTTCATCTTGTATTAGTTTAGGTTGAAGTAAGATAAATAAATAGCCTACTTTTTTACCCGCTTTTTGAACAATAAATTTTGCTAAATATCCTTTAAAATTTGAACTGCTTTTTACAAATCTAAAATAGGTATCAATAGTTTCGAGAGTTTGTTTTTCATAGACATTATTTATTTGAGAAAAACTAAATGAGTTACGTTGTTTAAAGTGATATCCAAGCGTATCATAATCAAAAATACTCACATCAAACTTATTGAGGTAGCCTGTAAAATATAATTGTTTGATACGTTTTTCAAATTGAGATTTAATAATAATAGGGTTTTGAAAATAGTTGAAAATATTTTTATCCTCAGCTAATTTTTTTTCTGTAGATCTTAAAAAATAATCTGTGGTAATATCATTTTGGGTAACTAATTTTTCGGCAAATAATTTTCTATTTTCTTGCTCTTTAAAATTGAGCCAATGCGTAATATTTACTGCTGAAAAAATAGAGATGATAAATACCACTACAAAATATTGCTGAAAACGATTAAGCCTCGTGATTAAAAATTTAAATAATAAAAATGAAGCTAATAAAAACATGGAAATGAAAACTTGAAAAGCTTCATCAAGATGAAAAAGATGGGCGATAAAATAATACCCACAAACAATTACAAGTGTAACAAAAATGATAGTAAAATTTTGCTGATTGCTATTTCTCAAAATAATTCTCACAAAATTTCGGGCAATAAAATACACCGACAACAATTGAATAATACTGATTACAATTCCAACATAGGTAAATAAATTGATGGACGAAACGTTATTGATATCGAATGAAATTTGAGAATCAATTGTTAAACTTTTAATAAAACTAAATGACGCTTGTGAAGCTATTAAACATAAAATTAATTGAAGAGAAAATTTTGTCCAAAACCATTTTCCATCATGATTTTTTCCCTTTTCTTTTCCCGTTCTGTTTTCTAATAAAATTAAATACCAAAAACCAATAAAAGAATCAATAAATAAATCTCCAAGTGATGGAAACCATAATGATGATGCATATACAGAAGGATCAAACAATTTTAACTCATAGATAAATGACGGGAGTTGATAATAAATATTAACCCATCTTATCAATCCAAAAAACAAGAAAAATAATGCTGAAGTAACCCATAAATTAGTTTGAATATAATGTCTAATGATTACATGAATTATCAATAAATTACAAATCATAAAAAAGCAAATAAGCAAGACGATAATCATGCTCAACTTTTCTGCGGATGAAAAAATTTGTAACGAAAAAAGATAATTGCCTGTTAAATCTTTTATATCAACAAAACCCTCAACTGATTTTGATAACATAAACCCTTCTTTAATAAAGGCTAATTCAGTATTAAATTTATTAGTAATATATTGGTTTTTGAAAGCATAATTTGTATTAATATTATAAAGAAGAACATAACAATAAGTACCATTAATGTTTTTATAGGCTAAATAATTTCCATTAATCCCTTGTAAATAATTAGCCCCAATTCTTAGTTCATTTAAGAATGGTTTGGCATTAATTTCATTACTACTCCAAACAAATAAGGAATCATTATGATACACCTGAATGATAATATTTTCATTATTTGCAAGGGTTAATACACTACTCCAATTGCGTTGAAGGTTTGCCGAATCGGAAATTAGTTTTGTAGCAACTTTTACAAATGAGATTTCTTTATCAATAACAATTTGTTGCGCATCTTTATATGCTTTTGTGTGTGGCAATTCTCTATCACCAATTTGTTTGTACTCAACGGAAACAAGTGTGGCAAAAGCAATAAAGCCAACCAATAATAATAACCAGTAATGTTTAAACTGTATTTTCAAATGCGTTTAATTATTGATTTTACCCTCACCTTTTTAACACAAAAATCACGAATTATTTATTCGAAATTTAACTATTCAACTATTCACAGTTATGTAGCAAATAATTTTTTACCAACGTTTATTTGGCACTAAATAATGCTGCACATAATCCTTCACTCCGTCTTCAACTGTTGTAAACGTTTTTTTGTATCCAATGCTTTTTAGTTTATCCATTTTGGCTTCAGTAAAATATTGATATTTATCTCTTATATCTTCAGGAGTATCAACAAATAAAATATTGGAAGACTTGTTAAGAGCAACAAAGATGGCGTTTACCAAATCTTTAAAAGTACGTGCTTTACCCGATCCTAAATTATAAATGCCACTATTTTTCCTATGGTGCATCAAATAAATACACACATCAACTAAATCTTTTACATAAATAAAATCACGCATTTGTTCTCCATCTTTAAAATTAGTATGATGTGAACGAAACAATTTTACTTCGCCATTTTTATTGATTTGATTAAACGCATGAAAAACAACTGAAGCCATTCTATCTTTATGAAATTCATTTGGCCCATATACATTAAAAAATTTTAAACCAGCCCAAAAATAAGGCGACTCTTTTTGTTGAAGTGCCCATTTATCAAAATCATTTTTTGAACGACCATAAGGATTCATTGGTTTTAAATTTTCTAAATTTTTACCATCGTCATATCCAAATTCTCCGTCACCATAAGTAGCCGCAGAAGATGCATATACCAATGGCAATCCATATTGAACACATTTATTCCATAGTTTTTTTGAAAAATCAAGATTTAATAGTTTAAAAATTTCTTCATCGGGTTCAGTGGTATCAGTGCGTGCTCCAATATGAAAAATAAATTCAACTTGATTTTCATTTTTATCAAGCCAATTAAAAAAATCAGCGCGCTCAACTTTTGCAGAAATTATCTTACCTGTAATATTTTTTGCACGTTCGCCCTCACTAAAATCATCCACTAAAATGAGGTCGTTAAATCCATCTTCATTTAATTTTGCCACCAGACAACTGCCAATAAAACCTTCTGCTCCTGTTATTACAATCATGATTAAGTATGCTTTAATTGCTCAAAAATAAGGATTCTTATCACAAATACATACGTTCTATTTGTCCCTCAAAAACAAAAAAGAGTGCTCAACATAAAGCTGAACACTCTTTTGATAAATACTATTAATTTAACTAACGAAGAATAACCCCATTGGCTTCAAACACCAATTCTTTTTTAGGTTCTTTGATGGCTGCAATTTCTTCCTTTGATTTACCAGCATCTTTTGCGTATTCTTTTAAATCAGCAACTGATGTTTCTTCAATTTTGGCAACACCTTCTATTATCGCTTCTTTTCCTGAAGCATCTTTAGGCATAAAAAAGGCGTAATCTTTAAATGTAACACGCATCTTTTCATCACCATTTGTTAAATCCATCCAACATCCTTTTTTCTGACAAACAGCTTCAATTGGGGCAATTAATTTTACGCTCAATTCTTTTTTATCTCCCATTAATGTTTTGAGTTCGGCAATAGGTTTTGCTCCATCATCAGTAATTTTATCTCCAAAAAATAATTCTGTTTTGGCTTCCACACTTGCTGTTGAATCCACAGTTGTTTTGTTTTCTTCGTGTTTTGGAGTTTGCTGCCCGCAGGCAAATAAAAAGGCTATACTGCCTAATACAATTATTTTTTTCATGCTATTTATTTTATGAAACAAAGTAAATGAAAAAACTTATTTTATCAGAATATTTTGTTGGTTGAAACAAACACGTATATATTTGCCACCGAAATGGTCTCGTGGCCGAGTGGCTAGGCTGAGCTCTGCAAAAGCTCCTACAGCAGTTCGAATCTGCTCGAGACCTCATTAAAAGCTCCATTCGTGGAGCTTTTTTTATTAATTCCAACTTGGATCTTCGGGGGAGTTTGCCATGTAAGCGTAATCTTCGCCAAGAGATTTTACAACATGTTTCCACATATTTTCTAAATCATCATCAAAAATAATTTGATCATTACCTTCTGCAACCCACCAAGTTTTATCTTCAACTTCATCTTGTAATTGATTTGTTGCCCAACCAGAATAACCAATGAAAAAACGAAATTGATTGGGTGTTACCCTTTTATTATTGAGTAAATCATTAATCATTTCAATATTTCCTCCCCAAAAAACTCCATTCGAAATTTCCTGCGCTCCTTCAATTAATACTCCTGCTGTGTGTATAAAATGGAGGGTGTTTGGCTCCACTGGACCTCCATAAAACAATGGAAAATTAACCTCCAATAAATCGGGAACTATTTCATTTGTGGTTGTAGCTAATAATCTGTTTAAAATAAATCCAACAGTTCCTTCATCATTATGATCGCCAATTAAAACAATACTTCTCCTAAATTGAATATCATTTAAAAAAGGTTCACTAATAAGCAATCTTCCTTTTTGAGGTTCTAAAAAATTCGGTTTAATATTTAGTAAGTCCAATTATGTTTCGATATACGATGAAATAAAAAAATGGGTTTAAACTTTACACGAAATAAAACAACAATTGAGAAGGATATAAACTATTCATCCACACTCTAAATTGTGTTTGATGGTTAAAGATGTAATTTTGCTTCCAAAATTAATAGATTATGAATGTGTTGCCTAAAAATATTGCTAATTTAAGAGTAGATTATTCATTAAAAAATTTTGATGAAAAAGACGTGCAGAAAAATCCTTTTCAACAATTTTCGCTATGGCTTAATGAAGCCATTGAAGCAGAAGTGAATGAACCTAATGCCATGACATTAGGCACAGTTAAGCCTGATGGAAGACCATCCGCAAGAATAGTATTATTAAAAGGATTAGATGAAAACGGGTTTATTTTTTATACCAATTACAAAAGCAATAAAGGAAATGAGATAGCGCAAAACTCAAATGTGGCTATTGTATTTTGTTGGCTTGAATTGCAAAGACAAGTGAGAATTGAAGGCATTGCAAAAAAAATATCATCCCAACAATCTGATGAATATTTTAATAGCCGACCACATAAAAGTAAAATTGGCGCACATGCTTCTCCCCAAAGTGATGTAATTATAAACAGAGAAGTTCTTGAAAAACAATTTGCTGAATTTGAAAAACTATTTAGTGAACAACCTATTATTAGACCCGAACATTGGGGAGGATATTTGGTAGAACCTACATCTATCGAATTTTGGCAAGGCAGACAAAGCCGTCTTCATGATCGATTTTTATATTCAAAACAATCCAATAATAGTTGGGAAATTAACAGACTTGCACCCTAATATTTTTGAGAACAGGCTGAGATTGCAACCTTTTAATATAATTTTCTTTTCTTTGTTGTAGCGTAACCAATTTTATACACCTTTATGCAAAATATTATTCTGTCGTTTTTAACAGCACTTTTAGTAGTGATATTTGGCATTCCATCTATCATCACGGTAGCTAAATTAAAAGGATTGTATGATAAACCCGATAAAAGAAAATTGCATACTGCTAAAATTCCCCGATTAGGAGGATTAGCAATAGTGGCAGGTTTTTCAATAGCAGTAAGTATTTGGGGAATTGCAGATGGAATGAGCCGATTACAATATTTACAAGCATCGCTTATCATTTTATTTTTCTCAGGTTTAAAAGACGATATCATTATTCTTTCTCCAATAAAAAAACTAGTAAGTCAGCTTTTGGCAACTGCAATTACCATTGTAGGTGAAGATATTAGAATTACAAGTTTTTACGGATTATTTGGCATCAATGAAATTCCGATTTGGGCAGGATTTGCACTCACTCTTTTTACGATAGTTGTTATTACAAATGCCTTCAATTTAATTGATGGTGTAGATGGTTTAGCTGGAGGTTTAGGATTTATAATTTCGGTAACTTTTGGCTTGTGGTTTAATTTTATAGATCAAACGGGTTGGGCAATTTTAGCATTTGGTTTAGCAGGAGCATTATTAGGCTTTTTAGTATTTAATTTTAATCCCGCAAAAATTTTTATGGGCGATTCAGGTTCTATCACTACAGGTTTTTTGATTGCCGTTTTTGCTATCAGGTTTATTGAGTTTAATAGTCCGGGTGTTGAAAATTCTTATAAAATATTATCAGCACCTGCCATTGCTGTAGCCATTCTTATTATTCCATTGTTTGATACATTAAGAGTTTTTATTGTTAGATTATTGAAGAAAAAATCACCGTTTTCACCAGATCAAAATCACTTACATCACTCACTTATTAAAATTGGTTTAGGGCATAAAGAAGTTTCGTTAGTCATGTATATTGTAAATGTTTTATTTGTGTTGATGGCATTTATGCTTAAAGATAGTTCTACGCTAACTATTTTATTAATTGTAGGCACCCTCGCATTTGTGTTATCTCAAATACCTGTTTATATTCTTAGTCATAGAATTGCAGATTTGGAAGCAGAGCAAAACACTCCAATTGCACAACAAATTGAGGAGCATATCAAATCGAAAGACATCAATAATTGATTTTAATATTTCGATAAAAATTTACGAAGTTTATTAAATGCAATTGCTCTATGGCTAATTATATTTTTTTCGTGGATAGATAATTCGGCAAGTGTTTTTGTATAGTTATCAGGAACAAAAATGGGATCATAACCAAATCCATTTTCGCCTCTTTTTTCAGTAATGATTTTACCTTTCAATTCGCCCTCAAAAAAAAATTCTTCTCCATCTATTTTTAGTGAAATAACTGTTACAAATTTTGCAGCTCTATTTTCATTCATCAACAAATTTTTGAGCACCAAATTCATATTGTCATCTGCATTTTTTCGTTCCCCCGCATACCGTGCTGAATAAACGCCAGGCGCATCATTCAGTCCATCAACCAATAAACCAGTATCATCTGCAAAACAATTTATTTTAAAATGGCTTACAACATAATTACTTTTAATGCTGGCATTTTCATGAAGCGTTTTTCCTGTTTCTTCAATGTCTTCCATACAGCCTATATCTTTTAGTGTTTTAATGGTATAGGAATTGCCAATTAAATGTTGAATTTCTTTGGCTTTATTTTCATTATTAGTAGCGAAAATTAAATTCATTTGATATCAAATAATTTTTGAATGGATACCCACAATAATTTTTTTACATCTAAATTATTTTCATAGTCCGAGATTCTTTTTACGCAAAGCACCTTAAATTCTTTTCCAACTAATACTTCATAAAACTTTTGCGGAATTTTATTTGCGTTTAAAAATTCATCACAACCCCAAAAAATAACCTGCTTAGGATTAAAATATTCTTTTAGCTGTTGAAATGTTGCCCAATTATTTTCAGATAAATTAATTAAAGCAATATCATCTACACTCCAACCAATGCCATTTTTAATAAGTGTTTCTACCATCATTAAATTTTTTTCTAACAACTTATTTTTATCATCATAAATAAATAATGTGTTCTTTTTATTTGCCCCAATAAAATGGAATTGGTTAGTGATTTCTTTAATAATTTGTTTTTCTTTGACAGCCTGAATTGGGGGTGTTCCATCAATGAGATAAAACTCATCAAAGAGTTGAAAAATATCCTGATCTTCAGCAAGCATTTAAAACTAAAATTAGAATGGCAATATCTATAAAAATAAATAAAACTCCTCAGTCAAGAGTTCATTTAGTTGATTTTGATAATATCCAATTTGGAACTATTTTTTCTGACCACATGTTTAGGGTTGATTATAAAGATGGCGAATGGAAAGATGCTCAAATATTACCTTACGGAGATATTTCATTAGCTCCTTCTCTGTCTGCTTTACATTATGGGCAAGCCATTTTTGAGGGTATGAAGGCATTTAAAAATCCAGAAGGTGGAGCGCAATTATTTCGTCCAACAGAAAATCTTCATCGTTTAAATATTTCTGCAAAACGTATGGCAATGCCTGAGTTACCTGAAAATATTTTTATGGAAGGTTTAAAGCAATTGATAAAATTGGATGAAAAATGGATTCCAACAAAAATTGGAAGTGCGTTATATATTCGTCCGTTTATGTTTGCTACGGATGATTTTGTTGGAGTTCGACCTTCAAAAACTTTTAGCTTCATTATTTTTACTTGTCCTGTTAATAGTTATTATCCAAAGCCAATAAAAGTATTGGTAGAAGAAAAATATGTACGGGCATTTGATGGAGGAATTGGTTCCGTTAAAGCTGCCGGAAATTATGGTTCATCGATGTTGCCCACACAGGAAGCGCAACAAAAAGGATTTGATCAAATTATTTGGACGGATGGACGTGAGCATGAATACGTAGAAGAATCAGGCACAACAAATTTATTTTTTGTATTGGGCGATAAAGTACTTACACCAAATTTAGATGGAACTATTTTACAAGGTGTAACCCGAAACTCTTGTATAAAAATTTTAAAAGAAAAAGGTTTTACTGTTGAAGAAAGAAAAATTTCGATGAAAGAAATTGTAGAAGCGTATGATAATGGGTTATTGAAAGATGCTTTTGGAACAGGAACTGCAGCCATTATTGCACGTATTGCAGGATTTAATTATAAAGGAAAAGAGTATATATTACCGCCAATTGAAGAACGCGAGATTTCTAATTTATTATATGATACACTTGGAGGAATTTACACATCGCAAATGGAAGACAAGTTTAATTGGATTGTAAAAATTTAATTTCGCTTCTCTAAAATACTTTTAGAGAATGTGTTTGTTATTTTTCCATACTCAATAATTCGAGTAATTCATTTTTTCTTCTTAAAGAAACTTCAAGTATAATTCCGTTATCCAATTCAACAGAACCATTTTTACCTTTTAGAAAACGTACAATTTTTTTAATATTTACAAGAAAAGAATTATGAATTCGGTAGAAATGAACGGAAGTGAGAAGTTCTTCATAGTATCCAATGTTTTTTGAAGCAATTATTTTTTGATTGCCATCTAAATAAATAGTTGAATAATGGTTATCACTCTCTATGTAAATAATTTTATCGAGTGGCACAAAAATAATTTCATTGAGTGTATGCACTGCCAATTTTTCAAATAGCTTTCTATGATTTAATGCCAATTTGAAATCCAACATTGAAGCTGGTTTCGCTCCCGATATTTTCAACTCTCTAAATTTATTAATTGATGATTGCAGCTCATCATTATCAATGGGCTTCAGAAGATAATCCAATGCAGAAAATTTAATGGCTTGTAGGGCATATTTATCATAAGCGGTTGTAAATATTACTTTAAAATTTATTTCTGTAATTTTTTGAAGTAATGTAAATCCATCACCACCTGGCATCTGAATATCTAAGAATAAAATATCAATTGTATTTTTATGTTTTTCAATTAAGGATAAAGCCTCTTCAACTGATAATGCCGAACCAAGTATATTAATATTATTGTAATACTGATTAAAGAGCAGTTCTAAAGTATTAATACATTTATGTTCATCATCAACAATAATTATGTTTATGGAATTCATTTTAATATTGGAATAATAAGTTCAACTTTAGTACCAACAGGCATATTACCTTCATAAAGATCTGTAATGATTACTGGATGCTTTATTTTATTATCATCAAGCAATAATCGTATTCTTTCTTCGGTATATTTGATTCCGGTTGATTCTGTTTTTCTGGGTGATTCATCTTGAATTCTTTTTACTTCATCTCTGCCTGGTCCATTATCTTGTATGGTAACAAGAATACTATCATTTGCTTTTATATATGAGATAGTTAAAACTCCCTTTTCTTTTCTTTCGGAGATACCATATTTAATAGCATTTTCAATAAAAGGTTGTATAAGGAAAGGCGGTATGTGAATATCTTGAGGATCGAGATTGGGATCAATTTCAACAGTTAAAACAAATGATTCTTCAAAACGTAATTGTTCGAGTTGAATATATGTATTTAAAAAATCAAACTCTTCTTGTAAAGTAATTTCCTGCTTATCGGAATAACTCATTACCCAACGCATCAGTTTGGAAAACTTTGAAATATAATTGTTGGCTTCAAGGGGTTTGTTCATAAATACAAAACTCTGAAGAGAATTGAGTGTATTAAAAATAAAATGCGGATTCATATGCAAACGCAAAGCTTTTAACTCACTATCGGTAATACGTTGCCTCAATTCATTTTTTCTTTTTACTAATGCAAATCTGTAACTGATACCTCCGTAAATAAGCAGAATAGATACGATTATTTCTACTATAATAAACCACAAAGTTCTCCAAAATGGTGGACTAATAACGAAATTGATAGTTGCAGGAATAGTACTCCATTTGCCATAATTATTCTGAGCAAATACAATAAATTTATATATTCCTGGAGCAAGTGAGGCAAATTGAATATTATTTTCTGTGGTGATATGAAACTCATCATCTATTCCTTCGAGCTTGTATTTATATCGGTTTGAACTGTTGAATGAAATAGAAGAAAAAGTTAAGCTGATATTATTTTGATTGAAGGGCAAAGAGAAATAGTTGTTTACAAATGTATCGTGATTATTAATTGCAAGCGACTTAATATAAATACCAGGAGCTACTGAACTTTCTTTTGCTTTAGCTTCATTAAAAATACTTACACCTTGATCTGTTGCTACATAAATATCGCCTTTATATTCTAATACATCTCTTACTTCATTGGAGATTAATAAATTATTGGAGTTGAAATTTTCAATATTAATTACACTATCCTCGTTATTTAAAACAACTTTACTCAATCCGTTATTTGTACATACCCAAATTTTATGATCCTTATAATAAATTTTGTTGCAATAATTGCTAATAAGGCCGGAGGATTCGTTGATGAAATTGTGTTGTTTACCTTTAATGATTATAATTCCTCCATTCTTCGTACTTAAAATCACGTTTCCGTTTTGAGTTAAATCTATACCAGATGTGTTGTATGGGCAGGTGGTGTCAGCTTTAAAATAAATACCACTATTTCTTTCAATAATTTTTAAGTATCCATTTCTTATCAAGTAATAAATCACTGTATCACCTAAGTTTATATAAGGTCTAAAATGCCCTAGTTTTAATTGTTCACCAATATTAAAGTACCATGCTGAGAAGTAAGGTTTATTAAATATAAACTTGGGTGGATATTGACGATAAATAATTCCATTCCAATTATATTGATATAGAGATGACTTATTTTCGAAATATGCATAAGTAGCAGAATCCGAATGTTGAAGCATATAAAAATTTCTTTCTTTTATTTGAAATAGTTTTTTGTAATTATTGGTATGTATATATAATATATTATCATTTGTTTTAATTACAGAGTGTATTAGTAAAAGTTCTTTTTGTGGAATTTTTTGGTGCATTTTTTTTAATCTTTTTTTGTTTATTAAATCAATAACTCCTTTTCTATAGAAAAAATAAATATCATCAGAAGCATTTTTAACAATATGTAAATCATCTGACTTTAGACCATCGCTTTTACTAAAATGTTGTGAGTTATAGCTACAGTAATATGTGCCGAACCCTAAGGTTGAATAAAAATAAATGCCAGCTTTATTTTTTTTTATGGATAATACTATTTTATCTCTAAAATATTCTTTGCATGATATTATTTTTGACCCATTTATTTTGAAACAAAAAGCTCCATTACTTGTACCAACCCAAATGAGGTTGTTTTCATCATCCTCGTAAAAACAGAATATTTCATTTTTGTTAAGTGAATATATAAATTTCAGAATTTTTTTAGATGGAGAATAGTTATATAATCCCTGATGACTGGAAATAAGAATGTTACCATTACGCATTTGAAACAATCTTACTGTTAAAGAATAATCTGATTTGTAAGGAATTCCCAACTGTTGAATGTCATTAAATTTAGTAATGATGCACCTTTTTTTGTAAGAACTAACTATTATTTCATTTTGTTCTGTTACAATAAAATTGTATAAAATATTATAGTTTATCTCACTCTTAATAATTGTAACACTATCAATAATTTTAGTTTGTTCCACCTTATAAAATGTACAGTTTCTTGTTCCAATCCAAAAATATCCCGATGAGTCCTCAGTAACCCAGCAAGGTCTTGCAGCAATTCCTGTAAACTCATGAAACCTTATCCCATCAAACCTAAATAGTTTAAAATTAAAACTGATAAACCATAATGTGTTTTTTCGATCTTTATAAATATGATAAGCTCCACTTTCGGTATAGCCTTCTTCTTGCCCAAATGCTTTCATATTATGCCCATCATATCGGCAAATGGCTTTATCGGTTGCAAACCACATAAAACCTTTTTCATCTTCAACAGAACAATAAACGTTTGAGCCTATCAAGCCATTTTTACTGTTTAAATTCTTAAATTCATAGTGTTGTGCCGATACAAAAGAGGGTAGGGAAAATAGAAAAAAGAAAATGCAAACCCGTTTACAGTTTATCAATTGGATTATTATTATTTGCTGCACTTTCATTCAATAAAGATATTTTTCCATTGTTATAGAAGCGGAAAGGTAAAAAGATTCCGTAATTCTTTTTAAAGATTTGAATGAGCTGTGTGAGTTTTTTACTGAAATTAAAGTGGTCACACAATTAGTTTAAATCATGTGACCCGATAATTACGCGAGGGCAACGTGTTTCATAGCGAAAACGAAAGTGCGTATAAATCTGATGTGAATAAAGCTCCAATGAGAATTTGTAAAGTTTGAATGAGAATTCGCAGGATTTGATGAGAATTTGATTTTTGCAATTAGGGTTGTGGTCTATAAAATTGCATTTTTCCACTTTTCACATCATTCAAATTCCATTCATTAATTTGAACTTTTCTAACCCTATTTACATTTTGTTCGGCAATCATTACAATACCATTTTCTTTTACCTCAAATAATATAGCTGTGTGCACAACCATTTTCCATTTAGTAATAGCCGTTTCTGTTTTTGACTCCATCATCACATTATTTATTTGAATAATATCACCTGGAATAATTTGCTCTTTTTTATAATCAATAGGTTTACCAAATTTAGTTGGAAATTCCCATTTTGCATGAGCATAAATTAATGCCTCATTGGCTAAATCCCAGCACTCGCCACCATCTACTTTTTTACCAATTACTGTTTTTACGTACTCAATAATTTTTGCATTAGTAGGAGGCAAATCATAAGTTACATTCACAAATAAAAAAGAAATAATAAGCAGTAAAATTTTCATGAGTAGGGGAATTAATTAATCATGTCAAATCCAACATAAGGAACTAATGCTTTTGGTATTTTTATTCCCTCTGGTGTTTGATGATTTTCCAGAAGTGTGGCAACTATTCGAGGTAATGCCAATGCACTTCCATTTAGTGTATGCACCAAATGATTTTTTCCATCTTTTCCTTTAAATCTACATTTTAATCTATTGGATTGAAAGTTTTCAAAGTTGGAAGTTGAACTCACTTCTAACCAACGTTCTTGTGCTGCACTATAAGTTTCAAAATCGTAAGTTAAAGCAGATGCAAAACTCATATCACCTCCACATAAACGTAAAATGCGGTAAGGCAATTCTAATTTTTCTAATAAGCCCTTTACATGGTTAACCATTTCATCCAATAACTCATAAGATTTTTCTGGATGTGCTATCTGAACAATTTCAACTTTATCAAATTGATGTAGGCGATTTAATCCTCGAACGTGTGCTCCATAACTTCCTGCTTCACGTCTAAAGCAAGGTGTATATCCAGTATTTTTTATAGGAAGATCTTCTTCTTTTACAATTACATCGCGATACAAATTAGTGATAGGAACTTCGGCAGTTGGAATCAAATACAAATCATCCACACCCACATGATACATTTGTCCTTCTTTATCGGGCAACTGCCCAGTGCCAAAACCCGAATCAGCATTTACTAAAAGCGGAGGCATAATTTCTGTATAACCAGCTTTCATGGCTTCATCTAAAAAGAAATTAATCATGCCACGTTGTAATCTTGCACCTTTGCCCTTATAAACTGGAAAACCAGCACCAGTAATTTTATTTCCCAATTCAAAATCAATCAAATTGTATTTTGAAGCCAGTTCCCAATGAGGTAATGCCCCTTCATATAATTTAGGAATTTCACCCTGTTGAAATACATTCAAATTTTCTTCAGGAGTTTTTCCTTCGGGCACAATTTCATTTGGCAAATTGGGAAGCGTAACCAATACACTGAACAATTCATCTTCAAGGTTTTTCACTTTTTCTTCTACTGATTTTGAAGATTCTTTCAATTCAACAGTTCGAGCTTTGATAGATTCTGCTTCTTCTTTCTTGCCTGTTTTCATCAACTCACCAATTTGTTTAGCCAATTGATTTCCTTCAGCTAAATTTTTCTCTAACTGAAGTTGTGCTGCACGTTTTTGCTCATCTAAACTAATAATGGAATCAATGATTTGATCAACATCTTTGACATGTTTTTTTGCCAAACGTTTTTTTACGTCAGCAGTGTTTTCGCGTATATAATTTATTTGAAGCATCTTTTAAAATAGTTCTCTGTTCACAGTTTATAGTTCACAGTTTTTGTATTATAAATTGTAGAAAAATTAATTTTCGTTGATGATAATTTTGTTAATCACATCACCTTCTCTAATGGTATCAATCACTTCTAATCCTTCAACCACTTTACCAAAACAAGTATGATTGCGATCTAAATGTGCTGTGTTGTTACGGCTATGACAAACAAAAAATTGTGAACCACCCGTATTTCGTCCGGCATGTGCCATTGATAAAACACCTCTATCATGATATTGGTTTTCGCCCGTTAACTCGCAATCAATATGGTAACCTGGACCACCGCTACCAGTCCCTTTTGGGCATCCACCTTGAATTACAAAATCAGGAATTACTCTATGAAAAGTTAATCCATCATAAAATCCACTTTTGGCAAGTTTAACAAAATTGGCTACTGTGTTTGGGGCATCATTGTCGTAAAAGTTAACTTTCATCGTTCCTTTTACTGTTTGAATTTCAGCTGTTGTCATTTTATATAGGTTTAATTTTTAAAGTCTAACAAAGGGATGCAAAAGTATGTTTTTCAAGTAACCTTTACATCAATTTTTCTGAATTCAATTATTCGTTTAAATTGCCAACAAAATTATAGCAATATGAATTACGATTTAATAGTTATAGGGAGTGGTCCCGGTGGATATGTAGCCGCAATACGGGCAAGTCAATTAGGACTAAAAACTGCCATTATTGAGAAATCTGAATTGGGTGGAGTATGTTTAAATTGGGGTTGTATTCCCACAAAAGCATTATTAAAATCAGCTCAAGTGTTTGAATATATTAAACATGCAAGTTATTATGGAATCAATGTAAAAGACTCAAGTCATGATTTTTCAGGAGTTGTTAAACGTAGTCGTGTTGTAGCAGATAATATGAGTAAAGGGATTGCTTTTTTGATGAAAAAAAATAAAATAGATGTGATTGCAGGTGCCGGAAAATTATTGAGTGGAAATAAAGTGGAAGTTACAGATGCTGCAGGAGCTAAAAAAATAGTTGATTCAAAAAATATTATTTTAGCAACAGGTGCCCGTAGCAGAGAATTGCCAAACATAAAAATTGATGGTAAAAAAGTTATTGGTTATCGTGAAGCAATGACTTTAGCCGAACAACCAAAATCAATGATTGTGATGGGAAGTGGAGCCATTGGATGTGAATTCGCCTACTTCTATAATTCAATGGGAACCAAGGTTACAATTGTAGAATATTTACCAACTATACTTCCAATTGAAGATGAAGATGTAAGTAAAGAAGTAACCAAAGCATTTAAAAAATCAGGTATTGCCATTATGAGTGGAGCATCTGTTGAATCAGTTGATACGAGTGGAAAAGGATGTAAAGTAAAAATAAAAACAGGAACTATTGTTGAGGAAATGGAATGTGATGTAGTGCTTTCAGCAGTAGGAATTCAAACCAATTTAGAAAACTTAGGATTAGAAACTGTTGGTGTAAAAACAGATAAAGGAAAAGTATTGGTTGATGATTTTTATGCAACAAATATTAAAGGAGTATATGCAATTGGCGATATTGTAAAAGGTCAGGCATTAGCACACGTGGCAAGTGCCGAAGGAATTATTTGTGTAGAGAAAATTGCTGGTCATCATCCAGAACCCTTAAATTATAATAATATTCCGGGTTGTACTTATTGCCTGCCAGAAGTAGCTTCCGTTGGCTATACCGAAAAGGCTGCGAAAGAAGCAGGATACGAATTAAAGATTGGAAAATTTCCTTTTAGCGCAAGCGGAAAAGCAAGTGCAGCAGGAGCAAAAGAAGGTTTTGTAAAAGTTATTTTTGATGCCAAATATGGAGAATTTTTAGGAGCACACATGGTAGGAATGAATGTTACCGAAATGATTGCAGAAATTGTAGTAGCTCGTAAATTAGAAACTACCGGAATGGAAATTATTAAATCAGTTCATCCACATCCAACTATGAGCGAAGCTATTATGGAAGCCGCTGCACAAGCCTATGGAGAGTGTATTCACTTGTAAGTTTAAGTTGTTATAAAAATTTGAAATAGCTCCATTGGGGCTTTTTCTTTTTAATAGGAATTCTATCTTGCAAAAAGATTTTTGATGAAAAAAATAATTTCCTTTTTTATTCTTTTTTTATTTTTTGCTGTGGCATTTGCACAACAAAAAACTTTTATCCAAAAAGTATTTTCTCGTGCACCTTATGATACTAATTATGTTGATAGTTATTACAATTATTTTTTGCATGTAACAGCAGTTAGTGTTCAACAAAATCATGATTTAATTATTTCCAATTCATCAAACAATACATCATTTAATTACAAACCAAATAGTGTTTTTAGATTTGGAGTGGGATTAGATTTTAGGTACTTTTCTATTGAGTTTACAAAATCAATTGATGCGATTGATAAGCCAAATGCCTCAAAAGGAAACTCGGATGTGTTTAGTTTACGATTGGGTATTACAGGTAGGCGATTATTGGGAAGCATGCTTGCTCAATCCTATAAAGGAATGTATTTAAACAACCCCGAACAAGTAATTCCGAATTGGAATGCAAGCTATGGCTATCCTTTAAGAAATGATATTACCAGTGAAATTTTATTGGGCAGTTTAAATTATTTTTTTAACCATAAACGTTATTCTACAATGGCATCACTATGGCAAATTGATAGACAAAAAAAATCTGCTGGATCTTTTACAACAGGAGTTACATTTTCTGTAACTCATCTCAAAGGCGATTCATCATTTATTCCTAATTCTTCAAACAATTCTTTTTCTCAAAGTGATAGAATAGTGGAAGGCTATAATTATTTAGCAGGAATTAATGCTGGCTATGCTTACAACTTTATTTTTGCGAAAAAATTCTTTTTTAATGCCCTGTTTATTCCTGGAATTAATTTACAGTATGGAAAGTTTGAATTAGAAAATAAAGAAATAAAAACATACAGTTCAACATTAGGCTACCATGGAGATGTGAGATTAATTGCAGGATACAATGGTGTGCAATATTATAGTGGCGTGCATTACTCAAATTATTTTTTGAGTAATAGATTAGAATCAAATTTTGATGTAAATATATACAACGGATACTTTAGAATTTTTGTTGGAAGACGATTTGATTTAACTCCTAAGCACAAAAAAAAGTAACCTATTTTCAACAAATAATTTTATGCCGCGTTGGTTCAATAAAAATAAATTTCACAATGGCAATGCTGTAAAATTATTGCAAAGTGGAAGTGTGTTTTTTCCTGAACTTGAATCTCTTATTAAGCAAGCAAAGTATTTCATCCATATTCAATTATATATTTTTGATGATGATGAAACAGGAAGACGAATTATTAATTTACTAAAAAAAACTGCTCAAAAAGGAATTCTAATTTACATTGTTGTGGATGGATATGGGTCAGAAAATTTCCCGAAATCAACAATAAGTGAAATGACTCAAGCAGGAATATTTTTCAAAATATTTTCACCCATTCATAAAACATTAAAATTTAGAATTGGTAGGCGATTGCATCATAAAATTATTTTGGTTGATGGAACTGCCGCACTAATTGGCGGAATTAATATTGCCGAAAAATACGAAGGCTCAAAAACAGAAACTCCTTGGTTGGATTTTGCAGTAAAAATTTCAGGTCCAATTTGTAATGATATATTACGTATTTGTGAATCTGTTTTTAAGAAAAAAGAAAGACAAAAATTTAAAAAACTCTATCATCATCATATTCAAATAAAAACAGAAGAGCCAAACGTATCCATGCGGTTGTTACAAAATGATTGGGTGCGCAAGAATATAGAAATATCAACATTTTACAGGCATACAATCAAACATTCAACACAATCTTTAGTAATAGTTGCCAGTTATTTTTTGCCAGGAAACAGAATGCGTTTTTTGTTGAGGAAAGCTGCTGAACGTGGTGTAAAAATCACTCTTTTATTAAGTGGTAAAAGTGATGTTGGATTGATGAAACATGCAGCAAATTATTTGTATCCGTTTTTGTTACGGAATAATATTGAAGTATATGAATGGACAACTTCTGTACTTCATGGAAAAATAATGTTGGTTGATGATAGACTTACAACTGTTGGTTCTTATAACATAAATGCTTTAAGTGATTATGGAAGTTTAGAGTTAAATGTATTGATTGATGATATTGGTTTTAATGATGATACGAAAAAGAATATAGCAAAATTATTAAATGAGGATTGTCAAAAAATAAATATATCTGACTACAAAAAACAGCAACATGTTTACAACCAAATAATCAATTGGTTTAGCTACCAATTAGCTCGAACATCTTTCAAATTGCTTTTCTTTTTTATGCGTAAATAATGCTGTTAAAAAGTTCCGTCTTTAATTCTTTTATCCAATACAAAAGTGCCAAACGGAATAAATGAAACGATAAATGCAATACCCGATTTTAACAACGACCATTTTAGTTTTATCATCACAAGCATTAAGGTGATGCAATAGGAAATAAATAAAATTCCATGCAGCCAACCTACAATTTTAATCACAATTTGAATATGCGCTAAATATTTTAAAGGCATTGCAATAAATAATAAAATAAGGTAACTCCAACCTTCGGCAACAGCAATTTTTCTAAAACGAGTTAATGATTTATCCATTTTTTATGATTAAGTGTAAATCGCAAATATAACCAACGCCTTATGCTTCTTTTATTATATTTGAAATAGAATAATAAACTATGACAGGCTTTATTTTAGGTTATATTGATCCAGGTGGCAGTAGCTATATCGTTCAAATTATTATAGGCGCAATTGTTGGATTTGGGTTCTTCTTCAAATCAATTTGGTGGCGAATAAAATCTTTTTTTACAACTCCGAAAAAAGAAGACAAAACACAAAATTTATAAATGGAATATACTATCCATCCTTCTTCATTTAAAGATGCTCACGCATGTGTGTTTACAGACGAACAAAATATAGTGTATCGTCAACTCAATAAAAGTTATCGAATACATTATGAGCAGTTAATGAATTCGAGATTGTATCAAAAGTTGGTTGATAAAAAATTACTTGTTCCTCACAGCGAAATTGATGCTATAAAATTTGATATTTCAACACATTATAAAACGATAAAGCCTCAACATATTCCAATTATATCTTATCCTTATGAATGGTGTTTCAATCAGCTGAAAGATGCAGCATTATTAACGCTTACAATTTTAAAAGATAGTTTACGCAACGATATGATATTAAAAGATGCCACACCTTTTAATATTCAGTTTGTAGATGGTAAAAGTATTTTTATTGATACCTCATCATTTGAAAAATATGAAGAGGGAAAACCGTGGATTGCATACAAGCAATTTTGCGAAAATTTTCTCTCGCCATTATTGTTAATGAGTTATACCAGCACATCATTAAACAAATTATTAATTGCTTTTCCTGATGGAATTCCGCTTTCAATTGTATCTAAATTATTACCATTAAAATCGAGATTTAATTTATGGATTTTATTACATATCCATTTTCAAGCGAGATATAAAAGTGTAAAGGCAAATGTAAAAAATGATGCAAGAAAAATGTCTAAGCAACGATTACTTGGGCTGATTCAAAATTTATATTCTTTAATAGATTCTTTAAGTCTAAAAAATGAAATTTCTGCTTGGAGTAACTATTACGAAAACAATATTTTGAGTGATGAATACTTGAGAAGTAAAGATCTTATTGTATCAAACTTATTATCCAAAATTTCTTTAAAAAGTGCTCTCGATTTTGGAACAAATACCGGACGATACGCTCAACTTCTTTCATCAAAAAACATACCCGTTGTCGCAACCGATTTTGACCACAATTGTATCGACAATCTCTATTGTGAAATAAAAAAAAATCAGACAAAAAATATTTTACCTCTTGTTATTGATCTTGCCAACCCAACACCTGCATTAGGTTTTGCCAATAATGAAAGAGATTCTTTTTTAAATCGGAGTCATTCTGATTTAATTTTAGCTTTAGCATTGGTTCATCATTTAGCCATTGGAAAAAATATTCCGTTAAATAAAATTGCCGAACAATTTTCATCCATTGGAAATTATTTGATCATAGAATTTGTTCCAAAATCAGATGAAAAAGTAAAGCTACTTTTACAAAATAGAGAAGATGTTTTTTTATCTTATACGCTTGAAAATTTTGAACTTACTTTTAGTAAATTCTATTCTATTATAGAGAAACAAATTGTTAATTCCACTAACCGTGTTATTTATTTGATGCAAAAAAAATGAGAACAGATTGGCTTAAAAAATATCCTTTCAGTACATTTTTAATTCCCGTATTTGTTTTTTTGCATGGAATAAATTACGCTTATGATTGGGTGAAAATAAATGATGTAATTTTGTTTTTTGGATACATCATATTAGCAACAATCGGATTATTTTTACTCTCATTCATTTTATTCAAAGACACCATTAAAGCATCATTTTTCACTTCATTTTTGCTACTCATATTTTTTTATTTCGGGTATATTCAAGATATGATTAGTGTTGCATCAGCAGTGTTTTTTCAATTAAAATATTATATACCATTTTTAGTATTAATTGCTGTAATTACATTTTATTTTATCAGAAAAATAAGGCGCGAACAATTAAGTAAACCGTTCTATTTTTTCAATATACTTTTCTGTATTTATGTATGTGTTGAAATTGTATTTTTAACTTTTACTATTTTTTCTGTACGTCAAGAACCATTAAAATTTTATGCTGATGAGAGTATAAATTTTACAGAAAAAATATCCCCGAAATCAAAACCAGATATTTATTTTTTGGTTTTTGATGAATATGCAAGTTCTCTATCACTCAAGCAAAATTTTGGCTTCGACAATAGTGATTTAGACACTTTTTTATTAAACAAAGGTTTTTTTATTGCTACACATTCAATGAGTAATTATGCAACAACTCCATTCTCTATTTCATCTACTCTAAACATTAATTATTTCAAAAATTTGCATAGAACAAAATATCCTGAAGATTTTCCAGCAGCAGAAAAATCAATGTACACCAATAAATTATTTTCATTTTTAAAAGATGAAGGATATAGCATTCATAATTTTTCGGTATTTGATTTTGAAGATGCCCCCTCACATCAAAAAAGCTTTGGAAGTGATTTGAGTATTAAAGTTATTACCCATAAATCGATGTTGCATGCTTTGGAAGTTGTTTATGAACAAATAAATAAAGATTATCCTAAAAAACAATTGGAGAAAACACTTCACGATTTTTCAACAACAATTAACAATAAAACTATTCAACCAAAGTTTATTTATCTACATTTATTATTACCACATAATCCTTATGTTTTTAATGCTGATGGAAGTTTAAGAAGTGCATCTCAATACAATAAAAAAGCCGATGCTTACTCTATAAAAAGTTATCTCAATCAATTACAATTTTCAACCACAATTGTTAAACAAGTCGTCAATATCGTTTTATCATCACCCCAAAATAAATTAATTATTTTAGAAGGGGATCATGGCTACAGATTAGTACCTATTGGAGTTGACTCTACATTTTACAAAAATTATGTGAGCACTAAAGAACATTTTAAAAACTTGAATGCTTATTATTTTTATGATAAAAACTATGTTTCTTTATCTGACTCTATTAGTCCTGTTAACTCATTTCGTGTTGTTTTAAATACCTATTTCAAAAAAGATATTCTATTGCTAAAAAACTCAGATAATAAAAATAAATATTGAGTGTAAAATTAAAAAACAACTACTCCAGCCTTAATTTTATCCACCACTGATGGATCTAATAAAGTTGACGTATCACCAATAGATGAAATATCACCTTCAGCAATTTTGCGTAAAATTCTACGCATAATTTTTCCTGATCGAGTTTTGGGTAGCGCTTTTACTAATTGAATTTTATCCAATTTTGAGAAGGCTCCAATACGTTCGCTCACTATTTTATTTACTTCTATTTTAAATTGGTTTACATCGTCAACTAATTTATCACAAATAATAAATGCATAAATTCCTTGTCCTTTTATATCATGCGGATAAGCCACAACTGCACTTTCCACCACACATTCGTGATCGTTTATGGCATCCTCAACTTCGCCAGTTCCAATTCGATGACCGGAAACATTTATCACATCATCTACCCGACCCGTTATTCTATAAAAACCTTCTTCATCTCTTTTACAACCATCACCCGTAAAATATAAATTTGGATACGCACTAAAATAGGTTTGTTGAAAACGGTTGTGATCTCCATAAACTGAGCGCGACATACTTGGCCAAGGAAACTTAATACAAAGATTTCCTTCTACCCCATTTCCTAAAATTTCTTCCCCTTTTTCATTTACCAAAATAGGCTGAATTCCAGGCATTGGATACATTGCATATCCGGGTTTTGCAATACCTAACTTTGCAATGGGTGTCATCATGGTTGCACCCGTTTCTGTTTGCCACCACGTATCAACTATTGGGCATTTTTCTTTTCCAACCTTATCATGAAACCAATACCATGCTTCTTCATTTATGGGTTCGCCAACAGAGCCTAAAACTTGAAGTGATGACAAATTTTTTTCTTCTAAAAATTCATCTCCCATTGCCATTAAACTTCTTATTGCGGTGGGTGCTGTATAAAAAATATTGACTTGATGTTTATCAATCACATCCCAAAATCTACCTGCATCTGGAAATGTTGGAATGCCTTCAAAAACGATGGATGTGGCCGCATTTAGTAAAGGACCATAAACAATATATGAATGCCCGGTAACCCAACCCACATCAGCTGTACACCAAAATATTTGCTGTGGTTCAAAATTAAAAACTGTTTGAAATGAATATCCAACCATTACCATATAACCACCACAAGTATGCAAAACACCTTTAGGTTTTCCAGTTGAACCAGAAGTATATAAAATAAATAATGGATCTTCGGCATCCATCCATTCGGGTTCATTTAATTCATCAACTTTTGCAAACTCGCTATGCCAAAACACATCACGACCGCTAAGCATATTAATATCAAAATTTCGATTATTAAAAACTATACATTTTTTTATACTTGGGCATGATGGTAATGCTTCATCCACAATCTTTTTTAACTCTACTTTTTTATCGCCCCTAAAAGAACCATCCGCAGTTATCACTAATGAACATTGGCTATCATTTATTCTATCGGAAATAGATTGTGAGGAGAAGCCTGCAAATACAACCGAATGTATTGCTCCAACACGTGCACAAGCAAGCATAGCTATCAACGCTTCGGGTATCATGGGCAAATAAATACAAACTCTATCACCCTTTTTTATCCCATTTGCTTTAAGTACATTGGCAAATTTACAAACCTGAAAATGGAGTTGATTATACGTTAATTTTCTAACTTCTTCGGATGGATTATTTGGCTCCCAGATGTAAGCTATTTTATCTCCATTTTCTGATAAATGTCTGTCCAAACAATTATAGGTGATATTGAATTTTGCATTTTTAAACCACTCAATTTTAGGTTCTTTAAAATTCCATTCTAATACGTTGCTCCATTTTTGTTTCCACGAAAAAGTATCAGCAACATCGGCCCAAAAATTTTCAGGTTCTTGTGTACTGTATTTGTAAACTGATAAATAATCTTGATAGGTTTTGATAGCTAAATTCATGATTCAAAATGTTTGAATCAAAGATGACATTTTTTTAAGGAATTAGTTTTGATATTTTTTTAACGCAAACTGATATCAGCTGAATCTCTAAGCGTAGTAGGTGTATTTTTGGTGGATGCCAAATAGCCTTCGTTTGGCAAATTTCTTCCATAACTTTTCACAATTACTTTATCATTTTTGAAAATATTTACAACAGTAAAACCAAAGAATTTTTCTTTTTCATCAGTAATCTTTTCAGTAAGTAAACTTCCTCCATTACCTGCAATAATTTGCCATGTTTTATTGGTGTGTGGTTGATGACGAAAATAAACATGATTATGCGCAGCAAGCATAGCTTCACAATTTGATTGTTCTAAAATATTCCAAAACGAATCTCTATCCGAAATAAAATTATTCAACCCATCTTCATTTTGATATGGGAAAGCCGCTTTATGTCCGATAGCAAAAATATGTTTAGTATTTTTAGGCAATGCCATCAAATCTTTTTTAATCCATTTGTATGGAACCCTCCATTCTTTTCCAACCGGATCAGTA
This sequence comes from Bacteroidota bacterium, assembly GCA_025359805.1. Lineage (GTDB taxonomy): Bacteria > Bacteroidota > Bacteroidia > UKL13-3 > UKL13-3 > CAIUEQ01. The sequence continues at coordinate 51,398 of JANYDU010000030.1, forward strand.
TTTAAAATAATAAAATGCGTATTCAAATAATCAAATGAATAGGTAAGCTTTTGCTGATTGGTTTGCAACTCGTCAGCTTCATTTATTTTAGGTCCATTTTTACCTGCAATATATTTTTGCATCACTCTAATCCAGGTTCTTTCGGCAGGTTCAGTTGAAGGTTTATTTTTCCCTCCCATCATTTCATGATTACCTGGAATTGTTACCAATTTTATTTTTGTGGTTGATAATGTTGATTGCTCAAAAATAATTTTCCATGCGGTTAATTCTTTTGCTAATTGAATCGTATCAGTATAACCCATTACCAAATCCCCTGCAAAAAAAAGATAGTGTGGTAGCGGTTTCATCAACGAAATATCTTCAAAGGTTTTTTTAAGTTGTTCTAAATTCGCTGTACTCGGATTGCTTTCATTTACATCGTGTTTATCCACTCTATTACATCCAATCACTACAAATGAAAACAGTATTGTTTCCTCCTGCTTTTTTGTTGAAGAAATAATAAATGATGATGATAAAATTGAAATCAAACAGAAAATTACAATGAGATTTTTCATACCAAAAAAACTTGAGTTGCTATAAACAAATACGGACTGCCAAATAGCAATCCGTATTTGTTAGTTTAATTTTAAAATTAGTGTTGATTTCCTTTTCCGTTTGATTGATAACAACCAATATCAATTCCAGGTTGAGTAATTTCTGTTGCGCCATAAATTGCATTAACAGGTATTGGAGCAATTGCCGTAAAGCCTGTAAAGCCTTTTCCTATTGCAGGTGATGATGATTGTAAATGAAAATTAAAACCTGTTGCATAATTAATATCATTTAAATGCGCAGTAGTTGAAGGCAAAGAGAAAGTAACAAACTTTGGATTATTTGCGCCTCTTAATGAAGCTGGCGGAGTATACACATCTCCTAACAAATATCCTGTTGGCAGAAATGATGGATTTGGAATATCAGTAGATTTGGGAATGGTAATATATCCTGTTGGATAAAATTGTGATGTTACATTATCAGAATCTCCATAGCGATAATTATTTCCGTATTGCATATTAATAGTATCAGCCGCAGGGCTTCCAACAATTCTAAAAGAGAATTTACAGTTAACCATTAAATTATTATATGCAGTTCCTTTCGCTCCTTCTTCATAATTTAAACATCCACCACGCCCTGTTTGAACTTGTCTGTAACCACCATTAATATAAGTATTGTTAAACATATTTACATTGGTTTGAATTGGATTACCTCCTTTGTTGGAAGCCTTAGTTCCGTTAGTAGCTGTTCCCACAAAAAGATTATACGCCATGTCCCCAACTGTTCCACTTTTCGCATTTAAACAATCACCACCAATATAACCTGCCTTTTCAAAAGTATTTCTCATGATATGAATTTTACCAGACTGAATACGAACAGCATCATCAATTGAGCCATACAACCATGAATCTTCCATCACAAAGGAGCCGTTTGCATTTTGAAATAAGATGGTGTATGATTTGCTTCCTGCTTTGTTTCCATAAACAAGATACCCGTTATTGGTTCCAAAAGTAGCTCCTCCAAATTCAATATGTGTCCATTTTAAAACTAATAATGTACATGAAGTATCACAATTAATACCGCACCATTTTCCAGAGAATGCAGGGTCAACACTTGGATCTATTCCTGGCATATCAGTTTTAGTTATACCAGAAACGGAGATTTTATTTGGTTTATCTTTTGTACCTACAGAAATAAAAATTCCATACACAGCAATACTTGCCGATGCTGTTAAATTAACCGTAACACCTTCTTGTATTAAAACGGTATCACCTTTATTAATCACAACATCGCCATCAATGGTGTATGTTTTGCCTGCCAACATGGTACCTTTAATACCACCATGTAATGGAGCGGCATCGCTAATTGGATTTGAAATTACTGGAGGAGGAACGGAAACTGTTGTAGTCTCATCTGAAGATGATTTTTTACAAGAGTTTAAGAATAGGAGGCCTGCAGATACTGCTACCAACCCTGTAATCATGATTTTGTTCATTTTGTTTAGTGTTTAATTTATGGTTTTTTTTATAATTTAAATCGTAATCCTAATAAATAAGTTTGTCCGTAATAATCTTTTTGAACAATAATACTATCATCACTATCTTGATTTGGAAGTGCTGAAATTCCTGTTCTATAAATATTGTGTTGACGAATTTCAAGTATGTATGGAGTATTAAGAATATTACCAATTTTACAGTAAATAGAAATTCTTTTATAGAGTCGTTTCTCCATCGAAAAATCCATCGTTGTCATCGCTCTTTGCCAATAATCTTGGCCCGCATATTGTGAAATTAAATTGATACGGCTTCCTGTGTAAACCAATGCCAACTGAACATCAAGCCCAAGTTTTGAATTCTTATATAGTAACGATGCATTTCCAATATGAGCTGATTGACCTTGCAATGGGCGGGTTTCCGAAACTTGATAATTTGTTATAGAACCCGATGGGTATGAATTACGTGTTACAAAAGTTCTATTAACTGTGATAGAAGAATTGGTATAAGTATAATTTACAGATGCTCCAAAATATCCAATGTATTTTGTAACCACAGCTTCAAAACCAAAGTTTACTGCATTGCCATAATTAGTTGGTTTAAGAATAGTGTTTGAAATTCCATTCTGAAAATAGGCATACTCTACAGGATTTATAATGTCTTTATAAAACACACCAAATAAAATTTGATCCAATCCTTTACCTAAAAACTCATATCTAATATCATAATTATTTGCCTGTGTATGCTTTAAAAGTGGATTACCTGATTCATCAAAATATTCTCCTGTTATGGTAAAAGGAATAATCTCATAATAACTTGGTCGGCTAATCGAAGCATAGTATGATGCTCTGATATTTTGATTTTTAGTTAATGAATATTTTAAATGAAAGCTAGGTAAAATATCCATGTATGTTTTACTTCCAGTTTTGCCTGCTTGAGTTATGGGAATTGCTGTTTCAAAACTTTGAGAAGTATTTTCTACCCTCACTCCGCCAATTAATTGAAGTTTAGTAATTGGGGTAAATTTTAATTGCCCGTAGTAGGCTGAAATATCTTCATTAAAAGTGTAATTATTGGCATCATTGGCAGAAGTATTAGAATATAATTTCCACGTAATTTGATCTATACTATTATTATAATCATTGTTATTAAATTTAGTAGAGGCCACTGCTGAATTTAAAACTGTTTCGTCATAAAAATTATCACGCGTTTTATGCCTATACATACCTCCTACTTTTATTTCAATATCCGTTTTAAAAATATGAGGAGTGTATGTTACATTAACATATCCCGATAAATCTTTATCCGTATTATGCATCCAATAATGATGCGCTTTATTTATAGTTGCTGATGCCGCCCCTGTACTATCAGGTTTATATGATTGATATTGATTATCCCATTGAGTCCAATCAGGAGTTTGGCTACTTGCCACAGAGTATGCACCAATCCAATCTACTTTTAAATTAGATGAAATATCGTGATCGCCATGCAAGGTTCCATTATAAATTGTTTGATTGGTTTGTTTAAATCTGTAATACCTTGTTACAATTGTTTGTGCCGGACCTGTTCTATGAATTTGCCAATCCGAATCAATAATAGTTCTCACAGAAGCTTCATTTAATTGAACCAATAAATTATAGAAACTTATTTTATTTTTTTTGTTGATTTGGTAATCAATTTTAGCATTTAAACCAATACGTGTTTGTTGTGTTGAATAATTTCTGCTTTGCACAAAATTCATTGCAGGGGCATTACCCGGAGCCGGATCAGCTTGCGTAGATGCATTTGGTAACACTACAAAAGAGTTAGTTGCTCTATAATTATTGGCATAAGAACCTGCAACTAAAACGCCCAATTTTTTATTAAAAAATCTGTTCCCTAATGTTACTCCAAACATTGAATTAGTAGGTGCAGTAATATCGGTATATTTCATACTCGAATTTGGAAAATCAGAACCTACAGGTTTATAATTTGGTCCGTTTATTTCAATAGGTGATTTAGGATTGGACGATTTAAAATCATAACTATTATATCCTCTATCAAAAAGTAATTGACTATAACCTATTGCAACATTTGCATTCACTAATAATTTATCAGGTGCATTTTTCATTACCATATTCATTGCACCACCAATTGCATCACCTTCCATACTTGGAGTTAAAGCTTTTATTACTTCTAAACGTTCTAATAAATCAGATGGGAAAATATCCATTGGAACATATCTGTTTTTAGGGTCAGGACTTGGAATTTTTATCCCATTTACTAAGGTATAATTATACCGTTTGTCCATTCCTCTAATAATGGCATATTGCCCATCACCTGTACTACTGCGCTCAATTGACACACCTGAAACACGTTGTAATACATTGGCAACAGTGAGATCTGGAGAGATTTGAATAGCTTTTGCTGAAACAGAATTAATAATGCTTGGCGCATTCATTTCAGTTTTTCGAGAAAATAAATCTGACTCTTTATTTATGGAAGAATCTCTAACACTTATTTCATCTATTTCTGTTGAAGTTGATTCCATCAAAAATTTAATTTCAACTTCCTTATCACCCTGTTTTATTTCAACTTCCTTTTCTTGATTTTTATATCCAACATAATTACAACCAACAATATATTTACCAGGAGTAATTCCTCTAATTTTAAATTCTCCTTCGAGATTCGTAGCTGTATTTAATTTTGTATTTTTTACATAAATACTTGCACCTATAAGAATTTCTTTTGTTTTAGAATCACGTACTTTACCCTCCAATTTAACACCATTTGGAGTTCCGTCATTTGTGGATGCGAGAGCCAATAATGAAAATGAAAAGAAGAATAAAAACAAACCGTAATGAATATGCTTAGTAAAATTTGATTGCATGTGTTACAAATAATTTTGGCGCAATTAGAGGTATATTTTTGAAGTAAATTTTATCTCCAAATGATTTAATCAAATGATAACTGCACGTTAAGAATTAAGTAATTTAAAAATGCCATTTACTTAACCTTTCATTCACATTGAAATTCGTACATATTATTTTTATGTTAATTTAACCACAACCTATAAATAGCATAATTATAGACTGTAGGTTTGTTGATTAATTATTATTGAATAATGAAAAAAATAAGCCTTATAGTGCTATTTGCTTTTACAATTTCTATTCATACAAAAGCTCAAAACGATACCTTAAAAGTAATGACCTATAATGTGTTGAATTATGGAGATGAATGTCAGGGGAAAAATAAAGTGATGCGAAATTATCTTACAAAAATTATCAGTTTCACTCAACCTGATATTTTAGGATTGGTAAAAATGCTTCCCATAAAAAGAACGCCTACAGATATTAATGGTTATTTACCAACAGATTTTTGTGATTCGATGGTTCAATACGTACTTAACCCGGCAGGAAATATTTCATACGGTTATTGCCAATATACCAATGAGGCCAGAGGTGGAGATATGAATGTTTTATTTTATAACAAAGAGAAATTAGCCAATATTTACACCAGAGTTTTAACGGTAAATGTAACTGATTTTGATTTGTATAAATTTTATTATAAAGATATAAATTTAGCTACAACACATGATACCACATTTTTATATATAGTATTATTTCATACACAATCTGGCTCTGATGCAACGGTAAGAAATATACAACTTACATCTACATATAATGCTATTAAAAATCGCTTTACATCATTACCCAATATGATTATGATGGGCGATTTTAACTTACGTAGCAGCAGTGAAATTTGTTATAACCAATTAGTAAATTCAACGGACACTTCTTTTAAATTTAGCGACCCACCATTTGCCATTGACGGTACTTTTACTTATCCCGCAAATTGGCAAGGAAGTCCTGCTTACAGTTCATATATGACTACATCAACACGTATAGATTTAGTTCACCCTAATGCTTGCGGAACAGATGGTGGAGGAAAAGATTGGTACGATCATATTTTGTTTTCGCCATGGATGGTAAAAGGAAATAATTACATGAGTTATGTTCCACACTCATATCAAACAATTGGTAATGATGGAAAAAGATTTGGTGTTTCTGTAAACGACAGTTCAACAAATGGAAAAAACACTTCTGCACCAGCTGATATAATTAATGCCCTATTTCAGCTATCAAATAAATATCCTGTAGTTTCAAAAATTTTAGTACGAAGTAACACTAATGGACTAAGCCCTGTCGATCCTCATGAAACTACAACTGGTATTGCCGAATTATTAGTTGATGAAAGAAAAATTTCTATCTCAAATCCTACAGAAAATTTGTTGCATATTTTTACAAATGAACATCTCATCAACAAAAATATTACCTTATTAATTACTGATTTAAGTGGAAAAGAAATTTTCAAAACATCAGTAAAAATTGAATCGCTAAATCAAACCGTTGATATTTCTAAAATACATTCTGGATTTTTTATTGCGTCATTTATTTTTGATGATAACCAAACTTCAATCAGTAAAAAATTAATTAAAACTGAAGACTAATTTTTGATGAAGCGTCTATCTTTATATTATCAAAAGTATTGATATTAAAATTTATAATTTAACACCTCAATAACATAATCATAATGTTACAATATTCATTTTGCTTGATAAAAAAATCAAACTAAAATGAAAAAAATTCTATTCAACTTATTATCATTATCACTTGTTATACTTTCGGCAAATGAAAGTAAAGCACAACAAACTTTAATTCATTATTGGCATTTTAATAATCTCGTTAATCCTATTCCTACAGGTGCTGTTAGTCCATCTACCTTACCTAGTATTAAAGCTGATTTTTCAACAATTGATACAAATAAAGCAGTTGTTTCTTATCAGATTCTTGCAGGAACGGTTGGAAATGCAAAAACCTATTGGGATTTCGTTTCACCTGGTGATACAATTAACTCACGTTTAGGTGTTGTTGCTGGTTTAGGTTTTAGACCACGTAACCCAAGTGATAGTATGCAATTGGTATTTTATATTCCTTCTACAGGCTTTCAAAATTTAAATCTCAAATGGGAGGTGCAACGTTCAAGTGTTGGTGGTGGTGCTCCTCAGTTGATTTATGATTATAGTATTGATAGTGGTGCAACTTGGAAAAACTCAGGTCTATCCATAACAATTGATTCTACAGGATATGCCACTTGGAAAGCCATGTCAGTATCAATTAATAATGATGCGTTAGCATATGGAAACAGTAAACTGATTTTTAGAATGCGATTTGCTGGACCAACCAATATAGGTACATCAGGTAACGTGCGATTTGATAATTTTACTGTAGAAGGAGATCCAATACCAACTGGTCCTAAATTTTATAATATTGGTCAAATCAACACAACAAATCCAACAACTGGAGTTGCCGATTCATTAAACGGACATTATACCATTAGAGGTTTAGTGTATGGATTTAATCAAAGAACACCAAGTGCTGGTGCTACTTTTTTATTAAGAGATAATACTGGTGGTGTTACCGTATTTAATGTATCAAAAACTTTTGGTTACACGGTTACTGAAGGTGATAGTATTGTTGTTCCTGGAGTTGTTCAATCATTTAGAGGACTTATTGAATTTGCTCCTGATACCATTATTAAAATTGCATCGGGCAAAACCATTAAAACGCCAACTATTATAACTACATTAGGAGAAGCCAACGAAAATGATTTAGTTAAAATGAATAACTTAGTATTTTACACCACTCCATCTGGAGCAAATTGGCCAACAGCATCTACCAATATTTTATGTCATACTCAAAATTTAACGGATACAATTATTGTTCGTGTTTTGGCTGGAAGTGCTTTAGCAGGAACCGCATTACCTTCATCAAGTTTATTTAATGTAACAGGGATGGTTCAACAATTTAGCACAAGCAGTGCTGCACCTTTTGCATTTAATGGATATGAAATTTTACCACGAACAGCATCAGACATTTTATCGGGATTAGCTCCTCCTGATGCAGTAACAAATATTACTTCAACATCAAATTTAACAACACAAACTTTTAGTTGGACAAAACCTTCAACTTACATTGATGCAAGTATGACTACACTTGTTTTTATAAAATCAGGAAATGCAATTACACAAGGAACACCAAATAAAAATGCAATTTCATATACTGCAAATTCTGTTTTCGGATCGGGCACTTCATATCAAAATGATGTTGCTGCAAAATGTGTATTAAACTCCGATAACAGTTCAATTACAGTTACAGGTTTAACTCAAGGAACTGCCTATTATGCTTTAGTATATGTAGCGAGAAATACCGATTCTGTTTATTCAACTGCGGCAATTGCTAATGCAACTACAACAGATAATTTACCAATTTCGGTAACCGCTATTTCTGTTACTGGAACAACTGCAACATCAGCAACAATTAAATGGACTAAACCTGTAGGATATGATAATGCTGCACATTCAACAATTGTTTTTGTAAAAGCTGATAATGTTATCACAGCAGGAACACCAACTAATACAGTTGCAAGCTATACTGCAAATACAACTTTTGGTTCGGGAGCTATTTATCAAAATGATGCTGCTGCATTTTGTGTATTTAATAATGATACCAATACTGTTACCGTTTCAAATCTTATTCAAGGAAAAACATATAATGTAATTGTTTGGGTGGTGAGAGATGCCGATTCAAAATATGCAACTACACCAACAATAGGAAGCGGATCACCATTACCTCCTCCTCCACCTCCATCAAGCATTAAACTTATTCACTACTGGAACTTCAATAATATAAATACAGGAACTGCGGGTGCTACCGTTGCAAACTCTTTCAAAGATTGGGCTGTTGAAGCAGACTACTCTTCATTAGATACTGCAAAAGCAAAAATATACTACAGAACATATCCTGGAACTTCAGATGCATATATGACTTATTGGGATGCAGTAACTGGCGATACAACAAACCAACGCATGAATGCAATTGCAGGAAACGGAATGAGAACACGTAACCCAAGCGATAGCATGCAAGTACTTTTTTATATTCCAACATCACATTACAAGAATATTAAAATCAGTTATGCTTGTCAAAAATCAAGTGTTGCTTCTGGTGCTTATCAACAAAATTATTCTTATAGTATTGATGGCGGGCAAAATTGGAAAACAACAGGTTTATCAAAAACTTCTGACTCAACTGCAGGTATTGCATATACACGTATGGGTGTTAATTTTACCACTGCCGATACCATGGCTTATAACAATCCAAACTTAGTTTTTAGAATTAGATTTGCTGTTGACCCAACAGGTACTATTGGTAATCCAGCGGGTTCATCAGGTAATAATCGTTTTGATAATTTTGCTGTGGAAGGAGATACTACAACTGTTTCTCCACTAACCGATCATACAGGAATTTTTGAAACTACGAATTCAATTTCTGAAGTTTATTTGTATCCTAATCCATCTACAAATAATATTACCATTAGCACCAATTCAAGTGAAATAAAAACAATTGTGATTATGAATATTGCAGGACAAGAATTATACAATTTAAAACAAGAAGGTAAAGATATTACTGTTGATGTTTCGAATTTTAGAAGCGGTATTTATTTTGTAAATGTGATTGAAGGAAATAAAAATTACAGAACTAAATTCATTAAAAATTAATTTTAGTTTTATCATAAAACAGAAGCAGGTTATCCAAATGGATAGCCTGCTTTTTTGTGATTAGACTTTTAAATAACACGAATTGATTTATATTATTTACTTAATATGAAAATAACATTTACCTAACAGCACAAATTTAGTTTCGCAAAAAAAATATGAAAAAATTTCTTCAAATAGCATTCTTAAGTTTTTGCTTTAGCTTATCAATTAATCAATCAAATGCACAACAAAAACTTATTCATTATTGGCACTTTAATAATTTAGTAAATTACACAACAGTAGCTGTTAATCCATCAACACTACCAGCTATAAAAGCAAATTACTCCACATTGGATACAAATAAAGCAGTTGTTGCTTATAAAATTTTAGCAGGAACTGCTGGTAACGTATTAACGTATTGGGACAATGTGACCCCTGGCGACACTGTAAATGTACGATTAGGACAGCCTGCTGGCTTAGGCTACAGACCTCGTAACCCAAGTGATAGTATGCAACTGATGTTTTATATTCCAACAACAGGGTATCAAAATATCACCATCAAATTCGAAACACAAAAATCAAGTGCAAGTGCTGGTGGAGCAATTGACTCATTTGATTACAGCATAGATAGTGGCATCACGTGGAGAAATTCTGGCGTATCCTTATTGTATGCCTCGAACGTTACAACTTGGACAGCTACTCCGGGTATTTCAGTAAATATAAATAGCGATCCCTTGGCCAATAATAATAATAAATTAGTTTTCAGAATTAGATTTGGTGGTGGCGGAACAACTGGAACTACAGGCAATGTTAGGTTTGATAATATTACTATTGAAGGCGATACTCTTATAGCAACTCCTGTTACATTATTAAACTTCAGTGCAAAAATTATTGCCCATTCAAAAGTTAATTTAACGTGGCAAACTACTTCCGAAATAAACAATGATTATTTTATAATTGAAAAAAGTATTGATGAGCAAAATTGGATCGAAACAGAAAAAATAAAAGGTGCGGGAAATAGCAATTCAGTTAAAACATATCAAACAAATGATGAAGTTGAGAATGGAATTGGAGTAATTTATTACCGACTAAAACAAGTTGATTTTAATGGCGAGGTAACCACTTTTAACCCAATAGTGATTAACCTAAACAATAATAATTTACCAACTATTATTTCAGTAGAAAATCCTATCCAAAATAATACTTGTAACATTAAACTATTTTCCGAAAATCAAACTCAATTAACTGTTACAATTAGAAATGTTTTAGGAAATGTTATTCAGCAAACATCCTACGTTACCAAAGGAAATACACTACTTAATTTAGATGTTGCCTCTATAAATAATGGAATTTATTTTTTAGAAATAAAAGATGGGAACAATATTGTATCGAGCAAAAAAATCCTTAAACAATAAGTACTAGAATTAAAAAACAGAAAGGCTTTGGCAAATTGTGAAGGCCTTTTTTATTTGCCTGAAATACTTTTTAGTTTCTCTATAAACACTTCTTTTTTTCTTCTTGAAACTTCAACAGAACTATCATCAGCCATAATAATTACACCACCTTCTCCTTTTATATAACGTTTAATATGTGCAAGGTTGATAAGATGAGAATGGTGTACCCGAATAAAATTATGCGCGTTTAATAACTCTTCAAAATCTTTTAAAGTTTTAGAAACTAAAATGGGTTTACTATTGATTAAATAAAATTTAGTGTAATTATCATCCGACTCACAACGAATAATATCCTCTGTGTTAACAAAAATTAAACCATCAAGCGTTGGCAATGCCAATTTGCTTTTAGTGGTTTGAATGTTTCTAATATTTTGAAGTAAAATATCGAGTTGTGAATTATCTTTTCCTTTACTTCTTAATTTAATAATTACCTTCTCAATGGCAGATTCTAAATCATCTGCATCAATTGGTTTCAATAAATAATCCACTGCACTAAACTTAAAAGCTTTAATAGCATATTGATCGTAGGCTGTTGTAAATATTACTTCAAAATCTTTTTCCTTGATGGATGCCAGCATATCAAAACCATTTCTATGTGGCATTTCAATATCTAAAAAAACTAAATCTGGTTTCAAATTTTTGATAAGTAATTCTCCTGACTCTGCATCTTCAGCAAGTCCTATTAGTTCGATTTTATCATCAAACTCTTCTAACATTTTTTTGAGGGCATTTCGTCCTCTCAATTCATCTTCAATAATTATTGTACGTATCATATAGTAAGTTGAAATGGAATGGTGATAATAACTTTTGTACCAGCACTATTGCCTTCATCATCATACAAATCTATTATTTCTGCTGATGCCTGTGCTTTATTTAATTGATTTAAAATAGCTAATCTTTCATTAGTTACTTTTAATCCTTTTGAAATATGTGAATGCGCTTGTTTGTTTCTAATTTCTCTTGATTTTTTTCTGCCTATTCCATTATCAATTACCTCACAAACCAATAATTCTTTATTTTGTAAATGAAATTTCACAGTGAGTTCTCTATCATTTTCTTTATGCATTAAGCCATGCCAAATAGCATTTTCAATAAATGGTTGAATGAGCATAGTTGGAATTTCTATCTTATAAATATTTACATCCGGAAAAATATTTAATGAATAATTAAACCCATTATTAAATCTTAATGATTCAATTTCGATATAGAGTTTTAAGAAATCAATTTTTTTGGCAAGTGTAATGGTTGACGTTTCAGAATTATCTAAAATTTGCCTGATGAGTTTAGCAAACTTGCTCAAATATTTTGACGCTTCTTTAATATTATTATTTAAAATAAAGTCTTGAATAGAGTTTAAAGCATTAAAAATAAAGTGAGGATTCATCTGCGCGCGCAAAGCTTTTAACTCTAATTCGCTCAATTGTTTATTAATTGATGTTCGATGTTGTTCTTGTTTTCTGATAAATGAAATACGCAAATAAACAGCAACCCAAACCACACAAACAATGATTAAAAAAATGATTAAAACAAACCACCATCTCTGCCAAAAAGGGGGAGTAATAATAATTTGAATAGCGTTTATTTCATCACTCCAAATACCATCATTATTGGTTCCTTTAATTTTTAAAACATAATTACCAGGGCGCAAACTATTATAGCGAGCAATATTTGATGTACCTGAATACACCCAATTATAATCATACCCTTCGAGCTTATATGCATATATATTTTTTTCTGGTGCGGTGTATTCAAGAGCCGAAAAATTAAAGGTTAAGTAATTTTGGAAATAAGAAAGTGTAATGAGTTTGATAGCAAGTAATGAATCAATATTTAATTCGTTATCAAACACTTTAAATGAAGTAAGTCTTATTAATGGCTTTGTTTTATTCTCTTTAATATCAATCGGATTAAAAAAATTAAACCCCTCAACACCTCCAAATAATAAATATCCATTTGAGGTTATATAATTAGCCCCTCCATTAAATTCATTACTTTGTAAACCATCCAATACAGAATAATTTTTAAATGTTTGTGCCTCTATGGAATACTTTGAAATACCAAAATTTGTGCTTATCCAAAGGTTGTTTTGATTATCTTTTTCGATACCATAAACCAAATCATTTGCCAAGCCATTTGATATATTAAAATTTTTATAGGTTTCATTATGCGTATCAAACCTAATAAAACCATTGCCCATTGTGCCTATCCAAAGTATTCCTGTACTGTCTAAAATCATTGTACTCATGGTATAATCATTCTCTCCATTATTCTCAGTACGAAAAAAAACTTTTGTATGATGCCCATCCCATTTAATAATTTGGCTTGAAAAAGCAATCCAAATATTTCCATTTTTATCCTCCACCAACGACCTAATATTTTTTATTTTATCAACTGAAATAGATAAAGGAACAACTCTGTTTTTTTTCTCATCAAACTCAAACAAACCATTTCCTCCTCCTAATAAAACTTTTCCATTATGGCAAATTAAAATGGTTTTAATAAAGGTCTCAGAGTTGATATTTGAATAGGGTATTTCAGTAAATTTATTTGTTGAGGTATTAAATAATTCTAAGCCTAATGCAGTTCCTAATAATAAATTTTCACCCAATTGATCAATACAAAATATCACATCCGATGATCTATTTTTATTGTTATTAGGATATCGTATAAATTTATTTTCAGCAGTAATCCATTTATTTAATCCTTCGCCATCAGTTCCTATCCAGATATTTTTTTCTGAATCTTCAAAAAATGAAAGTATAAAATTACTGCTTACCGAATTTTTATTAAACGGATTATTTTTATACGTATTAAAACTTGATTTATTAAAATTTACTTTGTTAAGCCCTCCTCCATAAGTTCCTATCCAAATAATTCCAGAATGATCCTCACAAAAAGCTATCACATAATTTTTGCTAATAGAATTGGGAACTATGGGATTCAATTCATAAAATTCGGGAGTGGCATTTTCGTTTTCAAAAAACAATAACCCATTGTTAGTTCCCACCCAAATTCTTTTTGTTTTATCAACCAATATTGCAGTTACTATATTTAAAGTATGATGAATTTTTGATGATACTAATTTGCTATAGTCTTTTATTATTTTAGTTTTACTGTTGATAGAAATAAGTTCATTTGATTCGGATGCTGCCCAAATTGATTTTGAATTTTCATCATATTGAACAAAAGAAAATTTGTATGCAGAATTTAAATAAGCAGCTAATTTATTTGTTAAAACATCAATTTTTTTTAACTCATAATTTGATGCAAAAACTACTTCTTGCGCATTTATTTCAGTAATATCCGAGATGTTGGAAATGGGAATAGAACTAAAGTTTTTATATGTTGTATTAAACTTCCAAATTTCTTTTTGAGTGCATAACCAAATTTCTTTTCGACACCTGCTTTTAAAAAAACATGTAATACGACATTCTTTAAAATCAGGAATTTTAAACTCTTCAAACTGTTCTGTTATTTTATTAAAACAACTAATGGATTTGGAATGAACAATCCATAAATTTTTCTGTTCATCTTCAAGAATTCCTTTTACAAAATTATAGGGCAATGATGTTTTTATAGCACTTGAATGCCTGTAAATTTTAAAACTTTTACCATCATATTTATTCAAACCATCTTCTGTACCTACCCAAATAAATCCATCTGCATCTTGCAAAATACATTTTGCCGAATTTTGAGAAAGCCCATTCTTAATATCTAAATGTTCAAAGTCAATTTGTGAATTGGCTTGAGCACATAAATAAAAAAATATGAAAACAAAAAATGTAATAAACGCCCTCATGTAGCAAATATAATAGGATTTGACGCTGCGCAATTAATCACACTAATTTAATCTTTTCAATACACACATTTACTAAAGCCCAAATAAAAATTATACGTATTAATACCACCGTTAGGCATCATTAAATTGGCATTTGAAATATGTCTGATGCGAAAACCTAAATTTACTGCCGATTTTTTTGTGATAAAGTAATATAACCCTGTTCCCATATTATCAGAAAAAATAAAACCACTTGCTTGATTTATACTTTGCACATTTATAACATGTGGCCCTGATGAAATCATAGCGTAAACAGAAAGTTTTTTATACAGTGGAAACAGATGTTGTAAACCAACATTTAAACCCATTTCTAAATACATTTTATGTGACTCGTTTTTTATAAATACGGGATTAATTTGTGGCTCAAAAAACAGGCTAAATATTCCTGGTAAGCTCTGATGATTTGATTTGAAAGGCGTAATTCCAAAATGCCCCATCAATAATATGGGCTGATAATTTCCTTCCGGAATATTGGAATTATATAATCCAAATCCATATCCCAATAGGAAACCTTTTTCAGAAAAAAATGGTTTTGTTTTTTTTAATGAATCGGATTGAGCATGCACAGTTTTCAAAAAAAACAACACACAAATAAGTATAAATATATTTCTAAAAATAAATCCCATAAAAAAATCTTATTGAGGTTATATTATTAAAATATTCTGTTCCTTCAGTAAGTTTATTTGGGAACCATTCTGCACGTATACCTACATTTTTTTTTTCATTAATTAAATACCTAAAGTTTGTCATTAACTGCATTGGATTATTTTCTGGGATAGCAGTAATCCAACCAAAAACTCTTCCTCTACGTGCTGCCAATCCTGTTTCAAGTATACATTTTGAACGCCTGTATCGAAGTAAAATATTTGACCCTGAAATATTTGGACTCACATCATCTCTGGCAAATTCAAGCAACATAATATTTAATCCAAAATCATTTATGGCATTAAATCTATAAATCATTCCAACACCAAATTGAAAACGATAACTTAACCATAAAGATGAATGTGCATTTGAATAATTGGACGATATCATTCCTTGAGCAAGTTCTGCTGATAGTAAATCTCCAATTAAAAACTTTTTATCTTTCTTTAAATGCCCTAAAAAAGAACTCTGCAATCTTTCAGAAACACCTCCGGCCATATTATTTTTAAGAGTAGGATTTGAATTGTTATTGTATTGACTATACTTAAAATCAATTCCTAAATTCATATCAT
Organism: Bacteroidota bacterium; assembly: GCA_025359805.1. Taxonomy (GTDB): domain Bacteria; phylum Bacteroidota; class Bacteroidia; order UKL13-3; family UKL13-3; genus CAIUEQ01. The sequence continues at coordinate 67,507 of JANYDU010000030.1, forward strand.
AAAATCCCATTCTATAATTTGAAGCAGGCACTTTGGAATCATCAGGAATAAAACCAAACAAAAAAGTTGGCATTAGGAATACAACAAACAAAAATCTTATCCGCATTATAAATTTATGATGAAGTAATCATGAGAAACCAAAAGTAACCCTATGCATGGTGAATTACAAGTTAGTGCCTTGTCCTAAAATAGGTTTATCGATAGTATAATTATTAATGGATATAGATATGATAGTGTATATGTATTAAAAGTATACCACGAGAACATGCTTGAATGCGACAACTTTTTTTACGAACAAAGTGAACATAAAAAAGCCTTCACAGATCGTGAAGGCTTGATTTTACTAGTGTAGCGGGGAGCAGGATCGAACTGCCCACCTTAGGGTTATGAATCCTACGCTCTAACCAACTGAGCTACCCCGCCATTTTATCAAGTGGGCTGCAAATTTAAAAATATTTTTACTTTAACCTAACCAACCCTACTTTTTCTTTGCATGTACAAATACGTTGTTCAATTTGTTGGGTTTTACACAGCATGATAGCATGCATTATGCACAACTTACAAATAAATGCTATTTTAAAAAGTCGTACTTTTGGACAAACATTTTTATCGCATGAAAATAAAAACTTTTATTTCAGGTTCACTTTCTGTTATTACTTGCGGTGTATTGTTCTTTTCTGCCAATTCACCAAAAACAGTAACTGGGGGTTCGCCCAAGGTTCATATATCTTCATCACCATCATACCCAAATTTTGGAATTAGCTTACCAGGTGATTATATACTGCATGGTATTGATGTTTCTCGCCACCAACGTAATATTGATTGGGAAGCAGTAAGTAAAATGAATCATAATGATATTGGAATTTCATTCGCTTTTATAAAAGCCTCTGAAGGAAGAACCGTGGTTGATGAATATTTTGATGATAATTGGGATAAGGCTAAAGAAAATGGAATTATGCGTGGAGCCTATCATTTTTATCGCCCGCACTTAACCGCAGATGAACAAGCCTCTTTATTTTTTCGCCAAGTTCCTAAATTATCAAAAGGAGATTTACCTCCAGTTTTGGATATTGAGATGAGAGGAAGTTGTCCTCCGGCTCGTTTAAAAAAGAATTTGAAAAGATGGCTTGTTTTGGTTGAAAAACGTTACGGAATGACTCCGATTCTTTACACCAATTATGGATTTTACAAAAGTTATTTAACTGGAAAAGAATTTAAAAAATATCCATTATGGGTTGCTCATTATAGAACACCTGATATCAATTATAAAGTAAGTGAATGGCATTTTTGGCAACATAGCGACCACGGACATGTGAATGGAATTAGAGGGGGAGTTGATTTTAATGTATTTAATGGAGATGTTGAAGATCTCAAAAAATTATGTAAGAAATAATTTTGATTGATCACAAATAAGTTAAAAAGTCCTGAATATTATCAGGACTTTTTTATTACCTCTTTTTGCTGTTTATAAGCATATAAATAAATCCAACAGTACCCAATGCTAAAATAATGATGTAAGCATATTTTTCTTTTATAAAAAAATCATAACTCAAATACAACATCATACTAAAAAAAAGTATTCCTCTAATAATATTTGAACGATAACTGATGAGTTTTAATTTGGGAGCAATGAAATAGAAGAAAACAACAATGGTTAAAACTCCAATCAACACATAAATAAAAGTATAGTTCATCTTATTTTAAATCAAGAAGCTTGCAGAATTTGTAAAAAATTTCTGTATTTTGATAGATACCCGAGAACTCTTCAGCACCCGGTCCATAAGCAAAAACGGGAACCATTATTCCTGAATGCCCACCCGATGAATAATTTACTTTAAAGGTCTTTTTATTTTCTTTGTTTTCGATGAGAGATAACCCTCCTGTTTCGTGATCGGCAGTAACAACAACTAAAGTGTTGCCATCTTTTTGTGCTTCATCTAATACGGCATTTATTACTTCATTAAAATCTCTCAACTCGGCTTTCATGTATTCAAAATCATTTGCATGTCCGCCCCAATCAATTTGCGAACCTTCAATCATCAACATATAACCATTATCATTTTTGTTTAAATTTTTGATGGCTAATTGCGATGCGTTTTTTAAATAATTACCTCTTCCCTGCTGCATCGTTTTCATTCCATCCCACGATAAAGTATATACCAATTTTTGAGCTTCAATTTCTTTAACAGGGTTGATGGTATCTGACAAAGTTGTATATCCTTTTGCCGCTAATTCGTTATTTAAATTTCTACCATCTTTGCGAGAAGTGAAAAATTTCATTCCACCTCCAATAGCAATATCACAATTTCCTTTCAATAAAAATTCTGCAATATCTTCTTCGCTTTTTCGGCTGCTTACATGTGCATAAAAGCAAGCAGGTGTGGCATGCGTTACGGATGATGTAACCACAACTCCTGTAGCACAATTTTTCTTCTTTAGTTTTTCAAATAAATTTTCGTGAGATGAAGAATCGGCTGCAACACCAATAGCTCCATTGTATGTTTTTTTACCTATTGAAAAAACAGTTGCTCCAGCTCCACTATCAGTTACATAATTATCATCCGATGAAGTTTTACTGAATCCAATTACTTTAAATCTCTCAAAAGCATTTACTCCATCATAAAACGACATCGCTCCTGATATTTGAGCAAGCCCCATTCCATCTCCAATTAAAAAAATTACTTTTTTAGGTTTCTTAGCTTTATCTGCTTTTTTAAAATTGAGAGAAGCAAAAGTTACTGCTGCAATGGCAGTAAAAAACAAAATTGATTTTAAGCGATTCATGGTTATGCCAATTCAAAAATTTTACCTGGCAAAGAACGAATAACTCCATTAAATTCCAAGTCGAGCAAGGTTAAGGAAAGGTTACCCGAATCCATTTGTAGATGAAAGGCAATATCATCTATTCCAACTTTATTTTTTTCTCGCAAAAAACTGATAATTGACAGCTCATCATCCGATAAATTTAGAGGAAGTGTAGCTTGATTATTTTTTATTGGTTTAGCTAAATCCCAATTCATCAACTCAAATAAATCTTGTGTATTGGTAATAATAGCAGCTTTGTTTTTTTTGATAAGATGATTGCATCCTCCCGAAAATTCATCATTCACTTTTCCCGGCAATGCCATCACATCTTTATTGTATGAATTGGCAATTTCGGCAGTAATCATTGCTCCGCCCTTTATAGCTGTTTCAACAACAATAAGCACATCACATAAGCCGGCAACAATTCTATTTCGTTTAGGAAAATTTTCTCTATCGGGATTTGTATTGCTTGGAAACTCGGTAAGCAAACCTCCGTGTTCAATCATTTTTTTTGCTACGTTGCTATGCGCAATCGGATACATTCTATCGAGCCCGTGAGCCATTACTCCAACGGTTGGTAAATTATATTTTAGTGCATCCTTGTGGGCCTTCACATCAATTCCATAAGCAAGCCCGCTAAGTATTAAACAGCCTGTTTCACTTAATTCACTAATTAATTGTTCGGTAAATGCCTTACCATATTCACTTGCTTTTCGGGTTCCAATAACACCAACAATTTTCGGATTATTTAAATCGGCATTTCCTAAATAATATAATAAAGAAGGCGCATCTTGAAAATGTTTTAATCGAGATGGATAGTTGGTATCTAAATAAAAAAGTGTTTGAATTTTATGTTTGTGGATGAAGTTAATTTCGGCCTCAGCTTTATCAAAATTTTTATAACTGATAATAGCATTTGCTATTTTATCACCAATACCTGGAATGCGTAATAATTTGTGTTTTTTCTGTTGAAACACTTCTTCAACACCTCCACAATAACTGATAAGATTTTTGGCTAATACATCGCCAATACCAGCAATTTGCGTAATCGCAATTTGATAAATTAAGTTTTTATTGTTGTTCATAAGCTGGCTCAATTTATAAATATTAAATCAAACAGCAACAAAAAAAAACTTATACCGCCATTGCAGTTTGCGGATACATTTTTTGCCTTAATGCTTTCACATTTTCATCAGTAATATATTCATCATAAGTCATGCGTTTATCAATCACTCCATTGGGAGTAATTTCAATAATTCTATTGGCAATTGTTTGCATAAACTCATGGTCATGAGAAGTAAATAATGCAATATGTTTCCAATCTTTTAGTGCATTATTAAATGCAGTAATTGTTTCCAAATCCAAATGATTTGTGGGTTCATCCAATATCAAACAATTGGCATTGGTAAGCATCATTCTTGAAACCATACAACGCACTTTTTCTCCTCCGCTTAATACATTTGATTTCTTAAAAACTTCTTCACCACTAAACAACATTTTCCCTAAAAATCCACGTATATAGGTTTCATCTTTTTCTGCGGAAAACTGTCTAAGCCAATCCACTAAATTATAATCGGCAGTAAAAAAACTTCCATTTTCATTTGGAAGATAAGAGCGCGTAATGGTTTGCCCCCATAGGATTTCGCCAGTTTCTGGTTGTTCTAAATTCATTAACATATCAAAGAAAGTAGAAATAGCCATGTGCTCTTTTGAAAGTATCGCCACCTTATCACCCTTATCTAAAACAAAGGAAATATTTTTAAATAAAGTAATGCCTTCGGAAGATGTTTTGGAGAGATCTTCTACTTTTAAAATTTGATCTCCACAATCTCTATCAGGTTTAAAAATAATGCCTGGATATTTTCTAGTTGATGCATGAATTTCATCCACAACTAATTTTTCTAATAATTTTTTACGACTTGTTGCTTGCCTCGATTTTGAAGCATTGGCACTAAAGCGTTCAATAAATTCTTGTAACTCTTTTCGTTTGTCTTCTACTTTTTTGTTTTGATCAGAACGTTGGCGCAATGCAAGCTGGCTGCTCTCATACCAAAACGAATAGTTACCAGTATAGAGTTGAATTTTCTTAAAATCAATATCGGCAACATGCGTACAAACTGCATCTAAAAAGTGCCTATCATGTGAAACAACGATTACTGTATTTTGAAAATCCGCTAAAAAGTTTTCTAACCAATTTATCGTTTCCACATCCAAATCATTTGTAGGCTCATCCAATAATAAAATATCAGGATTGCCAAATAATGCCTGAGCTAACAATACACGCACCTTTTCTTTTCCACTCATCTCACTCATCAATTTGGTATGATAAGATTCTTTAACACCCAAATCGCTTAATAAATTTGCTGCATCACTCTCGGCATTCCAACCTTCCATTTCGGCAAATAAAGTTTCCAATTCGCCAGCTTTTACACCATCAGCATCCGTAAAATCCGCCTTTGCATAAAGCGCATCTTTTTCATGAATGATATCCCAAAGTTTCTTGTTACCCATCATCACTGTTTGCAATACTTGATATTGATCAAACGCATAATGATTTTGACTAAGCACACTCAAACGTTCTCCTGGAGTTTTAGAAACATTTCCTGTTGAAGGGTCAATTTCGCCAGATAAAATTTTTAGGAAAGTAGATTTGCCTGCACCATTTGCGCCAATAACACCATAGCAATTGCCCGGAGCAAACTTTACGTTTACATCTTCAAACAATACTCGCTTGCCATAGCGCAGGGAAAGATTAGAAACTGAAATCATTATCAATAAATTTTGAGGCGCGAAAGTAAGAAATAAAGTTGATAGCTGAAATTCTCGATTTTTTAGCTATGTTTAATTAAGAAGGCTATTAAAAGAATAATCTACGATACCTGAAGAAAAATTTAACAATTATTTATTTTTTAGTTTCATAAGTATTTTTGTAACCTTCGTGTAGTAGGTTATATTTATTGATTTTGTAAACTAATTATTATCATGATAAAAAAAATATTTTTACTATTATTATACTTTACGTTGGTCCAACACATAAATGCTCAAAAACCATGGAGAGCAAAATTATATGTACATTTTATAGATGACAACACTCAACAGATTAAAACAGATAGCATTTGGTTTGGATTAGATACAGCAGGTAATGACGGAATACAAACGGGGCTTGATATATTTGATACGGTTGGTGCTAACTTTAAAACACTTAGCCACGATAGCATTGTGCAGCAACAATTTAATACAGATTGTGGTAATTTAAAATACAACATAAAAAAAATGAAATATGGTTTATCTACATTTGATTTTTATGCTTTAGGACATATTATTTCGATGAGTTGGGATTCTTCAGATTTTTTATACAATGATTCCATAAATCAATACTATAATGATAGAGTATATTTAAATTCATATAATGGCTACATCGGGGGATGGGACATTACCACTTTATATATCTTATCAAGATTTGTAAATAAAAATTATATCCACAGAGATTCCGTACAAGTAATGTCAGAGTCTCCATTGTTTTACTGCAATAGAAATCAAAAAGTTTTTAGATTTTCACTTACCATAAACTTTATAACTAAACTACTTAATGAAAGTGTAAATGAATTAAAAAATAAATCCTTGTTAATAACACCCAATCCATGTAAGGATTTTTTATATATAACATTAAATGATTTAGTTGCTCCTTCCCTCCTCAATATAAAGCTTTACTCATTATCGGGAAAATTATTAAAAGAAGTTCCATTTGAAGAATCTATAAAAACCATTAAGATTGATTTAAGTGATATGCAAGAAGGATTATATATTCTTAAAATTAACGACCCAGTAAATAGCTATTCTTTATATTCTAAAATTATTAAAACAAATTATTAATTTCAATAAAAAGCGATTCAAGTTGAATCGCTTTTTTTAAATTTCTTATACTTTATTATTGCCAATATTTTACTCATTGAAATCAATCAGAGATGCTTCTTCTGTTTTGCTTGAAGTAGCGATGGATTCGTTAATGGCTTTCATTTCTGTTGGAGTGAGGTAACGCCATTCGCCTAATTTAATTCCATCTAATTTCACATTCATGATACGCACACGTTTTAGCTTTTGCACTTTGTAATCTAACACTTCGCACATCCTGCGTATTTGCCTATTTAAGCCTTGTGTTAAAACAATTCGAAACCGATAATCGGCTTCTTTCTTGATAAAGCACTTTTGAGTAATGGTATCCAAAATTGGAACTCCGTTTCTCATTTTTTTGATAAACTCTTCGGTAATTATTTTATCAACGGTTACGATGTATTCTTTTTCGTGATGGTTTCCTGCACGCAAAATTTTATTGACAATATCGCCATCGTTTGTTAAAAAAATGAGTCCTTCGGATGGTTTGTCTAATCTTCCAATTGGAAATATTCTTGAAGGATAGTTTATATAATCAATAATATTATCTCGGTCTTTTAAATCAGTTGTTGAAGTAACGCCAATAGGTTTATTAAAAGCAATGTAAACGGTTTTTTCTTTTTCTTTTAAAGGTTTTCCATCAATACTCACGTCATCTTCATCAGAAACTTTTGTACCTAATTCAGGAATATTTCCATTTACTTTTACACGCCCTTGTTCAATTAATTTATCAGCTTCTCTGCGTGAGCAAAATCCAGTTTCGCTAATAAATTTATTTAAACGTGTTTCCATTAATCTTCTTCGTAAAACTCTTGTAAGTCGCCAAAATATTGGTTGTTCCACCCATCTATTATATCTTCATATTCTTCATCTGGGATATTGGTATGAATTAATTCTGCTGATGTGCCTTGTTTGTTTGGATGCAATTTTATAGTAACAATAGATGGCGTTTCTTGCTCACCAAAATACCATTGCTGAACTATTTTTTTCCCTTCTTCAAATTCTAAATTTTTTCCGATAATACTTCCGTCCCATAACGAAAATTCAGAACCAATTTCTTTACTCATTTGTACTTTATCGCCTGTCCATAATTGAATGGTGGCTTCATTGGTGAGTGCCTGATAAACCTCTTCAGGTGTTGCTGAAATGATATAATATTTTTTAAAGTCTTTCATACTTGTGGTCTTTTTTTATTCATCACCCATCCATACAGCACTTCTACTTTTTGGCGAGCCCAAGGTGTTTTTCGTAAAAATGTTAAGCTTGATTTGATGCTGGGATTTTCATTAAAACAGCGAATGTTTATTCGTGAACCTAAATTTTCCCAGCCATAATATTCTACCAAATGAGTGAGCATCATTTCCAATGTTTTTCCGTGAAGTGGATTATTTGATTGTTCGGTCATAATAAATTTTAGTTTGCTTTTCGTTGATAAAAAAATTCGCCCAACCACTTTAATGGTTTTAGTCTGCTACTTTTTTTCAAACCAAATTCTTCGATTGCATTTTTACGAATATGTTTTACCATTTCTTCTACTGAATCTGTTATCAACAGTAAATTTAAATCGGGAGCTGAAATAGTTCCTTCAGCCACCATATCATTTAATAGCTCAGCAAGATTTTGCCAATATTCTTTACCAATAAGAATAACAGGAAAATTTTCAATTTTGCCCGTTTGAATAAGTGTAAGTGCTTCAAACATTTCGTCCATAGTTCCCATACCACCGGGCATACATACAAATGCGTAGGAGTATTTTATGAGTAATGTTTTGCGCACAAAAAAGTAACGGAACTCCACAGATTTTTGCACATAAGGATTTTCCTTTTGTTCGTGAGGCAAAACAATATTGCAACCCACAGATTTGCCTCCAGCTTCAAATGCACCTCTATTTGCGGCTTCCATAATACCAGGACCACCGCCTGTTAAAACAGTAAATCCTAAATTACTAACCGCTCTTCCAACTTCCATTGCTTTAATGTAAAAAGGATGATCTTCTTTAAATCGGGCACTTCCAAAAACAGTTACGCAAGGACCAATAAAATGTAATCGTTGAAAGCCTTTTACAAATTCTATCATCACTTTAAAAACAAACAGCAGTTCTCTTTTTCTGGTTCGTGGTCCTTCTAAAAACCTACGTTCTGAATGAAGATACTGTTCACGTAATTGTTTGATATTTTTTTTTGTCATGATGAAGTTTTCGAGAAGAATTATTTTAACAAATGTATATAAAAAATAAAGACGCAATGAATCGCGTCTTTACCATTAACATGAATTTATATTTTACAAATTCCCCCTTGCATCTTGTTCTCTTTCTAACGCTTCAAATAAGGCTTTAAAATTTCCTTTACCAAATGATTTTGCTCCTTTGCGTTGTATAATTTCGAAGAACATGGTTGGTCTATCTTCAACAGGTTTGCTAAACAATTGTAATAAATATCCCTCATCATCACTATCAACCAAAATACCTAATTCTTTTAGTGGTTCAATATCCTCTTCAATTTTTCCAACTCTTTCAAATAAGTCTTCATAATAACTCGAAGGCACTTTTAAAAACTCCACCCCACGAGCCATTAATTGTTTTACTGTTGATACAATATCCTTAGTGGCAATGGCAATATGTTGCACTCCTTCGCCTTCATAAAACTCTAAATATTCTTCCACCTGACTTTTCTTTTTTCCTTCGGCAGGTTCGTTAATCGGAAACTTTACATATCCATTTCCATTACTCATTACCTTGCTCATTAAAGCAGAGTATTCAGTAGAAATATCATTATCATCAAACGATAAAATATTTTTAAATCCCATTACGTCTTCATAAAATTTTACCCAAGGATTCATTTGATTCCATCCAACATTTCCAACACAATGATCTACGTATAATAAGCCTGTTGGTTCGGGATTGTATGCACTTTTCCACTCCACATAACCCGGCATAAAAACTCCATTATAGTTTTTACGTTCAATAAAATAATGCTCTACTTCACCATATGTTTTTATTCCACTTAGTTTAACTTCACCATTCGCATCTGTTAAAGTTTTGGGTTGAAGACTTGAGGTTGCTCCACGTTTTGTAGTTTGTTCAAACGCATCATAGGCATCTTCTACCATTAATGCCAAAACCTTAACACCATCACCATGTTTGCGATGATGATCTGCAATAGGGCTATTACTGTGCAAAGGAGAAGTTAATACCAAACGCATTTTGTTTTGTATCAATACATAACTCGAACGATCTTTAACACCTGTTTCGGGCCCTGCATAAGCAAGCGATTGAAATCCGAAAGCCGTTTTATAATAATGTGCAGCTTGTTTGGCATTGCCTACATATAGTTCGATATAATCTGTTCCGTGTAAAGGAAGAAAGTCTGTTTTGGTTTCTTTTTTTTCTAGTGTTGAGGTTTCCATTATAAAAAATTTCAACGAATATCAGATTTTTTTTTGTGGTGGCAAGATGATAAAAGTCAGATTTGAAAAACAAAAAATATCGGTTTTAGCCCGACATTTTTTTAATAGATTTCTTTGTTTTGATTAATTACCGATTGACTGATATGCTCACATGTTTTGTGCATTTGGAATATCATTACTGAATAAAACAATGCTTTGTCTGCATACTTAGTATTGTTTTTAATTGCCCAACCTATCAATTTCCAGAAATACTTTCGATGCTTATATTTGATACCCATCAAGTATATAACTCTGAGTAGTATCCACAGATCTTTTAGTTCGTATTTTTCGGGAATTTTAATACCCGTTTTTGGAAATTGATAATTGCTAAGAAAATGAATGATGCGCTCATAAGACTTTTGAGGGCTATATATATTATTTATTAATTCTATAAATCCATCAAACAGCATTTTTTCATCCATCACTGGAACAATGTTTGTGTCTCCTTCCGAAAAAGCAAAGGGTTTACTGAGGCGGCCTTCTCTTTTCATTCTATCATATAGATCGGTTCCAGGAGGAGCTTTTAAAATATTAACTATTGGTAATGGAATACCACTTTCTTGAATAAAATCAATTTGCTTTTTAAAAATGGAACTTGTATCAGTATCAAATCCCACAATGAATCCTGCCGAAATAGTAAATCCGGCATTGTGAAGTTTGTTAATGTTTAACAACTGATCGCGTTTCAAATTTTGATTTTTGTTTGACCCTTTTAACCCTTCTTCATCTGGTGTTTCTATGCCAATAAAAATTTGGCGAAATCCCGCCTTTAGCAATAAATCCATCAATTCATCATCATCAGCCAAATTAATAGTTAGTTGAGTTGCAAAAAAGAAACCTGAATTGTTTTTCTTTCTCCATTCAATAAGTGCAGGAAGCAAATCTTTCTTCAGTTCTTTTTTATTTCCTATCAAATTATCATCAGCAAATAGTACCAACTTGATATTTCCATTTCGTTCTAACGCTTCCAGTTCTTTAATAATCTGCTCGCTGGTTTTGATTCGTGGACGTCTTCCGAAAAGTGCGGTTACATCGCAAAAGTCGCACATATAGGGGCAACCACGTGAGTATTGAACAATGGAATAAGTGTAATTTTCCATATCAGCAATCTCAAATGCGGGCAACGGAGAGGATGTGATATCAGCAAATTCTTTTGTTTTATAAATTGGTTGTGGTCGATTATTCTTTATATCTTCAAGAAAAAGTGGTAGTGTGATTTCTGCTTCGTTCAGAACAAAATGATCTATATCCGGAAAACGTTCGTATTCATGAGTAAACAATGGACCTCCTGCTACAATCTTCACACCCGCCTGTTTGCATATTTCAATAATTTCTCTCACCGAATTTTCTTGTACATTCATTGCTGACAGAAAAACAAAATCAGCCCATGCGAGGTCTTTTTCATTTAATGGAGCTACATTCAAATCAATCAGTTTTTTATTCCATTCAGCCGGTAACATTGGAGCAATAGTTAACAAACCCAATGGAGGATATACTGCTTTTTTACCAATAACTTTAATAAAATGCGTCATCGCATAAAAGGTATCAGGCATTTCAGGATATACAAGAAGAATGTTCATATATAATTATTTTATTCACTTAAAAACCTGACTTCAAATATTTATTGAATTGACTAAACAGGTGTTTTCCCTTTTCTCATAGCGGTATAAAAAGTGAAAGATCAAAAATGCAGATTTATTCTTAACAAAAAAAGAAATGCATTTTGTGTGGTTTAAAAGTTAATAGCTTTATTCGTTTAATAGTTCAATTGTAAAAACAAAAAAAGTTGATTCGTTAATAACCGCACAAACTAACTCACAAACTTACCAATCACTTATGACAAAAAAACTCACTCTTCTCGATTGTACAATGCTCATTATGGGCAGCATGATTGGCTCAGGAATATTTATCGTTCCTGCAGTAATGAGTCGTGATTTAGGTTCGCCATTGATGTTGCTTGCAGCATGGGGAATTACTGCCGTGCTTACCATTTTTGCAGCGTTAAGTTATGGTGAATTAGCTGCCATGATGCCCAAAGCGGGCGGACAATATGTGTATTTGCGCGAAGCCTACAATCCCATGTTTGGTTTTTTATATGGATGGACATTGTTTACAGTTATTCAAACTGGAACCATCGCAGCAGTTGCAGTTGCATTTGCAAAATTTAGTGGCGTATTTTTTCCATTCATTTCGGATAAAAATATATTGTTTGAAACAGGAACAATTAAAATTCAAACGCAACAAATTTTAGCTGTTGTAATTGTTTGGTTGCTTACATTCTCAAATTTTAGAAATGTAAAAACGGGAGCCTTCATTCAAAATATTTTTACGTTTACAAAAATTGGGGCTATTGTTTTTATGATTTTGGCTGGATTATATTTTGCATTTACCCAACACGCTCAACTACCCGATTTTTCAATACCAAAAAATATTTTCAGTTTTAATTATTGGGGAATATTTTCAGTAGCTTTAGTAGGCTCTATTTTTTCTGCTGATGCTTGGAATAATATTACGTTTACCGGAAGCGAAATTGATAAACCTGAACGCAACCTTCCTTTATCATTGATAATTGGAACAGGGATAGTATTGGCTATTTATTTTTTTATCAATTGGGTATATTTAAAAACACTTCCTTTTGATGCCATACAACATGCCGAAAATGATAGAATTGGCACCTTAATGCTACAAACAGTTTTGGGAAATGCAGGAATGTATTTAATGGCGCTATTAATTATGATCTCTACTTTTGGTTGTATAAATGGGCTCACACTTTCAGGTTCGCGTGTGTATTATGCAATGGCAAAAGATGGATTGTTTTTTAAACGAGCAGCTACACTAAATAAAAATGATTCCCCACAATTTGCCCTCATTATACAAGCTATATGGACAAGCATGTTAACACTTTCAGGTTCGTATGGAGATTTGTTAGATTATGTAGTTTTTGCAGTATTGATATTTTACATTTTAACCATTGCCGGAATTTTTATTTTAAGAAAAAAGCAGCCCAACGCAAATCGCCCGTATAAAGTTTTTGCATATCCCATATTACCTATTATTTATATTCTGATGGCCACTTTTATATGTATCAATTTATTAATTTATAAGCCTCAATATACTTACCCGGGTTTAGGAATTGTATTTGCCGGAATTCCCGTTTATTTTTTTATTCGAAAAAAAGTTTAATCAACTTTACCCAAATTGAAGCACGTTTCAACACCTTCTAAAAATAAGATAATTTATTGGTTTGATTTTATGGTATAAAAGTTATTTTTGCGCCTCAATTCACATTAAAATAATAAACTATTTATATGTCAAAAGCAGGAGTAATAGCTCAAGTAATTGGTCCAGTAGTGGACGTTCGTTTCTCAGATGATAATGAACATTTACCTAAAATTCTTGATGCACTATTCATCAACAGAGCCGATGGTTCAAAGATGGTTTTAGAATGCCAACAGCATCTTGGAGAAAATATGGTGCGCACCATTGCTATGGAAGCAACAGACGGATTGGTGCGTGGTATGGAAGTTTTTCCTGCTGGCTCACCTATTTCAATGCCTGTTGGAGAACAAATTCGTGGTCGTTTATTTAATGTTGTTGGTGCAGCTATTGATGGAATGACTCCAATGGATACAACAGAACCAGGTCGTTCAATACATCGTAGTGCTCCAAAATTTGAAGAGCTAACAACAAGTGCCGAACCGCTTTATACGGGTATAAAAGTTATTGACTTAATTGAACCCTATGCAAAAGGAGGAAAGATTGGATTGTTTGGAGGAGCTGGTGTTGGTAAAACAGTTTTGATTATGGAACTTGTAAATAATATCGCAAAAGCATATGAAGGGATGTCGGTATTTGCAGGTGTGGGTGAACGTACTCGTGAAGGAAATGATTTATTGCGTGAATTTATTGAGTCGGACGTAATTAAATACGGTGCCGAATTTAAACACAATATGGAAGAGGGCGGATGGGATTTGAGTAAGGTAGATTATAACGAATTAGCAAAATCACAAGCAACATTAGTTTTTGGTCAAATGAACGAACCTCCTGGTGCTCGTGCTCGTGTAGCTCTTTCAGGATTAACCATGGCCGAGTATTTTCGTGATGGTGATGAAAATTCAGGTGGACGTGATATTCTTTTCTTTGTTGATAATATTTTTCGTTTTACACAAGCAGGTTCCGAAGTATCAGCTCTTTTAGGTCGTATGCCTTCAGCCGTAGGTTACCAACCAACATTGGCATCAGAAATGGGAGCCATGCAAGAACGTATTACTTCTACAAAACGTGGTTCTATTACTTCGGTTCAAGCGGTGTATGTGCCTGCAGATGACTTAACAGATCCAGCTCCAGCTACTACATTCTCCCATTTGGATGCAACAACAGTATTGAGTCGTAAAATTGCTGAATTAGGAATTTACCCTGCTGTGGATCCATTGGATTCAACTTCACGAATTCTTTCTCCAGCAGTTGTTGGCGAAGCTCATTATAATTGTGCTCAACGAGTAAAATCAATTCTACAACGATACAAAGAATTACAAGATATTATTGCCATTTTAGGTATGGATGAGTTGAGCGAAGATGATAAATTAGTAGTATCTCGTGCAAGACGTGTACAACGTTTCTTATCTCAACCTTTCCACGTAGCAGAACAATTTACCGGATTAAAAGGTGTGCTTGTTCCAATTGAAGAAACGATAAAAGGTTTCAACATGATTATGGATGGTAAAGTAGATCAATATCCTGAAGCAGCATTTAACTTGGTAGGAACTATTGAAGATGCTATTGCCAAAGGAGAAAAAATGTTAGCAGAAGCTAAGTAGAAATTAATGAACCAGTTATTTAGTTTAACAAACTAAAACTAAAACTAACAACATGCAATTAGAAATATTAACACCCGATAAAACTGTTTTTTCAGGAGACGTTGATTCTGTTACACTACCAGGAAGTGGAGGTCAGTTTCAAGTTTTAAAAAACCATGCAGCTTTAGTTTCAAGTTTAGAAAAAGGAAATATAAAACTGATGGTAAACAAAATTGAACAACAATTTGAGATTAGTGGTGGAGTTGTGGAAGTGCTCAATAATAAAATTGTAGTTTTGGTTTAATTATTCAAAAAAACGAAACACATTAAAAGGCTGTCTTGTAGTATAGACAGCCTTTTTAGTTTAATTTATTGCGGATTTAAAATGCTTTGTTTGCGTTCTGTCATTTCATATTAATAATTGTAGTTTTTTCATGAAAAGAAGTTTTATTTGTTAGAGAAAAATAATACCAAATATTATGAAAATGAAAACTCTACCTTTAATTTTTGCAATTTTATTTACTCAAATATTTGCATCCGCTCAACAATTATTTACCGAAAACTTTAGTTACACAAACTCACAAGCACTTAGTTCAAACAATTGGACAATTGCAAGTGGAAGTACTTCTCCAATTGTTACAAGCTCGGGCTTAACTTATAGCGGTTATGTGTTATCGAATATTGGAAATGCCGCTGCTCTAAACACAAGTGGACAAGGTGTGGTTAGAGATGGAGTGACAAATATAAATAGCGGAAATATTTACACTTCGTTTATGATAAATGTTTCTGCAGCTTCCACAAGTGGCGATTATTTTTTCTCTTTGCTACCTCAAGGAGCGGCTGGTTTAAACACTTCTTTTGGACGCGTATATGCAAAATTATCAAGCACAGGGTACTATAAATTAGGCATTCAAAAATTTAATGAAACTGTTGCGTATGGCAACGATAGTTTTGCGATTGGCGCCACCATTTTGGTAGTTGCAAAATATAAATTTGCAGCAAGTTCTGGTAATGATTCATGTATGATATATGGATTTTCAAGTGGCGTTCCATCAACAGAACCAACTACTCCAAGTGCTGTAACAACCAGTTCTATTGCATCTCCTTCATCAGGTTTTGGAAGATATGCTTTACGTTTTGGAACAAGTTCTCCCACACTTATTATTGATGGAATTAGGTCAGGACAAACATGGGCGGATGTGAATTCTCCAACTACTAATCCTGTACAAGCAGTTTCATCTCCAACATTCACAAGCAACTCAGGAACCATTGCTACAATTACTTGGAACAAACCTGCAAGTTTTATTGGCACCACAATGACTACTTTGGTATTTGTAAAATCGGCATCAGCAATTACAACCGGAACTCCAACCAATAGTTTGAACTCATACACTGCCAATCCAAATTTCTCAACTGCAACATCATCTTTTCAAAATGATGCCAATGCAAAATGTGTGTTTAAAGATACTACAAACACAATTACCGTTTCTGGTTTAACACAGGGAACAACTTATTATGCTTCGATTTATATTGTTAGAAATTCTGATACCGTTTACTCTCTCCCAATTACTGTTAATGGAACAATGCCAGTTACATCACCAAATCCAATTACCAATATTACTTATACTTCAACCGGACAAACAACTGCAACTATTAATTTTACAAAACCTACTGGATATAATAATGCAACAAATACGATGGTACTTTTTATTAAACCATCCTCATCTATCATTCAGGGAAATCCAATAGCAGATCCTAATAATTTTATTGCCAATACAAACTATACAGGCATAAGTACAAAATTTGAAAACGACACAACTGCTCATTGTATTTTTGTAGGTGATACAAATTTTGTTTCGATAACAGGATTAAGCCCAGCTACAAATTATTATATATTGGGCTATGCCATTAATAACCCCGACTCGAGCTACTCAACCCCCACAACAGGAACAGGAAGAACCAATAGCCCAAATCCTCAAGCAGTAACAACATTAACATTTACTGCAACGGGAACCACTAATGCAAACATTACTTGGAACAAGGGATCAAATTATTATAATTCTTTATTTACCACTTTAGTTTTTGTAAAACAAAGTCCTCCAAATATTACAGCAGGAACTCCAAACAGAAACCCCAATACCATTGCGGATAATATCATTTTTGCAAGTGGATCATCATACCAAAATGATGCAAATGCTTATTGCGTTTTTAAAGGTGATACAAATACGGTTTCTATTTCGGGATTAACTGCAGGCACAAATTATTCTATTTTAGTTTATGTGGTTAGGGATATAGATTCATTGTATTCATCATCAACAACAGGAATAGGAGCCACACAAGCTGCACCCCCTGCTGATGTTACAGGTGTAACTTTCTCTGCACTCACTTCAACATCAGCTCGTGTTGCATGGACACTTCCAACAGGATTTAACCCAGGAACTTCAAGGGTATTGGTTTTAGTAAAACAAGGTTCATCTATTGTTGCGGGTACTCCAACTCATGCAATAAATTTTTATACAGCAAATACTGTTTTTGGAAATGGTACTTCTTATCAAAACGACCCATCAGCTTTTTGTGTATATCGAGGAACACTATCTAATGTTACCATTACTAACTTAAATACAAGTGGTACTTATTATGTATTGGTTTATATTGTTCGTCAGGCAGATTCTGTATACTCAGCCGGAGCAACAGCTTCGGGCACTACTCAATCTCCACTGGATGTAACTAATGTTGCTGTTACAGGTATTTCAACCACAGCTGCTGCAATTACTTGGACACGTCCAACAAACTATTCAAATGCAGGATATACCACATTGGTGTTTTTTAAACAAGCATCGGCAGTATTAGCAGGAACACCATCCAGTGGAGTAAACTCATATACAGCAAATGCATCTTTCGCAACGGGTTCTTTTTATCAAAATGATGCATCAGCTTGGTGTGTTTATAAAGGTGATAGCAGTTCTGTAAATGTTTCTAATATTAACAATAGCACTCCTTATTATGTGTTGATTTATGTTGTTCGTGATGCAGATTCCGCATACTCGATAAATGGAGCAACCGCAAGTGGAAGTGCTTTAGCCACTCCTCCACCCGCACCTACAGATGTAAACGGAGTTGGCTTTACTGGCACATCAACCATATCAGCAAAAATAACTTGGATTAAACCTTCTGGATATACCAATCCAACTTTTACCACTTTGGTTTTTGTAAAACAAGGAGCAACTATTTTAAGTGGAACTCCAACAAAAACCGTAACTTATTATACTGCCAATTCAAGTTTTGGATTAGGAAATGGTTTTCAGAATGATCCATCGGCAAGATGTGTGTATAAAGGGGATACTGATTTTGTGAATATTTCCAACATCAATAATTCTGCACCTTATTATGTGCTTATATATATAGTGAGAGATTATGATTCAGTGTATTCATCTCCGGGCGCTACAACAACAGGAAGTGCATTAGCCACTCCTCCACCTCCAACAGATGCAAGTGCAATTACCTTTACAGGAATATCAACCACAGCTGCAAAAGTATCGTGGACACGACCAACAGCTTATAGTATTTCATCATACACTACATTGGTATTTGTTAAACAATCATCAATCATAAATAGTGGAACACCATCCAAATCAGTAACTTTTTATAATGCCAATTCAAGTTTTGGTTTAGGAAATAGTTTCCAAAATGATGCTTCTGCAAGATGTGTATTTAAGGGCGACAGTGATTTTGTAAACATCACCAATATCAATAATTCTGCACCTTATTATGTACTTGTTTATATAGTTAGGGATGCAGATTCTGTATACTCATCAACAACGGGAGCAACAGGAAGTGGAAGTGCTTTAGCTTCTCCCCCTCCTCCTCCAACAGATGTAAATGGCGTAACATTTACAGGTTTAAGTACAACAGCTGCAAAAATATCGTGGACTAAACCTTCGAGTTATGATAATAATATTTTAACCACATTGGTATTTGTTAAAAAATTAGCGACAATTAATTCTGGAACACCATCACGTTCAGTAAATACAATTACTGCGAACCCATTTTTTGGATTGGGATCAACTTATCAAAATGATGCTTCAGCAAAATGTGTTTTTAAGGGCGATACTAATTTCATAAATATTGGAAATATTACTAATGATGCTTCATACTATTTACTTATTTATGTAGTAAGAGATTTTGATTCAACCTATTCAATAAATGGAGCAATTGGAAATGGAAATGCGCTCCCTACTCCACCCATTCCTCCATACTACAATATAGGTCAAATAAATACTTCAAATGCCTTAACAGGAAATGCAGATTCATTAAATGTGAGAGTTGGATTAAGAGGAATTGTTTATGGATTTAATGAACGTAATTTAGGGGTGGAATTTTTATTGCGCGATAATACTGGTGGAGTAACTATTTCAAGTCCATCAAGTAGTTTTGGTTATTCAGTTTTAGAGGGCGATAGTATAGAAGTGCAAGGAACTATTTCCTCAAACAGAGGATTAATAAATGTAACCGCTTTGGATACTTTAAAAATACTTGGAACAGGAAAACAAATTAAAATACCAACCATAGTTTCAAAACTAAATGAAGCATCAGAAAATAATTTAGTTCGTGTAAATGCTTTGAAATTTATTACCACTCCAACAGGAGGAGTATGGCAAAGCAATACAGCTATCAGTTGTATAAAAGTAGGCTCATCTCCAATTGATACTATTATATTACGCATTCTTTCATCAAGTGCAATTGTTGGCCAACCACTTCCTTCAACAGGATTATTTTCTGTAATTGGTATAGGTGGGCAAGCAAGTTCGAGTGCTATTTCTCCATACTCTTTTGATGGATATTATATTTTACCTCGAAAAGTTTCGGATATTATTTTGGTTGATACGTTTTCAAAATTCACTCTTCTTTCACCAACCAATCATTCTGGTATTTTAGTTACCGATTCTTTCAGTATAAATAAATTTACATGGACAAGTAGTTCGGTTAATTTTGGTTTCGATTTTGTAAAATATGTTTTTCAATTGGATACCATTACTGGAAATTTTACTACCCCTAAATTTATTGTTCAATCTAATAATTTGGGAGTTGATACTTTTTTAAATATTCAAAATATAACTCTTGCAACAATTGTGAATGCCAAAAATATTCCATTCTATGGCAAATGGAGAGTTGTAGCTTCGGCAACTTCATTGTTACCTTCAGTTAAAATTTCCGACAGCATTTTTAGCATCAATATCACTATTGGAAATTTTAATGGTATTAACGAAATTTCTCAACAACATTCAATTCATATTTACCCAAATCCAACAACTCAATTCGTAAATATTTTGTGTGATGAAAGTTTAAAATCAATAACTGTATTTGATTTAATAGGTAAAGAAATTATTTATCAAACATCATCATCAAATACTATTGATGTTTCATCATTAAGCAAAGGTGTTTATCTATTAAAAGTAAATACTGAAAAAGCACAACATGTGCAGCGAATAATTATTGAATAATCAATACCAAAATAAAAGGTGTGCTATTAATTGGTACACCTTTTATTTTTTATTCGACATCTGTTTTTTAAAACATGCAAGCCTTTTAGGATTTTTTTTTATTTTAGCCCACTTTTAAATCATAATGAAGAAAATATTACTTAGCATTTTAGCTTTACTTTTTATAACTGTTGGTTTTGCGCAGCAAGGAAATGTTGGCGGTTCAACTGCATTACCTCAGCAAGAAAAAGGAGAATTTTCGGGAAATTTCCAAACCAATAATCAATTTTATGTGCGTGATGATAGGATTGGAGCAAATACTACTCAATACAAACACGAACTTTCCTCTACTGATGCGTGGCTGTTTTTAAACTATAAAATAAAAGGATTTAATTTTGCCATGCGTTATGATTTATTTAATAATTCACCTCTATTTAATCCTCAACAGGCTTATTCCAATCAAGGAATTGGTTATTGGCAAATTAGTAAAGACATTGACAATTTAAACGTAACGGTTGGGTATTTTTATGACCAATTTGGAACAGGAATGGCTTTCCGATCTTATGAAGATAGAAACATAGGGATTGATTTTGCCATTGAGGGTGCAAGGTTGATTTATAAACCAACCGAGAATACAAAAATTAAAGCCTTTACCGGAAAACAAAAATTTCGTTTTGATATTCGTGAACCCATTATTAGAGGAGCTAATATTGAACACCGAATTGTATTAAATGAAAATTTAACAACAGAATTTGGCGGCTCCATTGTTAACAGAATAATTGATGGAGGAACAATGAATGCTATTGCAGCAACAATTATTAGTTATTCTTTACCCAATCGTTTCGATCCAACATACAATGTATTTGTAGGAAATATTTATAATACCACATCGTATAAAAACTTTACTCTGTTTTTAGAATACGATCAGAAAACTCCTGAAGCTATTATGGGTTATGATAATACACTTATTAAAAAAGGTGGCAATATTTATTATGGAAGTTTATCATACTCAACAAAAGGAATTGGTATTAATGCACAATTTAAACGCATAGAAAGTTTTCCTTTCAGAACATCTCCACTTGAAACACAACCCACACCAAATAATGCAACTGTCAATTATCTTCCATCACTTACTCGCCAAAATACGTATCGTTTATTAGCCAGATATAATGCAGTTGTGCAAGAATTAGGAGAGAATGCTATGCAATTGGAATTTACATTAAAGCCAAGTAAAACCACTCAGATAAATATCAATTTATCTGCTGTAACAAAATTAAACGGAGTAAACTTTAATTCAGGAGTTCCTCAACTAAAATGGGATTCAACTACAAGACTATTTAGAGAATTATATGTTGATGTTTCACATAAATTTAGTAAGAAATTTAAGATGCTATTGGGGGTTCAAGCTATTGGATATAACCAAGCCACCTTTGAAGCAAAAGCTGCTCCTTATGTTGAAGCTTATACTCCTTTTGGAGAATTTACTTACAAATTAAATCAATCACGTTCCATTAGATTTGAATGGCAATACATGCACAACAACCAAGATTTAGGAAGTTTTGTAAATGGATTATTGGAATTTAATATGGCACCACATTGGTCGTTTGCAGCTGGTGATTTATTGAACTTTCAACCTGGAGCTTTAAACCAACCTATATCAGGCGAAACGTTTGAACAGATACATTACTTTAATTTTTTTGCTGGATATACAGTTAAAACAACACGTGTTACTGCAGGATATTTAAAACAACCAACAGGAGTAAATTGTACCGGTGGAGTTTGTAGAGTTGAGCCCGCATTTAGCGGTGCACGTTTAACGCTAACCACAAATTTTTAATCATATAAAATATGAAAAATTTAACGCTGTTTATATTAATTGTATTTGCAATTTTTGCTTTCTCTACTTGTAAAGAAGAACCACCTTATATTAATTATGAAGTATCCCAAACCATACTTGACACTTCATATATAGTTTCTGTTATTCCTACCCCACAACCAAAAGAAATTTTAATTGAAGACGTGTCAGGTGTAGGTTGCGTAAATTGCCCTCAAGCTGCTCAAATTGCAAGAGATATTATTGCCGCAAATTCAGGCAGAGTAAACACTGTAACAGAATATCCAAATTTAACCTCACTTGGAATTTTGGTTAAGCCTGTTGATCAAAATCCATTTCAAAGCCGACTCGACCTTAGAAGTGATGTAGCAAAAGATATAGCAAATTACGTTACAGTTCCTGCAAGTTTACCCTCAGGTTTTATTAATAGAAAAAAATATTCGGGCAATCTTGATTGGTCTCAACCAAAAGAAAATTGGAGTGGTGATGTAAATTCAGAATTGCTTATTGCAACTCCATTAAATATCGACCTCTTACAAACTTACGATCCTTCAACAAAAAAACTTTCTGTTACATTAACTGTAACCTATACACAAGCTGTTTCAGGTTTGCATTATTTGAGTGTAATGTTATTACAAGATAGTATTATTGATTCACAAGAAACAAGAGATGCAAATAACAATACTATTTTTGATTCAGTCTACACCCATCAACATGTTTTAATGGATATGTTAACCTCACATACAGGAGATTTGTTAAATGTTGATTCTACAAAAACACCATTAATTGCAGGTAGGGTTTTTAAAAAACGTTTTGAAAAAATTTTAGATGCCAGAACAAACAGTCCTTCTGCATTACCACAGCCACAATGGGCCCCCAAGCACATGAAAGTTTTGGCCTTTGTTTCGCAAGATGATAAGTCTAAATACATTTTACAATCCAAAGAAATTGAAATTCAATAATGAAGAAATCAAGATTCGTTATCCTTGTTTTTTTTATCGCATGTAGCACTCCATCAAATTATGAAAATGAAATTGAGATACAACGTGTGGCAAAAAATGCAGCCTTTGTAAATCCATCAGAAACACCCCTTGATTCAACTGAATTAAAAACATTTAAAGGCGTTTACTTTTTCCCTATTGATGAAAAATATAAAGTGAAAGGTGTACTAAAACGTTTTGATGATGAGCCCATTTTTGATATGCCACACACGCTTAATCGTACTTATAAATATCAACGATTTGCTGAAGTCACTTTTATACTTAATAAGAAAACATTTACGCTGCCTGTTTATATAAATAAAGAATTAAAGCAACAAAAACTATTGTTCTTTTCATTCACTGATTTAACAAATGGAAAACAAACTTATAGTGGAGGAAAATTTTTGGATATTCATTTTGATGATACACAAAAAGAAGTTGAATTGGATTTTAATTTATCTTACTTCCCTTATTGTGCATATAGTCATCGATTCTCATGCCCAATTGTTCCAAAGGAAAATCATATTGATTTGGAAATAAAAGCTGGAGAAAAATTTCAATAAAATTTATACAATCAACACATTATTCTTCTGGAAAAAACAACGCTTTTAATTCTGTAGCCTCATCAGGTTTCATTTTACCTGCAAGTATTAATCTAAGTTGTCTTCTTCTCAGCGCACCATCAAACTTCTTAATTTCTTCTTCGGTTTCAGGTATCAATTGAGGAACTTTTAAAGGCGAGCCACTTCTATCAATAGCCACAAAAGTATAATAGGCTTCATTACTTTTATAAACTTCACCTCCGGGAATATCAGCAGCATGAACAATAATGTGTACTTCCATTGAAGAATTAAAAGCTCTGGTAACTTTGGCTTCTAATGTAACAACATCACCAAGTCGTATTGATTTTTTAAAACTTACACTATCAACTGAAACAGTAACCACTGTTTTACCTGAATATTTTTGTGCAGAAATTGCTGCGCATATATCCATCCAATGAAGAAGTTTTCCTCCCATTAAATTATGTAAGGTATTTGTATCATTTGGTAATACAATTTCATTCATGATGGTTTGAGATTCCGCTGGACTTTTTGTGTTCTCCATTTTTTCAATACAATTAAAAAGCAAAAATAGGTTTATACTAATAGTAACAAATCAAAAAAAAAGACCTCACAAAATTGTGAAGCCTTTTTATATATTAAATATTAATCAGAAATTATTTCTGTCTGATAATTTGCTTAGTAATAACTGACTCATCAATTTGAACTCTCACTAAGTAAACAGCTGAACTTCCTGTTAATTTATCAGCATTTAGCTCTGTTACATGGTTTCCTGCAGATTGAGTTCCATTATCAATATCAGCAACCATTCTACCTAACATATCAAACACTTTTACGTTTACCTTAGCATTATTTATAAGCGTATATGAAACATTAGTAACATCAGTAAATGGATTTGGATATACATTAACTCCAAATTGTGATGATGAGACTGATGCAATACCAGGTGCTGTTATAGTTTGAACAGTATCGGTATGAGATGCCGAACATCCAGCTATATCAGTTACTGTTAAAGTTACAGCATGTTTTCCTTTAACATTAAATAAATGTCTAATCGTATCTCTGTATGAAGTATAGATATTTCCATCGCCTGTATTCCAAACATAACTTGCATAAGTATGATTACTTGCATAAAAGTCGAATGAATAATTATCAGTAGCTACTTTAGCTGAAGTAAATGAAGCAGCAGGAGAAGGCAAAATAGTTATTACCTTAGATTGGCTACTCTTACATCCACTAATTGCAACTGCTGTTAAAGTAACAGTATCAGAAGCGGCATTAAGATAGGTATGATTTGGGTTAGCAGCCGTGTCAGCTCCTCCATCACCAAATTGCCAAGCATAAGCGATTTTATTACCTGATAAGAATGAAGTTCTATTAACAAACGGAACCGCTGTATTCACACAACCAACTATTGGTGATTCAAATTGCGCAATAGGAGTTTCAGTAATATTGATAGCTTTTACGGTTGAATCTGTACAGAAGTGAATGGTATCAGTAGCAAATAATGTAATATTATATGTTCCCATTACACCATAGGTTTTATTTGGTATGAACGCTGCAGAAGGAACTGTGTTATCTCCAAAATTCCATAAATAAACAACTTTAGAAGAACCAGCAGCAAATGTTGTTGTATTATTCAAATTTACTCCAACATATTGGCAAGTAGTTGTGGTATCATACGTAAATCCTGAACGTGGCTTATCATACACTACTAATGATTGACTTGCTGAATCGATACAACCATAGTTTGAAGTTACAACCAATCTCATAGTATATGAACCATTTGTTTTGTAACGGTATGTTGGATTGTATGATAAAATTGTATCACCATTTCCTGGATACCAAACACTACCAAAAGAATTAGTTGTACCAGCTATAGTTGAACCGTTTACAAATGTAGCCAATGAACCTAAGCAATGGTTTGCAATACTAAATACAGCGTGCGGCTTAGCAAATAATTGAACAATTTTATTTGTGGTATCAGTACAACCTAAACTGTTAGTTGCTACTAATCTTACATAAAATGTTCCTGTATCACCTGTAGGAGTTGATAAATAAAAATGTGGATTAGCTGCAGTAGATGTTCCTGTTCCATAAACCGATGTATAATTCCAAAGGTTAGTGAGCCCACCAGTTGTTGAATTTGTAAATACTACCGTATCACCACTACATGGTTTCGAGTTAGTGAAACCCGATTTTGGAGCCACTAATACAGTAAATGTTTTACTTGTAGTGGTTGATAAACTTGCATTATTAGTAACGGTTAATTTAACCGTATATGTTCCAGATTTTGTATACACTTTAGGAACACTTGAGTTTGTTGATGTTGTTGAATCGCCAAAATCCCAAGCATAAATATAAGGTGTATTAGCAGCTGGAGAAGGCGTAACATAAACAAAGTTTACTGTTGCTCCAGCACAAGCTGTATCTTTCACTCCATTTGTAAATACTACAATAGGTGACGAAGTAACTTTTATCACTCTTAATACAGCAGAATCACAATTGGTAGGCAATAATCGGAATGTAATAAACATGTAGAACACGCTATCTCTATCAGCACTTGCAGTAGTCATTACATATTTACCAGCTGTGGTTGAAGTTGGTGGAGTAAATACTGCACTTGATGCTGGTCGTTGCGTAATAGTTCTAATAGACGTATTGGTTATTGTCCATTTAGTTCCATAATCTGCATTTGTTAAACCTGAAGGCGGAACAATAGTATATGTTAATGTATCACCAACTTTAGCTCCGTCAGGATTAGAATTTGACCCAGCATTAAATGCGCCTGTATAAGGAGTTCCTTGAGTAACAAATGGTCCGTTTTTAAATAGTTTGATATTTACTTTTGCAGTATCAAACATTAAATTAGAACAACTATTATTAGGATCTAAGGTATTACGCACTTGAATTTTAACCATTAACGAGTCTACATTTGGATTAGCTGCCTTTAAAGTAAGTGCTCCTCCATTACCAATATATTCGTTTGAAATTTGAGAGTAAATCGGAATAGTCGGATCCCAATAGAACATTGAATAAGCCATTCCAGGAATTGAAGAAGCAATGTTTAGAGATATCGAATCATATCCACAAATAGTTTGAGTTTTAGGAGTTATAGATGTATTAACAAAGTTGTCTATCATCATCACACTATCAATTAAAATATTATTTCCATTTACAGAGTATCCCTCAATACCAACTTGTAATGCTGGAGATCCAGAATAAGAAGCTAAACATACATCAATTTGTCTCCAACCTGGGAATATAAAATTAGGATTCGTTCTCGCAACAGTTCCCACTTGCACCCAACCAAAGCCATAATTAATCTTTACAATAATTGAATCTCTCTGATTTGGCAGATCCGCGTTTTGACTAACCCAAAATCTTAAAGTAGGTAAAACCATTGTACTTAAATCAAAACATGGAGATACTAATCTAGATGCTGTACCAGTTGCTAATGAAGCTGCAGGGAACATTGCCATTTTTACACCTGAATATGCAGAAGCAAAATTAGGATTACTTAATGAACCGTATGACCCCATTATCCAACCACCATTACCCGACACTTGTTGGATAGTCCATTTGTTAATATTTGGACCATCAAAACCATAACCGTATGGATAATTTGCAACAATTGTTGCAATGGTATCCCAATTTCCTGAACTTGGATATTTTCCATTTGCACCACTCGCATCGTTCATTGATACTCTAAATAAAATTAAACTATTAGCTGGTTGTGTTGGAATTACGTATGTCCTTTGAATACCAGCAACTGTTGTAGCCTGAAGCGTTAAAACTGCTCCTCCATTCACTTTATAATATAAGGTATCTGATGCCCTATTTTTTTCATTAGCTCTGATAATTACAAAAAATGGACCTGTACCACATTGTGTGTTAGTATAGCTATATAATCTCGGGGCAACACTATCAATAGGAGTACCTGTAAATTCAACAGCACCAATTGTTGGTGATAAAGAACGAACCCTATTAAAAATATCTGCAGGTACAGACGTGTATGATATTGCTGAATTGTAGGTACCATAATTCGCTAAAACTGACGTGCTAAACAATGGAATATCTAATACCGTATCGCTAACAAAATTAGAAACCACAAAATTTATTGATGTAGTATCTTGAAAAGTAAATCCTTGTACATTTTGAATAGTATTTAAATAAACAGGAGTTGTGGTTGCATTGTAAGCCATCAAATTATTAGTAGCTCCTGTAGCATTAACAAAATAATCATTTGAATTGATATTTGAGAATATATTTTGATTAGCTCCAACTAGTACAGATACTGCATTTGCATTAATTGAACCAGCAAATGCTGATCTATTTTGGAGAATGTTATTTTGCAAATTAACCCCACTCTTAATTGACGAACCGAATGCCACACAAGAAGATGCAGAGTTAATGTTTGAAATAGTTGTTCCTGTTTTAAGATTGATAGAATTGAACCAAATGTTAATTCCATAATTATTTATTGTTCCTGTACCATCAACACAAATACCTGCTGGATTATTGATAGAAAGACCTCCAGAAGTAGCACCTGTAGCAGATATTCCCGAAATCCAATTATTAACAATAGTATTGTTTCTACTGGTAGTTCCTGCTAAATTCACATATATACCATATGAACCTGAATTAGATGCCGTTGAATTGATTGAATAAATATTGTTACGTGAAATTACAACACCAGTATCCGTTCCTAATGCAGCTATTGGTGCACCTAACTCAATACCTCTGTTTAAAGAGAATGTTGGAAGATTATTACTAACAGTATTACTATCAACTAAAGCTACTCTTTGTGCACTCAAATAAATACCAGCAGCAGAAGTAGCGCCACCAAAAAAGTTTTTACCACTTAATGTTCCTGTTCCTGAGTTTCCTATGCTATTTCCACGAATAACGTTTCCGCTATCTTGTAGTCCTGCAGCAGTACTTAATCCACGTAAATAAATTCCATATTCAGTTCCACCAATAAAGTTATTTGTAAAACTATTTGCATTAGTTCCTTTTTGTGAGGCATCAGTTGCCGTAGGAGGAACTGCAGCTCCATTAATTGTTCCTCCAGAATATATTCCTGCAAAAGTTCCATTAACTAAAGAGGTTGAATTTCCAACAATATTACAATTTTTAATAGTGATGTATTTAGATGCAACATTCCCAGGAATAAAATCAATAATTTTTACAGATGGATCCGAAACCGATGCCGGTAATGCAAATGTTAAATCACGAGAGTTTGTGCCGTTAATTGAACCATCAATTGTAAAATAAGCACCGCCACTAAACCTCATAATACTTGAATTATTAATATAAGGAGCACTAACGCCCAGAGTAGTAATAGTTCTTACTGCATCTGATTTTAATGTTACAACTCTATTAGCACTCATATTTAGATAATCATTTAATGGAGATATTAAAGTATCCCCTTCTCCAATATAACCTGTAGTGATTAATAAAGTGATAGGATTTACAGAAGCACCAACATCAACACCATTAGCATTTAAATATTGGATAGCTCTATTGACTGTAGCAAACGAACCCGATGATGCTGAAGTTTTTAGTGGTGGATTCTGAGTTCCATTAATATAATAAGTTGAACCACCTGTAAGTGCCGAATAAGGTTGAGCAAACTCAACTGCTCCAACACATGGAGTAGTTCCTGCTGGCGATAGACTATATCCCGCAGAACCAAATCTTGAAGTACCATAAATATCACTAATAATAAATGGTACTACTACTGCTCCATAATTAACTGGACCTGCTGTTGAAACTTTAACATCTGGCATGGTATCTCTTGGGAATTCTGGATTATATAAATAGGAACCCGCATCTTTTGTTGTAATCGATTTCCAAGTGGATAACGTAGTATAATCTACGCCATTAAACCTTGCAAATGCGTTAGTTGTTGTATTTGGAGCACTTGAATAATAAATATTATTATTCAACGAACCTGTAAATGGATTTATCGTTGTTTGAGCTGTTATAGCATAAGAATAACTGGCTGTTGCTGTTCCAGTTGTTCTACCTAGTTTATTAATAAACAAATTATTTACTAAGGTAACACCACCAGTTATAGAGGCATCAATATATAAACAAGCGGAACCAGTACTTGCTGATAATGTTGACCCTGACAATTGAATTGTATTATAATACAACTGAACACCAATATTTGCATTTGTAGAACTTGATTGTATAATTATACCAGCGGGATTTAGTAAACTATAATTTGTAATACCCGTAGCTTGTATCTTTCCAATAAAATTATTTGAAAGGGTAATACTTCTTAATGTATCTGACAAACTAATTCTAATACCAGAACATCCAAAGCCTGTCGAAGTGATATTATAAATTTTATTATTTCTAACAAATAAAAGTGAATCCTTACCTGCTTCTGCGGCATCGGCAATATCAATTCCTCTAAAATCAATATTACTTGATGTTGCTACATTATTTCTAATTGTATTTCCGTCAATAATAGAAGCTGCTACACTTTTCAAATAAATACCTGCATGAGAAGTAG
This sequence comes from Bacteroidota bacterium, assembly GCA_025359805.1. Classification (GTDB taxonomy): domain Bacteria; phylum Bacteroidota; class Bacteroidia; order UKL13-3; family UKL13-3; genus CAIUEQ01. The sequence continues at coordinate 97,823 of JANYDU010000030.1, forward strand.
CTGAGTTTCCAACATATGTAGTTGGCAAACTACCTGCTGGTGCTATGGTACCACCTACTGTATTGTTTCCAATAAAAATATTTTGATTTTGAACACCCACAGCGTTCATTCCTCGCATATATATTCCATTACGAACAGCTTGTATTAAATTATTTGTGAATGTATGGTTATTATTTAGCCCTCTAAGCGCACTTGAATTTCCCAAATAACTGCCTAAAAATATACCTGCAAATGTGTTTGGATTATTCACATCTGAATTTCCTGTAATAATACAATTGGTAATTGTAATATCAGTTGAAGATGACATGTTTGAAGGGTTTATTGATATTACACGCGCTGCACTATTTGTAGCATTAGGGGGCATTAATATCGTAAGATTTTTATTTACTCCATCAACTGTAACAAACCTCGCCCCCATAAAACGTAAAACTGAACAATATGGAAAATTAGTTTGGTTTGGAATTGTTAAGGTATCAGCCACACCTGATGCAGTTGTTATGGTTACTAAACGATTTACACTTGCATTTGGATAATCAATAATAGCAGGCATATATCTAGTACCTTCATTAGTATATGTGCTTCTTAATTCTAATTTGATTACACCAGTTCCTGAAGTTCCATAAGCATTCAAATACCTTATAGCTTCAGACATATTTGAAAATGAACCCACAGTAGGTGCAGATGCTGTTGGCCAAGCATTAGTTCCATTTATTCCGTAAACAGCTCCACCAACAAGTGCTATATTTATGTTTGATGGGTTTGAAGCAAACTCATAAGCTCCAATAGATGGAGTTGATGTTGAACGTGTAACGCCTAATATATCTGTATAAACAGCACTTGAAAACGCACCAGCATTTGACATAGCTGATGGCGTTGCACTTGTTAATTGAAGTAAAGTATCCGATAAAAAAGAAGGAATAGCTGTTATACTATTATTATCTTGACCTGTAAATGCTTGCCAATGTGTTAATGAAACCCTTGGAGTTCCAGCTCCATACCCAAAAAATGAATACCCTCCTTCAAAAGTATTTGCATAATAATTATTGTTATTAATTACAGTAAAAGGATTTGCAGTAGCATGGTTAACAATTATATCGTATGTAACAGTTGAGAAGTTAACATTGTTAATTACATCTCTACCCATTCTGTTAGCAAGAATATTGTTCTGTAGAACAATACCTCCAGAAACTGATGCCCCCGTTACTATACATGCAGAAGTTCCATTACCTCCATTACCAGCAAGAGAGGCTCCATATAAATTAATAGAATTATTAATAATTGATAAACCAACATTTGCCGAAACATCTTCAATTGAAATTCCAATCGGATAGGCATAACTCGTAAATGATCCAAGACCAGTAGCTGCTGTAATATTAGCAATGGTATTATTAGTAATAAAAATACCTAATGCTTGTGTATGAGTTCCAAGACTCATTCTAATACCAAATGATCCAGATCCAATTGGAGCTAATAAACCTGCATTAATATTATAAATATTATTACCACTAATTGCCATGTTACTATCTAATGCGTAAACTCCAGAGGCCGCTGTTAGAGCGATTGCTCTAAATCCACCAAAAGTTTGAATACTGTTTCTGATAACATTTCCATTAACACTTGCATTAGCTTGACCCGAAAGCAATATACCAGCAGCGCCAGATACACCTCCTAAAAAATCTGTTGCTAATGATCCTCCTGGTGCTATTTGTCCTCCAATAGTATTATTACTAACATTTAATCCAAAATCTTGTCCTAAAGTTGATCCAAGAAAATAGATACCATATTGAACGGCTCTAATGTTGTTGTTTAAAATTGTAATACCTTGACTTCTTTTAGCAGCTGTCGCTCCAGTTGTAGCAGAGCCTAAATAAATACCATAATTATAAACTGTATTTACATCACTATATCCAACTACATTACAATTTTTAATAGTTATAGATTGACAACCTGAACTTGCTGTTGGAATTATGTCAATAACTTTAGTTGTAGTTTGATTACTGCCATTTGGCGATTGAATGGTAATATTTCTTTGCCCTGTTGTACCCTGTCCATCAATAGTAAAAAACTGAGCTCCATTAAATCTTAGTACACTATTAAAACCAGTTACAGCTGATGAAGTTGTAATAGTAAAATTATAACCTGATGTAGGTTTTAAAGTGATGGGTTTATTTGCTGATTGATAAGGAAAACCTCCAATAGTAGCACCCACAATTACTTGGTTAGGTTCAGCAATTCCAACATATCCTGGTGATAATATAATTGTAATAGCTCCAGTTGTTGTTGAATCAAGACCATTTAAATTTAATGCACTTATGATACCCGTTGTTGTTGTATATGGAGTAACATAAGCTGTTCCAGTATATGTTCCAGACAAATTGACAAATGTGTCTTTGGGGGAAACAAGATCAACACCAATTCCATTAACGTAATACGTTGCTCCGCCCTGAAGAGGCGCTTGTGCTTTGGCAGATTCCCCAATCCCAAAAACAGCAAACGATAAGACAAATGCTTTAATCGCAGTCTTAATTTTAAATGTAAAGTTAGCTTTCATATAATTGTTTAGTTATAAATATTTCAAAGTGAATCTCAAATTAAAATCAAAAACCTCAAAAATCAAAGCGATTAAAGTAATTAATATTTAATTTAATTTAATTTCTTCTTAACATGCTGTTTTACAAGTCCAATGTTTGGTCTTTGCTTATATAGCCATTTAAAACCTTTTAATCGCAACTCATCTGATTTCATTTCATCAAGCGGATAAAAAACAGCATCTGGTTGTGTTATAAATTTTCCTTTATCAATTTTATTTTTCGAAAAGTAAAATTCCATTTCGCTACAATCAACAACGTTTACACCCATGTAAGCGGTATCTTCCTTTGCATAATAAATGCTTTGTCCATTACCATATACGCAGATAAATTTTATTTTATTATCCTCAAAAAAGCCTTTCATATTTTTACCTTTTACTTGATTAAATTCTTTTGCTCCTTCTCGTGAAATTACAAACGCATTATTGACAAGGTAAAACGAATCCAATTTATTATTATTCATGAACATCACTATGGTATCGGAGGTAATTTGATTTTGCCCCGACCACAATATGGGCTGATGATAGAGTGTAATTGTAGAGTCTTCATTATTATAAACTAACGAATCACAAACGGCTTGTATATCTAACTTAAGAATTTTCGCATGATAATACGCCTTAACAATTTGTTTTTGTTTGCTTGTTTTTTGATAAGAAAAAATAGTATCTGCAAACAAATACATAGAGTCTTTATCAAGCATTTTTTTTGCCATTGCGTTTAATGTAACATAACTCCTTTTTTCCTTTCCAATTAATTCTCCATAATCTCCATAAATAACAATTTTATTTGAGGTATCAGTAAGTTGAATATTTCCAAATGCTTTACCAAATTCTGTTTTTCGTTCGTAATAAATGCTATCTGCTTTTAGTTGATTTGCTTTACTCGTTACTATTGCATTTTTATTAAACTGAGCAATCTCATTTTCGGTATTATACCAACCATTTTCACAATATATTTTATCCGATTTACTAATGATATTTGTGGGTCCAAAAAAAGAAGTTATTCGAGAAATAGTATTATACTTTAATGTATCACACGTCATGCTATAATTTGGGTTTGTGAGCTCAACAGAATTTCTATAATAAAACTCTTTTGTATCAGTAAAATAATAGCCCACTTTACTTGTAAGCGTATTTTCATTATTGATTATTTTTCCTCCTGTTGTATAAAATGCTTTGTTTGAATTCATATCAAAATCAAGCTCATTGCATGTTAAGTTCATTTTTTTATCATTCATTCTAACATTTTTTTCAAGTCTTGCAGTTTTGTTATTACCATCATACTTTAGCAAATCACCATACATAAAAATACTATCATTATGTATAATCCTAACATGATGATATGCTTCTACATAGTTGGTTTCCTCAAACAAATATGCACTGTCACAAAAAAGAAATGTTTTGTTTTGTTTGAGTTGAACATCGCCAATAAGTTTTTTTACTTTCCCCGTTACGCGTTGATCATATTCAAGTGACCGAGCGGAAACAATTTCTACCTTTGTTGGCTTTTGGGCGTAGCATAACATTGAAGTATATAATAATATGAATATGATAGTATATTTTTTTTGCACTTTTAAATAAATGATTCCAAAACTAAAGATTTAAAATAATTTTGATGCATGAATCTTTCTCAACGTTTTGATTTTTTTTTATTGGAGGAATTATGCATCCATTCACCAAAACATATTTTACTTGCTATAAGTGGAGGAGTTGATTCAATGGTGATGCTCGATTTGTTAAAAAAATCACATCATAAAATAGCTGTTGCACATTGCAATTTTGGTTTGAGAAAAAATGATAGCGATGATGACTTTCATTTTGTGAAAGATTATTGTGAAGTAAATAATATTACATTCTTTGAAAACCATTTTAGCACAAAAAAATTTGCCGAAGAAAATAAATTAGGTATTCAAGAAGCTGCAAGAAAGCTAAGGTACGAATGGTTTGATGAATTGATGATAAAACATCATTTCGATTTTGTGGCAACTGCTCATCATTTGAATGACGTGTTAGAAACATTACTTTTTAATATTGCGCGAGGAACAGGAATAGCAGGGCTTCATGGAATTCCTGTAAAAAATAAAAATATCATCCGACCATTACTTTTTGCAACAAAAAATGATATCGAAAATTACGCTGATACTCATCAAATACATTTTAGAAATGACGTTTCAAACACTTCTAATAAATATTCAAGAAATAAAATTAGAAATAAAATTGTACCCGTTTTAAAAGAAATTAACCCCCTGCTTGAAGAACATGTTCACTCGCTCACTCAACAAATAGGTTTTATCGAAAACATTTATCGCAATCACATTAATGACGAATGGAAAAAATGTACTAAAACAGAAAATGATATTACCGAAATTTCAATTTCATCACTACTAAAATTAACATCATTACAATTTTATTTATTCGAATTTTTATCCCCTTTTGGATTTAACAATTCACAAGCTTTGTCTATTATAAAATCATTGCCAGAACAGAGTGGTAAACAATTTTTAAGCAATACACACCAACTGATTATTGACAGAAAAAATTTATTAATTACCAAACATATAAACCATAATTCTGACACTTTTTTTATTGATCAATTCACTCACACATTATCTCTAAAAAATTGTACTCTAACAATAGAAAAAATAGAGAATGACAGCCAAATTCAATTCTCCAAAAACATATTTTATTTAGATGCTGATAAATTTTTATTTCCTTTAACTATAAGAAATTGGGAGATGGGAGACAAGTTTTTCCCATTAGGAATGACTTCAAAAAAAAAAATAAGTGACTTTTTTATTGATGAAAAAATAAGTGTAATTGAAAAAAAGAAAGCGTGGGTTGTTTTAAGCAATAATGAAATTATTTGTTTGCTTCCACACAGAATTGATAATCGTTTTAAAATATCTTCTGAAACAAAAAATATATTAAAATTTTCATCCAACAAAAAAGCAGACCAATAAGTCTGCTTTTTTGTTGGATTGGTGTTGATATTATTTACTTCACCACATTCATTTTTTGGGTGTATGATTTTCCATTTCCTTCTACCCTCACAATATATACTCCTTCTCTTTCTGAACTCATATCGATTTCAATCGTTTTGTTTCCTTTCACTGATTGCTCTCTCACCAATGAACCAATGATATTATAAACCTTTATCGTTTGAACT
>JANYDU010000036.1 GCA_025359805.1 Bacteroidota bacterium
TAACGCAATTGATAATAATGTTTTCTTCATAGAAATGTATTTTTTGGTTGTTTACGTGGACAAATATATAAGTGATTTCAATATTGTCAATACCACTCGTGTTTTAATAACGTATTGATATTGTTTAAAACTCTGTAAATAATTATTCAATTACTTCAGAAGTATTGGTTTTATTGGTTGTATACGCAATAAGCGTTTGTAAATTAAAGTGGACAAGTTGAGTATAACTGATTATAATCATCAAGTAAATACGTCATTTTACGTAGCTATTTTTTCCAACCATTTTCACCTACAAGCGGAACAAAGCTAAAATAATCGAGTTCTATTTTTTCAAATGCTGTTGCCGATTTCTTAACAATGCTCAACATTTTTTGTTTCTTATCATCGCCCACAGGAATAATCATAATACCACCAATTTTTAGTTGTACTATTAAAGTATTAGGAATAACTGGTGCTCCTGCTGTTACAATTATTTTATCATAAGGAGCTTGAGTTGATAGACCTTTTGTACCATCTCCACATATTGATGTATATTTATATCCAAGTTTTGTGAGCAATGCATTTGCTTTTTTATGAAGTGATTCATGTCTTTCTATAGTATAAACTTGAGCGCCCATTTCTAATAATATGGCTGATTGATAACCTGAGCCTGTTCCGATTTCTAAAACTTTATCTCCTTTTTCTACCTGAAGCATTTGTGTTTGATAGGCAACTGTGTAAGGCTGTGAAATGGTTTGTCCTTCACCAATTGGAAAAGCTTTATCAGTATATGCATGTGCATGAAATGTTTTGCTAAAAAAAAAATGCCTTGGAACTTTATTGATGGCATTTAATACATTAACATCCTTAATTCCTTTAAACGCTAACTCATCAATCAGTTTTTTTCGTGCACCTTTATCTTTATACGTATCTAACATGGAATGCAAATATGCGAATTTTAGTGAATAGTGCTAAATGCAAAGTGCATAGTTTTTTATTTAACAAATTTTCACATTCATCATTCAACATTTAAAATTTCTGTTGAGTGTACAATTTTTTATCTTATTAGTTTAAACTCAAATTAAATAGTTAATAAGTGAAACATGATGTAATACAAGTTGCCTATACTTTTGAATCACTAAATAAAAATAACCATATGGTTAAAATAGGTATAGTAGGTGCAAATGATTTAAGTAAGCGACACATTACTCGTTTAATTGATATACCAGAATTTGAATTGATGGGGTTATTTGATAAAGATTTGGAAAATGCCAAACTCATTGCCGATGAATGTGGAGTAAAATGGTTTACCGATTTAGATTTGATGATGAATACAGTTGATGCTGTTGATATATTATCTCCGGTTGGTACACATTACAAGTATGCATCAATGGCAATTAGGCAATCAAAACACGTGCTGTTAAATGGGCTTATTTCTGAAGATATTAGAGAAGCTCGCACATTAAATGATTTGGCTATTGAAGCTAATGTGAATTTGAAAATTTTGCACGAAGAAAAGCTACACCCCGAATTACGTACCTTTAAAAAAATGGTAAAAAAGCCATATTATGTGGAGTGTAAAAGATTTAAAAACAAAGTGCTCAGTATTTCAAACGACTCATTGGTATTTGGAATGCTATTACATGATATTGATTTACTCATTACAATCATTGGATCAAATGTAAGAAAGGTTGTTGCCAATGGAGCATCGCTATTTAATACGTATACTGATTTTTTAAATGTGAGATTAGAATTTGAAAATGGATGTGTGGCAAATGTAAACTGTGGCAATTTTGATAGTGGAGAAGAAGATTGTATAAAAGTGTTTCAGAAAAACGAATCACTCACACTAAATTTATCGGATTATCAAATCAGAAAATTAATAAAAAATGAAGATGATGTTTATACGGAAGCTGCTGTAAATGCTAAAAGTAAAAATATGGATGTGATAAAATTGGAACTCCAACAATTTGCTCAATCTATTATCAACCGTCAAAAAATGACCCATGAAGTTTATCAATCCTATCAATCATTAAGGATAGCACATCAAGTAATTGAAAAATTGCATCCTAGTAATTTGTTTAATGTCTAATTAGTATCTTTCATTACTTTTGTTCAATAAGTAATGCTAAAACACAACAATAAATTCATTCGTTTTTTTTTAATATCTATGATAATATGTTTTGCATATCCATCATGTGATATGTTGCAAACAGATCCTGTAACAGTTCCCGCATATATTTATGTTTCCAATGTTAGTTTTCACACAATTAATAATATTAATGGAGATACTTTGCAGGGTGACAGTTCATTTAGATTTGACGATGTATGGATTTTTGATGGGGGAGTGGCATTAGGAGAAATAGGATTTCCGGCATTGATACCCATTCAAAAATCAGGGTTAACCGAGGTGGCTTTTGATGCTGGAGTTTTAAAATCAGGGCAAGATGATCAACGAGTTATTTATCCATTTACCGAACGCCAGTATTTTAACAGAAATTTAACTACCAATAAAGTGGATACTTTTTATCCAAAATTTAAATATTTATCAACTACAAAATTTGGATTTGTTGAAGGCTTTCAATCCAAAAATGGCTTTCAATTTACCTATAATAAATATCCAGGCGATACTATTTTATACGTTCCTGTTACCGATAATACTAAAAAAAATATTGTATTAGGAGCAACATCTGGTAAAATTATAATGGCACCCACTTCTCATTCGTTTGAAATTGAATCCAAAACATTTAATAAAAACGAATTACAACCAAGTCCAGGTACTTCTGTATATTTAGAATTAGATTATAAATCAGATGTTACAATTTATATTGGTTTAAATACATCATACGCACAAAAAAATTCTTTTTCTGTTTTGCAAACTAATCCCACAACAAGTTGGAATAAAGTATATGTTTGTTTGGATGAAGATATATCTGTATTACCTGATGGCACAACACTTTCGATATATATTGGGGTTATTAATAATACAGGTATTGCTCCAAATGTATTTTTAGATAATATAAAATTATTACATTTTTGAAAAAACGAAAGGTACATACTGTTGTTTTTATAGTTCTTGATTATGTATCGGCAGCATTGGCTTGGTTTAGTTTTTTTGCATACCGAAAATATTTTATAGAACCTGATAAATTTGGCTATCAAATACCATTTGAAACCGGACAAAATTTTTATCTTGGACTTATTTATGTTCCTCTGTATTGGCTTATACTTTATTATTTGGCGGGTTATTATAATGATGTTTGGAAACGATCACGCATAAAAGAATTGTCAAGCACGTTTACGATATCTATTATTGGTGTGGTTATACTTTTTTTCTTATTGTTATTGGATGATGAAGTAAAATCTTATAAAGCATATTACAATACCATTTTTATACTGTTTATTTTACACTATTGTTTAACTATATTTTTTAAGCTACTCACTGCAACTTATATTAAAGGTCTGCTTAAGAAAAAGATAATTGGATTCAATACAATAATAGTTGGAAATAACGCCAAAGTACTTGATTTGGTTAATGAAATTGAAGCTGACTCTATTTCTCAAGGATATATCTTAAAAGGATTTGTAGATGAAAGCAGCAATAATAATTTTTTAAATAGCAGGCTTAAATTCTTAGGAAAATTTGAAGATTTGCCGAGCCTAATAAAAAAATATGATATAGAAGAAGTAATACTTGCCATAGAAAGTTCGAAGCATAGTGAGATTATCAAAGTAACTAATTTACTTGAGGATGAAAAAATAATTCTGAAAATTATTCCTGATATTTATGATATGATGTCGGGTTCTGTAAAAATGCAAAATGTATTTGGAACGGTGCTCATTGAAATCAATCATGAAATTTTACCACAGTGGCAAAAAGTGTTAAAACGCTTGATTGATATATTTACATCTCTATTCGTATTTATCGTTTTTTCGCCCATTTACATTGCGTTATCAGTTGCTGTAAAGTACTCGTCAAAAGGCCCCATTTTTTTTAAACAAATTAGAATAGGCTTACATGGAAAACCTTTTCATATTTATAAATTTAGAACGATGGTTGTGAATGCAGAATGCTATGGGCCATTACTATCTTCGAAAAATGATAAACGAGTTACTCCTGTTGGAAAGTGGTTGCGTAAATATAGACTTGACGAGATCCCACAATTTTACAACGTATTAATTGGAGAAATGAGTTTAGTGGGACCACGTCCAGAACGGAAATTTTTTATTGATCAGATTGTGAAAATTGCTCCTCATTATAAGCACTTGCACAGAGTTAGACCAGGAATTACTTCGTGGGGGCAAGTAAAATATGGCTATGCCGAAAATGTAGAACAAATGGTAGAACGATTAAAATTTGATATTTTGTATATCGAAAATATGTCGATTGCAGTTGATATTAGAATTTTATTTTTTACTATCAACACCATTATAAGTGGAAAAGGTAAGTAGAGAATTGAAATATTTTTACTCAAAAATCGCGCATCAATTTTTACCAAAATTTTTCAATTTTATTTGAGTGAGCCTACGTTTGGTATCTAAAGCAAAATCGTTATCCATCATCCACTGATAGTAGGATGGTTCGGCTTTAAAAACAGCATCTACTAATTTGCCTTTATGTTTTCCAAAATTAAACACGATGTTACCATTTGCATCATAAACTATACGTCCGGATAGGTCAACATTATTTGATTGGCCTGTTAGTTGATGTAATTGCTCAATATCATTTTGCAAGTTTTCGTATCGCCCAATTTGTGCTTTTAATACTTCATAAGTAGCACGTGTATCCGCTTCAGCTGAGTGAGCATTTTCTAAATCTTTATCGCAATAAAATTTATATGCAGCGGCTAAATTTCGTTGTTCCATCATATGAAAGATACGTTGGGCATCAACAAATTTTCTATTCTCTACATCAAAATCAACACCTGCTCTTAAAAACTCTTCAACCAACATTGGGAAATCAAATCTGTTTGAATTAAATCCAGCAAAATCACAACCTTGTAATTGTTCTGAAAGCTCTTTTGCTTTGTCGGCAAAGGCAGGTTCATTCATAACATCAACATCATAAATACCATGAATTTTTGAAACTTCTGGAGGAATTGGTATACCGGGATTAAAGCGCATAGTTTTTAGTTCCTCGGTTCCATCTGGAAAAACTTTTATATAACACATCTCTACAATGCGATCTTTTGAAATGCTTATTCCTGTTGTTTCTAAATCGAAAACAATAAGCGGACGTTTTAGGTTTAATTGCATAATTGAGAATTAACTATTTTTTTTTAATTCATCAGATGCAAACTTAGAGGCAGATGCAAACTTAGAGGGATTATTTGAACGGAAACGATGCGGTCTAGTTGTTTCTGTACTTTCAGTTTTTTTATATCCTTTATAAGCTAATAAAAGCCATCCTATAATTAAACTTAACCCACCAACTGGAGTTAAACCTGCAATCCATCTTAAGTTATCTGCAATCTCTGCACCAAATATTATTTCTTTGGTCGCAAGAATATATAAAGAGCCGCAAAATAATCCAATCCCAATATAAAATATTTGACAAATTGTTTTTAGAGTTCTCTCATTTATACGTCTCGTTAAACTAGCTAAAATTAAAATAGCTAAAGCATGAAACATTTGATACCTTACACCAGTTTCAAAATTATTTAATGATGTTTCATTGATTGCATCTTTTAATTGATGGGCTCCAAATGCTCCAAATAATACTGAAGTTGCTGCAAGTATTGCTCCGCTTTGAATGAGTTGTTTCTGTAGTGTATGATTAGTCATTGTTTAAACATATTTCTGTTGACAAATAAAGGCAATACAAACACGCTTAGCAACTATTTTTGAAACAAGTAATAAACATTCATGAGTAGATCACTGATAATAGGCATAGTTGTAACATTTTTTATCATAGGAGGGTTGGCTACTTTTTTTTACATCAACTATATTAAAGTTAAGAGCGTACCCGCAATTACTGCCGTTCCAGATGATGCAGCTTTTATTTTGGAAGTAAAAAATATTCAATCAGTGTGGGCTACTTTTTGTGCAACTGATATGTGGAAAGATATTGAAAAAACGGATGCCATAAATCAACTTACCGAAAAAATTAATTTACTCGACTCTGTTATTGCTTTAAATACGAATCTAAAAGAAGTGCTTGCCGATAATAAAACAGTTGTTTCTATTCACACACAATCTGGGCAAAAATTGAGTTTGCTTTTTGTAGCTGAAACTGGAAATAAAATTACTGTAAAAAATATTTCAGAATGGGTTGTTCAACAAAATAAATTTACCATCAGAAAAAGAAGTTTTGAAAAGGAAACAGTATACGATTTTTTAAATACGGATAAAATTCCTGTTTTTAGTTTAGCATATAAGGATGATTTATTAATTTGTTCAGCTGAAGGAACTTTGGTTGAAGAGGCTTTAAGAAAGTTAAAATATAAATCATCAAATATTACAAAAGGATTTGAACAAGTGGCTGCTTTGGCAGAGTTAAGTAATGATGCCAGTGTTTATATCAACTATCAATACATGGCATCCTTTATTAATTTATTTACCAAGTCTGAATATTATACTTTATTCGATTATTTAAAACGTTTTGCTAATTGGAGCATGTTTAATGTAAAAATCGAAAAAGAAAATTTTTCTTTTTCGGGATTAAGTTATACAGATGATTCAGTATTTCAATACTTAGATTTGTTTAAAACACAAACACCTCTTGAATTATCACTATATAAAAATTTGCCTAAAAATACGGCTATGATGTTACAAACTTCGTATAGTGATTATCCCAAATTTGCAGCAGATTTAAATGAGTATTTACAGGTACATAAAAAGTTGGATGATTATGTTCGATTTACTGATAGCTTAGAAAATAGATATGGGATTGATTTGGGCGATAAATTTATTTCGCTCATTGGCAAAGAAGCTATGCTTGGAATGCTTGAACCTACTAATTCTGATTTTAATAAAGAACTTTTTGCTGTAATCAACTTTACTGATAAAACACAAGCAGAAACACTATTAAATGCATATGGTTTGGCAATTGAAAAACGTGGTGAACGAGATTCAATTTCTGCATTTCAATACAATGGTTTTTTAATAGATCATCTTCAATTAGGGAATTTTTTAAAGTTGTATTATGGCGAAATATTTGAAAACATTCAATCGCCATTTTATACCATCATCAATAATAATTTTGTTTTTGCAAATGATGTAAATGCACTAAAAATAATTGTTGATAATTATATTTCAGGGAATACATTAGATAAAGATGAAACATTTATAAACCATATCAACCATTCGGCAAGTACCGCAAACATTGATTTTTTTTTCAGTCCAAACAAATGTATTACCCTACCTTCAAATTTTGTAACGGATGAATTTTTTAGTATTCTTAACCGATACCAATACGAATTTAAAAAGTTTGAATATGTTTCGTTGCAATTTGCCAACACTAATAATAAAGCATTTTATACCCATTTAAATTTAAAATTTAATCCTTCATTTAAAGAAAATACAAGAATGCTATGGGCTGTTAAATTAGATACTACATTTGATATACCTCCAGTTGTGGTTTTTAACTCATTAACCAAACAAAATTGCATATTAGTACAGGATGTAAAAAACACACTTTATTATATTAGTAATGCAGGAAATATTTTGTGGAGATCACAACTATCGGGAAAAATAATGAGTGATGTGAAACAAATTGATGCACAAAAAAATGGTAAAATATATTATTTATTTAATACAGATAAGCAAGCGTGTTTAATTGATGAAACCGGAAATAATTTATTTGGATACCCAGTTAAATTTCCTGGTAAGGCAACAGCCGCATTAAGCTTGTTTGATATTTATAATGATAGCACTTATCAGTTTTTTGTACCACTTGAAAATAATAAAGTGATTGCATATACCATTAAAGGAAAGCCATTGCAAAACTGGAACCCGAAAACTGTTGACGATAAAATTGTAACACCAATTTCGGTCATAAAAATAGCTGCAAAACCTTATATATTGGCGATTGGATTAAAAGGAAGTTTTTTAATGTACTCTCTAAAAGGAGAAAGAATGAAAACTGAAATTGAACAATCCATATTAGGAAATATTCCCTTATATACATATAGTATTGACTCTGTTTCGGCATTTGTTAGTATTACAGATACCAATGGTGTGATGAATATTTATTCTATAGATTCGAGTTTAAAATTTACGCCAAATAATTCGTACAAACTTTCTATAAAGCCAGAATATTTATTTACAAATTACATCAATAAACAATGGTTTGTATTGGCAGGAAATAAAAATGAATTTAAAATTTTTGATCAACCTAATCATCAAACTATAACACAAATTATTTCAGATTCTAATTTTATTAAACCTTTCATCAACACAAACTCATCAGGTAATTTAATGATTGGGTATGTAAATAAAAATGCAAACCAACTGAACTGGTTTAATGTTTCTGGGGCGCAATATCCATCTTTTCCAATGGAAGGAAATTCTGTTTTTGGAGTTGGAAATTTAATGCTTGATGGAGGAAATTATTTATTCAAATCAGATAAACTTAATAATTTACTTTTGATAAAACTTAAATGATTTTTTTGCGGAGTATGAATTAGGTAAAAATATATTTATATTCCGTCACAAAGAGGTTTTAATCATGCACTATCTCCACCTTCAAAAAAAAATATTTTTAGGCAGTATTTCTTTTATACTACTTTTTAGTTCGTGCATTAAAGATTCAATAAATGATTTAGCAAATATTAAAGGTGTTGAGGTTGATCCTTATGAATCGGTTCCTTTAATAAATACCCACATGGGTATAAAAGATATTTATAATAGTTACTCCAGCAGTGCATTTATTGTTGAGGGGAGTGATAAGTTCGTTACCTTTATTTATCAATCAAATGAGATTCTTCCACAAAAACAATTTGTTGCTGTTCCATCTCTTCAAATTGGGTACAATTTATCAATGGATCAAGGTTCAATTAACCAATTTAATACTATTGGAAATTATACCAATTCGTTTAGTAATTATGCTGTAGTAAAACCCAATAATAAGGAACGAATAAAAAAAATAAGTGTAAAAGATGGCAGCTTTGTAATTCATGTATCTTCAGATTTTAAACATAATGTAGTTATCGTTTTTGTTTATCCTTCCATAACTTTAAATGGTAAGCAATTAGTAGATACAATTGTGTTTAATTATTCAGGTATTTCACCAATTACCATTGATAAAGTAATTGATTTGTCTGGTTATGATATTGATCTTTCTGATAGAGGAATTAGCTATAATGTTATTCCATATTTATTTGAAATTAATTTAAATCGAATTATTGGAAATCCAGTTTTGCTATCCGATAAACTTATCATAAATGAACAGGTAAATATTAGTACCTATAATTATTTGCAAGGCTATTTGGGGAAATTTTCAGTATTAAAATATTCTACTGATGAGAGTATTGATATTTTTAATAAACAAGCAGATGGTAATATTTTTATAAAAGATCCTAAAGTACGTGTGATGATTGAGGATGGAATTGGAATGCCCATTACGGCAAAAATTTCTAACATGAATGTGCTTACTGGAAAAGGAGTTAATTATCCGGTAATTGTGGATCATTTTAAGGATACTTTTACGTTTGATTATCCGCTTTCTAATCAAATAGGACAAATTATTAAAAGTGGTTTTGTTATTGATAAAACAAACTCAAATATTGATTCAGTATTTAGTCATGCTCCACAAAAAGTAATGTATGATATTGAATTTACAGCCAACTATAATGAATTACAAGATGAGGATAATTTTCTTTTTGATAAGAATACTTTCAACGCTAATTCATCAATCGAAATCCCTCTTGAATTAAAAGTGTATTCATATGGATTACGTTCTTCAGATACTCTTATTTGGCCCAAAGTGCCAGATGGATTAACAATTGACTGGGTGAAAATTACTGGATGGTATCAAAATTCTTTTCCCATAGGAAATACTGTTCAGATTTATTTTGCAAAAGATTCTACTATTATGGGTATTGATAGTTTTGTAGTTGTTGATAGCCTGTATGCTCAGCCTGTTTTTGTTCCAGGGGCTATAATTGATGTAAATGGAAAATTGTTGCAATCTTCTACCGTAACTAATGATGCTGTTATGGATGATGCAAAATATAATAGACTAAAAAATGTAGTGAATAAATATTTGTTAATTTCAGATGCACGTACATCAGATTTTAATGGCGTGTTTCCTTTTGTGAAAATATATTCGGACCAAGGAATGGATTTTAAAATTGGAGTAGAAGTGAAAGGGAAATATCGAAAAAAGTTTTAATTATTCTTGAAAAAAAAATATTTCATATCGGTATATTTACTATTGATTTTTGTAGCCGCCAAAGCACAAGGAGATATGATGATGTATACAATGCGAGAACTCTATCAATCCTCTTATCTCAATCCTGCATTTATGCCGAGTTATAATTTGTCTGTTGGAGTTCCTGTTTTATCAAATCAGGCTATTGGCTTTCAATTAGGAGGATTTACTGTTGGAAATATTACCAACAATATTGCTGATGGATATTTAAATCTTACTAATTTTTCAAAAGATTTGAACTCAAATATTGTTGGAATTAAGTTGTATTCTCAAACTGATATTTTTCATGTTAACCAACAATTTGGGCATTATCAAATAGGGCTTCATTCCTCTGTTAAAACAAATACAGAAACAGCTTTTTCAAAAAATTTTATTGGATTTTTAGCTGAGGGAAATGGGTACTTTGCAGGGCAAGATATAAGCTTCACAGGAACAAATATTCAATCTACCTCATACATTGAAACAGGGATTAGTGTGGCACGTGAGTTTGAAAAATTTACCATTGGTGCAAGGCTTAAATTATTAAATGGAATTGCAAATGTTTCGACCAGTAATATCAATATTAATTATCATACAGGTGCTTCGTCTTTTGAGCAAAGTTCAGTTTTACTTGGAGGTAGTATGAATACTTCCGGACTTCCATATTTGCAAGATTCTATTAACGGAAAAAAAAATACCGATACTTCATTTTCGTCAAGCAATATAAAACCGTTTGATAATTTAGGTTGGTCGTTTGATTTGGGGGGAACATATAATATTACACCACGATTGAAACTATCATTATCAGCCATTGATATTGGAGCTATAAATTGGAAAAACAGAACATACAATTATGATTTAAATAATGTAGATATAACCTTTAAAGGGTTTACTTATATGCAAGCAAAAGATAGTGCCACAAGAGTTCAATTTGCAGATAGTTTAAAAAATTTAGTAAAAACTCATTCTTCTCAAAATGCTTATTCTACCCCACTTGTATCCAGATTTTTTGTTGGAGCAGATTATGATTTATCATTTAGGAATAGAGTGGGATTTATGTTTCAATTACAATACTATATCAATACCTATATTCCTTCCTATACATTTAGCTACTCCCATAAATTTGGAACCAATTGGAGTGTACATACCAATTATAGTTATTATAATAATACGTTTGCAAACTTGGGATTAGGCACATCAATAAAGTGGGGGGCATTTCAGATATATGTGATGCAAGATGATATTTTATTATATTTTTCACCTTCAAATGCTCGAACCGCTTATATCCGTTTTGGGTGTAATTTAGTTTGGGGTGCTCATCGGGCAAGAGCAAGATATTGATAATTTTTTTAGTACGTTTGTACACTTTCAAAAAATAAATTTCATGAAGAAAATACTCATAGCTAATCGTGGTGAAATTGCTTTACGTGTGATGCGTACGGCAAAAGAAATGGGAATAAAAACTGTTGCGGTTTTTAGCGAAGCAGATAGAAAAGCATTGCATGTGCGTTATGCCGATGAGGCTGTGTGTATTGGTGCTGCCGCATCAAGCGAGTCCTATTTAAAAATGGATACCATCATTAAAGTAGCCAAAAGATTGGATGTGGATGGCATCCATCCCGGGTATGGTTTTTTAAGTGAGAATGCCACATTTGCAAAAAAAGTAAAAGAAGCGGGCATCATATTTATTGGACCAACTTCAGAAGCCATGATGGTAATGGGAAGTAAATTGGGTGCTAAGCAAGCGGTTGAAAAATTTAATGTGCCAATGGTTCCTGGAACTAAAGATGCCATTACCAACATTGATGAAGCCAAAAAAGTGGCGTTAAAAATTGGTTATCCTGTTTTGATAAAAGCATCGGCAGGTGGTGGTGGTAAAGGAATGCGTGTGGTTAATGAAGAGATAGAATTTGAAGAACAAATTAAATTGGCGCAAAGTGAAGCCAAATCAGCATTTGGTGATGACGCTGTTTTTATAGAAAAATATGTGGCTTCTCCTCGTCATATTGAGTTTCAAATTTTGGGCGATAATTTTGGAAATATTGTTCACCTTTTTGAACGTGAATGCTCTATTCAACGCAGGCATCAAAAGTTGGTAGAAGAGGCTCCATCATCATGCTTAACTCCTGAAGTAAGAAAAAAAATGGGAGAGGCTGCAGTTAATGTAGCTAAGGCTTGTAACTACACGGGTGCTGGAACTGTTGAGTTTTTGGTGGATGAACAGTTGAATTATTATTTCTTAGAAATGAATACTCGCTTACAAGTGGAGCATCCGGTAACTGAACAAATTGTGGGATTAGATTTGGTGAAAGAACAAATACGTGTGGCGCGTGGCGAGCAGCTTGGATACACTCAAGATGATTTAAAAATTTATGGTCATGCTATTGAGTTGAGAGTATGTGCAGAAGATCCTGCAAATAATTTTTTACCTGATATTGGAACACTTAAAACGTATAAAATTCCTCAAGGTTATGGTGTGCGTGTAGATGATAGTTTTGAAGCCGGGATGGAAATTCCTATCCATTATGATCCGATGATTGCTAAACTTATTACGTTTGGGAAAAATAGGGAAGAGGCTATCAATAGAATGATTCGTGCTATTGAAGATTACCAGTTAACCGGAATTGAAACTACATTGTCATTTGGTACATTTGCAATGAAACATGAAGCATTTGTAAGTGGAAAATTTGATACAAAATTTATTGATAATTATTTTAAACCAGAATTACTCAAACCAGAAACTCAATTTGATGAAGTAACAGCATTGGCAGCTTCAACTGTTTTTTATGCGCAAGGAAAATCATCAACAACAATTCATGAACATAGTTCAACAGAGAGTAATTGGAAAAAGAATAGAAAGAATTATTGAAAGTGAGTTTTAGTCTTTATATCTCAACATTCTATTATTAAATCGGGTAATAATTTTTTCAAAAGAAACGATGCTGTAGTTGTATCTTTTTTTCTTGAAAAAGTTTATAGGATCACCTTCAAGATTTGCACCAATTAAATTTGTGGGTACATTAAATGGCTTTGGTAATTGATTAATATGATCATCATAAACAAATAAACCATATTGGTTTTTGGTGGTATATGCCGAATTATCATTACAAAAACTGGCAACAAAAAAGTTACTGCTATCTGGTTTAATCATCGGGTCAGTTGTAAGTTCTGAGTTCACAAAAACATTATTAAAGTTTTTTGAAATAATTTTATAGGCGCTTGTATCCATAAAAAAATATACATGACAAAAATCGAAATAGGATTTAAATTCTCGCATTACTTTTTTATTTCGTTCAACTAATTCTTGATTTATTAAAGCTATTTCCTTTTTATTATTTTCAGCTTTTAGCTTGTTTATTTCTCCTGGATTTGGTGTTGGTAACATCACCAAAAGTGAACCTTTGCTTAACGTGTTTATTTGTTTTCGAAGCAAATCTTCTTTTTTACTAAATTGATTTAATAATCCTAAAGCGTTTAATCTAAGTGTAAGCTCAATACTTGATGGCCTGCCTTTAATAATTTGTGAGGTATTTTGGTTTGTGAAAGAATGTATATAAGATGCTTCCAACCAAACAGCTTGAGATAATGCAATTGATAACCCAAATGGAACACAAAAATTGAGTTGTTTAACAGTATTTAAATTTGCATCATAACTTTGATTGGTATAAAATCCATTTACAAAAAGTTCGGTATTGTATGATGTTAAAATAGAGGGTTGAATTCCAATGAAAAAATTAAACTCATCAATAAATGCAAATGGTTGTATGTACATGAGCCCAGATAATTCGAGGTAATAGTTATTATATCTTCTATCAGCATTTATCTCTCTAAAACCAGTTGAACTAAAAGATGGTTGAAGAATAAAACTTAACCGTCTTGCAAATTCATCTGAAACCAAAGTATACGTTTTGTTTTTTGATGGATGCCCAATTCCAATTCCGGTTTCGGGTCTGTAAAGTATAAACATACCCAATGTTGGATTTCCTTGTCCTGAATAAATATCATATTGAGCACCAATTGTTGGGTAATTTAGTCCAAGAGTTAGACCATAAGAAAATTTTTCAGTTTGCGCTTTAACACTCATAGATACTATTAGCAGCACTATTGGTATAACAAAAATGGAGTAAACAGATTTAATAAATATCTTCATTATGTGAGTTGACGAAAGTAAGAATTCTATGTATTGGTTGGTTTAATAAAGTCAATATTTCTTTTTAAACCGTTGTATTTGGTTCTTTTTATTGGCGATTTTTGAAAGATGGAATTAAACAATTCTTCTGTAATTTCTTGCCAATCTTTTGTATTCATATTCAAAAAATCTTGTGAAGGATTAAATCTTTCTTCTTGATGATTTTTAGAAAATTTATTCCACGGACACACATCCTGACATACATCACAACCAAATGCCCAGTTATCAAATTTGCCTTTCATTTGTTGAGGAATATTTTCTTTTAATTCGATTGTAAAATAGGAAATACATTTGCTTCCATCTACTTTATATGGCTCAACAATGGCTTGCGTAGGACAAGCGTCAATGCAGGCGGTGCAAGTTCCACAATGGTCTGTTACTGGAGTATCTTCATCTAATTCCAAATCAATAATTAATTCACTCAAAAAATAAAATGAGCCTAATTTTTTATTAATGATATTGGTGTTTTTCCCCATCCAACCTAAGCCACTTTTTTGTGCCCAAGCTTTTTCTAAAATGGGGGCCGAATCAACAAAACATCGTCCATTTACTTCTCCAATTTCATTTTGTATAAATTGTAATAACTCTTTTAGTTTATCTTTTATCACAATATGATAATCTTCGCCAAAAGCATATTTAGAAATTTTAGGAGCAAGAAAATCTTTTTGTTTTTCTGATGTAAAATAATTGTAGGAAAGAGAGATTACAGACTTAGCATCATCAACCAATAATCTTGGGTCAAGCCTTTTGTCGAAGTAGTTTTCCATATAACTCATCTTACCATTCATTCCTTGTGTGAGCCAGTTTTCAAGATTTTTTGCTTCGGGTTCCAAAAATTCAGCTTTTGAAATTCCACATTGTGCAAAGCCAAGTTCTTTTGCTTTTTGTTTGATGAGTTTAGAGTATGTGTGTTTATCTTTCAATATAGCAAAAGTAGTTTGATATGAATAGAAATAAAAAATCCCGAACAATTGCTCATTCGGGATTTATAAAAAAATACTATTTTCTAAAATAAACCATCACCACCCATCAACTCATGCTCTTCATGTTTTTCTTTCATTTTCCTTTCTCTTTCGGCTTTCTTTTCGGCTTTATATTGTTTGTAAAGTTCTTGCTGATTTGGGTTTAATATTGCATTCACTTGGTCATCCGCTTTTTTAAGTTGAGCCATAAATGCAGTTTTCTTTTCATCTTTTGGAGCATCTTTTTTTGTTTCACGGAGTTGCTTCATTTCCATTCTATTTTGTTTAGCAATTACTTTCATTTTGTTTTGTTGGTCTGGTGTTAATGCTAATCTATCGCTCATTTCTTTGAAACGTTGCTCGGCCATTTCTCTTCTCTTTCCCATGGAGTCGTTTCCTTGTGCTTTTACTTGAGTTGCAGCTAAAATAATTATAGCAAACACAAATAGTTTCATTACGTTTTTTATGGTTTTCATAATCTGATTTATTTATATGGTTGTGATATGTTTTGTATGAAATGGTTTAATCACTACATTCAAATATGCATCTTATTTGTTTAATTTTTATCTGTACATTCTTCACATATATTTGTCGCTTAAATTTTATTTCAATCATAAGGGCTATTTACCCTTTAATGTTTTGAGTTATGAGTAAAAACGGAAAAATATTGGTTGCCATGAGTGGCGGCTTAGACAGTACAGTAGCGGCAGTTATGTTTGCCGAGCAAGGTTATGAAGTGGTTGGCGTTACCATGAAAACTTGGGATTATGCCAACTCGGGTGGCAGCAAAAAAGAAACTGGTTGCTGTAGTTTAGATTCCATCAACGATGCAAGAAGCATTGCTGTAAAGCATGGAATTCATCACATGATTTTAGATATTAGAGATGAGTTTGGCGATTTTGTAATTGATAATTTTGTAGAGGAATATCTTGCAGGAAGAACTCCAAATCCTTGCGTGTTATGTAATACACATATAAAATGGGAAGCGTTATTAAAACGTGCCAATCAATTGGATTGTGAGTTTATTGCCACAGGGCATTATGCGCAAGTGCGAAGTGAAAATAATCGTTTTGTTGTTTCAAAGGGGTTGGATGAAAACAAAGATCAGTCTTATGTTTTGTGGGGATTAACTCAACAAAGTTTAGCGCGTACACGTTTTCCTTTGGGGCAATATCGTAAAACAGAAATTCGTCAAATGGCTATTGATATGGGCTATCAAGAGTTGGCTAATAAAAGTGAAAGCTACGAAATATGTTTTGTTCCTGATAATGATTACCGAGGGTTTTTAAAACGGAAAGTTGATGGCTTGGAAGAACAAGTTGATGGTGGAAATTTTATCACACGTGATGGAAAAATTTTGGGCAAACACAGAGGTTATCCATTTTATACTATTGGCCAGCGCAAAGGGTTAGAAATTGCAGTTGGTGAGCCGTTATATGTTTTAGAAATTGAACCAGAAACAAACACCGTTGTTCTTGGGCGAGAAGAAGAATTGCAACGAAAAGGAATGTGGGTTAGAGGAATCAATATGGGCAAGTTTGAAAAGCTAAGTGAACCGATAGAATCCATTACAAAAATTCGTTATAAAGATGTTGGAACTGTTTCAACTATTGAGCAAGTAGATGATAGAATGAAAGTTGTTTTTCATGATAATGTTAAAGCCATTGCACCCGGACAATCAGCAGTATTTTATGATGGCAATGATGTGATAGGTGGCGGATGGATTCAAATAGGTTTTGATGTTTAAATTTTTAAATTATTTGTTTTAAACAAATAAGCAGCATATTCACGAAGCGTTAATGTACACCTCACAGTTTACTTATTTATAAAAGTTATTTAGATTGTATTTTTTTTGGTCACATTTTACGATACCAAACATAGTCCGAAGAAAAAGAAGTTTTGAGTGGGTATTAATTTAGCTACAATTCAAAATTCATTTTGACGTTATATATTCGTTTAAAGTTAGTATGAAAAAAATACTCATCTTAATTGTTATTTCTGCTTCATTTATTTGGTCGTGTAAAAAAAATACGGATGATTCTTCAACAGTTGATTTAACGTATAATTATTTTCCAGTAAATATTGGGCATACCCTTATTTATGATGTGGATTCATTGGTGTATGATGATAATACTGGGCACACAACCATTGATACGTTTACTTATCAATACAAAGAAATTGTTTCCGAAAATATTATTGATGATGAAGGAAAACCTGCACAAAAATTACTTCGATTTTTTAGAAAACATGATACAGATATTTGGCAAAGTGTAAATACTTGGATAGAAAGTAGAAGCAATTTAAACGCTCAAAAAGTGGAAGAAAACATTCGTTATGTAAAATTAGTTTTTCCATTAAATGCAACTAAAAATTGGAACAGAAATGCTTATAATAATTTAGGAGAAAATATATTTAGTGTGGATTATTTTGATCAACCATTTACTGTAAATGGAACTGTTTATGATAAGACGTTAAAAATAAAAAAGGATTCATCTATAAATGCGATTGAAGAAATTAGAGGAATTGAAATTTATGCACGAAATGTTGGACTCATTTATTTTCAATCCGATTCTATCAATACACAACCAAATGCACCTCCCTCAACCGGAACAAAATCCAGAGGTTTTCGTTATCGTTTAAAATTAAAATCTTATCAATAACAAAGCATTTTTTATCAGTTTGTGTAAACAACTGTTTTGTTTTACAAATGTGTGTGTATTTTTACCCAAAATTTTCAATATGAACAAACGAATTGTAGTTATTGCGTTTCTTGTATTTTTATTTAACAATGTATTTGCGCAGGATAGATATTACCGTTATTGGATTGAACTTAAGGATAAAGATTCGTCATTTAGTGTTCATCATCCAGAGCAGTTTTTATCAGCAAAAGCAATTGCCCGCAGAACAAAATATAACCTGCCAATTAATCAAACAGATTGGCCTGTAAATAAAAAATATACTCAACAAATTTCATCAACAGGATTTAGAATTATACATACCAGTAGATGGTTAAACGCATTAACGGTTCAAACTATTAATAAAAATTTGATTGATTCGTTGAAGAAATTTTCATTCATCACCAATATAAAATCCTTTGGCGAATTAAAATTTTCTGATGATGAAAATCAACCCGAAAAAAAACTAGATATAAATGAAGCAATAAGTGTTTTGGAAACGAAGTTTGAGGATGGTAAAAAGAAAAAAGTGGATACCTCGTTTTACGGAAAATCATATGCTCAAATAAATATGCTCAATATGCAAAAGCTACATCAACTAGGATTTATGGGCGATGGAATAACTATTGCAGTAATTGATGCTGGGTTTAATAACGCAAATAAATTGCCGATTTTTAAACAACAATTTGATAGCAGTAGGGTAATTGGAACAAAAGATTTTGTAGAAGGAAATAATAATGTTTTTGATGATGATGATCACGGAATGAGTGTGTGGAGTTGCATGGCTGCCTGTTTGCCAAATCAACTTGTAGGAACGTCACCCAAAGCAAATTTTTGGTTGTTGAGATCGGAATATGCAGCAACTGAATCTCCAATTGAAGAGGCGCACTGGCTTGCTGCTGCTGAGTTTGCGGATAGTGTTGGAGTGGATATTATTAATTCTTCATTAGGCTATAATCAGTTTGATGATAAAAGTTTAAGTCATGTGTATAAAGATTTGGATGGCAAAACAACCATCATTACTCGTGCTGCAAATATGGCTGCTCAAAAAGGTATTTTAGTTTTGAATAGTGCGGGTAATGAAGGTGATAATGAATGGAGATATATTGCTGCTCCTGCTGATGCACAAAATATAATTACCGTTGGCGGTGTTGATGCTCAAAATATGTATGCAAGTTTTAGTTCTATTGGGCCAAGTGCCGATAAAAGAATTAAGCCCGATGTGGTTGCAATGGGTGAAGATGTTTGGGTGGCATCAAGTTCGGGAACTATTTATCAAGGAAATGGAACATCATACTCATGCCCAATTATGACAGGCGTTGCAGCTTGTTTGTTACAATCAAATCCAAATAAAACAAATGCAGAAATTATTGCATCATTACAAAAAAGCTCATCACAATATTATGCTCCTGATAAGTATTTAGGATATGGAGTTCCAGATGCATTTCTTGCAAATAAAATGTTAGGTGGAGATCATTTACATCCTCTAAAAAAAGACAATATTTTAGATGTTTGTTCACTTAACGATAACAAAATACACGTAACCGTTTTTGTTCGTTCACCACAAAAAATAAAAATAATAATTGAAGATGCTCAACAATTGCAATCGCCAGTATTAATTAAAGAAGAGGTTGATTGCAAAGTATCAGGAATAAATAGAGTTGGTATTAGTAAAATAAGTAAATTACCTAAAGGAATATTTGCTGTTTATGTTCATTCAAAAGATGGAGTAAGCAGTTGTTTATTTGAAAATAAATAATTACGAATAGATGAAAACTAAAGAAGAAAATAGTCAATTTTTGCGCAAAGAAGTGCGTGATATTTTTACCAAGTTAAGTCCAAAATACCAACCTAAATGGGGCAAAATGGATGCACAACAAATGCTTGAGCATTTAGGAATGGCGGTTAAAGTTTCTAATGGAAAAATTGATGTGGAATTAGCAACACCATTGGATAAAGTTGAAAAACTAAAACGGATTTCACTGATGAGTGATAGACCTTTACCGCTTGATTTTAAAAATCCAATTTTGCCCGATGAGCCTATTTCACATTTTTATCAGGGATTTGGGCAAGCACGTGGAGCTTTATGGAATGAGTTGGATTTGTTTTTCGATTATTTTTCAAAGCAAGATAAAAACCACACACGCATGCACAATATATTTGGCGAGTTAAATGATGAAGAATGGCTTTGGTTTCACTACAAACATTTTATGCATCACGCCATGCAATTTGGTTTGGTTGAAAAGTTTGAGCGGTTATAAAAAATCAAATAAATTACTTGTTCCAATTGGTTTTTTTACGGTAAATCCTTCGCCATGTTTTACATTGATGGCTCTGCCAAATTGCATACTTCGGGCTTCTATAAAATCTAAAAAATCTTTTCCCGAAATAGGTGTTTGTGGCTCGGCAGAATTGGGGTCATAAAACTGTGATGAAAAAGCTTTGATGCTTTCCATTTTTCTTTCGAAATAAGGCGTAATATCAAAAACTAAATCAGGCTTAATATAATGATCTTGAATATAATGATAAACTACTTTTGGTCGCCATTCTTTTTGAACCTCATTGTTAAAAACAGTTTCAATTTTTCTCAATCCAGAAAGGAAACACGCATCATGCAATAAATCTGCAGCACGCCCATGGTCAATATGCCTGTCGGTTACCGCATTGGCAATCACAATTTCAGGTTGATATTTTCTAATCATCTCAATAACTTTTAGTAAATGAGTTTCATCTTTCACAAAAAAGCCATCTCTAAATCCTAAATTTTCTCGAACATGAATACCTAAAATTTTGTTGGAGGCTTCCACTTCTTTCATTCTAATTTCGGCCGAACCGCGTGAGCCTAATTCGCCACGAGTTAAATCAATAATACCTACTTTTTTTTCTTGTGCAATATGCGCCATTAACGTGCCACTGGCTGCTAATTCAATATCATCAGGATGTGCGGCAAATGCTAAAATATCAAGTTTCATAAAGGCAAATGTAATAGAGAAAAAGTTTTTATCTGAGCAACTTTTCAATTGCTTTTTTTACTCTGCTTGATGTAGGTTTTGTAAATGGATAAAAATAATTAACCACTTCGCCATTGGTATCGATTAAATATTTATGAAAATTCCAACGAGGTATGGATGATAATTTTTTGTTTAATTTTTTATCAGCTAAAAATTTATACAAATCAATTGCATGGTAATCTTTTACATGTACTTTTTCAAAAATCGGGAACGTAGATTCAAAATTTGTTGAACAAAAGTCTGCAATTTCTGTCCCGTTAAGTGGTTCTTGATCTCCGAAGTCGTTACTTGGAAAAGCAAGCACTTCAAATCCTTGTTGTTGATATTGTTTATAAAGGGTTTCTAGTTCATTGTATTGAGGTGTAAATCTGCAATTAGAAGCTGTATTTACAATGAGTAAAACTTTTCCTTTATATTTTTCGAGACACACTTTTTCTCCATAAATATTTTTTATAGTAAACGAATAGATATTTTTATCAATCATAATTTTATAACAGCGAAAAGTAATAATAGTTCGCAAACTATTTCATCATCAACAATCAAAAAATAGGTTTCCTGATTTTAATCAGTTGTAGAATTTCGAATCATGCACTTGTTTTGCAACTGAAGATTTAAATATTAAACATGGAAATTTTAATTGTTTATCCTGTTTTTATTGGAATGGCTCTTGCTCAAGCCCAGCTTGCGCATACAAAAGGTTACTCTTCACGGTTGTGGTTTTTAATTGGATTATTGTTGCCAATTATTTCCATCCCATTTTTGTTTTTTATGAAGAAAAAAGAAATAAAGCAAACGGGTTTTCATGCTCCTGTTGAGATTGAAATGAAAGATAAAGTATTGTTTAAACGAGCATAAAATAAGCTTGTTTGGTACACAAAAAGAAACGATTAAATGTTATTGATTTTTTTACATTTGCACTCATGATTAGTTGGTGGAAAATACTTGGTATTATATTGGTTTTATATGCGCTTGTTGGTGGGTTATTAATGCCAGTTCCCGATTTGCCAATATTGGAACAAAGCATTCGTAACTTGTACTACCATGTTCCGATGTGGTTTGGCATGTTGGCGTTGCTTGTTGCTTCCATGATTCACGCCATAAAATTTTTATCAAAACAAAAAATGGAAAACGATTTACAATCGGCAACCTATGCAAATGTGGGATTATTTTTTGGTGTGATGGGGTTAATTACTGGAATGATTTGGGCTAAAAATACTTGGGGAACTTATTGGACCAATGATCCAAAACTAAATAGTGCAGCCATTGGAATGCTTATTTATTTAGCCTATGCGGTTTTAAGAAGTTCAATTGAGGATGAAGAAAAAAGAGCTCGTGTATCGGCAGTTTATAATATTTTTAGTTTCCCTATTTTTTGTGTGTTGATATTTGTTTTACCTCGTTTAACAGATTCATTACATCCAGGAAATGGTGGTAACCCAGGGTTCAATTCTTATGATTTGGATAATCGATTGCGCATGGTTTTTTACCCAGCAGTAATTGGTTGGACATTAATTGGGTTTTGGATTGCCAATATTAATATTCGATATAAAAAATTAGATTTCAACCAAACAAACGTATGAGTACTTTATTAAATATATTTTTAGTGTTATTGCAAATGCAAAAAAGCGCAGAGCTGGCTAATGCAGATGATACACATAAATTTTTTGTTCCTGTGATGGTTATTGCCGTAATTTTTATTGGAATCATTGTTTACCTTATTAGCATTGATAGAAAGATTAAACAATTGGAGGAGAAAAAATAGTCCTCAAGTAATTTACAGTTCTCACATTTAAAACTGAAACCTTTGAAAAAAATACATATCATTTTAATCGTATTAATTGCCGTAGCTATTGGCGCTATTTTAAGTTCTTATGGAGATGCAAGTACATACGAAAGTTTTAGCGTAGCTGCCGAAAATCCTGATAAGGAATTTCATGTGGTGGGTATGCTCAATAAACAAAAAGAAAAACATTACGATCCGAAAGTAGATGCCAATTATTTTTCCTTTTATTTAATTGATGAAAAAGGAACAGAAAGCAAAGTGATACTAAGAGGTTCAGAACCTCAGGATTTTGAACGCTCTGAAAAAATTGTCATCATTGGTAAAATGGATGGAGATCATTTTGAGGCTTCAAAAATATTATTGAAATGCCCTTCAAAATATACCGATAATCAAGTGAAAGGAACTTGATTTTTCGCACCTAAATCACAGGCTGTTTGTTTACATTTGCGAGCGATAAAATTTTATTCTCGATACAACAAACAATTTATACATGAACGAAACCATTTTTCAAGGCGAGCATCTTATATTCGGAAATCTCGGTCACTTAGCCGTAGTTCTGGCTTTTGGAACTTCCATTATTGCAACAGTAGCTTATTTTTTTGCAGCTAAAAACAATAGCGAACCTTCATGGAAAAAAATTGCCGATCTTGCATTTTATGTTCATACATTTTGTGTACTATCTATAGTTGCTATTTTATTTACCATCATTCATAGTCATTTGTTTGAATACCATTATGCGTGGCAGCATTCATCCAGAGATCTTCCTGTTCAATATATGATTTCTTGTTTTTGGGAAGGACAAGAAGGAAGTTTTTTACTTTGGATATTTTGGCAAATGGTAATTGGAAATATTTTGCTTCGCACTTCGGGCAAATGGACAAATCCTGTGATGAGTATTGTGATGCTGTCGCAAATTGCACTCACTTCTATGTTAATTGGAGTAAAGATTTTTGAATATAAATTAGGAAGCAGCCCATTTGAATTATTGCGAAATGCAATGGGGGAGGCTCCAATTTTTAAACGTACAGATTATCTTTCAAAAATTGTTGACGGAAATGGATTAAATCCTTTGCTTCAAAATTATTGGATGGTGATACATCCTCCAACATTATTTTTTGGATTTGCTACCACCATTATTCCTTTTGCTTTTGCCATTGCTTCACTTTGGAAACGTGATTATACAGGCTGGTTAAAACCTGCATTACCATGGGCTTTAATAAGTGTAATGGTACTTGGAACTGGAATTATTATGGGCGGTTTTTGGGCTTATGAAAGTTTAAGTTTTGGCGGATATTGGGCTTGGGATCCGGTTGAAAATGCTTCACTCATTCCTTGGATTATTTTAATTGCTGGAGTTCATGTAATGATTATTTACAAAGCAACAGGCAACTCATTACCGATTGCTTATATGCTCATTATTGGAACATTTTTATTGGTATTGTATGCTACATTTTTAACCAGAAGCGGAGTGCTTGGAAACTCTTCTGTACACTCATTTACTGATTTAGGAATGAGCGGACAATTATTAGTTTTTCTTTTTATGTTTATCATTTTGGCAACGGTTTTACTCATTGTAAGATGGAAAGAAATTCCGAAATCGGATAAAGACGAAGAAATTTATACCCGTGAGTTTTGGATGTTGATTGGAAGTTTAGTATTGGTTATTTCTGCATTTCAAATTATCATTACTACATCAATTCCTGTTATCAATAAAGTATTGGGAACTAATCTTGCTCCTCCCGCTGATGTAATTTCTCACTACAATAAATGGCAAATGCCAATGGCAATAATTATTGGTGTTCTCACGGCTGTTGCACATTTTTTAAAGTTCAAAAAGAATGTTCCTCAAACGATAAAAAAGATGGGTGTGTATGCAATCATTTCAATCATTGTTGCGGTAGGTTTAATGTTTGCTTTTGATATTAAAAATTGGTTTTATATCGGTTTATTATTTGCTTCTGTTTTTGGAATTATTGGAAATGCCTCTTTATTAAAACCATTTTTTACAGGCAAATTAAAAACTGGTGGATCAAGTATTGCGCATATTGGTTTTGGAATTTTATTGATGGGAGTTTTGGTTTCATCAGCCAATAAAAAAGTAATTTCTGTTAATCAAACAGGCATTACTATGTTTGAAGGGAAAGATGAAAAAACGCAAAAAGATAATGCCGAAAACTTATTTTTGGAACGTGGGAAGCCTGTAAAAATGGGCGATTACGAAATTTCTTATTTGGGGGACTCTGTTCAATGGGTAAATAATTATTACCGTGTTCACTATAAAAAATTGGATGTAAAAACTGGTGAAGTAAAATATGAGTTTGATTTATATCCTAATGGACAAATTAATCCAAAAATGGGCTTAGTTGCCAATCCTGATACCAAACATTATCTCTCACATGATGTATTCACTTTTGTAAGTTCGGTTCCAAAACAAAAAGAAGAAGGAAAGTACATCAACGAGAAAAAACATATTGTAAAAGTAGGAGATACCATTTACACAAATAATGGATTTGCTATTCTGGAAAAAATCAATTCAAACATTAAAGATGCAGGTAACGAATTAAAAAATATGGAAATTTTAATTGGTGCTGAGTTAAAAGTGTACACGCTTGATAAAGTATATTCGGCTATGCCAATTTATGGAGTAAAACAAGGTTCTGTAATGGCTTTTGATGCAGTTGTTGAAGAAGCTAATTTGCGTTTTAAATTTACTGGTGTTGATCCCAAAGAAGGAAAAATATTTATTGAAACTGCCGAGAAAGATGACTCGGGAGATTTTATTATTATGAAAGCGATTGTATTCCCTTGGATTAATTTAGTATGGGCAGGAACCATCATTATGATTATTGGATTTTTATTTGCGATTTGGAAACGTTTAGAAGAGTACAAACGCAGTGCATCAGTTTAATTATCTTCATATAAAATAATCATTGAACTCAATTGTTATCATCGGTTCTGGAAATGTTGCTACTTGTTTGGGTAAATTATTCAAGCAATATGGAGTAGCTATTTTAGGCATTTATAGTCCAACTGTTTCTCATGCAAAAAATTTAGCGGAGATATTAGAAACAGATTATTTTTTGTCGATTGAAGAAATTCCAACCGATGCCGATTTTTATTTGTTAGCGATTAAAGATTCATCAGTCGAAGAAATTAGCAATCAGTTGCAAGTGGATGGAGTTGTGCTTCATTGTTCGGGTGCTACTTCTATTGACGTGTTGAATACGCATAAAAAATTTGGTGTGATGTGGCCACTTCAAACCATCACAAAAAATAGCCAACTTACTCCTGATTCGATTCCAATTTGTATAGAAGGAAATAATGAAATGGTTACAAATGAGATTGAACAATTAACAAATATTATTTCAAATAAAGTGGAGAGGATAAGTTTTGAACAAAGAAAGTATGCGCATTTGGCAGCCGTTTTTGCAAATAATTTTACCAATCATTTGTATGAGATGGCATCACAAATTTTAGAAAATAACGGACTTTCATTTGACCTCATTCGACCAATTATTTTAGAAACGGCAAATAAAATTCAACATGCAATTCCTAATGAAACTCAAACCGGACCAGCAAAACGAAACGATGCAACTTCTATCGAACAACATTTAGAATTATTAAAAAAATATCCAGAATTTAGGCAATTGTATGAATTACTTTCAGCCGGAATTTGTAAACATAACACACAATAAATTTCATCATCAATTCTTACCTTGCATTTTCATTATGGAAAATTATCTCAATAAATTACACCACATCAAATGTTTTATTTTTGACGTAGATGGAGTGCTCACCGATGGAAAAGTTTTAGCTTTAGAAAGTGGAGAACAGGCTAGAATTTTTTTAGTAAAGGATGGATACGGAATTGAACGTGCTCTGCTTGCCGGATATATTGTTGCAATCATTTCTGGAGGTAATCAAATTGGTGTGCAAAAGCGGTTAGAGTTTTTAAAAATTAAACATATTTATCTAGGAGTAAAAAATAAAATTGACGTGTTCAATAAGTTGTGCAACGAGTATAAAATTAAACCCGAAGAAGTACTTTATGTTGGCGATGATTTGCCAGATTATGAGGTAATGAAATTGGTTGGTTTGCCATGTTGCCCGAATGATGCCACACAAGAAATTAAAAATATTTCGTTAGTTGTTTCAGATAAAAATGGGGGAGAGGGTTGTGTGCGTGATGTGATTGAAAAAGTAATGAAAGTGCAAGGAACTTGGATGAAGTTTGAGAATGAAAATATTAATAATTAATGATAAGTAATTGTTTTTAAAAGCAAATAATTTAATATTCAACATTTAAAAAAAAGTATGCGTATCATTTTTTTTATAGTAAGTTTTTTGTTGATTATAAAATGCGAAGCCGCTCGCATTTTAATTCCTATGGATGAAAGTCAGAAGGATCATTTAAAATCATACGGATTGGCTTACTGGGAATTAAAACGAGATAGAGATGTAGATTGGTTGCTTAATTACCGCGATGGCAGTTTTATGTTATTGCACGATGAAGCTGCTGAAAAAGAATGTAGAGTAAGAGGTATCACTTATGAAGTAATTAGCGAAGGACAGGTAACCAAAATTTTGGAAGAAATTTCCAAGCCCGATGTAAATATGGAATTGGTAAAATTACATAAGGCTCCAAAAATTGCGGTGTATTCGCCCAAAACAAAACAACCTTGGGACGATGCGGTAACATTAGTTTTAACTTATGCCGAAATTCCTTATGAAGTGGTTTTTGATGATGAAGTATTGGATGGAAAATTGCCTTTATATGATTGGCTACATTTGCACCACGAAGATTTTACTGGGCAATATGGAAAATTTTATGCAAGCTTTTCGCAGGCTGCTTGGTATCAAGCAGAAGTGAGGGAAGCGGAAGCTATGGCTGCTAAACATGGATACAAAAAAGTGAGTGAATTAAAATTAGCTGTGGCTAAAAAGATTCGTGATTTTACCATTGGAGGAGGATTTTTATTTGCGATGTGCAGTGCAACAGATTCGTATGATATTGCCTTAGCTGCCGATGGTGTTGATATTGTTGAAAGTGTTTTTGATGGTGATGCTGCCGACCCAAGAGCAGATGCTAAATTAAATTTTGCTAATGGATTTGCGTTTAAAGATTATCGCTTAATGATTAATCCTTATGTATATGAATTTTCATACATTGATGCCACACCTGAAACACGTCCTGTAACGGAGGATAATGATGTATTTACTTTGTTTGATTTTTCGGCAAAATGGGATGTGGTGCCAACTATGTTATGTCAAGATCATACTAAGGTAATCAAAGGTTTTTATGGACAAACAACAGCTTTTAGAAAACAATTTATAAAAAGTGATGTGCTTATTTTAGGAGAGAATAAACAATTGGGTGAAGCAAGATATATTCATGGAACAATTGGAAAAGGAACTTGGACATTTTATGGTGGGCACGATCCAGAAGACTATCAACACCAAGTTGGGGAGCCACCAACTGATTTAGCCTTGCATCCAAATTCTCCAGGTTATCGTTTAATCTTAAATAATATTTTATTTCCTTCTGCAAAGAAGAAGAAAATGAAAACCTGATGTAGGTTGTAGCATATTGTTGATACAAAAAGTAATTAACACAATAAAGTGTAAAGAATTACAAAAGCCTCAATTGATTTTTGGTGTTTGTCTTCGTAAGCAATTATGCATTAATTAATGTTTCAATATCAAACTTTTTCATTTTCAAAAATGCTTCAATTACCCTTGGCGATTTTTCCGGATTGCTCATTAATTTACCTAAAATTTTTGGTACAATTTGCCACGAAACACCAAATTTGTCGTCAAGCCAACCACATTGGTTATAAACACCACCTTTACCTAATTTTTCCCAATAGTGATCTATTTCATCTTGCGTTTCGCATTCAATTACGAATGAAGTAGCAGGACTAAATTTATATTTTAATCCTCCATTTAAAGCCATAAATTTTGTTCCGTTAATTTCAAAATTTACAACGATAGGATTTTCTGCAATAATTTTTGAGTTCTTAAATACGGAACAATAATATTCCGCCATTTCTTTGGCTTGTTCGTTTGACCACAAACAAGCATAAATTTGATTAGTCATCATAAGTTTTGTGGTTAAATTTAAATAATCAAAATGCCTGGTTTTTTTAGTAGAGGCACTTGTTTAAAATTATCAGGGTGAATAGTATTACTTTCAAACACAACAATTTTTTCATACAATTTTCCGTCATCAAAAAAAGTTAATTTGTATCGGTTGTTAAGTACAAATAATTCGTATTGAATTGGTTCTATTTTACAAAAACTTTCGGCATGCACAATATCTAAAAAATGCCTTAAAATAGAGCTTTGTTTTTCTTCTCCATCAATCATTCCAAATCCCTCACTCATTACTAAAACACCTTCAATATTTGTTTTGCGAAGGTTTAATAAATAAACGTTGTAAACAATATCAGTTCCTTTTTCATCCCATTCCTGAACCAAAGCAATACCTACATTTTTGGCTTCAAACTCTTCAATATCTTTTAACATGTACCCATAAATTATGAAGGCAAATATAAGAGCAAATGCTATAAAATTAACTAGCAAAAAATGAAAGAGGTTGATTTACTAATGTACCATTTTATTGGCACAATATGAACTTGCAAAGGCTTCGGGTTTGGCTTTAAATACAAATCCCATACTCAAAATATAACCCATAGCTTCGCTTAATGCACTATTTGATTTGAAACTTGGATTGGTATTTATATCGGCATGCACTTCTAAATCTACATCATATTTATCAAGCAATTCACAAAGTTGATAAGCAATTTCAATTGATTTTGAAACTTCACACAACATACGTTCTTTAATGGCAAATTGGTATTTGGTTTTTTCGGAACTGATAAGCATAAAACCTCCACGCTTTTGGCGCACAAAAACAATTACAGTTGCAAATTCTGTTACACGATTTGTTACTTGCGAATCGGTGCCAATACATACTTTAAGTTTATTGCCGGCTTGTATTTCACGAATAATGAGTTGCTCAACTTCATCAACAATATTGTGTTCAATAGTTTCGCCATTAAACTTTCGCCATTTCATGTTGCCATATTTATGTAGTGGTTCCATCGTTTATTTTTTTGCCTATGTAAAATTATACAAGGGTTTCAATTTTAAAAGAAAAATGGTGTTTGTTGATGAAATGTTAATACAAGGTTGCAAAGCAATTTAGGGTGATGAAATTTTAGATATAAAAATATTAAAGATTATCTCAATCGTTTTTTAAAATTCTCTCCGCATTTTTTGATGGTATCAATTAAATCATAATCTGATGCATTAATGATAAATTCTCTTTCCAATTTGCAGTACATCATTAATTCTTCCAATTGGTTGTCGTCAATATGGGTAATTTTTTTTACTAATTTTTTATTATATCGGTCATCCACTTTTTTTTGTTGCAGTGCATATTTTACAAATTCTTCAAAACTAATATCATCTTTCCCTTCTTTCGAAAATTTGTTGTACAAATCAGTAATAGGACCTATGTAAATAATACCTGGTTGTGTGTAATTTTTATTGAATGTTATTTCTCCTTTAGGTCTATTATAAATTCTATCATAATTGTTTAATAGGGTATCGTGCATAAGTATTAACGCTACTAGCCTTGCAATGGAGTCTCTAATTAAATTGGACTTGACTACTACATCCTTTAATTGATAGGTTTGTGGCGTTAATAAAATGATTAAACTATCATTTAAATTTTTGTCGATAAATTTATTAGCACTTAAAATTACGGTTGAGAAACCAATAGCAGAAATTTTTATGGAATCATCTTTTCTTACATCAATTTTAAACGATCCATTTCTATTGCTAATAAATTTTTTATTTGATGAGGTTGTTGCAATATTGGCTAATTGAACAGGAGTTAAATTTTCAATATTCAATGTAAATCCTGTAATAATATAAGTTTTTTCATTTTGGCAAACGGCTAATAAGCCTAATGAAATCAATATAAATAATAAGAATATTTTTTTCATGATTATCTCAACCGTTTTCGTTCTCTCATTTTTTTGCCATTAAAATCATCGGCACATTTTTTTATGGCTTCGTATAAATCATAATCGGGAGCATTAATCACAAAATCTTTATTGGGGCGGCAAAAAAGCATAAATGCATCTAAATCTTCATCGGATAAATTGGTTACTTTTTTAACCACTTTTTTATTATATCTTCTATCAACAGCTTTTTGTTTTTCGGCATATTGTAAAAAATCTTCAAAATGTGCCATGTCTTGTCCTTCCTTCGACCAAGCCTGATACATGGCAGTGAGCGGGCTCATTATATTTCCTTTTGCACGATTCAATACACGGTCGTAATTGTTTAATAAAGGATCATTTTTTAAATACTCGGCAGCAAGGCGTGCAATAGAATCTCTTTTATGATTAGAATACACCACGTTTACATCTTTTAATTTATATACTGTTGAGCGCATATAAACTCTAATCGTATCGTCAATATTATTTGTAATGATTTCTTTTCCTATAATAAGTTTTAAATTGTATCCAATGGCAGTTATAAAAATAGAATCAGTTGGTAAAATAGTGATTCGGAAAAATCCCGCACGATTACTAATAGCTCTTGCCCCCGAGTTTTTAATTAAAATATTTGCCAATGGAACTGGATCAAAGCTACTTTCATCAATTACATAACCTCTTACTAAAATAGTTTCTTGTGCATGAGCGAAGAATAATGATACGCAAAATATCAAAGCAAAAAATAATTTATACAGCAATTGAATTTTAAATTTCATTTAACAAAAACGAAAGTACATTTTTGCAACTATAAATAAACAGTATACGTGCAAAGTTTAATATTAAAATCAGGAAGAGAACGCTCATTAATAAATCGACATCCATGGGTGTTTTCAGGTGCAGTAAAAAATATGCCTGAGGCTGAAAATGGTGAAATTATTAAGGTATTTAGCAACCATAATGAATTATTGGGA
Organism: Bacteroidota bacterium; assembly: GCA_025359805.1. GTDB lineage: Bacteria > Bacteroidota > Bacteroidia > UKL13-3 > UKL13-3 > CAIUEQ01. Next base: position 31,931 of record JANYDU010000036.1, read on the forward strand.
TACGGATTTTTTTCACCACATAGCCAAATTACTTGTAGAGTTTTTGAGTTTACCTCTGTTCATATCACCATTGATGAAAATTTTTGGAAAGATAAAATTAAGCGTGCTTTTGAATTGAGAAAACTGATTATTGATTCATCACAAACCAATATTTATAGGTTATTGCATGCTGAAGGTGATTTTTTACCTGGGGTAATTATTGATGTATATTCAACTGTGGCGGTGGTTCAAATCTTGATTAGAGGAACAGAAAATATTAAAGAGTTTATTTTTGATGCGCTTCGTGAAATTGGAATCAAATTCATTTATGTAAAAACAAAATCAAATACGCAAAGGCTTGAAGAAGTTACTACGCCAAGCAGTTGGGTTGGAGAACCACATGTTATGCCAATTGAAGCTAAGGAAAATGGAATAAAATTTTTGGTGGATGTGGAGAAAGGACAAAAAACTGGATTTTTTATCGACCAACGAGAGAATAGAAAAATACTTGGAGCATTTTCAAGAGGTAAAAAAATATTGAATACGTTTAGTTATTCGGGAGGATTTAGTTTGTATGCTTTGGCAAATGGTGCCGAATTGGTTCATTCTGTAGATAGTTCAAAATATGCTATTGAGATGTGTGATAAAAATGTGGAGGATAATTTTATAAATTCAAATCATCAATCTTTTGTAGAAGATGTGTTTGAATATTTGCAAAAAACAGAAGTGGATTATGATATTATGGTGCTTGATCCGCCCGCTTTTGCAAAGAGTTCAAAAGCTGTTGCCAATGCTGCAAGAGGGTATAAAAATTTAAATTTAATAGCACTCAAAAAAATAAAACCCGGAGGGTTAATATTTACGTTTTCATGTTCTCAACATATTGATAGAGATTTATTTCGTAAAATTGTTTTTGGAGCTGCTGCTGATGCAAAAAGAAATGTTAGAATTCTGCGTCAGTTTACCCAACCTGATGATCATCCAATTAATATTTTTCATCCCGAAGGCGAATATTTAAAAGGTTTGTTATTATATATTGAATAAATGATGGTAAAGAAATATATCCTTTTGATTTTTGTGTTGAGTTCGTTTTTTGTTTCTGCGCAAAAAGGAAAAGAATCCTATGCGTCAACTTTAAATAAACGTAAATTATCTAGAACAGAAATAAAAGTTACGGCAAATGCAATTGATTCCATAAAACGAAACTTGAATAGGATGATTATGTTTGAAAAAGAACTTCATCAACGCAATTATTATTTGAATGAAAAAACAACTCTTGTTGAAGAATTAATTTCCATTGTTAAATCGCTCAAACAAAGTTTAGAGGTTGTTGTATTAAGTGAAGCGGATATTAAAAATATGTTTGGAAAACCATCACACAAAACAGAAACAGTGATATTATATGAAATTGAAACCTACCAATCAAACTGCCCATTTATGCAAATTACTATTCAACTTCAACAAAAATTAGTAAGTAAATTAGAGTATCAAATTACCGATTGCCAGAGGTGGAAATAATTTTATCAATGATAAAAATGCTAACTTATTAAGTATATATATTTTCAGAATACTTCTTCAAAAACATTAACTTTTTTCTCCAATAAATTGATCGTGCGGAAATTTAAATAGCACATTAAAAGTAGTAAGCGAGCCATAAATACGAGTAATATATTGTTGCATATTTACTTTGTCTTCGTCACTCAATTTATCATGTGCATTAATACGCTGTTCCATTACACGCAACCTATCGCGCAGCATCACAATTTTATGAAAGAAAGCATCAATAGGAATTTCTTTTCCTTGCATGTGCACATCGCCTGGCTGAAGAATCATTTTTCCACCTGTCCATTTTGAACCTAAGCTCACGTGCTCGGGCACTTCACTCCATCTTCTTAAAATAGAAACCAATGTTCTTTCCAGTTCGGCATTGCTAATCATATCTTCTGGAGGTTCTACCGCTTCAATAATCTCCAATACATTGTGCTCGCGCGACACTTCTTTTTTTCCATCATTAATAAATGTAATAATGTATGATGAAGGTTTCACATTTATCACCACACCATCTCCATATTGAGTATGCTTAACTCTTGAGCCAATTCCTAATTCTTCCATAATTATATTATTTATTTATTGCAAGATGCAAAAAAGTTACAATGGGTTTGCTAAAATCTTTCTTAATATTGAAACCTGTATGAGTAACAATTCATTAATCATAAAAAATATTACTGAACATCTGGAAAGCATTGCTCCAATTGCTTATCAAGAGAATTACGATAATTGTGGTTTGCTTACTGGAGATTTTGATATGCCTATAAAAGCCATTTTAGTTTCTTTAGATTGTACTGAAGAAGTGGTGGATGAAGCCATAAAAAATGGATGCAATTTAATTGTGGCACATCATCCCATTATTTTTAGTGGACTCAAAAAAATAAATGGAAAAAATTATGTGGAGCGAACCATTATTAAAGCCATAAAAAATGATATTGCCATTTACGCTATTCATACCAACTTGGATAACATGCACAATGGAGTAAACAAAAAAATTGCTGATCTACTTCAACTTAAACATTTAAGAATACTCTCTCCCAAAAACAATTTGCTTAAAAAACTCTCTACGTATGTTCCCATTCTTGAAATTGAAAAAGTAAAATCTGCATTATTTGAAGCTGGTGCTGGGCATATTGGAAATTATGACCAATGTAGTTTTTCTGTAGAAGGGAAAGGCACTTTTAGGGGTAATGAAAATAGTACTCCTTTTGTTGGCGAAAAAGGTAAACAACACGAAGAATATGAAGCAAAATTAGAAGTGATTTTTCCCGTTCATTTGCAAACTCAAGTATTGACGGCATTAATTAAAAGCCATCCTTATGAAGAAGTTGCTTACGATTTTTATTCATTAGATAATTTTTATGAAAGAATTGGCGCTGGAATGATTGGAGAATTATCAATCCCTTTAAGTACTGTAAATTTTTTAACCCACTTAAAAAAATCAATGAACCTAAATACAATCAGATATACCGAATCTTCAAAAAGCATGATTAAAACAGTTGCTATTTGCGGAGGCTCAGGAAGTTTTCTGTTAAAAACGGCTCTCGCTCAAAATGCAGATGTATTTGTAACTGCCGACTTTAAATATCATGAGTTTTTTGATGCCGATAAACGCTTGATAATAGCGGATATTGGTCATTATGAGAGCGAAATTTTTACTAAAGATTTATTAAGAGATTTGATTCTCGAAAAATTTCCTACATTTGCCGTCCTTTTGTCACAAATAAATACTAACCCAATCAAATATTTTTAAACTATGGCTGTAGCTGCTGAAATTACTGTAGAACAAAAATTAAGAGCATTATATAAGCTTCAGGTAATTGATTCTAAAATTGATAAATTAAAATCAGTTAGAGGAGAATTACCAATGGAAGTTTCTGATTTGGAAGATGAGATTGCCGGTTTGGAAACTCGTTTATCAAACATGAAAACGGAGATTAAACAATTGGAAGAAGGAATTGGGATGAATAAAACCAAGATTGTTGATTCAAAAGCGTTATCAAAAAAATACGAAAAACAATTAGACAACGTAAAAAACAACCGTGAGTTTGAAGCCTTAAATAAGGAAATTGAAATTCAAGGTTTGGAAGTTCAAGCAGCCGATAAACGTATTAAAAACTTTCAGTTTGAAATTGAGCAAAAAAAACTTTCTCTCGAAACCTTAAACAAGGAATTGGAAGGGCGTAATTTGGATCTTAAAAATAAAAAAGGTGAGTTAAGTACTATTGTTGATGAAACTGAAAAAGAAGAAAAGGATTTGATGAAGATTCGTGATAAAGCAGTTGTTGTTACAGAAGAGCGTTTATATACTTCTTATGAAAGAATTAGGAAGAGTGTAAAAAATGGAATCGGTGTTGCTATGATTGAGCGTGATTCATGTGGTGGATGTTTTGCCAAAATTCCTCCTCAAAAACAAGCAGATATTAAATTGCGTAAAAAAATATTGGTATGCGAACACTGTGGTCGTGTATTAGTTGATGCGCAATTAGCAGAAGAAGTGACTATATAATTTAAATGATGAAAATATTAAAAAGAGCAGGAATACTTTTGTGTTTACTGCTCTTTTTTTATGTCCCAAAATTAATCGCTTCAACAGAACAAACATATTTTCAATTTTCTCAGAATTGCCTCGAAGCACAACAATATATAAAGGTTTTAAAGCTTGATAAAGCAAGAGCCATTTTGGAAAGAGAACACGCCATCAATCCAAATAATGTTGCCGTTAATTACCTCGAAGATTATATTGATTACTATTACCTTATTACTAATCAACAATTAGATGAATTACATAGGCTCGAAAAAAATAGAGACCTTCGCCTTGCTCGCATCAAAAAATCAGATCCAAACTCTCCATATTATTTATATACCCAAGCCGAAATTAACTTGCATTGGGCATTCTCGCGCGTATTTAATCAGGAGTATGTAAGTGCCGCTTTGGAGTTTCGTTCTGCTTATCAATTATTGGAAAACAACAAAAAAAAATACCCTTTATTTAAACCCAATGATAAAAGTTTGGGCATGTTAAAAGCCGTATTGGGAAGCATTCCAGAAAATTATAAATGGATTTTAAGTGTGATAGGAATGAGGGGTAACTTATCAGAAGGGTTAAAAGAGATAAAAGAATATTTAGATCAAAAAGAGTTTCCGCATGAGCAGTTAATTGAAAAACAAAGTGCCGAATTTTATTATACTTTTTTACTTTTAAATTTTGGAGAGAAACAAGATTGTTGGAAATTTTGTGAAAGTGTAACCGAAGACTATTCTACCAATTTATTAAGCGCATACCTTAGAGCATTTGTAGGGGTAAAATGTGCTCATAATGATGATGCCTTAATTACATGTGCTCATCGCCCACATGGAAATGAATATACTCCATTTTATATGATGGATTTTTTAACCGGACAAGCCAAGCTCAATAAATTAGAAAAAGATGCAGATGTATATTTGAAAAAATTTGTTTCGTTTTATAAAGGACAAAACTTAGTGAAGGATGCCTACAAACGTTTATCGTGGTTTTATTTATTGGAAGGCGATACCATAAAATTTACTATATACCAAGGTCTTTCACGCAAGTATGGAGCAGCAAATAGTGATGAAGACAAAAATGCGCAACGAGAAAGTGAAGCTGGAATTTATCCCGATATTATATTATTAAAAGCACGCTTATTATTTGATGGAGGATATTATGCAAAAGCCGAAGAGACGATAAAAAGTCATAGTACAAACTTTAAAAGCCATTACCAACAAATTGAATATTATTATCGTTATGCGCGCATTATGCAAGAGAGTAATAAAATTTCAAAAGCTATTGAATGGTATAACCAAACTATAAAAGTAGCCGGAAATAACAATTTATATTTTGCTCCAAACTCGTGCTTGCAACTTGGTTTTATTTATGAAAAATTAGGGTTTAAGGAGTTGGCTAAATTTCATTTTGAAAAAGTACTTACCTACAAAAACTACGATTACAAATCAAGCGTTACACAAAAAGCAAAAGCAGCATTGAGTAAGTTGAATGGAGAGTAAAAATATAGAAAATAATGTAGTATTATTTTTTGTGTTGTGTCTCCTGAAAGACAAGTATCATTTAAAAAACTTCCTGTGCAATTTTCTTTGTAGCCTCACTCAATCCCATAGTGTAGTAATGCAAAACAGGAACCCCAGCTGCTTTTAATTCTTTTGATTGTTGAATAGCCCACTCAACTCCAATTTGTTTTATGGCTTTATCATCTTTGCAATTTTCGGCAGCATCAACCAAATCTTGTGGAATATCAATATGAAATATTTTAGGTAACGCTGTTAATTGTTTTTTAGTAGCTAAAGGTTTTAAACCTGGAATAATTGGAATAGTGATTCCTGCATTTTTACAATTTTCAACAAACTCAAAATATTTTTTATTATCAAAAAATAATTGGGTAACAACATAATCGGCACCAGCATCAACCTTTGCTTTAAGCCACTTTAAATCACTGCTCATATTTGGGGCTTCAAAATGTTTTTCGGGATAACCAGAAACACCAATACAAAAATTAGTTGGGAAAGCATTCTCTAAATCTTCATCTAAATATTTTCCCCTATTCATGTTTTTCACTTGCGCGAGGAGTTCTATAGAATCCTTATTTCCATCCGCTTCAGGAATAAAATTAGTTTCATTTTTCATAGGGTCGCCACGCAATACCAATACATTTTCTATTCCTAAAAAATTTAAGTCAATTAAGGCATTCTCCGTTTCTTCTTTACTAAATCCTCCGCAGATTAAATGAGGTACAGCATCTACTTTATACCTGTTCATTAAAGCAGCGCAAATAGCTACTGTACCTGGTCGTTTACGGGTATATACTTTATCAAAACCACCATCTTTTCTTTTGCGCAAAATAAATTCTTCTCTGTGATAAGTTACATCAATAAATGCAGGTTTAAATTCCATTAATGGATCAATTCCATCATACAATGATTTAATATCTTTACCTTTTAATGGGGGTAATATTTCTATTGAGAATAAGGTTTCTTTTGCGTTTTTGATGTGCTCTATAATTTTCATCTTTAATTTTAGGTAGATGATGCAAAGCTAAAAGATTGTTTGAAAAAACAAGCGGTAGTTGGTAATCTTCATCAAGCGCAAGTATGCGGATTACTTTTTGATAATTCGTTGCGTTACACGTTCACCTTTGTCGGTTTCAATAAGCAGTAAATACATTCCTTCGCTTACTTCGCCAATCTGAACAGGATATTCTTTTTTGCACGGCTGTTGTAAAATATCTTTCACAAAATTCTTCACAACTTTTCCTGAAATATCTGTTAAAGATATTGTCAACTTCCTTTCTTCAGCTAAATCAATTTGAATGTTTAACTCATTGTTTGTTGGATTTGGAAACGCAGAAAAATCGTTAATCATTCCTTTTATTGATTTGCAAGTTTCAAAATATTTGCAACTTGGCGTTGGCTGATTTGCCTTGATGGCGGTGTATTCGGCTTTAATTTCATTAGCAATATTTTTTGGCAACAGTGCAAAAAATGAATCGGTGGGTTCGTACCAAAGAATCAAATCAGGGCGCAATTTATGTTTTGCTTTATCATCTTTTGTGTATGTATAACCTGTTTTAACGAGTATTGGAATAAATATTTTTAACTTTTCAATAAGTTTTTTTTCTGCATCTTCTTTTGTCTTTTTTATTTTATCATAACTCCCAGGATTAAGATGATGTTCTTTCATATAAGCAATATCTTCATCGTTTATTGTATAATCAAGAGTATAACTTCTCCAATTAACTCCAAGGTCGTCAGTAATTAAAACCGGATTTGGAATTTTTGAAACAGATGAATCAACTTTTTTTCTGTCGTCAGATGCTATCTTAAATTTAAAATTTATTTCCCCTGATTTTGTTGCTGTGGTGTCGGATGTTTTAGGAAAAGATAAAGGTGTAAAATTTTTAAAATCAAAACTTGCCCCATCTTTTGAATAATGTGCCACTAACAAATTTTGACGAACGTCAACACATCCACCCCTTTTAAAAACACTAATTTTTGCAAGATCTTCGTCAGATAATTCGATAAGTTTTATTGAAGTCATATCTATTTTCGGAGTGAAAAAATTTGCAGGAGGTTGCTCTTCATCAAATAGTATTCTGTATCGTTCTGGCAACTTTTTAATTACTGTTTCATTTTTTGAAAACCACAAAACCTGTGATTTCAATGGGTCTTTATCTTTAGATTTTTTTATAGCCTTTTCGTCAAATGAAATAAAAACTGGAATCATAGAATCTATTCTGTTTTTGAAAAGGGTATTTTTTGCTCTCATATAATCAAAATATTTTTTACCGTTTTGCTCCGATAAATTATCAGTAAAATCATGAATAATGTTAAATGATGAATCAGAACAGTACCATAAATTTTTAGGCGAAACACCTGACTGATGCAATAAATTATCACTGATATTGATCAAAAATAAATCAGGAGATAGAATTAATTCTAATCCAAAATATTTACCATTTGATGAAAGACCAGATTGTTTGCATACCAATTTTTTACCGTTAAATCTTATTCCCAGTTTTTTTAATTCGCTATTCGATAAAAAAAGCATCTTACTTTTTATGTTTTCTTTTTCTTCCTTAGAAACGGCATTCTTTTTAGCAGTTACTTTTGAAGTGGTTGAAATATTTTTAAGATAAGTTTGATAAGCATTTTCATCAAAATCAGGATATGATTTTTTTAATTCTGTAGACAGTTCATGCGGTAATGAATTTCTTAATGTTTGATTATTTTTATACCAAAACACCACGTCATTATCATGAGAATACAGGGATGGTTTGCCTTTTAAATTAATAACTATTGGAACAAGTTTAGGTTTTATTTCTTCAATGTATTTGTCTTTCAAATCTTGTGATAACTTTCCGTTTCCAACTATCCAATTTTCTTTTTTTGATTTCATTTCAGTGATGCTGATTAAAAGTGGAATATTGGGGTTTGAACTTTTTTCTAAAAGAGAATCATCTTTATGCGTGTTGTTTATTCGCATACTTCCATGTTTTTCAATATCTATATTATAAGCAAAAGCAAGTATTGATTTCCTATTATCATAATCATTTATTTTACTTGTATCGCTTCTGTTCAAATATCTTAAAGCAAAGCCATCCGTAATAATTCCAAGCTCTGCCAACTCTTCGTTGGTAAGATGAAAATAGCCGGTCGTATTTTTTTCTTCATCCACTCTTTTCGAATAATTTCCGATAGAAGTGTTTGGATAAATTGGCGATTCTTCGTTTTTGATTTGTGCTACTTGAGAGGTAGAAGTTGTTGATGTTTGATATAAAGCCGTATCGCTATCAACTGAAGTTTGTGCAGTTTTTTTTATGTCAATTTTTTTTTCTGATGAAATATTTAAGGGAGTTTTTTCAACAATTTTTGATGATTGACTGGTGTTGTTTTTTGCACTATCAATTACAATAATATTTTGTTGTGCAACTTGCTTTGGTATTTCTTCTTTTGGGTAAATAAAATACACAGCACCGCAAATCACAAGTGTGGCGGCAGTTCCAATAATGAAAGTTTTTGTTCCAAATATGGTCTTTGTCCGTACAATAGGTTTTGGTTCTTCAATTATTTTTTGCACATCTTCTTTATCAAGCAACGGAAAGCTTTGTCGTGCTTGTTTAAATAGGCTATCTAAATTTTCGTATGGGTTCATAACGTAGTTTTTTTAGAGCTGATAGCAATTGGATTGATCGAAATTTTAGTATTTCTTTTTTTTTCAACTTCAAGCAATTTTGCAAGTGTTTCTTTTGCACGCATTAACCGCGATTTTACTCCCGAAAGCGTGGAGCCCTGCATCTCAGCAATCTCTTTAATTGAGAATCCGGAAATCTCAAAAAGTGTTATGGCTTCGCGTTGTTTAATGGGTAGTTTGTTTAGGGCCGCATACAATTCGTTGATTGCAGTTCTCGATTCACTGTTTTGATAACTGATGATGAGTTCGGCTTTTTGAGAATCGAAAATCCCCCAAAACTTTTTTCTGCGATCACGTTTTTTTGCAAGCCTGCTTGCAATTCCAAACAAATAGTACAAAAATGAATTGTTTTTTTTTACTTTTTCAAAACTTTCAAAAGCAGCTAAAACAGTTTCGCTCAACACGTCTTTTGCATCATCACGGTTCCAAACCATGCTATGCACAAATCTGTTGAGTCGCTCATGAAGCGGATCATACAGCTCCATGAATTTTTTCTGTTTTGTGTTTTGACTTGATGAATGAGTTTCCAATTTGATTCAGCTTTCTACACAGTATGTTCCATAAAGGGTGTAAAAAGTTTCAAGTGGAAGATAATTTTTTAAAAATCATCACAAACAATTCAACTTTTTTTAAATAAAGTTTTGCTCGGTTATGATTGAACATATAAGCGGCACGCACGAGTGGACTGGATTTTTTGATTTAGCAATTTACTGCTTTATAAATAGCTGCTTTACCTGGTCGTTTACGGCTTTATACTTTATCAAAACTACCATCTTTTCTTTTGCGCAAAATAAATTCTCTCTGTGATAAGTTACATCAATAAATGCAGGTTTAAATTCCATTAATGGATCAATTCCATTATACAATGATTTAATATCTTTACCTTTTAATGGGGGTAATATTTCTATTGAGAATAAGTTTTTTTTGCGTTTTTGATATACTCTATAATTTTCATTTAAGATGGCGTGTAGCCTGCAAAGCTAAAAGATTGATAGAATTTTCGTAATGCAATAAAATACAATTTATGCTTTGTTTTAATATTCGTGAATAGTTAAAAATTTGTAGAGAAACTAATTTGTGGCAACAGCATATCTGTTGTTGATGTTTTGGTTTCGTATGTTAGATTATTATTAGCATCATACTTAATAGTTGATTTGTCAATATATCTGGCGGTTGTACCTTTCATATACATCAATTTGAGTTCTACTCTGAAGTTGTTTGTTCCCATTCTTAATCCTCCACCATAGCCATATGTTCCAACAATATCACTTTCTAAGCCCTGATTGAAACTTTTTGATGATGGTGTAAATGTTGTACCAGATGGTAACTGTGTGCCAGGTTTTTGCTCATGACTAACCGAACCTTTTTGAATGCCATCAAAATACCTTCCTCCTGTTGCTACTTCAACAAAAGGAATAATCGGTCCATTTAAAAACTCAATTCTAGATGCTAATAAAAAAGTATATGCATTTATATTTATTGTTGATGTAACTTTATTGGTAAACGTATTGCTAAATGGTGCAGGATCATCATAACTAAAATTATTAGTAGCTCCTCCAAAATATAAGTATTCAAATGTTCCTCCAAGGAATACATTTACAGTTTTTTTCTCTTTGTTATCCGTTCCCATAAAATTATACATTACAGAAATACCTAATCCGGCTCCTAAATTTTTATTGCTCACATCACTAAATTGATTTTGAGGAATTCCAATAATAAAACCGGCACTTAATAATAGATGATTTCCGTCTGAATTGGTTTTTGAAATGGGATTTATAAAAGATGTTTGTTGTGAGTTTTGTGGTTGATTATTAGGTACAGCGTTTGATTTATTTGCAGAATCATTTTGAACAGGACGTTGTGCTGGAGGGGTGGGAATTGCTGGGGCTTGATAACCTTGCGGAGATTTATTATTAACTTTTCCGGCATTGGTCTTTGGGTTTTGCGCAACAACAACAGAATTAATCACAATTGTAATTAAGAGAATAGCAACAAAAACGGAAGTATGTTTTTTCATAAGAAAGTATTTCAAATATGCGCTTTCTTTTTAAAAACCATGCCAAACCGTCTTAACTTTTTTTTGGCTTTATTTGTGTCAAACCGAAAACCGCAAAACCATAAGGAAATTTGTATTATTTTTACCGCCCTTTAAACGAAAATATTTATAATGTTAGGTTCAATTTTTAAAGCAGTTACTAAAGTTTTTGGAAGCAAATCAGATCGCGACCTTAAACCAATTTATCCATTGGTTGACCAAGTCAACTTTGAATACGCCAATTTACAAAACATCAGCAATGATGAATTGAGAAATAAAACTCCAGAGTTCAAACAACAAATAGCTAATTATCTTTCTGATATTGATAATGAATTGAGTGAGCTAAAAGCTAAAACAGAGGTAGATGGTGTTAATATTCATGAAAAAGATGATTTGTTTAAAGCCATTGATAAACTCAATAAAAAGCGTGACGAAGAGTTAGAGAAAGTATTAAATGATATTCTTCCTCAAGCTTTTGCAGTTGTGAAAGAAACCGCTCGAAGATTCTCTGAAGTAAAACAATTAGAAGTTACCGCAACGGATTTTGATAAACAATTATCAACCGTAACTCGTCCTGTAAAACCTGTTAAAATAAATGGGGATAAAGCCATTTGGAACAACACTTGGGAGGCAGCCGGAACAACAGTTATATGGAACATGGTTCATTATGATGTGCAATTAATTGGTGGTATTGTTTTGCACCAAGGAAAAATATCAGAGATGGCAACGGGTGAAGGAAAAACATTGGTTTCTACCTTGCCTGCATATCTAAATGCACTTGCTGGAAATGGCGTTCACATTGTAACAGTAAATGATTATCTCGCAAAACGAGATTGTGAGTGGAATGCTCCTTTATTTGAATTTCATGGACTACGTGTTGATTGTATAGACTATCATCAACCCAACTCGCCCGAGAGAAGAAAAGCCTATTTGGCAGATATTACTTATGGAACCAATAACGAATTTGGTTTCGATTATTTGCGTGATAATATGGCTCGTGATGTGCAAGAACTCGTTCAACGTAAACATCATTTTGCAATGGTGGATGAGGTGGATTCGGTTTTAATTGATGATGCAAGAACTCCTTTAATTATTTCAGGTCCCATTCCAAAAGGCGATGATCAACAGTTTCATATTCTTAAGCCAAGAATAGAACGTTTAGTAAATACTCAAAAAGCGTTTGTAAATACTGCACTTGCTGATGCAAAAAAATTAATTGCAGCAGGTAATGAAAAAGATGGAGGTTTTAAATTATTGCAAGCCTACAGAGGATTACCCAAAAATAGTGCGGTGATAAAGTTTTTAAGCGAACAAGGCACTCGTCAGCTATTGCAAAAAACAGAAAATTATTATTTGCAAGATCAACAAAAGGAAATGCACAAAGTTGATGCTGATTTATTTTTTATCATTGATGAAAAAATGAACTCTGTTGATCTTTCAGAAAAAGGCGTAGAGTTAATTACTGCATCAGGTGAAGATCAAAACTTTTTTATTATTCCTGATGTGGGAAGTGAAATTGCTGAAATCGAAAAATTAGCATTAAGTGATGATGATAAGTTGAGAAAAAAAGATCAACTCATGTTGGATTTTTCTATCAAATCAGAACGCATACACTCCATCAATCAATTGCTAAAAGCATATTGCATGTTTGAGCGTGATGTGGAATATATTATACAAGATAGCAAAGTAAAAATTGTTGACGAACAAACTGGGCGTGTACTTGATGGACGTAGATATTCTGATGGCTTGCATCAAGCTATCGAAGCTAAAGAAAATGTAAAAGTGGAGGCTGCAACGCAAACCTATGCAACGGTTACTTTGCAAAATTTCTTTCGTATGTATCACAAGCTAGCGGGCATGACGGGAACTGCAGAAACAGAAGCTGGGGAGTTTTGGGAAATTTATAAATTAGATGTAGTTGTTATTCCTACCAATAGAGATATTACTCGTAAAGATGATAATGATATTATTTATAAAACTAAGCGTGAAAAATACAATGCAGTAATTGAAGAGATTGTAAAATTAACCGAAGCTGGAAGACCAATTTTAGTGGGAACAACTTCGGTTGAAGTTTCGGAATTACTGAGTAGAATGCTCACATTACGTAAAATTAAACACAATGTTTTAAATGCAAAACAACACCAACGCGAAGCAGATATTATTGCCGAAGCTGGACAAAAAAGTACGGTAACTATTGCCACAAATATGGCTGGTCGTGGTACGGATATTAAGCTTGGCGAAGGAGTGAAAGAAGCTGGAGGTTTAGCTATTATTGGAACCGAAAGACATGAGTCTAGACGTGTAGATAGGCAGTTGCGTGGTCGTGCTGGTCGCCAAGGAGATCCGGGTTCTTCTAAATTTTATGTTTCATTAGATGATGATTTAATGCGATTATTTGGAAGTGAACGTATTGCTTCCATTATGGATAGATTGGGAATGAAAGAAGGAGAAGATATTCAACATTCCATGATTACAAAAAATATTGAACGTGCACAACGCAAAGTAGAACAAAATAATTTTGGTGTGCGTAAACGTTTGTTGGAATATGACGATGTAATGAACTCTCAACGTGAAGTTATTTATACCAAACGTAGAAACGCGTTATATGGCGATAAGTTAGAATTAGACATTAATAATATGCTTGTTGATGTGTGTCAGGATTTAGTTGAAACTTATCAAGAACAAAAAAATTATACCGAATTTAAATTTGAATTACTTCGCATTTTAGCTTACGAAACTACTATTGATGAAACTACTTTCATGAGTGGTAAAGCAGATGATGTAGCTGATAAACTATTTGACGAACTCTCCCTTCACTACACACAAAAAAGTGCTTTAATTTCTCATGATGCATTTCCAATTGTAAAAGAAATGTATGAAAACAGAGGTTCTCAAATTGAACAAATTGGTGTTCCTTTTAGTGATGGAATTCGTACCATGCAAGTTCCTGTTAATTTAAAAAAAGCGTATGAGAACAATGGAAAAGAAATTATAAAAACGTTTGAAAAATTTTCTTCCTTATTTTTAATTGATGATGAATGGAAAGAACATTTGCGTGAAATGGATGAGTTAAAACAATCGGCACAAAATGCTTCATACGAACAAAAAGATCCTTTGCTCATCTACAAATTGGAATCATTCAATTTATTTAAAGATATGTTGAGCAGAGTAAATAAAGATGTATTAGGCATGTTGTTTAGAGGATTTATTCCGGTGCAAAATGCCAGCGAAGTAAAAGAAGCTCGTCAGCCTTTACCTCATCAACAACCTAAATTGCAAACTAGCCGAACTGATGATATTGCAGAAGCACAACTTGCTGCACAACGCTCGGCAGCCAATGCAGGAAGTGGAGAACATAAACAACAACAAATTATTAACGCAGCAAAAATTGGAAGAAATGATCCTTGTCCTTGCGGAAGCGGAAAGAAATTTAAAAGCTGTCATGGAAAAGAAGAAGGATAAATTGATGTAGAGAATTTAAAATTAGAAGATGATAAATTATCCAATCACAACTAAAAAACTAATAACAAAAACTAAATGAGTGATTTAAAACCATATATTGAACATACCAATTTAAAACCCGATTGCACCCAACAGGATGTTATTAAACTGTGTGAGGAGGCTGTGGATAATGGGTTTTATGGAGTATGTGTGTCACCTTATTTTGTTCAGTTAGCAAAAAAAACAATTAAAAAATCGCCTACTAAAATTATTACAGTAGTTGGATTTCCTTTGGGATACTCAACTGTGGCAGCAAAAGTTGAAGAAACAAAAAAAGCTATTATTTCGGGTGCCGATGAAGTGGATATGGTTATGAATATTGCTGCATTTAAGTCGGGCGATTTTGTTACTGTGCTTAATGATATTCAAGCAGTAACTACCGCTTGCCATTTGCAAAACAAAGTAGTAAAAGTAATAATTGAAACTGCTTATTTAAGCAACCAAGAAATTGAAAAAGCTTGTAGATTATGTATGGATTGTGAAGTTGATTTTGTAAAAACATCAACGGGGTTTGCATCAACTGGGGCAAGTGTTGAGGCTGTGGAGTTAATGCGTAAAACATTGCCTGTTAAAATTAAAATAAAAGCTGCAGGAGGAATTAAAGATATTGTTTTTGCCGAAAAATTAATTAATGCTGGAGCTGTCCGTTTAGGCACTTCGTCAAGTTTAAATTTAGTAACTAATGAAGAATAACAAGTGAAAAATTGTTTGCATAAAAATATCGCTCCTCTTTTAGTATTTACGTTTTTATGTATTGCAAATTTATCTCACTCTCAAAATTTTGTGCAAATCGTAAGTGATCAAAAATTAGATACACTTATTGAAAGAAACATTGAATCAAACAAAACCATAAATGGAATTCAGGGTTATCGCATTCAAATATTTTTTGGATCTGAACGTAAAGCTGCAAATGATGCAAAAAATAAATTTATGCAACTCAACCCCGATTACGAAGTGTATTTAATTTATCAACAACCTTATTTTAAAGTTCGCGTTGGAGATTTTAGAACCAAACTCGAAGCACAAGCTCTTTTCAAAAAAGTATTACCCGAATTTGAACGCGTATTTATTATTCCTGATAAAATAAATTTGCCTAAACTATAATAGATGTTGATATTATAAAGCTAACAGATTAAAATCATCAAAATGAAATTAGTAACTTACACCCACAACAAAAACACACAACTAGGAATTATTCACGAAGGAAAAATTTGGTCTCTAAAAGAATTAGATTCTTCTTTTCCTGATAAAATGCGCAAGTTTTTATTTGCTGGAGAGGCGATGATGGAAAAAGCAAAAAAATGGGATGCTCAAATCAAAGCCAAGAAAGTTACTAAACCTTTTGTAAATGAGAAGGAAGTAAAATTAGAAGCTCCCGTTCCTCAACCTACATCATGCAGAGATGGGTATGCTTTTCGCCAGCATGTGGCTGCAGCACGCAGAAATAGAGGCGTGGAAATGATAAAAGAATTTGATCAATACCCAATTTTTTATTTTACAAATCATAACGCCATTCAAGGTCCTGGAGAAATTGATTGCATGCCCGATCATTTTGAAAAATTGGATTTTGAATTAGAAGCTGCCATTGTAATTGGAAAAAAGGGACGCAATATTAAAGCAGTAGATGCAGATGAATATATTGCCGGCTATATGATTATGAATGATATGAGCGCTCGTACATTGCAAATGGAAGAAATGCTTTTAAATTTAGGTCCCGCAAAAGGAAAAGATTTTTCAACAGTTATCGGGCCATACTTTGTAACTCCTGATGAATTAGAACCCTATAAAATTTCTACAAAACCTGGTCATGTTGGAAACAACTATAACTTAACTATGAAATGTTGGGTAAATGATATTTTAGTGAGTGAAGGAAATATGGGTGATATGGATTGGACATTTGCAGAAATAATTGAACGTTGTGCGTATGGTGTAGATATTTTGCCAGGTGATGTGATTGGAAGCGGGACGGTTGGAACAGGGTGTTTTTTGGAGCTGAATGGAACAGGCTTATTAAATGATAAAAATTTTAAACCACAATGGTTAAAAGAAAACGATGTGGTAGATATGGAAATAGCAGGACTTGGATTTTTAAGTAATACCATTAGAAAAGTAAATACCGATTTTTCAATTTTGAAACTGAAGAAGAGTATATAGGATAATAAATTATTTCAACTTATCATTATTCTTATGCCTTACTAAATCACGGTTAGTTTTTTTATCTAAGTTTTTTTGCAATGCTTCAGTCAAATCAATTCCAGTTTGATTAGCCAAACACATTAACACAAAAAGCACATCAGCCATTTCATCGGCAAGGTCAACTTTTTTATCTGATTCTTTGAAGGATTGTTCACCATATTTTCTCGACATAATTCTAGCCACTTCACCAACTTCTTCCATTAATATGGCAGTATTGGTAAGCTCATTAAAATATCTTATCCCTGTTGAGTTAATCCATTTGTCAATGGTTTTTTGTGCTTCTTTAATGGTCATGGCGTTTCAAATTTGTCTATTTTAATAGTATGAGATGCCCTGAATATTGGGCAATTGTTTTTTTTCTTTCTAAGATAGATTTTAAATGTAAATTTATATTACTGAAAATCAATATACTTATGAATATGTTTGGTGAGTAACTCTGTTTGGCATTATTGTTTCTTATTTGTCTTCATACTTTTTTCATTATAAAATTCAAAGAGCCGCTTCGTGATAAAACGAGCGGCTTTTCAATTTTTATTGCCTACAAGATTTTAATCATTCAACAACCTTGCAATTTCGTCCAAATCAGGAGTTACTATAATTTCAATTCTTCTATTTTTCTTTCGGGCTTCTGGAGTTTTTGCAGGATCAAGTGGATAGTATTCTGCGCGTCCTGATGCAATAAATCTTTTTGGAGAAACTTTTCCTTGATACTGCATTAACCTAACTACAGAAGTTGCACGAAGTACACTAATATCCCAATTATCTTTATAAGGTTTAGTTTTACTTTTAAAAGGAATATCATCTGTGTGACCTTCCACGGTAAGGTTTGTAGTAGTATCTATATTTAGCACATTAGCAATTTCTGTTAAGGCTAATTTTCCCGCAGGATTTACATCAATTTGCCCTGATTTGAATAATAAGCGCTCATCCAACGAGATATAAACCTTTCCTCCTTCTACATGTACGTTTACTCCTTTATCTTTAAAACCAATAAGTGCAGCTGTTAAGCGATCTCTTGTTGCACGCATGATAGAATCTTTTCGATAAAGTAATGCTTCGAGTTCTGCAATTTTTTTAGCGGATAATTTTATCGTTGTTGCATTATTTTGAAGATCAAGATTGAGCTGTGAAATATTGTTCTTTAATTTTGATTGATTTTGCTCACACCAAATAATATAGGCATGAAAGCTCGAATCAATAAAAGCGGAATCTCTTCTTAAGCGGTCTATTTCTGAATGAAGTAGTTTGATGTTTTTATTATAGATAGTTTTTTGTTGAACAGAAAATTGATTTTGCCCATCAGCATAAACCCATAACGCATACATATCATTATATTTTTTCTGTGAAACGCATGAAGATACAATAAACAAAATTGTAAACAGAAAGAGTAATTTGTTTCGCATTCAATGAATGGTTGGTAGATTCAAATATAATTGTTTGTATGAAAAACAAAATTTTTACAAGTGTTAATCCAATTAATTTAGCAAAAACAAACTTGGTGTGTTATCATACATTAATTTCCTCGCCTGAAGAATTATAAAATTTATATTCTCCAAATTGAAATGAGTTTACCGAAAGTACTTTTACAAAACGTTTATATTTAAAGAACCATTGAAACCGTTTTGATTTCAAAAATCCTTTAGTAAGATAAGCTGCAATATAAGGGTGTACATGAATGGTAATAGCACTCATATTCATATTATGAATCAAGTATTTTAAGCGGTTTTCTAATTCATCCATCAATACCACGCTTGATGAAATCTCACCTGTTCCTTTGCAAGTGGGGCATTTTTCGCTAACCACAATATTCATTTGTGGGCGCACTCTTTGCCTTGTTATTTGCATCAACCCAAACGGGCTCATTGGAAGAATTTTATGTTTGGCTCTATCGAGCTTCATTTCTTCTTTCAATTTTTCATAAACCTGTTTGCGGTGTCCTGGTGTTTTGAGATCAATAAAGTCAACAACAATAATCCCGCCCATATCTCTAAGTCGTAATTGGCGAGCCACTTCAATAGCTGCTTCCAAATTTACTTTAAGCGCATTTTCTTCTTGATTAATTTCTTTTCCGGCAGTACTTCCACTATTTACATCTATTACATGCAATGCTTCAGTATGTTCAATAATTAAATAACATCCACCTAAGAAATTAATTTCTTTTCCAAATGCGGCTTTAATTTGTTTGTCGACTCCAAGCTGCTCAAATATTGGAGTTTTGCCATTATATAGTTTTACAATTTTTTCTAAATCGGGAGCCTTTACTTTTACGTAATTTTTTATTTCATTATGTAAAAACTGATTGTTGATATGAATGCCAACAAAATCATCATTCAATAAATCGCGTACTAATGTGAGTGTACGATCACCTTCGCCTAAAATTTTTTGTTTGGGTTCAGCAGTTTTTAATTGCTCACAAAGGCTTTCCCATTTTTGCATTAAATCGGTTAAGTCCTTTTGTAATTCTTCTACACTTTGATCTTCGGCAACAGTACGAACAATTACTCCAAAATTTTCGGGCTTAATGCTTTGTACTAATTTTTTTAAACGTAAGCGCTCTTCTTGTTTTACAATTTTTTTTGAAATGGAAACACCTTCATCAAAAGGCATCAATACTACAAATCTACCAGCAAGAGAAAGCTGTGCAGATAAGCGAGGTCCTTTATTTGAAATAGGTTCTTTGGTTACTTGCACCACAACTTGTTGAAAGCGTGTTAGCAGATTACCAATTTTACCAGTCTTTTCAATGTCTTTTTCGTTGTCGTCTTTAAGGGGCCAAATACTTTGTTTTGAATCACTACGAAGCATCTTGGTAAATTTCACCAACGATTTTATTTGTGGGCCAAGATCAAGGTAATGCAAAAAGGCATCACGCTCGTGTCCTACGTCCACAAATGCAGCATTAAGTCCTGGCATTAGTTTGTTTACACTGCCCAAATATACATCGCCAACGGCAAAATTATTATCGGCTTTTTCGTGATGAAGCTCAATGAGTTTTTTATCACGTAAAAGGGCAATCTCAATACCTCCGCTTGGATGACAGTTTATAATCAGTTCACTACTCACAGTTGAGATGGATTAAATGAAAATACAGTTCAGCCTTTTTAAGAGCCAAACTGTGTACAATAATTAATGAAGAATAAAGAAAATTATTTTTTCTTATGTCTATTTTTTCTAAGACGTTTTTTACGCTTGTGAGTGGCTATTTTATGACGTTTTCTTTTTTTTCCGCTTGGCATAATGTTAAGTATTTTTAAGTTGATTAATTAAGGATTCAATTTCTTTTTTCGACTCATTATCCTTTAATAAAGTCTTACAGGTTTCGTAGGTTTTAATTGCTTTTTCCTTCTGTCCTGTTTTACCGTAAACTTCGGCAAGATAATAATAATATTCAGCGTTGAAAGGTTGCAACGAAATCAATTTTTTAAATCGTTGTTCGGCCTTATCTAATTGCCCTGATTGAATGGATAACATTCCGAGCGTGAATATGGCTTGAAGATTGTTGGAATCTTTGGCAACAACTTCTTTTAATATTCCCACCCCTTTCATCACATCATTGTTAATTTGGATGTATAAAATGCCTAAAGCATTTTTTGCGTCTAAATTTTCAGGGTCGATGGATAATACTTTTTCAAATATTTTTTGTGCATTTTTTGCCGCCATTATTTGCATTGCGCTATCTTGGCTAACACTTGCTGCATTGTAAAATTTTGAGCCAGCTATATTCCAGTTTTCTACATTGGGTTGAGCTTCTGCAAGTTCTTGCGCATAATGTGCAGATATAAGCGGATAGTTTAGTGAATCCCAAATGCGAGTTAAACTTGCAAGGTTTGCTTGATCTGATTTATTCTTTTCAAGTAATTCAATTCTTCCTTTTGTAACTGTATTTAATTTGCTTTTACTTTTTTCAAAATAAGATTGAAAATTAAATTCGCTAATGGCAACTTCATTACCTTCTTTTTTTATGGTGGAAGATTTATACCCTAAATAAAATAGTATCGAAACTATAATAAGGGCTGATGCTATTAGTGTAATTTGTTTTCCTCTCAAAGTATATTATGCTTTAGCTGCAAGTTTAGCTGCTTTTGCTTTAACGGTTTCGCTTTTTTTAACTTTATCAACGAAAGTTTTAGCAGGTTTAAAACTCGGAATATAATGCTCCGGAATTTCCATAGCAGTATTTTTTGAAATGTTACGAGCAATCTTTTTAGCTCTTTTTTTGATAATGAAACTTCCGAACCCACGGAAGTAAACATTTTTCCCCTCAATCATTGAAGTTCTTACTACTTTAAAAAAGGATTCAACTGAATCTTGAACGTGACTTTTTTCAATTCCGGTTTTTGTTGCAATCTCAGCAATAATCTCTGCTTTTGTCATTATATATAAAAATTTAAGTTGTTATAAATTATCTGTCAGTATGTTACTGAGAGGTTTCCGATTTAAATTCGGGGGTTGCAAATGTATGAATTTCAAAATAAAATCAGCATCAATACAAAAAAAAATATTTAGCGAGTATTTTAGCCGTTCAAATGACCCTCTCAAAACATATCATTAATTGGTACATAAAGCACAAACGTGATTTGCCTTGGAGGCATACAAACAACCCATATTTTATTTGGCTTTCTGAAATTATTCTACAACAAACAAGAGTGGAGCAGGGGATGCCATATTATTTAAAATTTACTAATAAATATAAAACGGTAAAACAACTTGCTTTGGCAAAAGATGACGATGTAATGAAGATGTGGCAAGGGTTAGGATATTATAACCGTGCTGCAAACATGCTTAATACTGCACGAATAATTATGAAGGAGCATAAAGGTGTTTTCCCAAAAACGTATGAAAATTTATTAAAGTTAAAAGGAATTGGACCCTATACCGCTGCTGCCATTTCATCATTTGCATTTAATGAAGCGCAAGCAGTTGTGGATGGAAATGTGTACAGAGTTTTATCGAGAATATTTTGTATTGATGAGCCAATTAATTCTTCTGTAGGAAAAAAAATATTTGCGCAACTGGCTCAAGAAATTTTGGATGATAAACTACCGGCTTTGCATAATCAAGCATTAATGGAATTGGGAGCCATGGTTTGTAAGCCACGTTCTCCGATTTGTGGCGAGTGCCCTGTTCGATTAGAATGTATGGCATTTGCAAAAAAAACGATTTCTAATTATCCTGTTAAAATTAAAAAAAATAAACCTCAGGATAGATTTGTAAATTATTTTTTTATTGAACAAAAGAATAAAACGTTTATTGCCCAACGAACTGAAAATGCAATTTGGAAAGGGCTATATGAACTTCCCAATTTTGAATCTGAAAAAACTATTGAATCTGAAAAAATTATCAATCAAAAAAAATTTATATCACTATTTGGAAACATGGAGGAGTTAAATGTTGAAAAAATATTTTTCGAAAAACATCAACTCACACACCAAACTATTTATGCCAATTTTTTTAAACTCACCTCACCACAAAAAATAAAACCATTGCCCGATGGGTTTATTCAGGTGAGACTTATAGAGCTTAAGAAGTATGCTGTTTCACGTTTATTTGATAAATTTTTAAATTATCTTAACTTGCATTCCAATCTTTAAAAAACACTTATTGGTATGTCGGTTAACAAAGTTATTTTATTAGGTAATTTAGGAAGAGATCCAGAAGTACGTTACCTCGATAATAATAAAGTTGTGGCTCAATTTACCTTAGCAACCAGCGAAACTTTTACGGATAAAAATGGAGAGAAAAAAACAGATACCGAATGGCATCAAATTGAGATGTGGGATAACATGGCAAAAACTGCCGAGAAGTTTCTCAAAAAAGGATCTCAAGTTTTTATTGAAGGGAAAATAAAATCATTTAGCTGGCGCGATAAAGAAGGAAACGAGAAATCTGGAAAAAAAATTCGTGCTACTTCAATGACGTTACTTGGAACGAAAGACCAAGACAATAAACCGATTGAAAAAAATGAACATCATTCATCAAATGAATCGGGTGAATCAGTTGGCAAAAGTTTAACAGACGATTTGCCTTTCTGATATGGTTAAACATTAATAATATATTTTGGAAAGTATTTCAGGAGAACCTCCCACTAATCAGTTTTTACTGATTTTAACAATTATAAAAACAACACTTACTACTGCAGATATTGCTACAGCTTTGGTTTGCGGAATTATTATTATTTTATTTATTGCTGCATCGGCAATTATTTCTAGTTCCGAAAACGCTTTTTTTTCACTCACAAAATTGCAAGTTGAAGAATTAACAGATGGGCAATCTAGAGTGGCAAAAACTTCTGAATATTTACTCAGTTATCCTAAAAAATTATTAGCCACTATTCTTATTGCAAACACATTTGTAAATATTGCTATTGTAATGGTATCAAGTTTTATGTTTGATGTGTTGTTTGACTTTGGAAGTAACCATGTTATTGGTTTGATTTTAGAATTAACACTCATTACTTTTACATTAGTTTTATTGGGTGAAGTGATGCCCAAAATTTATGCTTCACAAAACAATATTAAAGTATCTAAATTTATTGCGGTGCCAATGTACTCTCTAAATAAATTGTTTACACCGTTTGTTTATCTTCTTATCAAATCAACTTCCGTTATTGATAAACGCATCACTAAAAAAGGACATGTACTTTCTGTTGATGAACTTTCACATGCCATAGATATTACATCAACCGAAGAAGAAACGAGCCAACAAGAAAAAACGATTCTTAAATCAATTGTAAATTTTGGAAATATAAATGTGAAACAAATTATGCGTCAGAGACCTGATTTATCTGCCGTTGATGCCACCATTGATTTTAAAGAACTACTACATAAAATTAATGATTGGGGCTATTCACGTGTTCCGGTTTATAGAGATAATTTAGATAATATTATTGGTGTGCTCTATATCAAAGATTTATTGCCACATATTAATAAGGATGATAATTTTAATTGGCTGTCCTTAATTCGTAAACCCTATTTTGTTCCTGAGAGTAAAAAAATTGATGATCTGTTAAAAGATTTTCAACTCAAGCGTGTGCATGTTGCTATTGTTGTTGATGAGTTTGGAGGTACTTCTGGAATGGCAACTATGGAAGATATTTTGGAAGAAATTTTTGGTGAAATTAATGATGAGTTTGATGAGGATGAAATTTCCCATTCTCGCATAAACGAGACCACTTATGTGTTTGAAGCCAAAATGCTTATTAATGATTTATGCCGGTTTATGGAAATAGATCCTGATACGTTTGAAGAAGTGAGAAATGAAGCCGATACAGTTGGAGGAATGTTACTTGAACTTTCGGGTGATTTGCCTTCGCTTGGTGATAAAATTGAATACAAAGATTTTACTTTTATTGTGGAAGCTGCTGATAAAAGAAAAGTGAAACGTGTAAAGGTTATTGTGAATAAATTAAAGGAGGAAGCGGAGTGAGTAAATTACAAATTAGAAATTGTGAATTGGGGATTCTGATGTTAATGATTTTGTTCTTGTTTTTTTTCTCATCTTGTGAGCAAGATTATACACCTAAACCAAGAGGTTTTCAGAGAATAGAACTTCCTAAAAAAGAGTATAAAAAATTTGAATCGGATTGCCATTTTAGTTTTGATATTCCTGTTTATTCAAACATTACTCCTGATGATTATCCTGGTGCTCAACAATGCTGGTTAAATTTACATTTTGAACCTTTTAACGCCACACTTCATCTTAGTTATAATTCAGTAAAAAATAATATCGACCTTATAAAAATGACTGAAGACTCGCGTACTTTAGTTTATAAGCATACTGTTAAAGCAGATGAAATTTATGAAACATTTATTTCCAATAAATACCTGCATGGTATGTTGTATGAATTGAGTGGGAATACGGCTACTAATTTTCAGTTTTATGTAACCGATAGTGCCCAAAATTTTTTGCGTGGCTCCTTATATTTTAATGTGCGAACCAATAATGATTCTATTGCGCCCGTTTTAAATTTTATAAAAAATGATGTGGTAAAAATGATTGAGAGCTTAAGATGGGATGAGTATAAAAGTGGGAACAAAAACACACACAACTAATCCAAATTTAAACAGAGAATTACCTCTTATTTTTATTCAAATCAACACCACGTTTTTTTGCCATGTTTTCTAAACTGGTTTGCAACTTGCTCTTTGTTTCAGGCTTCTTTTTGTTTTCTTGAATTTGGGCGTGCAATGCTTTATCATCAACAAATCTTCTGATGGCAAGTTGTTGCCCAATGGTTACCAAATTGGATAAGAAATAATAGTAATTTAAACCTGCAGCATATCCATTTAATACAAACAAAAAGATAAGAGGCATAAAATAACTAATCCATTTCATTTGTCCTGTTACACCTGTCATTTGGTTATTGTAAACGGTATAAACAATAGATGAAGCTGTCATCAAAATAGCAAACAAACTCACGTGGTCTCCATAACCTGGAATACTAAATGGTAGGTTAAAAATAGAGTCGTAAGTAGAAAGGTCATTCGACCACAAAAATGCTTGTTGTCTCAATTCAAATGCGGATGGAAAAAACTGGAACATGGCAATTAAAATAGGCAATTGCAATACAACCGGAATACATCCACCCAAAGGATTTACTCCTGCTTTGCGATACATTTTCATATTTTCCTGTTGCACTTTTTGCATATCATCACCATATTTTGATTTAATTTCATCTAACTCAGGTTTTAGAATACGCATTTTAGCAGCCGATAAATAAGAACGATAAACAAGGGGTAATAAAACTGTTTTGATTAATAAAGTAAGTAGTAAAATGATAATTCCAAAACTGCTTACATATTGATTTAAGAAATAAAATACATTGATGACAATGTATGTATTTACCCATCTAAAAATTCCCCAACCCATTGGAACTATTCGCTCCAACTCCATATTTAATGCAGCTAAAGATTTATAATGATTGGGTCCGAAATAAAATTTCATCCCAAATGATTCGCTCGCATTGTGGTTATAAGGGATGCTTAAACTTGCCGAAAGTTCTTTGATGGTTCTTTTGCTTTCATCTATTTTACCTTCTACATTTCCGTTATCAAAAGGCTTATCGGCAATAAGTGTGGTGTTAAAATATTGTTGTTTAAAAGATATCCATTGAACAGGAGTTTTTAAATCTACTTTTTCATCCTTTGATTCACTGATTTTATCTGGCTCATCATCTACAAAACGATAGAAAGCAGTTGTGGTGCGAGATTCAGCCTCATAGCTCATTTCTTGTTGAGGAATATTGCTCTTCCAACTTAAATCTAAATAGTTTGTATTTGGAGCGATAATCTTTTCCATGCCCACTAAGTTTAAGTGGTAGGCTACCATATTTTGGTTTTCGGTAAGGCTATATTTTTGTTCGATGTATTGGTTTTCGTTCAACTGCACTTTCATTGAAAGTATTTTTCCATCGCTACTTTTTTCGGGAGTAAAATATAATTCGGAGGTAGAAATAGCTTTTGCATCAGTGGTAGCAAATGAGTAACTAAATTCGTTTGCAGAACCATCAAATAAAATGAGTGGAGAGCCATCTGAGCGTTTTTGTTTTTTTAATTCGGCACTATAAACCCTTCCACCTTTATTTGAAATCAATACTTTTACTTCGTCATTTTCAATGGTGGTAAAAGATTCTGTTCCAGTTGAGAAATTTGCAAATACACCAAATCTACTATGCGCTACAGCTGTATCAATAATTGATGTGAGGGTATCTTGTTGTTGCGCATTAACTGCTGTTAAACGTGCTACACTATCTTCACGAATTTGCACATAAGCCAATGAATCGCGCTGACGTTGTGCAGCTCTTACTTCGTCTTCATTAGGTTGATTAACGTATGCAAAGGTGATAAGGATAACAAATATGAGTGATAAGCCTATAATCGAATTTCTGTCCATGAGAGTTTTTAAAATCGCGTGCAAAAGTAAGTTTAATCCCAAATGATACAAACAAATTCTTATTTTGAAAATGGATGTTTAACAAGAGAAAAAATGAGTGCTATTTTGCAGTTGATTTTAGCTATCAACCCCAATTGTTAATTTAACTCATCGTACTTTTTTTGTAAGGCAAATAATTCATCTCGTAAACGGGCTGCATCCATAAAGTCTAATTCTTTAGCTGCTTTGTTCATTCGTTTTTGAGTTTCATCAATCGTTTTTTTCAATTGATCTTTACTCATATATTGAATGATAGGATCGGCTGCTAAATTTATTTCTTCAGACTCTACATAATAATGTGTTTCGCCACCATCTTTTGCATCAGCCACTGAAGTTTGATTCATAATTTCTTCACGGGTTTTCTTTACAGTGGTTGGTGTAATTCCATGCTCGGTATTGTATGCAATTTGTTTGTTGCGTTTATGCTCATTGTCTTCAATAGTTTTGCGCATGCTATCTGTTATTTTATCAGCATACATAATTACTTTTCCTCTGTCGTTACGAGCTGCTCTTCCAATGGTTTGTGTTAATGAACTTTGACTTCTTAAAAAACCTTCTTTATCAGCATCCATAATAGCAACCAATGAAACCTCAGGTAAATCTAATCCCTCACGTAAAAGATTTACACCAATTAATACATCAATTATTCCTAAACGTAACTCGCGTAAAATCTCCACACGATCTAAAGTTTTTACTTCACTATGAATGTATTTACATTTGATATTTAGCTTAGCCATATATTTGCTTAACTCTTCGGCCATGCGTTTGGTAAGTGTAGTAACTAAAACCCTATCACCCATTTTTATGCGTTCATCCACTTCGTCCAACAAATCGTCAACCTGATTGATTAATGGACGAATTTCGATAACCGGATCAAGTAAACCTGTTGGGCGTATAACTTGTTCAACAACTATTCCTTCTGCTTGTCGTACCTCATATTCTGCTGGAGTTGCGCTTACATAAATGGTTTGTCCAACCATCGATTCAAACTCATTAAACATTAATGGGCGATTATCTAAAGCAGAGGGTAAACGAAATCCATATTCCACTAAATTTTGTTTTCGTGAACGATCGCCTCCATACATACCACGTACCTGAGGAATGCTCACATGGCTTTCATCAATCATCAATAAATAATCTTTTGGGAAATAATCCATCAAACAAAATGGTCGTTCGCCTGCTTTGCGGTTATCCATATAACGACTATAATTTTCAATGCCACTGCAATAGCCCAACTCACGCATCATTTCCATATCAAAGTTGGTACGTTCTTCAATACGCTTGGCTTCTAAATGTTTTCCAATGGATTTAAAATATTCTATTTGTGCTACTAAATCATCTTGTATATCTCGAATTGCTCTTTGCAATTGATCTTTTGGCGTTACGTAAATGTTTGCAGGAAAAATGGCAATGTCGTTTAAGCTATCTTGTTTTTTTCCACTTACTGGATCTATCACATCAAGCGTTTCAATTTCATTTCCGAAAAAGGTGATCCTATAAGCATAATCTGCATAAGCCGGATATACATCTAACACATCACCTTTTACTCTAAAATTACTTCGGTTAAATTCTGCTGTGGTTCTTGAGTATAACGAATCAACTAAGGCATATAAAACGGTACTTCTCGGAATTTTTTGCCCTTTATGCAATCTAATAATGCTGCTTTCATAATCTTTTGGATTTCCTGCACCATAAATACAACTCACCGATGCCACAACAATAATATCTCTTCTGCCAGATAGAAGTGATGAGGTAGTTTTTAAACGCATTTTCTCAATCTCCTGATTGATGGCAAGGTCTTTTTCGATGTAAGTATTTGATGATGGAATAAATGCTTCGGGTTGATAATAATCGTAATAAGAAACAAAATATTCAACGGTATTTTCAGGGAAAAATTGGCAGAACTCACTGTACAATTGCGCTACCAATGTTTTATTGTGGCTGAGAATAAGTGTTGGCCTGTTTACATTGGCAATTACGTTTGCCATCGTAAATGTTTTTCCAGAGCCAGTAACCCCAAGTAACACTTGTGATTTTTC
>JANYDU010000039.1 GCA_025359805.1 Bacteroidota bacterium
AAACTGTAGAAATGATTTTAGCTTAGTGTTCAACCTATTAAACGATTATTGTCATCAGGATAAATGGCAACAGGGGTATACTTTTTTGCTTCAACAAATTCCATCGAACAATAAGAAATGATAATAAGATAATCGCCCACAAAACCTTTGCGTGCAGCCGGTCCATTGAGGCAAATAACACCTGAATTGCGCTCACCTTTTATTACATAAGTTTCAAGTCGCTCACCGTTATTCACGTTTACCACTTGAACTTTTTCGTTTTCGATAATATTTGCAGCTTCCATTAAAGCCTCGTCAATTGTAACACTGCCTACATAGTGTAACTCCGTTTGAGTGAGTTTAGCACGATGAATTTTTGATTTTAAAATTTCTATTCTCATAAAAAGCGCAGCAAATGTATGAGTTTTTTTGAGAATCACATTTTTACAAAAGGATACAGCATTTGTAAAGGTTTTTTATGTAAATAAATTGTTAGGAGAAATTTTATAAATTGCACGCCTACAATATTCATAGCATGAAAAAAATAATTTACATTTTCTTATTTAGCCTTATCACTTTTTCGGGAAACTTTTTACTCGCAGCCAATGGCGATACAACATATCTAAAACCTTTTGATAAAGTATCTTTCAATCATTATGGAAATTTTGATAAGTGGGCAGTATTTCCTTCGCCTACTAAAAAATCTCAACGTATTTTTATGAAATATACGGTTGGTTGCGAATCAAATGGGCAATGTGAGTGGGATTATACAAACACTATTTATGTTCGCCAAAATACTGGAACTAAAGATTCATCTTTACAAAAAGCAACTACATTTACTGTTAATGGCGCAGTAAAAGATTCGTTTAATTATTCTACAGATACAACTTGGGTAACCAATTATAATGCCTCTACAAAAAAAACAGATTCTATTTCATCAACTCCATTAACCATTATTCATTTTCAGTTTGTGAGTGCACTTCAACCTCAAGTTCCAATTGATACGATAAAAGTTTTTCCAGTTCAATATTATAAATATCATTTTGATTCTACTGGAAAAAAAACAGATTCTATTTTTGTTGCAGTTAAGCAAACCATAAAAGCTGTTTATACAAATTACTATTTGGTATTTGATAAAATTATTGATTATGAAATGGGACGTATGATTACTCCTTATGCAAAATTTTTCCCGAAAAATTTTGCCTATGAATATCTTTATGATGTAACTGATTATGCAAGTTTATTGCATGATTCTGTTCAAATACGAATGAATTATTCTGGCTACTCTTGGGGATTTGTTGGAACTATAGAATTTTTTATGATTGAAGGAACTCCTGCTCGTGAGGCCTATAAAGTAGCTAATTTATGGAATGGATATTTTGCTTATGGCAATGCATCTGACCCAATTGATAATCATTTACAGCCTGTTTCTTTTACTAAAAGTGATTCATTAACTACTGTGAAACTACGCATGACCATTTCAGGACATGGTTCTGATGGTACACAGTGTTGTGAGTTTCAACCTAAAAATTATTATGTAAAACTTAACAACAATCAATTTGCGCAAAATCAAATTTGGAAAGACGATTGCGGTTCAAATCCAATTACAGCCCAAGGTGGTACTTGGATTTATAACAGAGCCAATTGGTGTCCGGGTATGATTATTAATCCTTATCAATATAATTTAAATGCTGTATCAGGTAACAATACTATTGATGTAGATATGGAAGATTATACGAATACTGGAGCCGGAGGATACGCATATGGATCTCAATTAATTTATTATAAAAACAATGCATATAATCTTGATGCCGGCATTGAAACTATTTTGGCTCCTACAAAATATTTTATTTATAACCGTACCAATGCAATTTGTGATAACGGAAAAATTTTATTGCGAAATTTTGGTATTCAAACCATAACAACTGCAATTATAAAATATCAAGTTGGTGATGGCGAAATACAAACGTATACTTGGTATGGTAGTATTGCTTTTGATGAAAAAACAGAAGTTGTTTTACCAAATATTATTTGGGCAAATCCTTCCTCTTCAAAAACTTTTAAAGTTTGGATTGATAAAACAAATTGGCAAGTTGATGAAAACCCTTTTAATAATACATTGTCATCAACCTTTGATTTTCCAATGGTTTTGCCACTTACTTTTGTTGTTGAAACCACAACAAATCTTCACCCTGAAGAAAATTCCTATACTATAAAAACATATTGGGGACATACGGTATTTTCAAAAATATTTTCAAAAACAAGCACCTTACATCGTGATACGATAACACTTGGTTATGGCTGTTATACTTTTGAGTTTTTAGATAGTGGTGGTGATGGACTTTCATTTTTTGCAAACTCTTCAGGAAATGGTTCTTTAAGATTAGTGAAAACACCAATTTCGCAAGGAATGATTAAATCATTTAATGCTGATTTTGGGAATTTTATTTCTTTTAATTTCCGTGCGGGAAGTCAGGTTGGAGTGGATGAAGTAAATATTGAACCTTCTTCTATTTCAATTTATCCTCAGCCTGCAAATGATAAAGTAATTATTCAATCTGAAAAAATGTATATCACTCAAGCACAAATTATTTGTTTGGATGGACGAGTGATAAAATCTTTTAACGAAACAGAAACAATTGCTGGCGAATTAAATATTGCCGATATAAACACAGGGATTTACTTATTGAATTTGAAAGGCTCAAATGGAGAACAAGTAGTTAAAAAACTATGTGTGGTAAAATAATTTAAAAATCTATTTGCAAAAAAACGCTGAGTGAAATGCTCAGCGTTTTTTATTTCATTTAATATAAAATTTGGAACTTCTTTAACTTAACTTAATACATTTTTTAAATCTTCAATTAAGTCTTCAATATCTTCAACACCCACACTTAATCGCAATAAATTATCAACAACACCTGCTTTTTCACGTTCTTCTTTTGGGATAGAAGCATGTGTCATTGTTGCTGGATGATTAATTAAACTTTCTACACCACCTAAACTTTCAGCTAATGAAAATACTTTGAAAGAAGATGCGATTCTAAATGTTTCATTCAAATCAGCATCTTTCAAAACAATAGAAATCATTCCACCAAAATCACGCATTTGTTTTTTTGCAACTTCATGATTTGGACTGTCGGCAAATCCTGGCCAATATACCTTTTCAATTTTTGTATGATTGCGCAAAAATTCAGCAATTATTCTTCCGTTTTCGCAATGAGCTTTCATGCGTAGGTGCAAAGTTTTTAATCCACGCAAAACTAAAAAACTATCTTGTGGACCAGGTGTTGCCCCGCATGAATTATGAATAAAAGCCAATTGCTCATATAGTTTATCATCATTGCAAACTAAGGCTCCCATTATCACATCACTATGTCCTCCTAAATATTTTGTTACACTGTGCATCACAATATCTGCACCCAAATCAAGTGGATTTTGTAAGTAGGGTGAAGCAAAAGTATTATCTACTCCAAGTATTAAATTATTTTTTTTAGCTATAGCTGAGCATGCTGCAATATCAACAATTTGCATGGTTGGATTGGTAGGTGTTTCAATCCAAATTAATTTTGTATTGGCATTAATATACTGGCTAATATTATTGGCATCATTCAAATCAATAAAGTGAAACTTAATTCCAAAATTGGCAAATACTTTGGTAAAGATTCTATACGTTCCACCATACAAATCATTTCCTGTTATCACTTCATCACCCGGGCGAAGTAATTTTGCAACAGCATCAATAGCTCCCATTCCGCTACTAAAACACAAACCATGTTTTCCATTTTCTAACGCAGCGATACAATTTTCTAAGGCACTTCGTGTTGGATTTTTTCCGCGTGCATAAGCGTAACCTTTATTTTTTCCAGGACTTTCTTGCACATAAGTTGACGTTTGAAAAATTGGAGTCATAATAGCTCCTGTTGATGGATCAGGCTTTTGTCCTGCATGTATGGCTTTGGTTCCGAATTTCATATTTTATATTTTGTTGATTGATGAACGTTTGCAAACTTATAAAATTCAACCCAAGCATTTTAATTTAATATGTTCACTTAAAGCATATCACCTCAAAACATCAAGTAAACTCATTTGCTACTTTCAAATTTTATTTTATCTTCCCTACACAAATTATTTATAACTAATGCCAACACAGTTTATTACCAAAATGAATAAAACGGAAGCGGGGTTTCACCTTTTGGTGTTGCTTTCTTTAGCCGATGATAGGGTTAACACTTCTGAAACCGATGTTATTATTGATTTTTTAAACGATCATTTTAATGATAATATTGATTTGATAAAAGAGCAAGCATTTTTAAAAGCTTTGCCGAAAGACGAACATGAAAATCATTTTGTTGAAACTGCCGAACATTTTTTTACTGTAAGTTCAGAAGATGATCGTCATTCACTCACACGTTTTGCTATGCAAGTTGTGATGGCTGATGAGGATATGCAATCACACGAAAATAAACTCATCAACAAACTATACGATTGCTGGGATATTGAATAAATTTTGATAGACTTTTTTGTAAGCCATTGGGAATTTTCTCGATGGCTTTTTTTTGATATTAGTCATGAAATAAACTGATAAAATTTATTTTATTTTTATTTGGACTAATTATAAATAAAGATATATTTGCCTCCATAAAAAGCGGTAAATAAGATGAAGTATATAGTTTTTACAAGGGTTTTAATAGTATTTGCATTTTCGGTATTTATGCTGATAAAAATAAATGCGGCAACAGTTAAAGGAATTTTAAAAGATGAAAAACAAGAAATAATAGCCAATCAAAAAGTGTTTTTGGGAGATGATTTATACTCTATTACTGATGAAAAAGGATATTTTATTTTCGAAAAAATAAAGACAGGAACTTATGATTTAACAACACTATTTGATGAACAAATTTTGGTATTAAAAAAAGTGGAAATAATAAATTTAGCTGATGAAATAAATTTAGGTGAAGTGGTTTTAGCGAAAATAAATATTCAGTTAAAAGAAGTAGAAGTGGCTGAAAATTATACCAATCGTCATTTTGATAGATTGAATGAAGTAAGCAATAATGTAATTTATTCGGGCAAAAAAAATGAAGTGCTTTTATTGGATAGAATTGATGGAAATAAAGCACAAAATAATCCGCGACAAATTTTAGGACGAATTCCAGGAATGAATTTTTCTGAAACCGAAGGGAGCGGATTTCCTTCAAATGGTTTTGGATTAAGAGGGCTAAATCCAACACAATCTATTGAAATGAATACGCGTCAAAATGGATATAATATTACAGCTGATTTATATGGATATAATGAAGCCTATTACAATCCTGCAATGGAAGCAGTTGAAAAAATTGAAGTGGTAAGAGGGGCTTCATCATTACAGTTTGGACCACAGTTTGGAGGTGTGGTAAATTTTGTAATGAAGCAAGGTTCAAAAAATAAACCCTTTGAATACACTACTTATCAAACCATTGGAAGTAATGGATTATTCAACTCTTTTCATTCCATTGGAGGCACTTATAAAAAATGGAATTATTATGCTTATGCTCAATATAAAAATAGTTTAGGTTGGCGACCAAATTCTTTATCAACAGCATTTACTGGTTATGCAAAAGTAGAGTATGCTGCAACCAATAAATTAAAAGTTGGATTGGAATATGCTGTTTTAAGAAATAGAATTCAAATGGCTGGTGGATTAACAGATGAACAATTTGAGAAGGACAGCAAACAATCTTTTCGCGCACGTAACTGGTTAAGTAGTCCATGGAATGTAATTACGGCCTCTATAGATTATAAATTTTCATCCAATACCTCACTCAGTATTAAATCAACTTACTTATTTAGTGAACGGAATTTAGTTTGGAAAAACGAAGATGGAGGACCAGCAGAAATGGATAGTATTAGTCCAAATACAAATGAATATGTGAGTCGAGAAGTACAGCGTGAATCGTTTTCGAGCAGCACAACAGAAGCACGTTTCATCACCAATTATAAAATACTAAAAATGAAAAATACATTGGCTGTTGGAGTAAGATATTTTGAAGGAAAAATGAAACGACAAGGTGGTGGGCCGGGCTCAACAGGTGCTGATTTTGATTTGAATTTATATGGAGGTGATTATGGATATGTGTTGGATTATACCACCCAAAATATTGCTCCTTTCATCGAACATATTTTTAGGCTAACAAACAAGTTTTCCATTACTCCAGGGTTTAGATATGAAGTGATAAACTCTACTTCAAAAGGATATGTAACCGATAGTATAAAAGTGTTGAGCGATGAATCTCGAACACGAAATATTGCCTTGCTCGGAATTGGCTCCGAATATAAAATTACACGCACCACTAATCTGTATGCAAATTGGTCGCAGGCATATAGGCCAATGGATTATTCATCGCTTACCCCCATTGGTGTGAGTTCAAAAATTGACCCAAATTTAAAAGATGCTTCAGGGTATAATGCTGATTTTGGTTGGAGAGGAACGATAGGTAAATTTTTAAATTTTGATGTTGGTGCATTTTATATGGAATATAAAAATCGCATTGGGCTATTATCAAAAACTGATATGAGTGGGAATACCTATACGCTAAGAACCAATACTGGCAATAGTATTAGCCAAGGTATTGAAACATACATCGAAATTAATCCGGTAAAAATATTTACTCAACATTCAAAATATGGATACTTAAACCTCTTTAATTCATTCGCTTATATTGATGCAAAATATACAAGTGGTGAAGATGAAAATGGAAATTCGTTTAAAGGAAATCGTGTTGAATATGCACCACAAACTATTAATAGATTTGGTATAACCTATGGTATAAAAGGGTTTTCAGTAACTTATCAAATAAGCAATACAGCAAAAAGTTATGGCGATGCAAACAATACAGCAAAAAGTAATGATGCCATTATTGGTGTAATACCTGCCTATCAAGTGATGGATATTTCGGCAACATACAAACTTGGAAAATTTAGTATTAAAGGTGGGTTGAATAATATAACCGATGAACGATACTTCACAAAACGAACCGATGAATACCCAGGGCCGG
Organism: Bacteroidota bacterium; assembly: GCA_025359805.1. Lineage (GTDB taxonomy): Bacteria > Bacteroidota > Bacteroidia > UKL13-3 > UKL13-3 > CAIUEQ01. The sequence goes on from JANYDU010000039.1 coordinate 7,014, forward strand.
GAATTATTCCTTCTATTGGCAGAACATTTTATCTTGGATTTGGGGCGAAATTTTAAAGCGGTTTAAATTGTTGATGAATTGTGTAACGTATTTAAAAATTTGAAGTAATCTTGCGTCAAAATTAATTTACTGCAACATGAAATTTTTTATTGATACAGCCAATCTTGCTCAAATTAAAGAGGCCAATGATTTAGGCATTTTAGATGGTGTTACCACCAATCCTTCTTTGATGGCAAAAGAAGGAATTACAGGAACTGATAACGTGATGAAACATTACAAAGCCATTTGTGCAATTGTAGATGGTGATGTGAGTGCAGAAGTAATTTCAACAGATTTTGAAGGCATGATTCGTGAAGGTGAAATGCTTGCAGCATTAGATGAAAAAATAGTGGTAAAAATTCCGATGATTAAAGAAGGAATTAAAGCCATCAAGCATTTAACTTCGATGGGAATAAAAACTAATTGTACGCTAGTATTCAGTTCAGGTCAAGCTATTCTTGCTGCAAAAGCAGGGGCAACTTATATTTCTCCATTTATTGGAAGGTTAGATGATATCAGTTACGATGGTATTCAATTAATTGCTGAGATTGCACAAATTTTTGCAGTGCAAGGTTATCAAACACAAATTTTAGCAGCCTCTATTCGTAATCCAATTCATATCATTAAATCGGCACAAGTTGGAGCGCATGTTATTACCAGCCCACTTGATTCTATTTTAGCATTATTAAAACACCCTTTAACAGATAGTGGTTTAGAAAAATTTTTAGCAGATCACAAAAAGGCGAATTCGTAAAAATTATTCAACATAAAAAATCTACCCTTGTTGAGCAATTAACAAGGATATTTTTTTGTGCTTCAAATAAAAGTATTTGCGTTTAATTTGCGGAAAAAAATAGTATCTATCTATGCAATTCGACAAGAAAAATTACAGCAACGATATTTTATTAAACCTATACAAAGGCATGCTTAAACCAAGGATGATTGAAGAAAAAATGTTAATTCTTCTTCGCCAAGGGCAGGTGAGCAAATGGTTCTCTGGAATTGGTCAAGAAGCTATTAGTGTTGGAACTACATTAGCACTTGATAGTGATGAATATATATTGCCGTTGCATCGTAATTTGGGTGTGTGGACAAACAGAGATATGCCTTTTGCAAAATTATTTTCGCAATGGCAAGGCAAATTAAATGGGTATTCAAAAGGCAGAGAACGCTCGTTTCACTTTGGCACAAACGAGCATCATATTGTTGGAATGATTTCTCATTTGGGTGCTATGCTGGGTGTGGCAGACGGAATTGCATTGGCGAATAAAATTCGCAACGAAAAAAAAGTTACTGTTGTTTTTAGTGGAGATGGAGGTGCCAGCGAAGGGGATTTTCATGAAGCGTTAAATACGGCTGCTGTTTGGGATTTACCAGTTATATTTTTAATAGAAAATAATGGCTATGGATTATCTACTCCAAGCAATGATCAGTTCCGCTTTAAAAATTTTATTGATAAAGGAGTTGGTTACGGAATGCAAGCTTATAAAGTGGATGGAAATAATATTTTAGAGGTGTATGATACCATAAAAAATATTTCGTCATCCATAAAAAACAATCCTCATCCTGTTATTTTAGAGTGTATCACGTTTCGTATGCGGGGGCACGAAGAAGCTTCCGGAACTAAATATGTGCCTAAACATTTATTTGATGAATGGGGTAAAAAAGATCCACTTACCAACTACGAAAATTATTTAAAAGAGGAAAAAATTCTCACCGATGAAATGATTGGAGAATATCGTTTGGCATTTAAAAAAGAAATTGATGAAGGAGTGGAAATGGTTTTAAATGAGCCTGAAATTATTCCAAATACCGTTTTAGAATTAGCAGATTTATATGCTCCAATTGAAATAAAACAAAGTGAAAATTTTGAAGGTTTACAAAACGTAATAGTGAAACCATCTTCAAACAAAAAAACAAAAAAACGTTTGGTGGATGCAATCAGCGATGGACTAAAACAAAGCATGCAAAAGCATTCTAGTTTAGTTTTGATGGGACAAGATATTGCTGAGTATGGTGGCGTGTTTAAAATCACACAAGGATTTTTAGAAGAGTTTGGAAAAGATAGAGTGCGAAATACACCACTTTGCGAAAGTGCCATATTGGGTGCAGGTTACGGACTTTCCATTATGGGAATGAAAGTAATGGTTGAAATGCAATTTGCCGATTTTGTAAGCGTAGGATTTAATCAAATTGTAAATAATTTAGCTAAAAGTTTTTACCGCTGGGGGCAACCTGCAGATGTTGTGGTACGTATGCCAACAGGTGCTGGTGTAGGTGCAGGGCCATTTCATTCACAAAGCAATGAAGCTTGGTTTTTTCATGTACCTGGTTTAAAAATTGTGTATCCATCCACACCATCTGATGCTAAAGGTTTGTTAGCGGCTTCGTTTACCGATCCTAATCCAATTTTATTTTTTGAGCATAAAAATTTATACCGTGCTGTTGATTTAGAAGAAGAAGTTTTTGATGATTATTATGAAATAGAAATTGGTCCTTCAAGAAAAGTGCGTGATGGAAATGAAGTAAGTATTATTACTTATGGTGCTGCTGTGTATTGGGCAAAAAAATATGTTGATGAAACAGGAATTGATGCTGATATTATTGATTTAAGAACCCTACTTCCTTGGGATAAAAATGCAGTTGAAGCCAGTATAAAAAAAACAGGTAAAGCATTTATTTTACATGAAGATACATTAACTGGTGGAATAGGTGCAGAGATTGCTGCACATATTTCACAATATTGTTTTACCTATTTAGATGCCCCCGTTATACGCAGTGGAAGTTTAGATTCCCCCGTTCCGTTTAATATGGACTTAGAAAATAATTATTTACCCCGTGAAAGATTTAAAAAAGAGTTGGATGAGTTGTTGAAGTTTTAATTTTTACAATAAAGTTAATTACAGTTACAACATTAAAAATTCTGCACAATCCAAAAATACAACGGCAATCCTAAAGTAATATTTATTGGAAAAGTTACTGCAAGAGCCATCGGTAAATAAAGTCCGGGATTAGCTTTAGGTACTGTTATTTTCATAGCAGCAGGCACTGCAATATAAGAAGCACTTGCCGCTAAAACTGCAAATACAAATCGGTTGGTTATATCTGATGTAACTATTGAACTTAATGCCGCAAATGCTAATCCGTTTATAAGTGGAATGAGTATCGCAAAAGCAAACGGAAACCATCCATAAGAAAAGAACGACTTAAGTTTTCTGCCACTTGTAATTCCCATATCTAAAAGAAAAATAGCAAGAAATCCTTTAAATAAATCATTTGTAAATGGTTTGATTCCTTCTGCCTGTTTTGCATTGGCAAATAGTCCAATTACTAAGCTTCCTAAAATTAATAAAACACTGCCATTGGTTAATGAATGTTTGATTACAGATGGAATTTTGATTTTGGTAGTTGAGTCTTCTTTATTAAATATAGATATTAAAACTAAACCTATAATTATTGCTGGCGATTCCATCAAAGCCATAATAGCTACCATATGTCCATGAAGTGTTAACTGCTGAGATTCAAGATAAGAAACTGCCGTTACAAAAGTTACTGCACTTACCGAGCCATAAGCAGCAGCAATAGCACCTGCATCAAACACATTTAATTTTCTTTTCAAAATAAAAAAAGTATACAATGGAATGAGCATTGAAATGCAAATACCAAACAACATCGACCAAGCAATTTCAGTTGTAAATGTTTCGTGTGATAATTCTTGTCCGCCTTTAAATCCAATAGAAAATAACAAATACAGTGAAATAAATTTTGAAGAATTAGGTGGTATTTCTAAATCGCTTTTTAAATAGACTGCAATAATTCCGAGCACAAAAAATAGTAGTGCAGGATTTGTTAAATTTTCTAGTAATAAATTAAAATTCATTTTTTATTGATGATTAATTGTTTGTGTATGTTCACTAATGATTATTGAATAAACTCTAACTCTCCTGTTTGCAAAGTATAAAAGGCTCCAACAATTTTTATTTGACCTTTAAGTTCCATCTCTTTTAAAATTGGGCTTCTTTCTCTAATTAAATTCAAGTTTAGTCTAACATTATTTTCAGCTACTTCTCTCATGTAAGCTTCATTTTTGGAGGTTTTTTCTCCTGTAAAATTTTTACTCATTTCAACTGCTGGTTTAATATTCGAAAGCATCGCAGTGATATTTCCTAGTTTCACATCATCAATTGCTCCTCTCACAGCCCCACAATGTTGATGACCCATAACAAGAATGAGTTTTGCTCCTGATACTTTGCAAGCAAATTCCATACTTCCTAAAAGATCTGTATTCACAAAGTTACCAGCCACCCTGCCAACAAATACATCTCCTAAACCTTGGTCAAAAACATCTTCAACCGGAATTCTACTATCCACACAACTTAAAACCATAGCTTTTGGAAATTGCCCACTTGTTGCTATTCTTCTAACTTCTTCCGAGTGTACACGTTGAGTAAGTTTATTTTCTACAAAGCGTTTATTGCCTTCTTTAAAATCTTGCAAAACCATATCGGGTGTAAGCTTAGCTTGGTCAGCGGCAGTTAAAATATGCTTGCTTGGAAATAATTTTTCAGTTGATTCGGATGATTTATTTTTATGACTCGAATAGCATCCATTAATAATTAAAAGTATGAGAATAAATACGGTGAGTTTTGAAAAAGACTTTGTCATGTTATTTAATTTTGTTGTTTTCATGTTATTTAATTTTATTATTTTAAGGGTTCCCTACTTTTGTCAACAAGGTTTTGAGATTCAATCCAATTCCATATTATATATATGGTAACAGCTGAAATAACAACCAAAAACATGATGGTTAACATTTCGGCTGTTGATTTATAAGTTCTTCCATCTATTCCATTTGATGGAGAAATTGTACCTGCTATAATAAGTAGTAAAACTAGTAGCAGTGATTGAAATCCTGTTTTTTCTTTCATGATTATTGTAGAATTAGTTTTTGTTAAGATTCTTTTTGTTAATTAATTTAAAGGCAAAACCCATTGGACTTATTAAAAGAATTAGAAGGGGTTCTCCATAAGTTAATAATGTGAAAACTAATAAAGGTGCGAATACAACTTCTAAGTCTAAGTTAAGAATATTGAAATACTTTGAAAGTATTAAGACTAGAGTAATCAATGCTCCTAAAATGAGAACAAATATTTCCGATACTTTATTTGTGCTTTGTTGTGTTTGATTTTTCATGAGGCAAATTTTAGGATTCTATTGCATATATTTTTATTTATATATCTTATGTTATATATAAAAAATATTTATGTATAAATTCATATTCGTTTACACTTTAAAAAACCAAAAGGTGATATATTTTTTATATCACCTTTTAAATTAGAAAAAGATTGCTCTTGGGTTTTATAGGCTTCTACCGCCATCCACCACCTAATGCTTGGTAAATATTTATCATCGCATTCATTTGTTGTTTTTTGGTTTCAATCAAATCAAATTTTGAATCCAATGCATCACGTTGCGTTAATAATACTTCCATATAATCTGCTCTAGCTGATTTAAACAAGGTTGTAGAAATATCGATTGATTGTGTAAGTGCCTGTACTTGTTTTTCTTTTAGGTCGTAACTCTTTTTCAAATTATTAATATTTGATAGTTGGTTTACCACTTCAATATGCGCATTTAAAATAGTTCTCTCATAATTATACACTGCTTGAACTTGTTTTGAATTAGCCGAATAAAAATTTGCTTTAATGGCATTTCTATTAATTAAAGGGGCTACCAAATCTCCAGTTAAATTATACAAAAGCGATTGAGGCGTTTGTACTAAATATTGAGGATTAAATGCTCGATATCCAACACCCGCTGTGATTATAAAAGAAGGGTAAAACTGTGCTTTAGCGACTGTTACATCTAACTTTGCTGCAAGCAATGCTTGCTCGGCTTGTTTAATATCTGTTCGATTGTATAATAACTGTGAGGGAATTCCTGAATGAATGGTATCAATAGGTAAATCAGTAAAGCCTTTTGAATTTCTAGTAACCGCTTGAGGAAACCTACCAACCAAAAAATTGATTCGGTTTTCGGTTTCTGTAATTTGTTGTATGATGTAAAACTGACGGCTTTGGTTTTTTAGAACTTCTGCTTCAAATCTCCGCACGGCTAACTCAGTTACTCTGGCAGACTGTTTCTCTAATTTTACTATTTCAAGAGAGTTTTGATAAATTTCAATGTTCTTTTTCAAAATATCCAATTGATTATCCAATGCTATTAATTCATAATAAGAATTTGCAATCTCAGCAATCAAATGTGTTACCATAAAATTTTTACCTTCAATGGTAGATAGGTATTTGTACAAAGCAGCTTTTTTTGCGTTACGTAATTTTTTCCAAATGTCAACTTCCCAAGAAGTATTAACTCCAAACACATAATTTTGTAGAGGATCAGGGAAGGCTTTGCCAGGCATAATTTCGTTAGTTGCATCACTCGCTCCTTGACTTGTATATCTCCCCACCTTTTCAACACCTGCACCTAATCCTGCATTCATAAAAGGCAAGAAGGCTCCTCTTCTGGATCTAACTTCGTTTTTAGCTATTTGAATTTCTTGTAATACAATATTCAGTTCTTGATTTTTTTCAAGAGCCGAATCAATTAATGAAATCAATGCTGAATCTTTAAAAAACTCTTTCCACTTAGTTTGTCCTGTATTGATTGTATCTTTTAAATTGTTATAACTAAGAGGGACTGTTTTGTTCTCTGTTTTTCGCCCTAAATTAGGAACTGTACATGCATTCAATAATAGAGCAATTAAGGTTATTGCTAAAAATTTCAATGTTATATTTTTATACATTTTCTTCATTCTCTTTAGGTTGAGGAAATTTGTCCATTTGGTGAACTAAATCTTCGGTTAATGAACTATCATCTTCATTTTTAATAAGCTTGCGTCCTTCTGCTATGGAGCCAAAAATATAATACAATCCAGGTACGATGATAACTCCGAAAATGGTACCGAAAATCATACCGCCTAAGGCAGAAGCGCCTATTGTTTTGTTTCCTATAGCACCGGCACCGTGAGCAAGAACCAATGGAATTAATCCTGCAATAAAAGCGAAGGAGGTCATTAATATTGGACGAAAACGCACCTTTGCACCTTCAATTGCGGCTTCTAAAACAGTTGCTCCTTGATGTTGTTTTTGCACAGCAAACTCAACAATTAATACAGCATTTTTACCTAGCAATCCAACTAACATCACCAATCCTATTTGAGCATAAATATCGTTGGCCAATCCTAAACCTTTAATAAAAAGGAATGATCCAAATATTCCAGCCGGTAATGAAAATATCACTGCTAACGGAATGATGAAACTTTCATATTGAGCCGCTAAAACAAAGTATACAAATACCAATACAATAATGAAAATATAAATGGCTTCATTTCCTCTTCTTGTTTCATCATAAGAGAGCGCTGCCCAATCTATATCATACCCATTGGGTAAAGTTTTAGCTGCCTCTTGCACAGCTTTAATTGCTTCTCCACTACTGTAACCTTTTGCAGGACCACCTCTAATAGCAGCAGTATTATACATATTGTATCTGTTGATTTCATTGGCTCCTTGCTTTTTCTTAATTTTCATGAAGGCAGAAAAAGGAACCATTTCATCACGATTATTTTTAACGTACAAATTCATCACGTCAGATGGAAGTCTTCGATACTCAGGAGCCGCTTGCACAAATACTTTAAAGAAACGTTGATATTTAATAAAACCAAGTTCGTAAGTACTTCCAACAAAAATTGAAAGTGTATTCATTGCATTGCCAATAGTTACCCCTTTTTGCATGGCAGCTTGGTTATCAATTTCAATTTCATATTGCGGATAGTTGGCGCTGAAAAACGTAAATAACCCAGTAATTTCTTTCCGCTTTCGCATCTCAGTCATGAAATCGGTTGTAACTTTTTCTAACTGTTTATAATCACCGCTGTTGGTTTTGTCTAATAGTTGTAATGCAAAACCACCTGCTGCTCCAAAACCAGGTACTGCAGGTGGATCAAAAAACTCAATAGTTGCTCCAGGAATAGATTTTGATTTTTCTTCCAATTCAGTAATGATTTCGGCAACTGAATGATCACGTTCAGACCATGATTTTAAGTTAATCAAACAAGTACCTGCATTAGACCCACGTCCTTCAGTTAATACTTCATAACCTGCAATTGACGATACTGATTTAACGCCTTCTACTTTCTGAATAAGAGCTACTAATTTGTTGGATAAATCATTCGTTCTTTCAAGTGTTGATCCTGGAGGTGTTTGAATAATGGCGTATAACATTCCTTGGTCTTCACTTGGAATAAATCCTGTTGGTAGGCTATTACTTATGCCAAATATTCCGAGCCCAAATACAACGAATATGCCAATAGTAATAATTTTTCGATGGGCAATCTTTCTTAACAGCCAAACGTATTTTCCGGTGAGCTTTTCAAACCAATTGTTAAAACCATCAAGCAGTCTGTTCAACCAAGTTTTCTTTCTGGGTTTTCCATGATTGTTTTTTAAAATCATTGCGCATAAAACGGGTGTTACAGTTAGCGCTACTATTCCTGAAAGAACAATTGCTGATGCCATGGTAATAGAAAACTGTCTGTAAAAAGTTCCAACTGGTCCTGTCATAAAAGACACTGGTAAGAATACTGAAACCATTAGCAAAGTTATGGCGATAACTGCTCCACTAATTTCACCAATAACTTTTTTTACAGCATGATATGGAGACAGATGTTCTTCCTCCATCTTTGCATGTACAGCCTCTACAACAACTATAGCATCATCAACCACAATTCCAATTGCTAATACAAGAGCAAACAAAGTAACCATGTTGATGGTAAGTCCGAACAATTGCATACAAAAAAATGCGCCAACCAATGAGATAGGAACAGCTAATGTTGGAATCAAAGTTGATCGCCAATCACCCAAAAAAATAAATACAACTAGTGCAACTAAAATAAAAGCGTCTCTTAAGGTATGAACAACATTTTCGATAGATGCATCCAAAAAATTGGAAACATCATAACTGATTTCATAATCCATTCCGGGAGGAAAAGTTTTCTTCAGCTCTTCCAACTTCTCTTTCACTTTTCCAATCACTTCACTTGCATTGCTTCCATATGTTTGCTTCAAAACCAACGCTGCAGATGGGTTCCCGTTCATACTAGAATAAATATCATAATATTCACTTCCTAATGCAACAGTTGCTACATCTTTTAAGCGAAGCATTTCCCCATTTGGATTTGATTTGATAATTACATTTTCATATTGTTTTGGTTCATTAAAACGGTCGCTATAAGCCAATACATATTCAAGCGCTTCTGCCTGTTTGCTATCTCCTCTTCCAATACGACCAGGTTTACCAATAATACTTTGATTACTTAAAGCTTCCATTACTTCATCAGGAGAAACTTTATAGGCACGCATCCTGTCAGGATTTAACCAAACACGCATTGCATACTGACGGCTACCTAAAATTCTAACTTGCCCAATTCCATTGATACGTTGTAATTCGGGAACCATGTTTACTCCGGCATAGTTGAATAAAAATTTCATGTTGGCATTTTTATCTTTACTATAAAGATTAACATACATCAACATACTAGGAATTACAGGTGTAATAACAACACCTTCTCGCTGAACCAATGTGGGCAATCTGTTAGTTACTTGCTGCACACGATTAGAAACTTGTACCAATGCTTGATTGATATCTGTGCCTGGATTAAATACAACTTGTATATTGGCCTCTCCTGCACTTGTAGCATCTGATGTCATGTATCGCATACCCCAAGCTCCATTAATAGATTGCTCTAAAGGAATAATAACAGATTCGGCTAATGATTTAGCACTTGCTCCTGGATAAGAAGCAGAAACCATAACCACTGGAGGAGCCACTTCAGGAAATTGTGAAGTAGGCAAAGTTTTAATAGCCAGTGTGCCTATAAATAAAATAACAAGCGATATAACTATGGCAAGTACTGGTCTTTGAATGAATTTACTGAACATGTTCTTTTGTTTTAATAATTAAATTATTCAACATAAACTTTTAGTTTGGGAAGAACAGTTTTGGGATCTTCATATTCATAGTCTATCTTATCATTATCTTTTACTTTACGAATTCCCTCAAGAAGTATTCTTTCGTTTTCTTTTATTCCGGCTTTTACAACATATAAATCGGGCATTTCAGAGGCAATGGTAATTTCTCGGGAGTGAACCACATTGTTTTTATCAACCACAAAAACATATTTCTTTTCTAATATTTCGTAAGTTGCTTTTTGAGGAATAATGATTGCATTTTTAAGTGGCACAGTCATTTCTACATTACCAGTTTCTCCATGTCTCAATAATTTATTTGGGTTAGGGAATGTGGCTCTAAAAGCAATATTTCCTGTTTCGTTATTAAAATCTGCTTCGATAGCTTTAACTACTCCTGGATATTCGAACAACTTATTATTTGCCATTAACAAGTTTACTTTAAGTAGATTTTCCTCTGTGGCATTTGTTTTAAAATTTAAGTATTCCGCTTCAGGAACATTAAAGTAAACCCACATTTCACTATTGTCAGACAAGGTGGAGAGAAGAGCGCCTTCATCTAACAAGCTTCCTAACCTTACTTGAAAACGATCCATGATACCATCAAATGGGGCTTTTACTTGTGTAAATCCTAAATGTACTTGTGCCAATGATAGCTCAGCTTTAGCCTTGTCTAATTTAGCTTTTGCTAAAGCCAATTCGTTTGGCGACACTACGTTTTTATCTGAAAGTTGTTTGGTATTTTGATATTCAATTTCTGCAAAATTAGCCTCGGCTTGTGCCTTTTGTTGTTCAGCTTGGTAAAGAAGAGGCATAATTTGAAACATGAGCTGACCCTTTTTTACAAACTCACCTTCGTCTACAAATATTTTTTGCAAATAACCTCTTTCCAGAGCTCTAAGCTCAATGTGACTAACGGCATGAATTTGACAAACGTATTCTCGTGTAATTGTTGTGTCTGTTTTTAAAGGACTTGTCACTAAGAATTTAGTTTCTTCTTCTTTTGCTTCTTTTTTTGAACCACAACTTGCAAAATGCAGTGTGCAGCAAAAGGTAACGAACATGAAAAGTTTATTCATTATTTTTTTCTGTAGTAAATTTTTTAAGTAGATTATTTAATTGGCTTTATGAAATTTCATAAAGCGTATTTTTAGCACTGTTTTAGTAGTACATGGCTTGGGATAAAAATCAAACAATTATTTATGAGTTTAATTTACTATCCCAACAAATTTGAGTGTCAAATTCTATATACTTGATAGGAAATGTATAGGGGAGATTTTGAGAAAGAATGAGGATGACTAAAGGAAGTAAAATTTTGATTTATATTATTGTGTTCAATAAAACGGTGAAAACAAATGGAAGTGGTTTGTTGATATGATTTAAAACCTTTTCTTGAGTAAGAAAAATTATCCTCTTCTTCAATTTCAAAAAGAGATAAATTTATGGTGTGATTATCCTTTTCAGGCTTAACAATTTTGTCGTTGTATAAGAAAGAATCATTATCCTTTATACTATCAATATTGTTTCTCTCAACAATATTATTATTTAAATAAATGTGGTCAAATTTTGCGTGAGCAGAAAATAAATTAGCACCGCTTATAATAGATAATAGAAAAATAAAAATCTTAAATCTTATTGTTTGTGAGATATGTAACTTATGTTGATTCATAATTAATTGCCTATATAATTTAACTAAGAGTTTTATTAAAATATTTTAGGGATTAATTTTATTCTGCAATAATCGAAGATATAAAGAAGATATTAATATTTATATTTGTTATGATACACATAAAAAATATTTATGAATTATACCTTAAATCAACTTCAAATTTTTTTAAAAATTGTACAAACACAAAGCGTTACAAAAGCTTCAGAAGAATTGCATTTAACACAACCGGCAGTTTCCATTCAACTCAAAAATTTTCAAAACCAATTTGAAATTCCATTAACCGAGGTTGTTGGCAGAAAAATTTATATCACAGATTTTGGGAAAGAAATTGCTGAGGCTGCCGAAAATATATTAAATCATGTACACGCTATTAATTACAAAACATTAGCTTATAAAGGTCAATTGACGGGGCGGTTAAAGATTTCAGTAGTGTCAACTGGAAAATATGTGATGCCCTATTTTTTATCTGATTTTATGAAACAACATGCTGGAATAGAATTAATAATGGATGTAACTAATAAAAATAAAGTGATTGAGAGTTTAGAAAATAATGAAATTGATTTTGCTCTTGTTTCTATTTTACCAAAAACATTAAATATCGAAAAACTTGATTTGCTTCAAAATAAATTATACTTGGTAGGCAACACCAAAACAACATTTAAAAAGGATATTAAAACAAAAGCCATTTTTAAAAATTTGCCGTTAATTTTTAGAGAAAAAGGTTCGGGCACAAGGCAAGCAATGGAGAGCTTTATTGAACGTAATAATTTATCAGTTTTAAAGAATATGGAGCTGACATCAAACGAAGCCGTTAAACAAGCTTTGTTGGCTGGCTTAGGGTATTCAATTATGCCGCTAATAGGAATTAAAAATGAGTTGTACAATAATGAACTGCAAATTATTCCAATCAAAGGCTTACCCATCAAAACTACTTGGAGTTTAATTTGGTTAAAAGGGAAAAAATTTTCACCTACGGCAAGTTCGCTCCTAAATTATATGAAGAAAGAAAAGTCTAAAATTGTACATGATAAATTTAAGTGGTATGAACAGTATTAGTTTTTCTCCAATAACCCATTCTCAAAAAGGTTTAAAATTAGCCAAATGAGGTGTTAAATTTTAGGTGATTATTTAAAAAATTTGAAACCTTAACAACAATCTGTACCCATTTTTATAATTAAAACTTCCGTCTCATGAGTATTGTGCGCAGAAGAATCTAAAATATCAACAGAATCAAATAGTCAAGCCGCCATTACCTGAAGGTAAGTGACGGCTCTTATTTTTTGGGAAATTATGAATTTTATTGTTTAACTATTTTTTGAGTAGCTATTCCTTCATTTGTTTGTAATACGCATTGATAAATTCCAGCAGGAAGGTATTGCGTATTTAAAGGGATAGTATTTTTACCCGCCAAAAATGTTGTGTTCTCGGTAATTACATTCATCATTTCTTTTCCTGTTATATCGTAAATATGAATGCTACCTGTGTTATTTTGTTTTAAGGAAAATGAAATTTCTGTGTTTGAAATTACGGGATTTGGAAAACTTGAAAATGACAATGAATTATTTTTTACATCATTAATTCCAGAGGAAGTGCTTGCTGTAAATTTTAAATCATTTCCTTGTGTGCTTATAAAAAGTCCGTTGTTGGATTCATTGGTTTCGGTAATTACTTTTTCGTTATCTACATAAACCAATAAACGGTATGTTCCATTTGGAGGAACAGTAGCTACTTTATTTACATCAATTGTCCAGTTGGTTACATCTCTTGATGAATTTCCACTAATAGAAGGCACATCACTACTTTCTAAAAGATAAGATTGATCTAAACTGGTAACACCTGGAGGAACAAAATAGATACCTACTTTAAAATTACTTGCTCCAGTATTTTCGTTTGATAAAATAGTGAAGTAAATGTCTTTAATAATGCCTGTGGTTTGATTGTACTCGTATCCAGCACTAATATTTCCAATGCTTAAATCTTGTGCTTGAGTAGTAAATAATCCTAAGGCAAAGAGAGAAGTTGTAATTATTTTTTTCATTGTTTGTCGATTTTTTTTCATGAGCAAATTTGGAGCAAAGTATCATTTGCTACAACTACATTTCCATGTAGTTGCTTTGCATTATCAGAACTAAAATAATTGCTAAATCTCGCCTTTAAGTGATTTGCTGATTACTTCTGTTTTACTGTTTACTTGTAATTTGAGGTAAATATTTTTGATATGAAAACGAACGGTATCAATTGAAATGGAAAGTCTATCGCCAATCATTTTGTAACTTAATCCATCTACAAGAGCTTGAATAATTTGCCGCTCGCGAGATGATAATTCCGATTCGTTTTTTTGTTTTGGAGGATTAAAATACTCGATTACTTTTCGGGCAATTGCTGGCGACATGTAGCTTCCTCCCAATCGAATAATTTTTATGGCTTCAGTAATTTCTGGAAATGGAGTTCCTTTTAATAAATAACCTGTAGCACCTGCACAAATAGATTTAAAAATTCTGTTTTCATCTTTAAAAACAGTGAGCATAATAATGTCGGTAATTTTTAATTTTTCTTTGATGAGTTTAATGCCTTCAATGCCGCTCATGCCCGGAAGACCAATATCTGTTAGCACTACATCCACTATCAATTTTTCCTTTTCAACGGTTTCGAAAAATGATTCAACGGATTCAAAAGAGTAAATTTCATTAAATAATTCTTGGGTTTGAAAATAAACTTCAATACCATTTCTTATCACATAATCATCCTCTATAATAGAGATATTGATACGTTTTTCCATCTTAGCAAATGTTAGTTATTCAACTATTTATCAAACCCACATGTTGATGTAGTTACTTAAATTGATTTACAAATGAGTTTTACATGAAATCCATTTTGTTGCCATATTTCTATTGAGGCGGGAATTTTGTCGGCACGCATTTTCATATTTTTTAATCCTTGTCCTTGTGTTGAGTTTGCGGCTTTTAATTTTCCATTATCACTTACAAGCAGTTCAAATTTTCCGTTTCCATTTTTTAAATCAATTGTTACTTCTGTACATTTTGAATGCTTGGCAATATTGTGGATACACTCTTTAAAAATTAAAAACAATTCTTGTCGTACTGTTAAGTTTATAGTTTTATCCGAGTTTAAATTATGATTAAATATGACATCTATTTCTAAGGGCAATAACATCGCATCTGCATGTTCGCGCATTCGGTCAATGAGGTTTCCAGCTTTATCATTTCGCGCATCAACCGACCATAACACATCGCTCATTGTAGAGGTGGCAAGCCTGCTTGTTTCGGCAATTTTATTTAGCTCATTTTTATTTTTATCAATATCTAAATGTGCATGTTTGATAAGTTCGGTATGAATAGAAATTCGTGTAAGTAAACTTCCAACTTCATCATGTAAATCGCTTGCAATTTTGGTTCTGAGATGTTGAATTTTTAATAATTGTTTGATTCGATATTGAAAAACAGAATAAACTAATGCTATTAATAAAACAATTTCGATCAAAATAAACCACCACTGTTTATAAAATATTGCCGACATATAAATAGGTAAATTTATTTCATTCATACTCATTTTGCCTTTGCTGTTTATGCCTCTAATATGTAACGAGTAGTTGCCCGCAGGAATACTGCTAAGCCTAAGTGTATGTTGGTTTTCAAGGCTTATCCAATTTGAGTTTAATCCTTCAAGCATATATTCAAAACGATTATGCTGTGGGTCGAAATAATCATTCAATGCAAATGAAAAGGAAACAAAAATATCTTTATAAGTAAGGTTGATATGGTCTAATAAATTTAAACCAAAAATATTTTCATTCTCACTATTCGATTTGCTGTCGAACTTACTATAGCCAATTAAAATAATTTTTGGTGAAGAGATTTTTGCTGCGATTTTTTCAGGGTCAAAAACAGTGATTCCATTTATGCTACCTAAAAATACTTTTCCATTGCTACTCTTAAAAGCGGATATGGTATTAAACTCACTATCGGTAATTCCATCACGAATTCCGTAGTTAATAATTTCGTGAGTTATTTTATTAAAACTACATAACCCATTATCAGTACTTAGCCATAATATATTTTTATGTTCGATGCCACAATACACCACATTGTTGGGGAGCCCATTGGCTGTTGTAAAATTTTCTATTGTATTTTTTTGAGTATCAATTTTAATAAGCCCACCTCCATTTGTGCATAGCCATACTATTTTATTTTTATCTTCATAAACCCATAACACTTCTTCAATTACCAATTTTTTATTAGCCATTGAATAATAATCTGTAATTCCTTTTTGCTCCGAATATTTTACCAAACCTGCACTACATGCAAGCCACATAGCACCATCATTTGAGGGAATAATTTTCCAGATATGAATATTGCGTAGGTTGTATTTGTTATTTACATCTCGAACATCTGTGAGTGTTTTTGTTTTGAAGGAATATTTTTGCAAGCCTCTATATGAACCTAAAAAAACATACTCATCATTCGGTTTATAAAGTCCATAGAAAGAAATACCAGGCACCAAGCACTCTAATGCTAACTTCTTTTTATCAAACCTTAAAAACCCCGCAGTTGAAGTCATATATACATATCCATTTGTATCATTAACTATTGTAAATGGATTTGGATTCACCATCCTTTTTAATTCTTTATAATATACCAAATACCGTTCTGTTTTTTTTGTATTGGGATGATAGCGGAATAAGCCATTATAAGTTCCTATATATAGATACCCTTTTTCATCTTCGCAAATGCCGCGTGTGCTTATTTTGCTAACTCCTGGCTGATTCCATAATAGTTTTTCGAAGTTACTTTCTTCTAAATTAATTTTAATAATTCCTCCGTCTGTGCCTAACCAAATCACTCCATTTTCATCCTTGTATGAATAAATAATATTGCTTCCAAAATCATTTTTAAAAGGGGTTAACCAACTATAACTTAAACAAGTGTTTTTATGAAAATCAATCAATAATAATTTTCCTTTACGACAACCAACAATATAGGTATTTCCATATTTTGAAATGGACATAGGCAGGGTGTTTAATTTGTTTAATGAGTCCAACATTTTATTTGGAATAATAGCACCGCTTTTCTTATCAAAACAAAAAATTCCTATATTATTTACGCCACAAAATCCAATTTCATTTTCGATATTAAAACAGGTAAAAAAAGCATCAAAACGAAGGCTCATTTCGGTACGTTTAAATGCATTATTGATGCATATTAATTTTGATTTGGCACTACAATACCAAATATTATTTTCCTTATCGCATTGCATGTTTAGTAGCGAGCTACTATCAGTTTCGCGATAAATTTCCTCCAATTCATCTTTATTGTTTATCCTAAGTATGCTGCCATCTTTTGTGCCAACAAGTAATCTTTTATTATTATCAAAACACAAACTTGATATTCCAGAAAATGAAAGAGCACGAGGTTTATTTGAAGTGTAGAAATAATATTTTTTAATAATGCCATTTAATTGATCGAGTTTGTTCAATCCATTATCTGTGGCTATCCACAAACAATTATTTTCTTTTGATTCGAGGATGTAGTTTACTTGTTTATTTGACAACTCTTTTTCACTACCCCCTTGATTGATAATTTTAAAATTATAGCCATCATATCGGTTTAATCCGTTTGACGTTCCAAACCAAACAAAACCCTGTTGATCTTTTATAATACTGGAAACATAACGGTTACTTAATCCATCAGAAGTTCCTAAATATTCCACCTGTGCTTTAGAAGAAAAAGTGTGTAGAATAATTAATATTAAGATTAAATATTGTTTTATCATTATTGAGCATCAAATGTATGCAAGAAAATAAAAACATTTTGAATAGGATGAATGTAATGTATAGTTGAGTAAATTTTCATAATTGTAGGTGTTAATAAATACCAACAAAAAACCCATCCCTTGAGTAAGGATGGGTTTTAATTTTTATTGCAAAATGTAACTTATGCCATTACTGCTTTTTGCGTACGTTTACGGTCTAATTCATTTAACATTACTTTACGCAAACGCAAAGATTTAGGGGTAATTTCAACATACTCATCTCCTTGAATATATTCCATACATTCTTCTAACGAAAAGTTAATTTTTGGTGCAATACGTGTTTTATCGTCTGTACCAGAAGCACGCATGTTGGTTAATTTTTTCTCTTTGGTAATGTTTACTACAATATCATCTTGACGATTGTTTTCACCAATTATTTGCCCCATATAAATTTGATCACCGGCTTCTACAAAAAAGCTTCCTCGGTCTTGTAATTTATCAATTGAATAAGCAATAGCAGTTCCTTGTTCACCCGAAATTAATACACCATTATTTCTACTTGGGATTACACCTTTCCAAGGCTCGAATGCTTTGAAACGATGTGCCATGATGGCTTCACCAGCAGTTGCAGTTAAAATATTATTTCGTAATCCAATAATTCCTCTTGATGGAATTTCAAATTCGAGATGTTGCAAATCGCCTTTAGGCTCCATGATTAACATATCACCTTTACGTTGGCTTACATATTCAATTACTTTTCCGGCAGATTCTTCAGGAACATCAACCGTTAAAATTTCAATAGGCTCACATTTAACACCATCAATTTCTTTAACGATAACTTGTGGTTGCCCTACTTGCAATTCATATCCTTCGCGTCTCATTGTTTCAATCAAAATAGATAAATGAAGAATACCACGACCAAACACTAAATAAGAATCGGCAGAATTGGTTTCTTCCACACGCAATGCAAGATTTTTTTCTAACTCTTTAAACAAACGATCGCGTAAATGCCTTGAGGTTACAAACTTTCCTTCTTTACCAAAAAATGGAGAGTTGTTAATACAAAACAACATATTCATGGTAGGCTCGTCAATTTTAATTGGAATTAATCCTTCAGGGTTTTCAAAATCGGCAATGGTATCACCAATTTCAAAACCTTCAATTCCCATTACTGCACAAATATCACCAGCAAAGGCTTCTTCCACCTTCATTTTGCCTAATCCTTCAAACGTATACAATTCTTTAATACGTGACTTTTGAATAGAACCGTCACGCTTTACTAAACTAACGGGTTGGTTAACTTTTACCGTTCCACGTAAAATTCTTCCTACTGCAATTCGGCCTGTAAAAGATGAATAATCTAAAGAGGTAATTTGCATTTGAAGGTTTCCAACTTCAACATGTGGTGGAGGAATTTGAACCAAAATATCATCCAATAATTCAGTAAAATCAGTTGTTGGATTTTTCCAATCACGTCCCATCCAACCTACTTTTGAACTGCCATAAATGGTATGAAAGTTCAACTGTTCTTCGGTAGCATCCAAGTTAAAAAACAAATCAAATACGGCATCATGCACTTCATCTGGACGGCAATTTGGTTTATCTACTTTATTAATAACTACAATTGCTTTTTTACCCAAAGCCAATGCTTTTTGTAATACAAAGCGGGTTTGAGGCATAGGGCCTTCAAAAGCATCAACCAAAAGCAAAACGCCATCGGCCATGTTCAAAACACGTTCTACTTCACCACCAAAATCACTGTGACCTGGAGTATCAATGATATTGATTTTGGTTCCTTTATAATTTACTGAGATGTTTTTTGCAAGAATGGTAATTCCACGTTCACGCTCCAAATCGTTGTTATCAAGAATCAAATCTCCTGTTTGTTGATTTTCGCGGAATAGTTGCGTTTGATGTAAAATTTTGTCAACCAATGTGGTTTTACCGTGGTCAACGTGGGCAATAATGGCAATATTTCTAATGTTTTGCATGTTGTGATGTTCAAAAAAATTGAGGCGCGAAAGTAGGTAAATATTTTGGAATTGAACTACTTGATGAAAAGATAATAGATGAATGTAAATGTTTTAATGCCCAACACTTTCCATTCTATCCTCATCAATGCCTTGGCTTTTTAAAATAACTTTTACTCTAAATGCATAAAAGGCTAAGTAGGCAAAACATAAAACGGTTATAAAATAAGAAGCATGAATTCCGATAGACGAAACATCTGCCAACTTACCTTGAAGTGGGGGAATAATAGCTCCACCTAATATCATCATAATTAAAAATGCCGAACCTTGGCTGGCGTATTTTCCTAACCCTTGTATGGCTAAACTAAAAATACATGGCCACATTACAGAGCAAGCCAATCCGCCACTTAAAAAGGCAAACAAAGCTACTTGTCCTGTTGAGAATAATCCAACCAACATGGCCACACATCCAAATAAAGAAAAAATAAGTAACGAACGAGATTGTTTTTCTTGAGTCCAAAAATTAGCCACAATCATTAATGCAATACAAATTCCATACACATATAATTGGCTTACATCGTTTCCATTTAAATGATTAACAAATAACACAACTCCAAATGCCATATAAGGAACTACTATACCCAACAAGCGTTTTGATGTTTTAGATAAATTAAAAACACCAATGGCACCTGTCCATCTTCCAATCATTAAACTTCCCCAATACAATGAAATAAATTTAGAAATTTGTGATTCATTATAGCCACCGAAGTCGGGTAGTTTTAAAAGTGCGCCCATATTGCTTTGAATACTTACTTCCACTCCTACATAAACAAAAATTGCAATCATGCCCAATACCAATTGAGGGTATTTTAAGGCTCCAATTCCAGGTTCAATATGGTCGTCATTTTGTATATGCGGTAACGTTGAAAACGCAAAATATACACTCATCAACAAAAAGGAAATACTTACTCCTGCATACAAATAACTTATAGATAAAATAGAAGCATTTTTTGCGCTTCCATCAATTCCTCCAAATAAAACGTAGCTTACAATTAGTGGACCTATTGTAGTTCCCAATGAATTTAATGAGCCCGCAAGATTGGAACGGTGTGCTCCAGTTTCTGGCGTTCCTAGCGCTATAATAAATGGCCATGCACAGGTTTGTTGAAGAGAAAACCCA
The DNA here is from genome assembly GCA_025359805.1 of Bacteroidota bacterium. Classification (GTDB taxonomy): domain Bacteria; phylum Bacteroidota; class Bacteroidia; order UKL13-3; family UKL13-3; genus CAIUEQ01. The sequence goes on from JANYDU010000039.1 coordinate 27,663, forward strand.
AGGGCAATAATAAAATAAGAACAAAGGATAAGCGGGTATGAACCCATATTAACCGAAGGGATAATTGCAGCAGCACCAATGGCAGATAAAATTAATCCATAAATAATTCCTTTTTTGTAGCCTATTTTGTTTAAAAAATCAATGCCTTTATAACGAGAAAATAAAAACAGCGCCAACGACCCCATAAAATATCCGCCATAAAAAGTAAGATCAATCAATTGCGACTGAAATTGTGTGAGTACAAAGTATGATTTGCAAAAAGGAATAAAAATTCCGTTTGATGCGGCTACAAAGCCCCAAAAGAAAAACACAACAATAAGTGTATAAAGTTTGGAATTCGAATTTGATTGATGACCCATATCTGTTATTTTTTGATAAAGAAAAGTAAAAGAACCCGAAGCATCATACACAGTCTGTTTATAAGTATGATTGAATTTAGATAGTTGATATTTTCCTCTTAACCAAAAACCTAACCACCCGAGTAAAACTCATGTTGAAATATAAAATCTGCATATACTTTTGAGTAACAATTTAATTAAACCACTAAAAAAATATGAAAACGTTATTGGTAGTATTATTAGGATTGGCATCAAGTTTATTGCCTCTCAACTGTGCAAAAGCATCTACTATTAAAGGTGCCGAACAATTAGTAAGTGAAAAGATTAATCATCATTTGTATTTTGATAATGACAAAGATGCTCAACAATTAAAAGGAAGAGTTTTAGTGTCTTTTGTAATTGATGAAAAAGGGAAAATCAATATCATTGATGAGCAATCATCGGATGAAGAGTTTAAAAAATTTGTAAATAATAAATTAAGTGAAATTACTTTTGATTCTGTAGAGTTACTTTTAGGTGAAACCTATATCATCAATATTTTAGCGGAGAATAATGAATAAACAAAAATTATATTGGTTATGCCAAATTGGGGGATGGTTGTTTTTTAATATTATTGAGATTGTTTCGTATGGCGATATTTTTGGCTACAATAAATTATTGTTTTTAAATGGAATCGTAAATTTTGTTGTTGGAGTATTAATCACACACGGTTATCGAATGTTTTTAATACGAGTGGGATGGTTATCACTGCCTCTTTCTAAATTAATTTTTCGCGGGCTTTTGGGCGTTATTGTGATGTCGATATTGATGTCGGCAATTAATTTCCCACTCGATTGGTTTACTGTACCTCAACTCAGACAATTGCCTGTTTACACCTTAGCTTTTAGTTACTTTTTTAACTTTAGTAAATATATTTTACTATGGACATTAGTTTATCATTTGTTTCAATATTGGGAGCGTTCATTAAAAGCAGAGCGGGATATGTATCAATTAGAATCCATCATTAAAGAGAATCAATACAACAATTTAAAATCTCAACTCAATCCACATTTTTTATTTAATTCGTTAAACAGCATTCGCACGTTAGTTGATATCAATCCTGAAATTGCAAAAAATGCCATCACACAATTATCAAGTTTATTGCGTAGTTCCTTGCAAATGGGAAAGCACAAAACAGTGGCTTTAAAAGTTGAATTAGAAACCGTAAAAAATTATTTAGCCATTGAGAAAATTCGTTTTGATGAACGTTTAAAAATAGTGTATGAAATTGATGAAAATACTTTAAGTATTCAGGTGCCACCAATGATGCTCCAAACGTTAGTTGAAAATTGTGTGAAGCATGGCATTTCAAATTTAAAAAATGGTGGAGAGGTTAAACTAAAAACTTTTTTACAAGATGATTTTTTGATGATTGAAATTTTAAATTCAGGAAACTATCAACCCAAAAATGAACACGAAGGATTGGGTATTGCAAACACTGTGGAGCGATTGAAATTATTGTATAATGACAAATCAGAATTTGACATTATGAATACCGATTACTCAACCGTTATTACCAAAATAAAATTACCAATATGATAACTACTATTATCGTTGATGATGAGCGTTTGGCTCGCGAAGGGTTAAAAACTTTGCTTAAAGAATTTCCTGAATTAGAAATTGTAGCAGAGGCTACTAATGCCGATGAAGCATTGGATTTAATTGATAAACATAAACCACAATTATTGTTTTTAGATATTCAGATGCCCGAAAAAACGGGCTTTGATTTGTTGGAAGAAATGATTGAAACACCGTTTGTAATTTTTACAACAGCATATAACGAATTTGCTATTAAAGCGTTTGAAGTAAATGCACTTGATTACTTACTAAAGCCCATTCAAATAAGCCGATTGCGTGAAGCCATTCAACGTGTAAAAAAACAAATTTCGGAAATTAATGAGAGCAAAGACAAGCATAAATTAATAGACAATGATCAGGTTTTTATTAGAGATGGAGAAAAATGTTGGTTTGTAAAACTGAAAGATGTGAGGATGATTGAATCAGCTGGAAATTATGCTAAAATATTTTTTGATGAACATCAACCACTCATTCATCGAACCTTAAACGCATTGGATGAACGATTAAGCGAACAACAATTTTTTAGAGCAAACCGTCAACAAATAATTAATATGAGTTATATCGAAAAAATAGAACCCTTTTTTAACTCAGGATTTTTAATTTACATGAAAGACGGAAAAAAAATTGAAGTAAGCAGAAGGCAAGCAGTAAAGTTTAAAGAGTTGATGAGCCTTTAATAGTGCTTATTTATTGGTGCTCGGTGCATAGTATTTTTACCATTAACTATTTTATTCTCTAAATAAATATATTTGATGAACCATGCAAAAAATCATCAAATCAAAAAACGATTCTATGTTTGAATGGATTGACGTATCAAATCCAACCATGGAAGAATTGGAAGAGTTGGGAGCAAAATATAAATTGCATCCATCGGCTGTTCAAGATTGTATGCAGCCCGAGCATTTACCAAAATACGAGTTGATAGATGATGTTCATTTTATTATTTGTAGATATTATGATGCTGATTGTGCAAAAAACTCCGATAGTATTCCCGAGTTAAGTAGAAAAATTGCCATCTTTTTTACCAAAAATTTTGTGATTACGATACACCGAAAAGACTTTGATCAGTATGAAGAGTTAAAACAAAAATTGAGTTCAAATAAAAATGCTTTCGATATCGTTTGCAAAGTTGTAAAAAGTGCATTTGCTACTTATGAAGAGCCGGTAATGAAGGTTGATAAAGAAATTGATTTTTATGAATCACGCATATTTTTAAAAAAGAGAATACCAGATTTATTAAAAAACTTATACCTCATCAAAAGGAAAAGTTATGTGATTAGAAAACTGTTTAACCTTTCGAAAGAAATTATAGATAACCTTGGTGTTATTCATAAAAATAATCCCATGCAACAAGATCTTGAAGATTATTATGTGAAGTACGATACTCAAATTGAAGAGGTTTATGACAGTATAAATTCGCTACTCAATATTTATATTTCACTCTCTTCGCAGCGCACCAATGAGGTGATGCGAACACTTACTGTTTTCACTGCGTTTTTTTTGCCCCTCACTTTTATCGTTGGGGTGTATGGAATGAATTTTAAATTTATGCCCGAGTTGGATAAACCTTTGGGCTATCCTGCAGTTTTATTTTTAATGTTTGCTATCACCGTTTTTATATGGGTTTGGTTTAAACGCAAAGGATGGATTTGAGAAGCAGTATACGTAATTGATAAATAATCAAATATGTTTTATTTCAACTTCAGCAACTCTCCACTCAATCTTAGTAATTCCGTTTCCGAAATTTTGGCATCGTAATAGGAGGTGAGCAACCGGTTTTCACTAATCAATAAATTTTGTTGTGCATCTCTTAATTCAATAGAAGTAATTACTCCTACTTTGTATTGTTCATCGGCAATATCAAAATTTTCTTGTGCTACATTTACATTTTCTTTTTCAACCCCCACCAATTTTAAATTAACCATGTAGGTATTAAATGCTTGTTGAACTTGAGTTTGAATTCGCAATAACGAATCATTAAAAACAAGTTCGGAAGTGCGTTGTGTAAGCTTAGCATTTTGCAATCTTCGGTTGACACTAAAACCATTAAATAAGTTAATATTTAATCCTGCACCATAATGAAAACCGTTGCTTGAAGAAGACTGTAAAAAACCAGCTTGCGAAACTTGATTGCTATAATTATATCCACTTTTTAATTGAATGGTTGGAGCACGTTCGGCATTAATTTCTCGTATGGCCAATACGCTCACATATTGATTTTTTTTGGCAATAAGCACACCCGCATTTTGTGATACAATTTTGCTTTCAATATCTCCCAAAACAAAATCTTCACGTAAAGTAATGGTGTCTATCACATCAAAATCTACATCATAATTTCTGGCTAATAATTGATTAAGAGAAGACTTACTATTTCTAAATATATTTTCTTGTCGCATCATCAACGACCTATCCGTATTTAAATCCACTTGTGCTTTTAGTGATTCTGTTTTTGAAGCCTTGCCCGCAGCCAATTTATCTTTTGCTAATTGTAATCTACTTTCTGAAATATTTTTTTGATCAGTCACAATCTTTAATTGTCGTTTTGCAAGTACCACATCAAAATAAGCTTTTATAATTCGGGTAAAAATTTGTTCAATCTGAGAACGCATTCTGAGTTCACCAATTTGTTGTAACTCATTCAATCTATTTTTTGTTGCAAACATTTTTAATCCGTCAAAAATAGTCCAGCCTAATTCGGCATTTGCATTAAACTGATTGGTTGTTGCTGCCGTTTTATTATTCTCGGTTCCGTTTAAATATTTTTGATTGGTATTTGCTGTTTGGTTATCTTGAAGAGCTGTTCCAACAACATTTGGCAACATTCCAGCAGCACCAGCATAATTATTAATTTTAGTAATTTCGGCATCATTTTTTGCAATTTGTATCGAAAAATTATTTTGCAATGCCATCTTTAATGCATCATCTAAACTTAATTTTTGTTGCGCTTGTATAGATGTCGAAAAAAGAAATATCATCCATAAAAATACAGCGCGTTTATATTTTATTTTTTGCTTAAACATGTTTAACCTCCTCCTCATTTTGGGTTGCTATTTTATTTTCTTTTGAAAAGAAACTATAGATGGCAGGAATTACATACAGCGTTAAGATTCCTGAAAATAATAATCCTCCAATAATTACAATACCCATTGACATACGACTTTTTGCACCTGCACCAAGTGCTAATGCAATTGGCAATGCACCAAACATGGTTGCTAAACTGGTCATCATAATTGGGCGCAAACGAGATACCGCAGAATCTTTAACAGCCTCCATTACTTTTAATCCATGTTCTTTTCGTTGATTGGCAAACTCTACAATTAAAATTCCATTTTTGGTAACCAGTCCAATCAATACAATAATTCCAATTTGCCCAAAAATATTTAGCGTTTGATCAAAATACCATAGCGATAATAATGCACCGGCAAGTGCCATTGGAACAGTGAGCATAATAATAAGTGGATCAATAAAACTTTCAAATTGTGCAGCTAAAACTAAGTATACCAAAACCAATGCAAGCAATAAAGCAAATGTGGTATTTGATGAGCTTTCAGAAAAATCTCTTGAGGGGCCAGCAAGATCCGTTGTGAACGATTCGTCTAACACTTTTTTAGCAATTTTATCCATCACTTTAATTCCATCACCGATTGTTTTTCCTGGTGCTAAACCTGCTTGAACGGTGGCTGCTTTATATCTGTTATAATGATACAATTGAGGTGGACTACTTTGCTCTTCTATCTTAATTAAATTATCTAATTGTATCAATTGGTTTTTATCATTTCTTACAAATAATGATTTTAAATCTAATGGTTCATCACGATTTGCTCTGTCTACTTGCCCCACAATTTGATATTGTTTTCCATTCATCGTAAAATAGCCATAACGCAAACCACTATAAGCAAGTTGCATGGTTTGAGCTACACTTTGAACGCTTACTCCTAAACTTTTTGCTTTATCTCTATCAATGGTAACAACCAATTCTGGTTTGTTAAATTTTAGATTTACATCAATACCTTGGAAGGTTGGATTTTTTGCAACTTCTTCCATAAACTTTGGAAGGAATTGTTGAATTTTTTTGAAGTCTTGATTTTGCAAAATGTATTGAACAGGCAACCCCGCTCGTGATCCACCAGAGCCATTTATTGTTTGATCTTGAATAACAAATGAACGCGCATCAGGATGTGTTTTTAGATTTTTTGTAATCTGATCGGCAATTTGTTGTTGAGATCTTTTTCGCTCATCAGGTAAATTTAAAATGATACGTGTGAAGCCTGTATTTACAGCACCACTTCCTGTAAATCCCGGAGCAGTTATAGAGAGTAAAACATTTTTTTCGGGGATAGAATCGGAAACCATTTTACCAATTTTATCCATATAATTTTCCATGTACTCATAAGACGCACCTTCGGGAGTTGTGCTGCTGATGCGCATTACACTTCTGTCATCTAATGGAGAAAGTTCGGATTGAATAGAAGAGCCAATTAAAAAAATAAGTGTAATTGAAACAGCAATAGCCACAAATGCAAGCCATCTTTTTTTCATAAATGAATCCAAAGATTTTCGATATCCGTTATTTAATGCTTCAAAAAATGGTTCGGTTGCATGATAAAACTTACTTCGTTTTTTATGATCTCTACGCGTGAGTTTTACATTTAACATGGGAGTTAATGTTAATGAAACAAAGGCTGAAATAATTACGGAGCCTGCCACAACAACTCCAAACTCTCTAAATAATCTTCCAACAAATCCTTGTAAAAAAATGATGGGTAAAAACACAACTGCCAGTGTTAATGAAGTGGAAACAACAGCAAAAAAAATTTCATTAGAGCCTTTTATGGCTGCTTCTTTTGGTGATAACCCTTCTTCTATTTTTTTGAAAATATTTTCGGTCACAACAATTCCATCATCTACCACCAAACCTGTTGCTAACACAATAGCAAGTAAGGTTAAAATATTGATAGAGAAGCCTGCCAAATACATAATAAAAAATGCACCGATAAGTGAAACCGGAATATCAATAAGCGGACGAAATGCAATAAGCCAATCTCTAAAAAACAAAAAGATAATAATTACCACCAATAAAAATGCAATCAATAAAGTTTCTTCTACTTCGGTGATAGATGTTTTGATAAATCGGGTATTATCAATGGCAATATTTAATTTATAATCTTTTGGAACCTCTGCTTTAATTCGTTCATAGCGTTTATAAAATTCATCAGCTATTTCAATATAATTTGCACCAGGTTGGGGCACCAATCCTAAACCAATCATTGGAATACCTGATTCCTTTAACATCGTTTCTTCATTTTCGGAACCAAGCACCGCATAACCGATATCTTTTAATTTTATGGTTTGATTATTATTGGAGAGAATAATAAGATTATTAAATTCATCTTCGGTGGTAAAACGACCAACTGTTTTTACCGTTAACTCTGTTGCATTTCCTTCTATTTTCCCTCCGGGTAATTCTACGTTTTCTCTGTTTAATGCTTGTTGAATATCAAGAGGAGTTAGTCCGAAAGAAGCCATTTTTATAGGGTCGAACCACAATCGCATGGCATATTTTTTTTGCCCCCAAACTTGTATGGTACTCACACCTGGAATGGTTTGCAGTTTTTCTAAAATTACATTTTCAGCATAATCATTTATTTGTAATTGATTTTTATTATCACTCTGAACAGTGATGGCAATAATGGCATCAGAGTTTGCATCGGCTTTACTTACTACTGGAGGCGCATCAATATCTTGAGGCAACTGACGAACAGCTTGCGAAACTTTATCGCGTACATCATTGGCTGCACTTTCTAAATCAGCATCCAAATTAAATTCAACTGTAATGCTACTTGTACCTAAATTACTTGCTGATGAAATAGAACGAATTCCTGCAATTCCATTAATCGATTTTTCAAGAGGTTCGGTAATTTGCGATTCAATAATTTCGGCATTTGCTCCTGTATAACTTGTACGCACAGTAATAATTGGTGGATCAATTGAAGGGTATTCTCGAACGCCTAAAAAGGTATATCCAATTGCGCCAAACAACACAATTACAATTGACATTACTGTGGCTAATACCGGACGATTTATACTTAGTGAACTTAAACTCATATTTATAATTAGTGAGATGGAGAGTTAGTGAAGAGGTGGTTATTAAGTAGTTTTATTTTTTCATTTATTGTTTTTCTCGTTTTCGAAAACACTGATAATAATTCTGTAACCTCAGTACTAAAATTTTCTATTTCATGTGGTTTTATTAACTCTGCTTCCATCATTAATTCTAGCCCAAATAATGTTTCATCAGCTTCTTCAATTACAACACATAATTTGGCATAAAATTCTTTATCAGATCTAGCGCGAGTTGCAGCTCTAAAATTTGCGGCAACAGAGGTAACGGATCTTATTAATTGTTTTCCAATAATTCGTAGTTCATCACTTTTTTTTAGTGAGACATAAAATTTTATCACATCAACAGCTAATTTTTTTGTACGTGTTCTAAACTTTTCATTATATGTTTCCATATTTTTTTAATATTTAAAATCCACTAAGTATTTCGCTATCTAACCACTTTCACTTTCGCTCCTTGTTTCATTTGAATTACGCCTTGAACCACAATGCTATCTCCAACGTGTAATCCTTTTGTTACCTCTACATTGATTTCGTTTCGAGCACCGATTTCAATTTTTTGTTCAACCACAGAATCTCCTTTTACAATAAAAACTTTTTGTCCTTTTAAAATAGGAACAACGGTTTGTGTTGGAATCATTAATGCATCAGGATTATTTTGAAGGGTTACAAAAATTTTAGCAAATGCACCAGGTAATAATTTTTGTTGTACATTATCGCAAATAGCTCTTACCACAATATTTCTGCTTACTGGATCAATCTTAGGTTCAATGGCATATATTTTTGCCGAAAACTCTACGCTTTGTCCTTCAACGGTAAATACAATTTCATTTCCTTTTTTTATCAATGAAGCATATTTTTCAGGAACAGAGAATTCGATTTTTACGCGTTTAATATTTTGCAAACGAGCAATGATGTTTGTATTATTCACGAATGCGCCCTCACTAATACTGCGCAATCCAATAATTCCATTAAATGGAGCAATTACCTCTGTTCTTCTAATTTGTTCTTTTAATAAATCAATATCAGCATTTGCCGAATTCAAATCTGTGGTTGAAATATCAAAAGCTTCTTGGCTAATTCCTCCTTTATCGAGCAATGTTTTATTTCGTTTTTCAGTTTCTTCTTTTAATTTTTTTGTGGAGAGGGCTTTCTTTAATTGCGCTTGCAAATCGGCATCATTTATTTTAACAAGTACTTGTCCTTTTTTCACTTCATCACCCTCATCAAAATTTATGTGAACCACTTTACCTTGCGTTTCGCTTCTCAGTTCAACCTCATCTTCTGCCATAATATTTCCTACCGACTGAATGGTGTTTTTTTGTTCTAATTTTTTTACCACATACACGCCAACTTTTGCGGGAGGAGGAGGTCCAGATGGCTTTCCATTTGATGTTGGTTTTACGTCACCTTGCTTAGGCATTAACTTTGGAATGGCCAATAAACCTATTATAACAACAATAACTATAGTCCAAATAATTTGATTTTTCTTCATTTCTTTTTTTTCGTTTTGATATATTTCAATGAATAATTTTCAGCCGGAAGCGATGATAAATTGGTATGCATTTTTTCCATCATCGTATAAAATATTTCTTTCTCTTGTTTAGTAAAACCTTTAAAAGCAACTTTATTTAACGTGTTAAAACCCGAGCTAATTTTAGCTACATAATTTAATGCTTTTTTGGTGGCAACAATTCGGTGTTCTCTTCTATCTTTTTCACTCACCTCACGTTTCACTAATTTTTTTTCTGATAAATAATCAATAATTCTTACAATAGATGCTTTATCAACGTGAAGATAATCTGCTAAACATTGCTGGGTAATATTTTCATGCTTTGCAATGAGTTTTAAAGTGAAAAAATTTCTATCCATATCAAGCTCCTCAAAATGTTTGCTTGCTGCGCCATAATATTTTTTAGTAAGCCTACTGAAAAAAAATGCCAAAGGAGTATTGGGCAAATTAGAAGAATCAATAATTGTTTTATTTTTTTCTATCATTCAGCCGGCAAATATATAGTTGTTTTTATCAATAGTTGACAAAATCAACTAATTTAAATCATGTTAAAAAATTGATGTTAATAAAAAAAAGCCTGATACAATTGTAATAGGCTTCTCAAAAAATTGTTTAAAATATCAGGCGTTAGCTCTTAGTTTTTGAGTAACCAAAATATTGGCAACTACCAATGAAATAATCATTAATGCTGCAGCCATCAGGTATGGAGAATGATAATTGAGTCCGTACAATAATCCTCCAACGGCTGGGCCAACAACGCGTGCCAGTGATCCAAAAGATTGATTTAAGCCCAATACTTGCCCTTGTTCTTTTTTATCTGCGGTTTGAGAAAGTAAAGAAGTAATGCTTGGAGTTAAGCATCCATTTGCAAGAGCGATAATAGCTAGGGCAACTAATTCAACTACTAAAAAAAGTTCTTTTGGGGCAAAAGGAATTAACGCTAATCCAATCATCATTAATACATTTCCATAGATTAATAATTTTTTTTCGCCAAAAGTTTTAGTAAGTTTTCCAACTAATCCTCCTTGGATAATTGCAGATAAAATTCCGATATACATAAACATATATCCAATTTGTTTTTCATCCAATCCATATTGTTCTCTCCATAATAAGGCAGCAGTAATTTGCATCATACTAAATGCGGCAATAAAAATAAAGTTGATGGTAAATAATTCGCTGATAATAGGTTTACGAAGTTCTCTTGCCAACTCACTAATTGGTTTGAAAGTAAATTTTTTTGATTTGTTTTTTTCTTTGATTGATTCTGGTAATGAAAAATAAGCCATTACTAAATTAATAATACAAAGTATGGCAGCCACATAACCAACCATTCCAATTCCATAAGTTGATTTTAAAAATCCACCAACAGGCGGACCAAAAATAAATCCAAGTCCAAATGCAGCACCAATCATTCCCATATTTTTTGCACGATTTTCGGGAGTGGTAATATCAGAAATATAGGCTTGTGCTGCCGAAATATTTGCAGAACCAATTCCTGCCAAGACCCTTGATAAAAGTAGAATTAATAACCCATTAATATTAGCAAATAATAAGTAGGCAAAGCCAGTAATACAAATACTAAAAAGGATCACTGGTCGTCTTCCAATTCTATCACTTAATGTCCCCCAAAGTGGGGCAAAAATAAAATTCATTAATGAATATACTCCGGCTATTAATCCAATTTGTAAATCAGATGCACCAAGTTCTTTTGAAAAAGTTGGTAGTATAGGAATGATAAGTCCAAACCCCAATAGGTCAATAAATATGGTAATAAATAATGCTAATAATGGCGAATTTTTCATGAAGGCAAATATATATGTTACCATCAATTGAGATGAAAATTTGAAAATTAAATTTAGGAATTCCTTCACTTTGCTCTTAATAATTAACTTCGCATTGTAATGAGTAAGTATTTAAAAACAGATTTAAACGATACCATTTGTGCTTTAGCAACATCGGGAGGCATTGGTGCCATTGGTGTAATACGTATTAGTGGAATTGATGCCATAAAAATTGTGAATGAACTTTTTAAAGGCAAAAATTTAGAACAACAACAAACCCATACCGTTCATTTCGGAAAAATTATGGATGGAGCAAACATTGTTGACGAAGTATTAGCCAGCATTTTTGTTTCGCCAAAATCATACACAGGAGAAAATACGGTTGAATTAAGTTGCCATGGTTCGGCATATATTCAACAACAAATTTTAGAACTATTGGTAAAAAAAGGCGCACGATTAGCAAAGCCCGGTGAGTTTACTTTGCGCGCTTTTTTGAATAAGAAATTAGACCTTAGTCAGGCAGAAGCTGTGGCAGATTTAATTGCATCCAACAGTGCCGAAACCCATAAAACTGCTATGCAACAAATGCGTGGAGGGTTTTCCAATCAAATAAATATATTGAAAGAAAAACTAGTCAACTTTGCTTCGCTCATCGAATTAGAATTAGATTTTGCAGAAGAAGATGTAGAGTTTGCCAGCAAAGATGAATTAAGGAAATTGGTTAACGACATTTTGATTTTATTGAATGAATTAATCATTTCATTTCAATATGGCAACGTAATTAAAAATGGAATTCCAACGGTAATTGCTGGAAAACCCAATGCCGGAAAATCAACTTTACTCAATGCACTATTAAATGAAGAGCGAGCTATAGTAAGCCATATTGCAGGTACAACGAGAGATACCATTGAAGAAGTTTTTGTGATTGACGGAATTAATTTTAGGTTAACAGATACAGCAGGAATTAGAAATTCAACAGATAGTATTGAAAGTATTGGCATCGAAAAAACATTTGAAAAAATTGGAAAAGCATCTGTTATTTTATATCTGTTTGATGCTTCAACTACAACTAATGAGGAACTAGAAAACGAACTTCATGAATTCAAAAAATTTGATGCCATTATTATTCCTGTTGGAAATAAAATAGATCTATTAAGTCAACCTATCACTCCTCATACCTCACACCTCACTCCAATATATATTTCGTCATTACAAAAAAAAAATATTCATTCCATTATTGATGAGCTTAAAAAAGTAGTGGAGAAAAACAGGGTTAATCATGATGTTGTGATAACTAATATTCGTCATTTTGAAGCACTAAAAAATGCAGCAGAATCCTTACAACAGGTTTTAGTAGCTATTGATGCAAAGCTGAGTGGAGAGATGCTTTCATTGGATATTCGTAAAGCCATTTTCCATTTAGCAGAAATTGTTGGAGAGGTTACAACGGAAGATTTATTGGGAAATATTTTTAGTAAGTTCTGTATCGGAAAATGATGAGTACAACTAAAAAAAACAATTCAACATTTTTTGCTGATGTATATGAAGTTGTAAAACTAATTCCTAAAGGAAGGGTAACAAGTTATGGTGCTATTGCAAAATATTTAGGCACAGCAAAAAGCTCACGTATGGTTGGATATGCAATGAATGCAGTACACTTATTACATGATGTACCTGCTCATAGAGTTGTAAATAGAAATGGATTATTAACGGGTAAGCACCATTTTGCAACACCAACTTTAATGCAAGAATTGTTGGAAAAAGAAGGGATAAAAATTAAAGAAGACCAGATCATAAATTTTGAAAAATGTTTTTGGAATCCAATGGAAGAACTTACACTTTAATTAGATTTCAAATGATATATCACATCAACTTCCACCCCAAGTTTCTCTATCCAAACTTCGGTATTGAATAGCTTCTGCTAAGTGTTCAATTTTTATTTCTTCACTTGCTGATAAATCGGCAATAGTACGAGCAACTTTTAAAATTCTATCATAAGCTCTTGCCGAAAGTTGTAATCTGTTCATAGCCGTTTTTAAGAGTGTTTGTCCGGCTGTACTAATTTGGCAAAGAGCGCGAACTTGTGTTGAACTCATTTGTGCATTGCTATAAATATTTTCATTTTCCTTGTAACGTTCGTTCTGAATGTCTCTCGCTTTAATTACTCGCTCACGAATATTTTTACTCAACTCAGCTTTTCTTGTATCAGTTAATTGATCAAAGTTTACAGGTGTTACTTCAATATGAATATCAATTCTATCCAACAATGGTCCCGATACTTTACTCAAATATTTTTGAACAACTCCTGGTCCACAAATACATTCTTTTTCAGGGTGATTAAAATACCCGCACGGACAAGGATTCATGGAAGCGATGAGCATGAAACTACAAGGATATTCAATAGAAAATTTTGCTCTCGAAATAGTAATTCGTCTTTCCTCAAGCGGTTGTCTCATCACTTCTAAAACGGTGCGTTTAAATTCTGGTAATTCATCCAAAAATAAAACACCATTATGCGCCAAAGATATTTCACCGGGTTGAGGGTTATTTCCACCACCAACCAAAGCTATATCACTAATGGTATGATGAGGTGCTCTGAAAGGTCGTTGAAAAAGCAGCGAGGTTTCTTTTGATAATCGTCCGGCAACCGAATGAATTTTTGTAGACTCCAAAGCCTCTTGCAAATTAAGCGGGGGAAGGATAGAGGGCAAGCGTTTGGCAAGCATTGTTTTTCCTGCACCAGGAGGGCCAATTAATATCACATTATGTCCGCCTGCTGCTGCAATTTCTAAAGCACGTTTTATATTTTCTTGCCCACGTACATCGGCAAAATCATTATCATTTTTGTGGATGTTTTCTTCAAACTCTTTTCGAGTATCTACTTCAACAGGTTGTAATAAAACATCTCCATTAAAAAAATCAATTACTTCTTTTAGATTATCAACGCCATATACTTTTAAATTATTTACGATGGCAGCTTCGCGGGCATTTTCTTTAGGTAAAATAAATCCTTCAAAACCTTCTTTGCGAGCTTGAATGGCAATTGGTAAAGCTCCTTTAATTGGCTTCAAAGTTCCATCCAATGCAAGCTCACCCATAATAATATATTTATGAATATCATCGCCCTTCATTTGCTCCGATCCTGCTAAATATCCAAGTGCAATTGGAAGATCATAAGAGGAGCCTTCTTTACGAATATCTGCGGGAGCCATATTAATAACCACACGTAGTCGAGGCATTTTTAGCCCCATGTTTTTTACCGCAGTTTCAATTCGTTGCTGACCTTCCTTAACTGCATTATCGGGCAAGCCAACAAGGCTATATCCAACACCTGCATTTGCAACATTTACTTCAATAGTGATGGTAACTGCATTTACTCCATGAACCGCACTTCCAAATAATTTTATCAGCATTCGTTTTATATTTTATACCACGAATTATCATCAATTATTTTTTTGAGTAATGGAGTAATTCATGGCCAAGTAACTTCTACGAATTAAACTTTTAATTGAGAAATATAAAATCATAATTTTG
>JANYDU010000046.1 GCA_025359805.1 Bacteroidota bacterium
TGCTTAGTAGTTTGTAGTACTTAATATTATTCACATTTTTTTACCTCTCATATGAAAACTAAATTTCATTCTGAGGTGTAATGAAAATCTCTATTTATTCCATCTACATTATAGCTATTATCTTCTTGTAGTAAATGTAAATTACCACTATTAACAAAAACATTACTTGAGCTGGTAGTGTACAATTGCGGCTCTAAAGTATTATCCGGGGGATTTGAATTGTATGTACCATGTTTACCCGGCACTGCGTGAAATAATGAACCTGATGCACCCGGTGCCACCATAAAACTATCTTTTTGCCAAATTTGCCAACTTCCATCATTCCATGGAGTTTGGGCAAATGCAATATTTATATAAAAAATAACTAGTAAGTATTTCATTTTCTTATACCATTTAAAATATAGCTTGAGGCAAACCCACCCGCTGATTGAGTAACACTAATATAAAGGCTATCGTGGGCGTTTTTGTTTTGTGCAAAATTTCCATGTATGCAAACGTCATGTATACTAGGGGGCCAACGATGAAAATTACCTGCAGAATCTATAATGGCAGAATAAATACCCCATCCATGTACTTTACCTCTGGGAGGAATAACAGAATCAGTAATAATAATACTATTATCCGTATTGGAGTCTAAAGAAATTCCAATAAAAAATGTTGCAAAAGTATCAAAATTATATTGTTGGTACTGCGTATCGTAATTTTCATGATAAGACTCACCCGAACAAATATACCCTCCTACAAATTGTAATCTATAATCTTGTGGTTGTGGAGTTGGTTGTGTAGTTGTATCATCTTTTTTAGTGCAACAAATAATGCTTGCCACAATAAATAAAATAAAAATGTTGGCTAATGTTTTCATGGCTTTCATATTATGAAAAATATTTACTACCGAGTTTATTCCATTATTTTATAAGTATCATCTTCTAAGTTTACAATCATATAGTAAATTATAACTCAATAGAAAAAATTGAAAAATTATACAAAAATATTATTGAAGAAAAGGACAAATTAATAAAGCTCTTACAAGAACAAATTATAAAGGATAAAAATTTGATGAAACAAGAGCAATAAGTCCTTTAAAATCTCCAACTTTTCTCTACAATAATCACTTGTGACTAAAAGCTCACTTCAACTCAAACTCTGCATCACCAATTTTAAATCCTTCAGAAAATAATTCGGCTTTATATTTTCCTTTCGCGTAGTCGGAACCTTTAGTCCAATATATAATTACTTCTTGTGCAGCTTGTGTAAACTCAATAGTTTTTTTGGCTGAGTACAATGATTCTTGTCCTTGAAAAACAAAAGTGCCCGAACCCGCAGCTTCATTATAAATAGTTGTTCCATCAGGACCAACTACTTTTAAATAAATATCTTTATTTCCAACATCAGCCACATAATTTTCGGCAATATTAAATGTAAATTTTAATTGCTCAAGTTGAGACACTTTATTGGTTTCACGTTCTTTTCCGTTGCTTCGTTTTTTTACTCCAGTAACAAAAATAGAACTGGTTTGAAGTTTTGCTCCAATGGCAACTTTATTGCCCAATTTAATATTCTCCATGGTAAGGTTTTCATTCTTCTTTTTTTCCTTATCCACGTTATCACGAAGTGCAAAATTTTCTTTATTTAATTTGATAATATGATTAGAAAGAGAATCAATTTGGCTTAAGTATTTGCGTTTATAATATCTCAATTGATCAATTTCATCCATGGCTTGATTCAATTGCTCACGGCTCATTTTTCCTTGGCGAAGCAACGCATCAATTCGATCAGCATATTCCTGTAGCGAATCATTTTTTTCTTTTAAAAACGCATCCAATTGCGCATTTTTTCCTTTAAATTGATCGAGTTCTTTTTCGGTTTGCCCAAGTACTTTTTCAAGTTCAATTTTTACCGAATCTGTAGCAAATAATTTTTCTTCGGTTACTACTAATTTCTTATCGGTAGTAAAATAATTATATACAAAAATGCCATTCAATGCCATCAAAATAATGATAACAAAGGCAAGGACTAAATATACTCGTTTATGGCGGTTAGTTGATTGTTCCATACGGGTGCAAAAATAGTTTTTTTGTGGAGCTTTATCTTTTTTTTACTCACATGCATGTGGATTAAATAATTGATCAATTTGGTGTGTTATAAAAATGAATACATTTGTCGAAAAGAATACAGCATTGAATATTGAACAGATTTTTATAGACGGCCCTTTAATTATTACACCTCAGATTTTTTATGATGAACGAGGTTATTTTTTTGAACCCTACAACAAAAAACGTTTTGCTGATGCAGGCATTGATGTAGATTTTGTTCAGGATAACCAATCCCTTTCTCAAAAGGGCGCAGTGCGTGGATTACATTTTCAGGCACCACCGTTTGCACAAGGGAAATTAGTGAGGGTGGTAAAAGGTGCAGTATTAGATATTGTTGTTGATATTAGAAAAAATTCGTCCACTTATGGCAAACATTATGGTGTTGAATTAAGCGAAAAAAACTTTAAACTATTTTGGATTCCTATTGGATTTGCACATGGATTTGCAACTTTAGAAGACCAAACTGTTTTTGAATATAAATGTTCAAACGTTTACAACAAACAAAGTGAAGGCGGTATTAAATGGAACGATACCGATTTAAATATTACTTGGACTATTAACGATTCTATCGTTTCAGAAAAAGATCAACAATTGCCTTTATTTAAAGATTTTGTGAGTCCGTTTTAGAAAGGTTTATTCATTTACAATTCCTTTTCCTTGTCGTACCAATTCAATTTCATTATCGCTGCAATTAATAATTGTTGATGGAATATTTCCACCCACACCTCCATCAATTATGGCATCAACTTGGTATTCAAATTTATCATTAATCTCTTCAGGTTCGGTCATATATTCTTGTATCACATCATCGGCATGAATGGTTGTAACCACAAGTGGACAGCCAAGTTCTGCAACAATTTGTTGCGCAATGGCATTATCAGGAACACGAATTCCAATTGTTTTTTTATTGCCCGAAAAATATTTGATTACACTATTGTTTGCTTTTAAAATAAAAGTGAATGCTCCCGGCAAATTATTTTTCATCAACCTAAAAACAGATTTATCAAGTGGTGCGGTGTAATCACTTAGATGTGATAAGTCGGAACAGATTAGCGAAAAATTTACTTTCTCAGGTTTCTTACCTGAAATTTTACACATTCTCTCAATCGCTTTTTTACTATCCAATCGGCAAGCCATGGCGTAAATAGTATCTGTTGGAAGTATCACAACTCCATTATTATTTAATAAATCAATTACCTTTTTAAGGTCGCGCGGATTTGGATTTTTTGGATGTAATGGAATAATCATAAAAAAATAGAGACGCTCTATGGAACGTCTCTACAAATATAATTTTAATACGAACTGAAACTGTTTAAATTTTTCCTTGCACCGCTTGTTGAACCAGCTCGGCAGCTTCTTTTAAAACAATTGCCGAATACACTTTCAATCCGCTTTCATCAATAATTTTTTTAGCAGCTTCGGCATTTGTTCCTTGCAAACGAACAATAATTGGAACCGGAATATTTCCGATTACTTTATAGGCATCTACAACACCTTGAGCTACTCTATCACATCTTACAATTCCTCCAAAAATATTAATCAATATCGCTTTAACATTTGGATCTTTTAAGATAATGCGAAAACCTGCTTCAACGGTTGTTGCATTTGCACTTCCACCCACATCCAAAAAGTTTGCAGGCTCCCCACCACTTAGTTTAATAATATCCATTGTTGCCATTGCCAATCCTGCGCCATTTACCATGCAACCAACGTTTCCATCTAACTTCACAAAGTTTAAATTATGCTTGCTGGCTTCCACTTCAGTTGCATCTTCTTCAGCTTCATCACGCATGGCTTCATAATCCGGATGACGATATAATGCGCTATCATCAATACTCACTTTTCCATCAACAGCAATAATTTTATTATCGGAAGTTTTGAGTACTGGATTAATTTCAAACATAGCTGCATCAGCACTATCATAAGCTTTATACAATGCCATAACAAACCTCACCATTTGCTTATGCGCTTCGCCTTCTAACCCTAAAGTAAAAGCAATTTTACGTGCTTGAAAACCTTGCAATCCAACTTTAGGATCAATGGTTTCTTTATGAATTAAGTGAGGAGTGTGTTCTGCCACATGCTCAATATCCATTCCTCCTTCGGTTGAATACACAATAATATTTTTTGATTGAGAGCGATCTAACATCACACTCATATAAAATTCTTTAGGTTCAGTTGTACCTGAATAATAAACATCTTGCGCAACTAATACTTTACTCACTAATTTTCCTTTTGGTCCGGTTTGAATAGTTACCAAAGTTCCACCAATTAAATTAGTAGCAATTTCTTTTGCCTTATCGGCATTTTTTGCAACAGCTACTCCACGTTGTTCTTTCCCAATAATAGAACCTTTGCCTCTTCCTCCAGCGTGAATTTGTGCTTTTACCACAACAAAATCGCTCCCAAATTGCTCTTTCAATTTTAATGCAGCATCATAAGCTTGGTCGGCAGTTTCGGCAACAATACCTTCTTGCACTGCCACTCCAAAAGATTTTAATATTTGTTTTGCTTGATATTCGTGAATATTCATTTTTTAAAATTTTGATGCGAAAATAGAAGAATAAATTAGTTTTGAGAATGTTTTTTAGCTGTGTTGAAAAACTTCAAGCATATGATGTGGTTCAGAAAAAAAAACACATTTTTGAAACCTCATGATTACCACCCAACAAATCACAAAATCCTATAATAACCTTCAAGTGCTTAAAGGCATAAATTTAACTATTGATAAAGGAGAAATAGTTTCGATTGTGGGTGCTAGTGGTGCCGGAAAAACTACTTTACTACAAATACTTGGAACGCTTGATAAACCTGATGCTGGAAGTGTGTTGATAGATGGGAAAGATACCACAAAAATGAACGCCAAACAATTAGCCGATTTTAGAAATAGTAATATTGGTTTTGTCTTTCAATTCCATCAATTATTACCTGAATTTACAGCGTTAGAAAATGTATGTATGCCAGCTTGGATTGCAAAAAAATCAAAAACTGAAACCGATAAGCGTGCAAAAGAATTATTAGAATACTTAAAACTTACAAACAGAATTCACCATAAACCTTCTGAACTTTCGGGTGGAGAACAACAACGTGTTGCTGTGGCAAGAGCTTTAATGAATAAACCTTCTGTTATATTAGCTGATGAACCTTCTGGAAATTTAGATTCTCATCATGCACTTGAATTGCACGATTTATTTTTTAAACTAAGAGCAGAGTTTAACCAAACGTTTGTGATTGTTACGCACAACGAAGAGCTTGCCAACAGAGCCGATAGAAAGTTGATGATTATAGATGGAGTAATTGTTTAGATAAAAATGGGCTGTTTTGTTTTTATCTATCAGAAAAAAAAATCCATAAATATATTATTACTCCTCCTTAAAAATAAAAAAAGCTAGAGGCATGGAGTAAATTTTTTATAGTGCTAAATTGTTTTAAGGTTTAATTAAACAAGGATAAAATATAATTCTTAAACGCTTACTTAAAAAAATCTTCAATAAAGTAGTTATACAAAGTGAAGAAAACATTTTAACCATCAACTAAAAAAAACTGTTGAATTTTTGACGATAACAATGTGCTAAAAAAATGTTAATTGCGTGACAGTAAAAATTAAAAAATATAAGTATGCCCAAAGTATTAATTATAGATGATGAGAAAGCGATACGTAATACGCTAAGAGAAATTCTTGAATATGAAGGATACCACGTAGATGAAGCTGCAGATGGACAATCGGGGTTAGAAAAAATTGAAGCCGAAGAATATGCAGCCATATTATGCGATATTAAAATGCCAAAAATGGATGGCATTGATGTACTTACTAAGGCAAAAGAAATGGAAGATGATGTTCCGTTTATTATGATTTCGGGACATGCAACAATTGATACAGCAGTAGAAGCAGTGAAAAAAGGTGCATTCGATTTTATTTCAAAACCACCTGATTTAAATCGGTTACTCATCACACTTCGTAATGCCATTGATAAAAAATCATTGGTGATTGAAACCAAAGTTTTACGCAGAAAAATTGGTAAAACTCGTGAAATTATTGGCGATTCACCTGCCATTCAAAACATCAACGATACCATCGAAAAAGTAGCCCCAACCGATGCACGCGTTCTAATAACCGGAGAAAATGGAACCGGAAAAGAATTAGTGGCCAGATGGATTCATGAAAAAAGTAACCGAGCAAAAAATGTATTGATTGAAGTGAATTGTGCCGCCATTCCAACTGAACTTATTGAAAGCGAATTATTCGGACATGAAAAAGGTGCATTCACATCAGCCATGAAACAACGCATTGGAAAATTTGAACAAGCAACTGGTGGTACTTTATTTTTAGATGAAGTAGCTGATATGAGTTTATCAGCACAAGCAAAAGTATTACGTGCTTTACAAGAAAATAAAATTACCAGAGTGGGTGGCGAGAAAGATATTGATGTGGATGTGCGAGTAATTGCAGCTACCAATAAAGACCTCAATAAAGAAATCGAAAAAGGAAATTTTCGTATGGATTTATATCACCGTTTAAGTGTTATTTTGATTCATGTTCCTTCTTTAAATGAACGCAAAGATGATATCCCATTATTGGCTGAAAGATTTGTGAAAGAAATTTGTGAAGACAATACCATCAACCGTAAAAGTTTTACACCAGCTGCATTTAATGAATTGAAAAAAATATCGTGGAGTGGAAATATTCGTGAGCTTAGAAATGTGGTTGAACGTTTGGTAATTTTAAGTGGAAACAAAATTAGCGAAGAAGATGTGGTGCAGTTTGCAAGCCCAATGAACAATAAAACCACCGAGAAAAGTGTGTTCGAAAAATTTGATACGCTACAAGAATTTAAAGATCATGTAGAGAAAATTTTTATTGAAGAGAAACTAAAAAAGAATGGTTGGAATGTTGCAAAAACTGCATTAGAAATTGATATTCAACGAAGTCATTTGTATAATAAAATTGAGAAATATAGTTTGCGCAGAGGCGAAATGAGTAGTACTCTTAGTGAATAAAAAAATAGTTATTGGTTATTAGTTTTGAGTTGATGAAAAATCATCACTCAATATTTAAAAATTTTCATTTTAATTCAATATTCATAACTCGTAACTTTTTTTGTGATAGGCACCGATTTAAATAAGGCGATAAATTTTTTAAAGCAAGGCGAATTGGTTGCCATTCCTACCGAAACGGTTTATGGTTTGGCGGCTAATGCATTTGATGAAAAGGCTGTGTTAAAAATTTATCAAGCAAAAAATCGTCCGCAGTTTAATCCCTTAATTATTCATTCCAACGCTATTGAAAAGTTTACTTCATGGGGATTAATTTTGCCCGAAAAATTATTACAATTAGCTACTCGGTTTTCTCCTGGTCCGCTCACGTATGTAATTCCAAAAAGCAATCAAATTCCAGATATGGTAACAGCCGGAACGGATGCTGTTGCAATTAGAATTCCTAATCATCCAATTGCTTTAAAACTATTAAGTGAATTAGATTTTCCGCTTGCGGCTCCAAGTGCAAATCCAAGTGGATATGTTTCGCCAACAAATGCGTTACATGTGCAGGAACAATTAGGCGAAAAAGTTTCATATATTTTAGATGGTGGTGAATGCAACGTTGGATTAGAATCAACTATCATTTCATTTTTAGATAATGTTCCAAGTATACTTAGGTTTGGCGGTTTATCTCTTGAAGCAATTGAATCAGTTATCGGTAAAGTAAATTCATCATTCAACAATCAACATGCAATATCACCTGTTGCTCCCGGCATGTTATCTCGTCATTATGCAACCAAACACAAATTGATTGTCGGTGATGTAGAAAAAAATATTTTACAGTCTGCATCACAAAAAATAGCAATAATATCTTTCCATAAAAAATATAATGAAGTTGTGGAAGCGCATCAGTTTATTCTTTCAAAAAATAAAAATTTAGAAGAAGCTGCACAAAAATTATTTTCGGTAATGAGGGCTATTGACAAGTTGGATGTTGATGTAATACTTGCCGAAGAATTTCCTGAAATTGGTTTAGGAAGAGCCATAAACGATAGACTTAAACGAGCAAGCATAAAATAATATTCTTTTCGATTATGGTACCACATATTTTATTTAGTTTATTTCCTTATGATGTATATTTTTGTTTTACATAAAAAAGCATGAAACTAATTTACCTCTTTATTACAACCATTATTATTCTGAGTTTCAAATCTCATCCACATCAACTTAAAGATGAAACCTCATATCGTGTAAAAGCAAATTTTTTAGCCTATCAAACGGCAATGGGAAAAGGAAAAGGAATTATATTTAGATTAACGATAAGTAACTCTAATTTAAAAAATGATTTTACAATTGATTCCTTTTATGTGCATAATAAATCGCTCCCATTTATCATAAAAAAAATAAAAAACGGCATGACACTTGAATCAAATTATTTATTATCAAAGCCTGAACCTTCCCTATCATCCGATACAAAAAAAACCGAAAATATCATCCAAAATAATGATGTAATTATTGATAAACATTTATTTACTCCTTCATGGGTAATTATAAACCATGAGGGTAAAACTAATAAAATCCTCATCAACAAATTTGATAAAATAGAAGAATCACATTAAAAAAAATACAATATGAAAAAAAAATTACTCTTACCAATAGTGTCTATTTCAAGTATTGCAATACTGCTCTGTTTGTTTATTTTATCTAATAAAAAACCTCTAACTGAAAGAGAAAAATTTAGTCAGTTTTTAAAAGAACATCCCTTCAACAACCATCCAAAAACAAGTGCTAAAAAACACGAAATTTTTGATAGTGAGGAGGAGGAGGAAAATGAAACTGATGCTCCAAATTTAGCATGGGAACAAGATTATTTACGCACACTAAATCCTAGTTTAGGAAGACCAACACCTGAAAACTTACCAAGCATTATGCAACAAATGCGAAACATGAATAATGTGTATGGTAAATCTCCGGGAAGTTCGTCAACACCTTGGGTTGAAAGAGGCCCAAATAATGTTGGAGGAAGAACATGTGCATTGGTTTGGGATCCTAATGATGCAACAGGAAAAAAAGTTTGGGCAGGGGGTGTATCTGGAGGACTCTGGTATAATACCGATATCACAACTGCATCATCAACATGGATAGCCATTGATAATTTTTGGAGTAATATCGTAATTACCTGTATGGCATTTGACCCCAATAATTCATTAATAGCCTATGTAGGAACAGGTGAAGGATTTGGAACAGGGGATAGTAGAGGAGCTGGCATTTGGAAAACCATAGATGGAGGTGTTACATGGAACAATTTAAGCTCCACTTCAACGTATTATTATGTGAATGATATTGTGGTTAGAAATGAATCCGGTTTTAGTGTGGTATATGCTGCTGTTGATGGACAATATTATAAAGGAGTTTATCATGGTGCCGCAAATGCAGGTTTAAAAAGATCAACAAATGGTGGAACATCATGGACACAAACATTGCCTAATATACCATCACAAACTATAAATTATGTAGCTGCAGATATTGAAATTGGTGCCAATAATAGACTTTGGATAGGGACAAAAGCAAACCCTTATTCGGCAACCGATAGAGGCGGAGGAAGAGTATTATATTCAGATAATGGAACATCATGGGTTACATCAAGTGTAACAACTGTAACTAATGGATATGGGCGAGTTGAAGTAGCTTGTGCTCCTTCAAATGCAAATTACGTATATGCTGTAGTTGAAAGTGATAATGCCGTAAGTACAATTATAAAAACTACTACAGGAGGAAGTGGATGGACATCAGTGTCACTTCCGGTTGATGCTGATTCAGGAATTCCATCAACAGATTTTTCAAGAGGACAAGCTTGGTATGATTTGATTATGGCTGTTGATCCACTAAATGAAAGTGTAGTTGTAGTTGGTGGCGTTGATTTGTTTCGTTCAATAAATGCAGGAAGTTCATGGAGTCAAATATCCAAATGGTCAAACAATAATAATTTATCTAGTTTAAACTGTTCACAAGTACATGCCGATCAACACGCTTTGGTATTTAAACCTGGCTCATCAAGCACCTTACTCTCAGGAAATGATGGAGGTGTTTTTTATACTACTTCTATTGCAACGGCTGCAATAAGTAATGTATTTTCATCTCGAAATAATGGATATAATGTTACACAGTTTTATGCTTGTGCCATACATCCAACAGCTAATACCAATAATTTTTTAGCAGGTGCACAAGATAATGGATCGCAAAGATTTACTTCAGCAGGAATGAATGCAACAACTACTGCATCCGGTGGTGATGGAGCTTTTTGTTTTATCGATCAAACCAATCCCAATTATCAAATTGTATCTTATACATACAATAATTATTATTTATCAACCAATGGAGGTACAAGTTTTTCAACCACAATTTTAAGTGATGCCTCAACGGGTAGTTTTATTAATCCGGCAGATTATGATGATAACATGCACATATTATTTAGTGCAAAAAACACTTCTTCTATATACCGTGTAAGAAATATTAATAGTGTGCCAACTACTGCAGAAACGGTAACCATAAATGGAATGTCGGGAACTGTTACACATATCCGAGTATCACCATATACAACTACATCAAGCACATTATTTGTTGGTACCGATGTAGGTGCATTATATAAAGTAACAACGGCAAATGGAACTCCAACCACAACTCTTATTACCGGTTCTGGATTTCCTTCAGGGGCAATTTCATGTGTTGAAATTGGCGCCAGTGAAAATGAATTATTGGTTACGTTTTTTAACTATGGAGTTACTTCTGTTTGGTATACCATAAATGGCGGTACAAGTTGGATAAGTAAGGAAGGCAATTTACCTGATATGCCTGTAAGGTGGGCATTGTTTAATCCAGGAAATAGGAATGAAGTTTTATTAGCTACAGAGTTAGGCGTATGGGCTTCAACCAACTTTAATGTGTTTAGTCCTAATTGGATACCATCTAATAGTGGGTTAGCAAATGTACGTGTAGATATGTTGCAAATCAGAAATTCGGACCGACAAGTAATTGCTGCAACTTATGGAAGAGGATTATTTTCGAGTAATGGATTTACCCCAGCCATTGGAGATTTTACAGCTTCAACAACTACATCTTGCACCGGCAATTCCGTTTCTTTTACTGATCAATCATCAAATAACCCATCAGTATGGAGTTGGTCATTTACTCCCTCAACCGTAAATTTTTTAAGCGGAACAAATGCAAATTCTCAAAACCCTGTAGTGGCTTTTCAAAATGCAGGAACATACAGTGTAACACTTGCCGTATCAAATGCTTTGGGTGGTATTCCCAAAACAAAAACAAATTATATAACGGTTAATCAAGCAGTAACACCATCTTTTACTTTATCATCAAATGATACTAATATTTGTGTAGGACAATCTGCCTCTTTTTCCATTTCGAGTTTAATAAATGGAGGCTCCACTCCTATTTATCAATGGAAAATAAACAGAGTAAATACAGGAACAAATAGTGCAAATTATTCAAACTCCAATTTAAATAATTCGGATACCATTACATGTGATGTTACAAGCAATGCAAATTGTGCACAACCTACTTTAGTTACCTCCCGAAATTTAATTATGACGGTTAGGTCTAAACCTTCAGTAAGTGCTACTCTTGCTAATCATTCTATTTGTTTGGGTGATACATTAATGTTAAATGGTGGAACACCAACAGGTGGATTATTTTCTGGTATAGGAGTTACTAACGACACTTTCATTTCATCTATATCAGGCGTTGGAAATTTTGCCATTAAATATTCTTACACCGCAACTAATGGATGTTCAGATTTTACCTTTGATACTATAAAAGTAAATGCATTTCCAGCTGTTCCAATCATATCACAATTAAACAATACATTAACGTGCAATATTGCGAGTGGTGTAAGTTATCAATGGTATTTAAATGGTGTGGCAATAAGCGGAGCAACAAATAAAACGTATGATATTTTACAGAGTGGCAATTACAATATAAAAGTAACAAATGCGGGTGGATGCAGCACTCAATCATCAACAATTTTTGCAGTAAGAGTTGCCCTAAAATTATTAACGGTGATGAATAATTTTAAGCTCTACCCAAATCCATCAACAGCAATTTTTAAAATGGAATTTGAATTAAGTAAAAAAGAAAATATTGCATTTAAAGTACTTGATATCTCCGGCAAGTTGGTATATGAACAAAGCATTCAATATTCATCAGGAATAAATACTCATGAAATAAATTTAGGTGCGTTACCAAAAGGAATTTATCAATTACTAATGAGTGACGAACAATCTACAATTCAACGTTCACTCCTACTTGAATAAAATTATTTGAAATTATTTTTTAAATAAATTAGGTGTTGATACAGAAATTTATTTGCATTAATTATCGATTACTCCGTTTGCTTTTTTTAACTTATCGACACTAAATTTAATGTTTTAAAACTATGCGAAAATTCAATCTCTCCTGCATTGCATTAATTATCGTAATTATTTTTTTAACCATTTTTATTACCCTAAAATTTACTGCCGATGATACTTTAAAACAAAAAGTGGAGCACTTACAAAAAACTAAAGATTCACTTGACCAAGCAATAAAAAATATGAAGTACAAAACCAACAATCAAGATATGTTGATACTAAATACAATCAAAAAATCATACCAGCAAATTGATCAATTGCTTTATCAAAAAAAGAATATTCAAAAAGTAATAACCACTCAATTAAATCAGGTAGATAGCCTAATTAATGAATTGCAAAAAAGCAAAACAGAATATGAAAAAACTCCGTGAAATAATATTAATGATAATATGTTTTACTTATGCTTATAGTGCCAAAGCACAACTGATAAAAGATACCTCATTTAGTTCAACGCTTCGTGGTGAGGTATACACATTTAAATATAAACAAGTAAATTCTACTTCAACTAAAGAGAGTTTAAAATTGCTCTCACAATTAAATATTCCCTTTTATATTTCTACACAAAAAGATATAAATTATTTGCGAACCAATATCCAATCATCGCATCAAATTATTTTAAAGTTAGACTCCGCAATTCAACTATTAAAAGCTGAAAACATTTTAGATAATCAATTAAAAAATGAATTACAAAATACAATTGAGCAAACAAATAATAGAGTTGATTTGTATAAAAAATCATACGAAGAATCCATAAAGATAAATGAAAACTATAGTAAGCTTTTAGCCGAAAGTATTGCAATTAATAAGAAAAAGACAAAGACTCACAAATTAGAAACTTTTATTTGGGGAGGTTTAACGGGCATGGCATTGGGAGTAGCTACAGTTTTATTATTGAAGTGAATAGAAAATAGTATCATTATTTTTTCTTTTCATCAGAAGGTTTTTGTTTGTCTTTTTTCTTAAAAAACCCACGCAATAAAAAGCTGTGTTGAGCTGCATCCATATTTTGTTTAAATCCTTTTGTTCCCTGTTTTACATTTACAATTGTTCTATCCAAATTATCGGCAAAAACAGTATCCATAAATAATTTTCCTATTGTACCTTTTCCTCTACGCAAGTTACCCATTACAGCAGCCAAATCACCCGTAATAAATGCTGCATTATCAACTGTAGTTTTTAGCTTAAACAACATATCGTCCATACTAATCGGTATGGTTGTTTCAATCATATCGTTATTTTCAATTTGAGGTTTTCCATTTGTACCCGGAGAGATATTCATAATTTTATTTCCCATTAATCCATCAGAACCAATAATGGCTTTTGCATCTTTTTTAATAAATTTTTGGGTACTCACATCCACTATCATATCAACCTTCACAACGGTATCGGTCAAAATTTCAATCTCTTCTATGGTGCCCACATTTATTCCGGCAAAGCGTACATTATTTCCTACCTGCAAACCATTAACATCTTTAAACATTGCACTTATTCTAAACGTATTGCTAAATAATTTTTTTGTTTCACCGATAAAATAAACTCCGGTAAAAAGCAAAGCGATACCAATGGAAACAAATATTCCCAATTTGATTTTATTAATTGATTCTTTTTTCATGTTTTTTAGTTCTTAGTTTTATAGTTCATTTTTTAGGAACTGATTGCTACATACTCAAAATTATATTATTCAAAAAACGAGCGTATCCATTTATCTTCCGATTTTTCTAATTCATCAAAAGTTCCTTCTGCATCAATCACACCCTCTTTTAAAACAATCATTCTATTTGCTGTAATTTTTGCACAAGCCATATCATGTGTAATGATGATGGATGAAGTATTATATTTTTTTTGAACCTCTAAAATAAGTTCACTAATTTCTTTTGAGGTAATAGGATCGAGCCCTGTTGTGGGTTCGTCATACAACATGATTTCAGGTTTTAAAATAAGTGTGCGTGCAAGCCCTAAGCGTTTGCGCATACCACCTGAAAGTTCGGAAGGCATTTTATCAATTGTATCTTCGAGTCCCACATTTTTTAGTGCTTCTTCCACCAATTTTATTTTTTCTTCTTTAGAAATTTCTTTCAAATCGCGTAATGGGAATAGTAAATTTTCTCTTACCGTCATCGAGTCATACAAAGCACCGCTTTGAAATAAAAAACCAATCTTTTTTCTGATGCTGTTTAATTCATCAATTTTTAATTCGGAAATATTTTTTTCAAGAGCTATCATCTTGCCTTCATCTGGATTAATTAATCCAACTAAGCATTTTATCAAAACAGATTTACCGCTTCCTGATTTACCAAGTACAACTAAATTTTCACCTTTATTTATTTTGATATTGATGTCTTTTAATACTTCATTACTTCCAAAAGTTTTTTTGAGATGAGAGAT
Organism: Bacteroidota bacterium; assembly: GCA_025359805.1. Taxonomy (GTDB): domain Bacteria; phylum Bacteroidota; class Bacteroidia; order UKL13-3; family UKL13-3; genus CAIUEQ01. The sequence continues at coordinate 14,882 of JANYDU010000046.1, forward strand.
TTCAACTATCACATCATTTTGTTTTGAATCGAGAATATTTTTGGCTGTTTGTTCCATCATTTAATTAATAAATAAACTTGTAATTTGAACCGCTACGATATCAACAATAAAAACCATTAATGACGCAAGTACAACTGAAGAGTTAGCCGCTTCGCCCACCCCTTCAGTTCCTTTATTAGAATTATAACCCTTATAGCAAGCGATTAATCCAATAGCCAAACCAAAGAAAATAGTTTTGATAATGGAAGGAATAACATCCGTAAAACTAAGTTGTGCAAATGCTTGTGCAAAATATAAATGAAAGCTCACATCGCCTTTTATATTTACTCCGGCAAATGAACCAAACATAGAAATAACATCATTAAAAACAGTTAAAACGGGAAGCATTAATGTGGTAGAAAGCACCCTTGTTACAATCACATATTTAAACGGATTTGTACCTGATACCTCCATGGCATCAATTTGTTCGGTTACTTTCATAGAGGCCAATTCGGCACCAATTCCTGAACCTACTTTTCCGGCACAAATTAAAGCTGTAATTACTGGACCAATTTCGCGAACAATAGAAACAGAAATCATTGCAGGCAACCATGATTCGGCACCAAATTCAGCCAATGTAGGGCGCGATTGAATAGTGAGCACAAGCCCCATAATGAAGCCTGTGATACCTACCAATGAAAGTGATTTGTAACCTATTAAATAAGATTGCTTCATGAGCTCATTAAACTCATAAGGCGGCTTGATCATTTCTTTAAAAAATCGTCCGGTAAAAATGGAAAAGTTAGCCACGTTAACAAAAAATATTTGAAAAACGTTATATTGATTTTCCATTTTGGATGGAAGTTTTCCAAGCGCATCTTTTGCCTTATTTATTTTTGCTGAAAGTTGTGTTACGGTGCTGTTCATTTTTTATGTGTTGGGTTGGCTGTTATCAGTTGGCCAATGGCTAAAAGCCAACAGCTAAATTAATTCAAATATCTTCTAAGAATCCAAGCGGTACTTTCATGTTGTGCCATTAAATCCGTTGTGCCTGCGTCTTTATTTTTTTCATTACACTCATCAATATCTTTTCTTAATTCTACAATTACTGTTTCATGATCGTTCAAAAATTCTTTCAATAAATGTTTGTCTGTAATTCCGATTTCTAGTTTCATGTTAGTAAAGTTGTAAACCAAAAGAAAATGGAGCCAATGCAATTGTACTTAAAATACATTCCAATTTTTCTTTAGGAATTGAGCATATCTCCAGTTAAGTGCATCTATAATTTTCATCTTTTTAATTAGAACAAAATTGCTTTACAACGTTTTAAAATGTGTTACATAGTTTTTAAATTAAGTTATATTATTCACACATGTAGAATAAATAATGATTATCTGCTCAAACTATAGATGTTGGGTTATCAACTAAAAACTAAATTGAGTTGAATTCACATACCTTTACAGCTAAATAAATATCTTCAACAATAATTTCAATAAACAATCATGCCCTTTACTTCTTTAGGTTTATCTCCATCTTTATTAATAGCATTAGCCAATCAACAATATACACAACCGTACCCCATTCAGCAGCAAGCCATACCTGCAATATTAAATAGAAAAGATGTGTTGGGAATTGCACAAACTGGCTCGGGTAAAACAGCAAGTTATGTGCTGCCTATTTTAAATAATTTAAAGGGTAACACAAGTTCTAAAAACCGACATGTAAAGGTATTGGTATTAGTTCCAACTCGTGAGTTAGCAACTCAAGTAAAAGAAGTATTCGAGCTATTCGGTTCCAACCTTCCTCAACCGGTAAAAACCTTAGCTGTGTTTGGAGGGGGTTCAATTAACCCACAAATGATGGCTTTACAAAATGTGAATATTTTGGTAGCCACACCCGGAAGGTTATTGGAGTTAGTATCATCAAACGCTGTTCACTTATCGGAGATCGAAACTTTGGTTTTAGATGAAGCTGATAAAATGCTTAATCTTGGTTTTAAAGAAGAGATGAATCGAATCTTTTCTCTTTTGCCTCAAAAGCGTCAAAATCTATTATTTTCAGCAACGTTGAGTGATGATGTGAATAGCATTACCCAAATGATATTGAATAATCCTTTGGTGATTAAAATAGAAAATGAAAATAACAATATTGACCTTATAAAACAGTTGGGGTATTTAGTTACCAATGAAAAAAAAGGTCCACTGTTACGTTATTTAATTAAGCACCATAAGATGAATCAAGTATTGGTTTTTACTTCATCCGTTTATCAAGCAGATAATGTAACCGACAAATTGATGAAAAATGGAATTGATGCAATAGCTATTCATAGTAAAAAAAGTCAAGGAGCAAGAACGGAAGCGTTAAATAAATTTAAATCAGGAAAACTCCAAGTATTGGTTGCAACCGATTTAATTTCTCGAGGAATTGATATTCATTTTTTGCCCCACGTAATCAACTATGAATTGCCCCGATCGCCTAAAGATTATATTCATAGAATTGGACGAACCGGACGAGCAGAATCTACAGGAGAAGCCATTTCATTAATTATTCCCGAAGATCAACATCATTTTAAAGTGATACAAAAAAAGATAGGGAAATTGGTAACGATGATAGAAAGTGATAATATTAATTTAAAAGGATATTGAGCAAAAAAAATGAATACATGTTTCAAAAAAAAAGAGAGCATCCAAAAATAAAATCAAAATTACACCCACGAAATAAACATCGAGAGCGCTACGATTTTAATGCTCTAAAAGATAGTTGCCCTGAATTATCTCCGTTTGTAATCGTAAATATTTATGATGATGAGTCAATCGATTTTTTTAATCCTGAAGCAGTAAAAATGCTCAACAAATCTTTACTAAAATATTATTATGATATTGAAAATTGGGATATCCCTTTAACCTATTTATGCCCGCCTATCCCAGGAAGAGCAGATTATATTCATCACATAGCAGATTTACTTAGTAGCAATAACAATGGAAAAATTCCAACAGGAAGTAAAATAAAATGTTTAGACATTGGTGTTGGAGCAAATTGTGTTTACCCAATTATTGGAAATAAAGAATATGGTTGGTCGTTTACAGGCTCCGATATAGACATAACTTCTATCGCATCTGCAAAAAAAATAATTGACTTAAATCCTACTTTAAAAGGAAATGTTGAATTGAGGTTGCAGCAAAACTCTCAACACATTTTTAATGGAATCATTCAAAAAGACGAGTACTTTGATATAACTATTTGCAACCCTCCATTTCATAGCTCATTAGCAAAAGCAACCATAGGAACAATTAGAAAACTGAATCAGTTAAAGAATAAAAATAACAGCAAACCTATTTTAAATTTTGGTGGTGTTAATAACGAATTATGCTGCGATGGAGGCGAAGAAAAATTTGTACAAAATATGATTTTACAAAGCAAACAATTTGCCAATTCATGTTTTTGGTTTTCTACATTAATATCAAAAAAATCAACACTAAAGAGTGTATATGATGCTTTAAAAAACATGGAAGCAATGGAAGTTAAAACCATTTCAATGGGACAAGGAAATAAAACTAGTAGAATTGTAGCATGGACATTTCTCAATAAAGAACAAAAAAAAAATTGGATTTACTCAAATTGGAATGATGGAAATAAAAGCATTAAATAATTAGCTACACATTTGTTTTATAATAAGGTTAAAATAAATTGCATATAAATTAACCATTATTAATGAGAGGTATTTTACTCTTTATATATTTTGTAGTCCTATCATTTACTTTTGTTTTTGCTCAACAAACAAGCAAAAACAAATGGATTAATCAACACATTCAAACGGATAGTTTTAATGTTCCAATAAATTCATCAACCTATTATTTTCCGCTGGAATCATTTTATAACAAAGGCAAAAACAACGTTAAAATAAGTAACTACCTAGACACATGGTATTCAAAAATGCTTTACGCATTAAACGAACCTTTACTTTATAATAAATTAGAGGAAAAAGAAGTGTACCGATTTACTTGGCTTAGAAGCGCTAAAAATCCAGTGAGTATTCGTATTGAAAAAGACAATGAAACCATTAAATTATTTTTAAAAGTAAGTGATGGTGAAAGTATCAGTAACCCAGGGAAACTTATTACCAATAAAAATAAAATACTTTCTATATCGCAATGGAATACTTTTAAATCAAAAATTAATAAAATACGTTTTTGGACATTGCCTGTTGAAGAAATAAAATCAATTGGCAAAGATGGATCAGAGTGGATATTGGAGGGAAGCGTAAAAGATAATTATCATTTTGCCACTCGATGGTCGCCCAATGAATATAATTTATTATTGTATAAAGATTGCTGCAAATACCTAATTACATTAAGTGAATACAATTTACCCAGCAAAGAAACTCCTTGATGCATTCTGTTAATACGTATTATCAAACACTTGGAATTTCAAATCAAGCTTCACTTTCTGATATTAAAAATGCGTATCGACAAAAAGCCAAAATACTTCACCCCGATAAAAATAAAAGTGAAACAGCGCATGAAGATTTTTTATTACTCAACGAATCTTATGAATATTTAATAAAATTAAAAGAAGGAAAAGTATCGCCACAAAAAAACTCCAATTATCAAACCAACTGGGCGGATATTGAAAGAGAAAAAGCTAAAGCACGTGCACGCGAATATGCACAAATGAAATACAATGAATTTATCAATTCCAATCACTATAAATCTCTTTCTTCATTAGATACTGTTTTTAATTATGTAATAACTATTGGTGGCTTAGGCATATTCATTTTTGTTGGATATATTTTAATTACACATTACGGCATAATGGGCATTTTACTTTTGGGTGCCATTGTTCTTATTACCTCTCCCATCACCTATCATATTATTAAAAACTCCCCAAGCATCGAGCTAAATAAATTCTTTTCATCAGTTACTTATTTACTTAAAACAAATGCGTTTTTTATTTTAAGTATATCTATCATAAATATATATACCATTCTTAAAATTGGATTACAAACTTTACTCCCAACCGAATTACTTTTTTCATCAATTGGGTTAATTATTTTACTTGCATTTGGCATCTCAAAATGGATTATTAAAATGAAAAATAACTACACTCAAAACATATTTTCATTTTGTTACACCCCTTTATTAATAAGCATTTTATTGATTTTAAATTTTGTATTTAGCAGCAATCCTTCAATAGAAATTTATGAATTTGAAAAAGAAATGCAAACCACCCGAAGAGGAGTTCAAGAGAGTACTTTTATCCATTTAATTGATAATACGTATGATGAATATCCTGGTATCAGAATGTTTTATGATTATGAACCCATGCAACATAAAAATACTATTTCGTATACTTTTGAAAATGGATTATTTGGAATTCGAGTGTTAAAAAATTGGAAATTTACGTATGTTGATAATGTTGAATAATTATTTCTCATTCCACAATCTAAATCGATAATTGATACCAGCTGTAAAATAAAATATTGGTGTACCGGCTGAGTTATCTCTATTGTTTACATCAACATTAAAGGGTACCGCAAATTTTGGTGTTAAATAAAAATCAAGATGCTTAATTCTATATTTAACATACACGCTCATATCAATAGCAAGTAAGCCCCAAAAGGTGTTGGTGATTACTTCGTATTTAGGTTTTTCCCCTTTATTTTCACTGTAGATTCTATTTCTAATATGAAAATAATTATCAGAACCACAGGATACCCTTAATGTTGGATCAACCGAAAATTTATACGATCCCAAAAAATGATATGCCACAAAATATTTATCTAAATAAAAATCTAACTGCGTAGCATGTTTTTCAACTTCGGGAGTTTTGTCTGTTCCACCCCAGCTAAAATTAATATTACTACTCAAGCATAAAACATCAAAATCATAGCTTGAATAAACAGAAATATTATTAATTAATAACTCTCTTGATTGCTTGTTACCATAAAATATAAATGAATGACTATATCCTATATCCATTGTAAAATTATTGGCAAACGATTTATAATATCCTATTGTAAAATCCAGTTCGGGCAATCTTGATTTTATACTTGTATCGGCATATTTATAAAACATCATTTGAGAGTAAATACCACCCTTATGCCTAAATGTTAATGAAGGGTTATAGCACCATCCGTTTAAACTGCTTTGCCTTCCTTGAGAAATATTTTTATTCGCAAAATAATTATCATACTCAAAATGAGATGAGTTATTAATCTTGTTTAATATGTAGTTAATTCTATCATGTTCTAAGTCATCCAAAGAGTCAAGAATATCATTTAACACTTGTAATGAATCAGCATTTTTGTCAAGATATTTTCTAATGAGCTTAATTCTTTTTATGTGTTGGTGTTCGTCATGATGATAATCTGGCAGATAAAGTCTATCCTCCGATTGAGCGTTAACAAAATTAATGGTTCCGAGAAATAAAATAATAATAAGAGTTAGCAATATTTGTTTGAAAGAAATCATTCTATAATTTATGTTTATCTTTTAGAAACCAAAAGTATATTTAAATAATTAGTTTATTAACCAACACAACCCTTTATTAAAAAAACATGTTATTAATACTGAGTTAATATTTACTCCAAATTGTTAATTAAATTTGGATTTCAACAGTTGAATTGCCAATCAAAAAATTTATATCCATTTGTATAGGAAATATTTTCCTTAGTTGTGCATTTGCTCAATCAGATTCATCTCATGAGGTGAAACAAATTGATGTGTTTGATTGGGCTGCAAAATTTTCAAAACATTTAGATTTTGAAAACTATGATACTGCTCTAAAACAAACAGAAAGAAATCATTTTTCTATATTGCCTGTTATTAGTTATTCTCTTCAAACAGGCATGGTTGTGGGCGTTACGGGTAATCTTGCATTATATACTACAGAGGGCGCTCAAGCAAATATTTCAAATATTATTTCAACACTTGCATACACTCAACAAAACCAAACTATACTCATTATTCAACCAAATATTTGGAGCAAAGGAAATAAATACAATTTGGTGGGCGATATTATATATTTAAAATATCCTCAAGAAACTTATGGACTTGGAGGTTATACAAAACTTAGTGATGCAAGTAAAATTGACTATTCATTTATCCGAATTTATCAAACAGTATTAAAACAAATTGTACCCGATTTTTTTATTGGAATGGGATATAATTTAGATGCACATTGGAATATAAAAGAAACACCAAATTCCAATCAACAACAAACCGATTTTAGTAAATATGGTTTAAAAGAGCAGAGCACATCATCAGGTATCTCACTAAACATTTTGTTTGATAACAGACGAAATTCTATAAACCCTCAAAAAGGAATTTACGGCAATTTGGTATATCGAAACAACAACACATATTTAGGAAGTGATAACAATTGGCAATCGTTAATTATTGATTTTAGAAAATATATGAAGTTTCCTTTTTCTTCAAAAAATATTCTTGCGTTTTGGAGTTATAACTGGCTTACAATAAATGGAAATCCTCCATATTTAGACTTGCCAAGCACGGGTTGGGACAATTATGGAAATACCGGAAGAGGTTATATTCAAGGGCGTTTTAGAGATAAAAATATGATTTATTTAGAATCAGAATATCGGTTTGGAATTACTAAAAATGGTTTATTGGGAGGAGTGCTTTTTATAAATACACAAAGTTTTTCGAATTGGCCAAGCAACATAATTAATAATTTACAACCAGGTTATGGATTTGGCTTACGTCTAAAAGTAAATAAATATTCTAATACAAATGCAGCCTTTGATTACGGATTTGGAACTGGTGGATCAAGAGGGTTATTTTTAAATTTATGCGAGATGTTTTAAACACTAAAATTTAGAGCCCTTAACTAATTAACAACCAACTAAACATATTTCAACTTCTTATAACAATCAAATCCATCTTTCACAGTTTTTTCAATATCCTTTTTCATTTGTGCATCCCATTTTTTAATATGAAAACATGATTTCCCTTTCAAACATTTTTTTAAGTTTTCCGGAATTTTTTCAATCAATTCAGTATGCATATAAATTGTCATCATATAAAATCCTACATAATTTTTTTGAATGATGGCAGCACCAAAATAGAGTTCTTTAAATTTTCGTCCTGCAATTTCAACTTCCTTTTTTGAAACCAATTCATAACGAGAGTCAAATTTAGATACAACTGTTAGCGGTGGAGTATATTTAGAAAATATACGGGTTATTTCATCAAAAATTTGTTTGCGATTATCTTCCATCAACAACTTTATGATTATCTATTTAATACTTATTTTCGACTGTAATACTCCGTCATTTGTAGTAAGATGAATAAAATAAATACCTGTAGAAAAAGATTCATTCAACTTCATTTTTATAAGTCCGTTTGAAGTTTTTGTCCATTCAACAACACTGCTTTGCCCAATATTATTTATGACTGAAATTTGGCTAACCTCAGCAGTGGTTTCTATAAAAATATTTCCTTCCGAAGGATTAGGATAAACAGATATTTTAAGAGGAAACGAAGCAATTTCATCAACACCAACACCCGCATATCTTTTGGTATTATAAAACGATAAAACCGGATAATGATCCGATGTATTATCACTTAAGTAACCCGAAATATAAGTTGGTAATTCATTCACAACTCTACATGAATTATTTACATAAAACTTTTGTAAAGATTTGGAAAGCATTTGCTCATCCAACATTTTTCCACCTGTTATGTAAGAACTTTTTCCTTGATCGCACAAGACTTTTGTTGGGAAGAAAAAATGTGTGCTATCATTCACAAAATTTGCAAAAGGTGAAGTTAAATTATTATACGTTGATGAGTTCAAATCATCATTCCAATCCCCTAAAACAATTACTTTTTTATCCGCTCTATTTGTTTCTAAAAAAGTTTTCAGATACCCCGAAGCATTTTGTCGCCTTCCATAAGATGTTTGATCTCCGTAGGCTTTAAGATGCAATACATAAAAATAAATGGTATCAACAACTGAATTTATTTTAGTTTTTAAAATAACTTCAAGTGGAGGTCTACCAGCAAAATCATTGTAATATGTTTGGTCTGTTAGTACACTTTGACTGGATATAAAATCGAAGATATTTTTATTCCAAATTAATCCTGTTTTTTGAGTTTGAGAATACGTGGTAATTGTATTTCCATAATCGGGCATTGCGGCTGTTAAATTTACCCAAGCTGTAGCATCCGAAATTTCTTCTAAAGCCCATACATCAATATCAGCATTTTGTAAAACACTTTTCACATTATTAAATTGAAGGGTTTCATTGATAGGCCCATTTGTGGCATCTCCAAACCATTCAATATTCCAACAAGCAATATCAATTAAGGTATCGTTACCCATTTTAGGAACTTGTGCATTAACTATAAACGATGAATAAATCATCAAGAATAAAAACATTTTTTTCATGTTTCAAATTTGTACTTTTTAAATTGTAATAAAAACCAAATAAAACAAATTGTGCCTGTAAAAAAAGTAAACACAGCCTGAGCTCCATGAATAATAATTGCCAAAGCATTTCCGGTTAATAAACTGACGCCTAATAATACAAATGCTTGGCTCACTAAAAAATGATAGGCGCCCATTCCCCCGCCCTGTATGGGAATAGATCTACCTATACTTCCAATTACCAATACAAAAAATGCGGCATTCATTCCTAAATTTTCACTTTCAAAAAAGGTAAATAACCATAAGTAAGTCATCAAAAAATAACAAACCCAAATAGCACAAGTTAGTAACAAAAATTTAACTCGATGCTTCATCATCAACATACTTTTTATGGAATGAATAAATTCCAAATAAAAACGGTATATTTTTCTGTTTTTGAGTTTGTATTTAATTATCCAACCTAAAACAAATAGTAAAAAAATGCCTGATAAAATAATCCACAATAAAGTTGAAAAACTGATTCTTTGCTGAATGGGATATAGAATATTTTGTTTGATAAAAACAGCAATATTGGAACTATTAAAAACAAATGCGATAACCAATAATATGAGTAAAGTAATGGTATCAATTGTTCTTTCCACAACTATAGTAATTAATGATTTATTAAAAGGAATATTATCTGATTTTTTCAACATTAAACAACGTGTAATTTCTCCTAACCTTGGCACTGCAAAGCTCACTAAATACCCAACACACAAGGAAATAAACAGCATGCTTTTTCGCGGCTTTTCATCCATTGATATATAGAATAATTTCCACCTCAAAATTCTAAAATAATATCCACTAATTGAAACCAAATAAACTGGAAATGCAACCCAATAATTTCCTGTTTTAATAGTGATTAAAATATCATGAATATTTAATTTATTGAATGATAAAAAAACAAGAGCCACTCCAATTAAAAATAGGATAAAAAATTGGATGGTTTTAAATGTATTTTTAGTCATAATTTTTGTTTCTAATCAATTTGCATCTATTTTTTATAAAAATTCGTACTTTCGATACGGTAAAAATACACAAACAATATACACATGAAAAAACTATACATTTTTATTTTTTTCGTATTTTCAATTAATCGTTTTTATGCACAATCAATTCCTCAACCTTGGATTCCATTTGGTGCTGATACTTCTTATCCACGTTCTATTATTCATACGGATGAAATTTCGGGAGTGAAAATTTCTTTAGCTGCCGGAACAAACATTGATTTATATACTGAAGTTTATAACAATGCCATTTCAATTCCTCCAACAGGAAATGATGTATTGGATGATAAAAGAAACCGAGCATACATTGCAAAAAATGCTGCATTTTGTTTCCTACTTGGCGTAAAACCATCAGGAAACACAATAACTTCACTGAGTACTTCCGAAAAAGATTATTTAAGAATCACCTCACGCACACTTCTTGAACAAATTAATACTTACGTAAATGTTTTATCAAGCGATAGTCCTACTAATTTTGATAATTGGCAATGGACATCAAAACAAATTATTGATTTTGTAACTGCCTATGATTTATTAAGAGGAGCAGGTGTTAGTGAAACAGAATTAACCCTGGCCAAAAACGCTGTGAAAGTGTTTACTGGTAATTTATACTTCGAAGCCACCAAAACAAATTTAGGAACAAACTTTTTTCAAGGCGCAAAAAATAATCACTCATTGATGACCGCAGGAGCAATAGGAATGGCAGCCGTAATTTTAAGTGATATAAAAGACACATTGGATCAAAACAAACCCTATAACTGGATAAATGCAGCCATGTGGAATATTCATAATGTTATGTGGTGGGATATAAAACGTCAATCAACTGTTGGGAAATATACCGGATATGCGGAAGGAACTTATTACTATAAATATGCATTTTGCAACTTGCTGCCATTTTTTAGAGCCATGGGATTTTATTTAAAAGATACTACACTATCTTATCAATTTAGCGACATCAATAGAAAAATAAGAAACCCTTGGTATGATACAAACTATGTAAAAATTTATGATTGGTTTGAAGCCATTAGAATGCCAGATGGACGAATGCCTGCAATTGAAGATTCCTATAATTACAGATGTTTTCCCGAATTAGCCATTCTTAGAAAACCAAAATATGTTTGGCCACTTACCTTAAGTCAATTAGATAATGTACAAGATAATTCATTAAGTCGTCAACTACAATCAGTATATGATTTACGTGCTAATTATATTGCAGCAAATACCCCCGTAAATTTATTTAATGATAGTTTATTTAAAGTATTACCCGATGCTGGAATTGCCATATTTCGATCAGGTTGGGATTCAGCTGCAACCTATTTTGCACTAACAGGAAAAAATGGAATTGCATTGTCATCTTCTGATGCACATAACCATGCTGATGATGGCAGTTTTTTGATGATGATAAACGGACAAACGATGGCATTAGACCCAGGATATTTAAGTTATGAATGGAGAGATTCCATCGCATCAGCATCTTCACACAATATGCTTTTAGTAAATGGTGCAGGAACACTACAAGGTCAACCCGGAAAATCAAATGGCGCAGATTGTTTTATCGAAAAAACATTTACTTCCGATGTTCAAAATTATGCGGAATTAAGAACTCATTATTTAAATACTGATGTAAATAGAAAAGTAATGTTTATTAGAAAAAAATATTTTTTAATGATTGATCACTTATCAAGTAATAATCCCCAACAATATTCCTATTTATTACATGGATATGGACTTGAAAATGGGAACTTAAGTAATACCGGAGTTTTTATCGATATGATGGCAAACCACCGTGCAGCATGGAAAAGAAGAAACTCTGGATTATATTCAATCGTAAATAGTGATGTAAATATCACATTTAATAAAGTTACAGGAATACATGAATATAGCTATCAAAATATACAAAATCATACATACATAGATGTGAAAACTTCTCCATCAAATTCTGCATCTTACTTAACCTGTTTACAACCTTTTAAAAACATTTCTACAGATACTTTTCCAATTCAAACTTTATCGATTCCAGCAGCTGTTTCGTATAAAATTAATGATGGAAACTATACTGATATTGCTATTTCAAAATCAACTAATACAATACTTTCTATTCCAAAATCAACTACAGGTTTAAGTAATGATTATATTACCGATGCACATTTTTTTTGGGCATCAGAACAAAGTGGAAATCTAATAGATTTATTTATGCAAAAAGGAACAGTACTTATCAAAGATGCCGATACATTAATTTCATGCAATTATCCAATTAACTTAGAATACATAAAAACCGGTGCAAAAACGTATAAAGGATTTTGTGGCGATACAGGTTGGATTGATTTTCATACAGGCGAATACCCAATTATGTTTAGCAGTGATGGAGTATGGTTTGTAAAATATAATACATCCACAAAAATTGCTTCCGTTTATTTTGCTAAAGCTGCAAATTTTAATATCGTTTTAGATGATACTAGAATCGGTATCAACGAACTTTTTAAAGATAAAAATTATTTAACCGCTTACCCAAATCCCACTCATTCAATACTTCATTTTTCGTTAAGGGCTTCATCAAATCAAGATTTACAATTATCTCTTTTTGATTTAACAGGGCGAGAGATTATTTCCGAAAAAATACCTGCTTTTAGCAATGAAAAATCTATTGATACTTCAGAATTAAATAATGGAATGTATTATGCTGCACTTACGGATAGATACGGAAATAAAAGTTCAACTATTAAAATATGTATTGTAAAATAGAAAATCAAAGAAACTATTTTGTCTTTTCCATCATCATTATAACTAATGTCAAAAAAATATTTTTAGTAAAAAAAATCGAAATCAAGAATATCATTTTTCCGAAAAAACATCCTTTCATCAGTCCATATTTGAATATTTCTTCAAAAGTTTTTCCAAATCCTTGCTTGTTAAATAATCAATCCTATATTTGCCACCCCAATTTCAGAACAATATTAGGTTCTATTGGCAAAGACTGATGGTTAAATTATCGCTTAGATTAACCCGCTCAGCAGTTAAATATTAAATATTTTTCTTCTGCGCTTGCTAAGCTAAATTATTCCCTCTACATTTGCCACCCCTAAAAAAACATTGGGTGTTTAAAGTATTGATATGCCAACCATACAACAACTAGTAAGAAAAGGTCGCACTGACAAAGCAAGCAAGAGTAAATCTCCTGCTTTAGATTCGTGCCCCCAACGCAGAGGTGTGTGTACTCGTGTTTACACAACCACACCTAAAAAACCTAACTCAGCTATGCGTAAAGTGGCTCGTGTTAGATTAACTAACGGAAACGAAGTAAATGCCTACATACCTGGTGAAGGACATAATTTGCAAGAACACTCTATCGTATTAATTCGTGGAGGAAGGGTAAAAGATTTACCTGGAGTTCGTTACCACATTGTACGTGGAGCACTGGATACATCAGGTGTTGAAGGACGTAACCAACGTAGATCAAAATACGGTACTAAAAAACCTAAAGCTGGAGCAGTTGCTGCTGATGCAAAAGGTAAACCTAAAAAGAAGTAACATAAGGTATGAGAAAATCGAAACCTAAAAAAAGAATATTAGTTCCAGATCCAAAGTTTAATGATACTTTGGTTACACGTTTTGTAAACAACATGATGTGGAGCGGGAAAAAAAGTATCGCTTACGGAATTTTCTATGACGCTTTAGATAAAGTAGAAGCAAAAACTCAAGAGCGTGGATTAGATGTTTGGAAAAAAGCATTGAACAATATCATGCCTTCAGTAGAAGTAAAAGCAAGACGTGTTGGAGGTTCTACCTTTCAAATTCCAATTGAAGTACCTGCTGATAGAAAAGTTGCAGTTGGTATGAAATGGATGATTGATTATTCAAGAAAAAGAACAGAAAAAACAATGTCTGATAAACTTGCCGGAGAAATTCTGTCAGCTTCAAAAAATGAAGGTGCTGCGGTAAAAAAACGTGAAGACACACATAAAATGGCAGAAGCGAATAAAGCTTTCTCTCACTTTAAATTAAGCTAATAAATTAACACGAGGAACAATTAACAAATGTCACGCGACTTAAAATATACAAGAAATATAGGTATTGCTGCTCACATTGATGCGGGTAAAACCACTACAACTGAGCGTATTCTTTATTATGCTGGTGTAAACCACAAAATTGGAGAAGTTCATGATGGTGCGGCAACAATGGATTGGATGGTTCAAGAGCAAGAACGTGGAATAACAATCACTTCTGCTGCTACAACTGTTTTCTGGAAATACCGCAATAACAATTATCATATTAATATTATTGATACTCCTGGTCACGTTGATTTTACTGTAGAAGTAAATCGCTCACTTCGTGTATTAGATGGTCTTGTATTTTTGTTTAGTGCTGTTGATGGTGTTGAACCCCAATCAGAAACTAACTGGCGCTTAGCTAACAATTATAATGTTGCCCGTATCGGTTTCGTGAATAAAATGGATCGCTCTGGTGCCGACTTCTTAAATGTGGTTAAGCAAGTTCGTAGCATGTTAGGTAGTAATGCTATTCCACTTCAATTACCAATTGGTGCTGAAGATAATTTTGTTGGTGTGGTTGATTTAATCAACTTCCGCGGAATGGTTTGGAATGAGGATGATAAAGGAATGACATATAAAGATGTGCCGATTCCTGCTGATATGGTTGAAGAAGCTACTGAGTGGAGAGAGAAGTTGTTGGAAGCTGTTTCTGAATATGATGACAAATTGATGGAAAAATTCTTTGAAGATCCTACATCAATTTCTGAACGCGAAATTTTAGATGCTTTGCGCAAAGCGACTATTGATATGAAAATTGTACCAATGTTATGTGGTTCTTCTTTCAAAAACAAAGGTGTACAAACCATGCTTGATTTGGTAATGGAAATTTTACCAAGCCCACTCGACAAACAACACATAACAGGAATAAATCCTGATACCGAACAAGAAGTTACTCGTAAACCTGACTACAATGAACCTTTTGCTGCTTTAGCATTTAAAATTGCAACCGATCCATTTGTTGGTCGTTTAGCATTTATGCGTGCATATTCGGGTAAGCTTGATGCAGGTTCTTATGTACTAAATACCCGTAGTGGAAATAAAGAACGTATTTCACGTATATTCCAAATGCACGCTAATAAACAAAACCCTATCGATAGTTTAGGTGCTGGTGATATTGGTGCAGCTGTAGGGTTTAAAGATATCAAAACAGGTGATACTCTCTGTGATGAAAAGCACCCAATTGTGCTTGAAGCAATGGATTTCCCTGAGCCCGTTATTGGATTAGCTGTTGAGCCTAAAACTCAAGCTGATTCAGATAGATTAGGAATGTCTCTTGCTAAATTAGCTGAAGAAGATCCTACTTTCCGCGTAAAAACAGATGAAGAAACAGGACAAACAGTAATCTCAGGAATGGGCGAACTTCATCTTGAAATTATCGTTGATCGTTTAAGACGTGAATTTAAAGTTGAATGTAACCAAGGAGCACCTCAAGTAGCTTATAAAGAAACAATCAAAAATTCTATTAATCACAGAGAACTCTACAAAAAGCAATCAGGTGGTAGAGGAAAATTTGCTGATATGACTTTTGAACTTTCTCCTGTTGATGAAGGAAAAGAAGGTCTTCAGTTTATAAATGAAATTGTTGGTGGATCAATTCCTCGTGAATTTATTCCTTCAATCGAAAAAGGCTTTAAACAGGCTATGAGCAATGGTGTATTAGCAGGATATCCAGTTGATAGTTTGAAAGTTAGACTATATGATGGTTCATACCATGCAGTAGATTCGGATGCGATGTCTTTTGAAATTGCAGCTAAAGTTGCATTCAAAGAAGCTTGTCGCAAAGCAAGTCCTGTATTACTTGAACCTATAATGAAAATTGAAGTGTTAACTCCAGAAGATTATATGGGTGACGTGATTGGAGATTTGAACAAAAGAAGAGGGCAATTAGAGGGAATGGATAGCAGAGCTGGTTCTCAGGTAATCAAAGCCAAAGTTCCACTATCTGAAATGTTTGGTTATGTAACTCAGTTACGTACTTTATCTTCAGGTCGTGCTTCAAGTACAATGGAATTTGATCACTATGCTGAGGCTCCAAAAAATGTAGCTGATGAAGTATTAGCAAAAGTAAACGGTAAAGCAGTAAAAGCTTAAATAAAATGGTTAATCAAAAAATCAGAATTAAATTAAAATCGTTCGATTACAATCTGGTTGATAAATCAGCTGAGAAGATTGTAAGAACTGTAAAATCAACAGGTGCAGTTGTGAGTGGACCAATTCCATTGCCCACACACAAGCGTATCTACACGGTTTTGCGTTCACCGCACGTAAACAAAAAAGCAAGAGAGCAATTCCAACTCTGCTCTTATAAGAGAATTCTCGACATCTACAGTTCAACCGCAAAAACTGTTGATGCACTAATGAAATTAGAGTTGCCTAGCGGAGTTGATGTTGAAATTAAAGTTTGATAAAGAACTATGTCAGGACTGATCGGAAAAAAAGTAGGTATGACCAGCATATTTGGTAAAGACGGTAAGCAATTAGCTTGTACGGTTATCGAAGCAGGACCTTGTGTTGTAACACAGGTTAAAACATCTGAAAAAGATGGATACAAAGCTGTTCAAATCGCGTACGGAGAACGTAAGGAAAAAAATTCCCCCGCTGCGCTAAATGGTATTTATAAAAAGGCTAACACAACGCCTAAATCTAAAATGGTTGAGTTCCAAGGATTCGAACAAGAACTTACTATTGGACAATCACTTACTGTTGACTTATTTGCCGAAGGTGAATTTGTTGATGTGGTTGGTACATCCAAAGGTAAAGGATTCCAAGGAGTTGTTAAACGTCATGGGTTTGGTGGCGTGGGAGGACAAACTCACGGACAACACAATCGTTTAAGAGCCCCAGGATCTTTAGGTGCATCTTCAGACCCTTCAAGAGTTATGAAAGGGATGAGAATGGCTGGTAGAATGGGTGGTGTTAGAGTGAAAAAAACTAACCTTGAAATACTAAAAGTAATGAAAGACGAGAACCTGATAGTTATTAAAGGCAGCGTTCCTGGTCACAATGGTTCATTCGTTTATATTGAAAAATAATCATGGAATTAGCAATAATAAATACAAGCGGATCAGCAACTGGTAAAAAAGTGAATTTGAATGATGCCATTTATGGTATCGAACCAAATGATCACGCAATATACCTTGATGTAAAGCAATTTTTGGCTAACCAACGCCAAGGAACTCATAGTTCACTCGAAAAAAGTACTATTAGTGGTTCTACAAAAAAACTTCACCGCCAAAAAGGTACTGGTGGTTCACGTAAAGGAAGTATCAAATCTGGTACTTTTGTGGGAGGTGCTCGAATACATGGTCCACATCCTCGTGATTACAGTTTTAAGTTGAACAAAAAATTAAAACAATTGGCTCGTAAGTCTGCTCTTGCATACAAAGCAAAAGATAACAGCATTACTATTTTGGAAAATTTCAATATGGATGAGCCAAAAACAAAAAATTATATTGACATGATGAATAACTTAAAATTTAGTAATGAAAAAACATTACTGGTAATAAGTGATTATAATGATAATATTTATAAATCAAGCAGAAATCTAGCTAAGGCCAAAGTAATGACAGCAAAAGATCTCAATACATATGCGATTCTTAATGCCAGCAAACTTATCCTTACAGAAGGTTCTGTAGAAGTAATTGAAGAAATTTTAAATTCTGAAAAATGAGTATTTTAAAGAAACCTTTAATAACTGAAAAGTCTACAGCTTCAGGAGAAAAGCTTGGTCAGATTGGATTTGTAGTTGATAATGAAGCTACAAAACCAGAGATCAAAAAAGCTATTGAAGATATGTATAAAGTAAGCGTGACCGGCATCAGCACAATGAATTATGCTGGTAAAGCAAAATCACGTTCTACTAAAAAAGGACTTTTCTACGGCAGAAAACCTGCTTTCAAAAAAGCATTTGTAACACTAAAAGAAGGTCAAACAATCGACTTCTTCCAAAACGTATAACGAGAAATGGGAATTAAGAAATTTAGACCAACCACCCCAGGCACAAGATTTAAATTGGCCAACACCTTCGAGGAGATTACAAAATCTACCCCAGAAAAGTCGTTGCTATTGCCTAAAACGCGTTCGGGTGGACGTAACGATACTGGTAAAATGACCATGAGATACATAGGTGGTGGTCACAAACAAATGTATCGTATAATCGATTTTAAACGTGATAAACATGTTCCTGCAACGGTTCACTCAATTGAGTATGATCCAAACAGAACTGCACGTATTGCTTTACTTCACTACGTTGATGGTGAAAAAAGGTATATTATTGCTCCAGCAGGATTACAAGCTGGTCAAAAAGTAATGTCAGGTTCTGGTGCTGCTCCAGAAATTGGGAATGCTTTACCAATGACTGAAATTCCTTTAGGTACAGTTATTCACAATATTGAAATGCAGCCTGGACAAGGAGCCAAATTAGTTAGAAGTGCGGGTTCGTTTGCTCAATTGCTTAACCGTGATGGCAAATACGCTACTATCAAATTAGCATCTGGAGAGACTAGAATGATATTAAATACAGGTCTTGCAACTATTGGTTCGGTTTCAAATCCTGACCATAACTTGGAGCGGAAAGGTAAAGCTGGTGCAAACCGTTGGAGAGGTCGCAGACCTAGAACACGTGCTGTAGCAATGAATCCTGTTGATCACCCAATGGGTGGTGGTGAAGG
The DNA here is from genome assembly GCA_025359805.1 of Bacteroidota bacterium. Taxonomy (GTDB): domain Bacteria; phylum Bacteroidota; class Bacteroidia; order UKL13-3; family UKL13-3; genus CAIUEQ01. The sequence goes on from JANYDU010000046.1 coordinate 34,016, forward strand.
TAGAGCCTCTGGAGGTCATCCACGTTCACGCAAAGGACTAAAAGCTAAAGGTTACAAAACACGTACACCTAAAAAGCATTCAAATAATTTCATCATTGAAAGACGTAAGAAGTAATAAATAGATATGGCTCGTTCGCTCAAAAAAGGACCGTTCATCGACATTAAACTTGAGAAAAAAGTAAATGTTCTGAACGAATCTAAAAAGAAATCAGTGATCAAAACTTGGTCACGTAGATCAATGATAACACCTGATTTCGTTGGTCATACATTTGGTGTGCACAATGGAAACAAGTTTATCCCTGTGTATGTAACCGAAAATATGGTTGGTCACAAGTTGGGAGAATTTTCTCCAACCAGAACATTTAGAAATCACCCTGTTAAAAAAGATGCATAATGGAAGCAGTAGCGAAATTAAATAATTGCCCTACATCGCCTCGTAAGATGCGACTGATAGTTGATTTAATCAGAGGGAAAAAAGTGGAAGAAGCATTAAATACTTTGCGATTTAATAATCAAAAAGAAAGTGCACCAAGAGTTGAAAAACTACTCCTATCTGCAATTGCAAATTGGGGACAAAAAAACGAAGGTGCTCGTGTTGAAGATAGTAACTTGTATATAAAAACTATTTTTGTTGGAGGCGGTCCAATGTTAAAAAGAATTATACCCGCCCCACAAGGAAGAGCTCATCGTGTGAGAAAACGCTCAAATCATGTTACTTTGATTATTGACAGCAAAGTTGCAAACGCTGAAGTTGAAACTGTAAATTCTAATAACGAATAATAGAATGGGACAAAAAGTTAACCCGATAGCATTACGTTTAGGTATCATCAGAGGATGGGAATCTAATTGGTATGGAGGAAAAAATTTCTCTGAAAAACTCATCGAAGATGAAAAAATCAGAAAATATTTAAACGCCCGTATCACAAAAGGTGGAATAGCTAAGATTGTTATTGAAAGAACTATCAAACGCATTATCATCACTGTTCATACCTCACGCCCAGGTATCGTAATTGGTAAAGCTGGTTCTGAAGTTGATAAGATTAAAGAAGAAATTAAAAAGCTAACAAAAAAGGATGTTCAAATCAATATTTTTGAAATTAAACGTCCTGAGTTAGATGCTCAGTTAGTAGGGCAAAATGTTGCGGGACAAATTGAAGCTCGTGTTTCATACAAACGCGCACTAAAAACTTCTATTGCCTCTACAATGAGAATGGGTGCTGAAGGAATTAAGATTATGATTTCTGGAAGATTAGGTGGCGCTGAAATGGCTCGTTCCGAATCCTACAAAGAAGGAAGAACTCCTTTGCATACTCTTCGTGCTGACATTGATTATGCAATAGTTGAAGCATTGACCGTATATGGTAAAATTGGAATTAAGGTGTGGATTTGTAAGGGTGAGATTTATGGAAAACGTGATCTTTCTCCTAATGTAGGGATGACAAGCCAAGATAAACCAGGAGTTGGACAAAGACCAAATGATGGAAGAGCTGATAGAGGAGATAGAAGACCAAGAGGAGGAAATGATAGAAGAGGCGGTAGTGGAGACAGAAAACCAGCAGGAGGATTAGGTGCAGGAGGAGATAAAAGACCAAGAAATAAAAAGTAACGAATCACTAATTATAAAACTGTAAGAAATGTTACAGCCAAAAAGAACTAAATATAGAAAAACACAAAAAGGGAGAGTTAAAGGTAACGCTACCCGTGGAGCTAACATTGCTTTCGGTTCATTTGGACTGAAATCAGTTGACGAAAGTTTCCTTACATCAAAACAGCTTGAAGCTGCTCGTGTTGCATTAAACCGCTTCATGAAACGCGAAGGTCAAGTATGGATTCGTGTATTTCCTGATAAACCAATGACGAAAAAACCAGCAGAGGTTCGTATGGGAAAAGGTAAAGGAGCTCCTGAATATTGGGTAGCAGTTTGCAAACCCGGAACTATCATTTTTGAAGCTGATGGTGTACCAATGAATGTTGCTAAAGAAGCAATGAGATTAGCTTCTCAAAAACTTCCTGTAATTACAAGATTTGTTGTTAAACCTGATTACACTGAATAATCATGAAAAACCCAGAAATTTTAGAGCTTTCAGATAAAGAATTGAACGCTCGTATTAAAGAAGAACGTACGATGTTGACCAAATTAATATTTGGTCATGCTGTATCACCAATCGAAAATCCTAATAAGATTAAGATGAGCAAAAAACTTATCGCTCGTTTGCTCACTGAGCATAAAAAAAGAGTACTAGCAAACGTTCATAATTAAAGAAAAATGGAAGCAGTAACAATAGAAAGAAATTCGCGCAAAGTCATTATCGGTAAAGTAGTAAGCAATAAAATGCAAAAAACTATCGTGGTGTCTGTTGAACGTAAAGTGATGCACCCTAAATATGGTAAGTTCATCAAAATGACTTCAAAGTTTAAGGCTCATGACGAGAAAAATGAATGTAACATTGACGATATCGTCAAAGTTATGGAGACTCGCCCTTTGAGTAAAGACAAAAGATGGAGATTAGTTGAAATAGTTGAAAAAGCTAAATAACAATGATACAACAAGAAAGTAGATTAAAAGTAGCTGATAACAGCGGAGCAAAAGAAGTACTTTGTATTAGAGTGCTTGGCGGAACAGCAAGACGTTATGCTTCAGTTGGAGATAAAATAGTTGTTACTGTAAAGTCAGCTATACCTTCTGGTGGTGTAAAAAAAGGGGCAGTTTCTAAAGCTGTTGTTGTTCGTACAAAAAAAGAAATTAGAAGAGCAGATGGCTCATACATTCGCTTTGATGATAACTCTTGTGTTTTATTAAATGCACAAGATGAGCCAAGAGCAACACGTATATTTGGTCCGGTTGCACGTGAACTTAGAGAAAAACAATTTATGAAAATTGTATCATTAGCACCTGAAGTATTATAAATCATGGAAAGAAAATATAACAAACAGGCAAAGCTCCATATCAAAAAGGGAGATATGGTTCAGATAATTGCCGGTGATGATAAGGGTAAAAAAGGACGCGTTATAGAAGTTAAAAATACTGAAAAACGTGCCTTAGTGGAGGGCATTAACATTGTTAGCCGTCATACTAAACCTAATGCTCAAAACCAAAACGGAGGCATTATCAAAAAAGAAGCACCTGTTCATATCTCAAACTTAATGTTATTAGATAAAGCAGGTAATCCTACAAAAGTAGGTCGTAAAATAAATGAAGCAGGTAAACTGGTTCGTTTTGCTAAAAAATCGGGCGAATTAATTGATTAATGAATATATGTACACTCCAAGACTAAAAGAACAGTATAAATCAGCGGTGGTTCCTGCCTTAAAAGAGAAGTTTCAGTACGCTAACGTAATGGAAATTCCTAAATTGGTAAAAATATGCCTTAACCAAGGTGTTGGTGCAGCAGTTGCTGATAAAAAAATAGCAGACGTTGCAGTTGCCGAAATGACCATTATTGCTGGACAAAAAGCCGTTACTACAAAATCTAAGAAAGATATTTCTAATTTTAAATTAAGACAAAACCTTCCTATTGGTTCACGCGTTACGCTTCGCAGCGATAGAATGTATGAATTTTTAGATCGTTTGGTATCTATTTCTTTGCCGCGTGTGCGTGACTTTGCAGGTTTAAATGAAAAAGGATTTGATGGTCGTGGTAACTACACAATGGGAGTTACTGAACAAATTATTTTCCCTGAAATAAATATTGATAAAGTTAGCAGAATTAATGGAATGGACATTACGTTTGTAACAACTGCTACAACAGATGAAGAGTGTTTAGCTCTTTTGAAAGAATTTGGTTTACCATTTAAAAATCAGAAATAATGGCTAAAGAATCAGTAAAAGCTCGCCAGCTTAAAAGAGAAAAAACCGTAGCGCATTATGCTGTTAAAAGAGCAGCATTAAAAGCAGCAGGTGATTACGATGCATTACAAAAATTACCAAGAAATGCTTCTCCAGTTCGTTTAAAAAACCGTTGTAAACTAACAGGTCGTCCTAAAGGATACATGAGAGATTTTGGTATTTGCCGTAATCAATTTCGTGAACTTGCCTCTATGGGAAAAATCCCAGGTGTGACTAAATCTAGTTGGTAAGAAAAAAATAAATTGCTATGGGATGTGATTATTCATATATTCGCAGCCCTAAAAAAAATCAAGATTAATAACCTTAGTTGGAAAGAGTGCCTTTGGCTTACTACCAACAAGTAATAAAATAAACAATGACAGATCCAATATCAGATTATTTGACCCGTCTACGTAATGCGATCAAGGCAAATCATCGCATTGTAGAGATTCCTTCTTCAAATTTGAAGAAAGAGATTACCCGTGTACTTTTCGAAAAAGGGTATATCCTTAATTATAAATTCGAAGATGTAGTAAATCATCAGGGAGTTATCAAAATTGCACTAAAATATCATCCAGTAACTAAAACTCCAGCTATCAAAAAGTTGGATCGTGTTAGTAGCCCAGGTTTAAGAAAATACTCTGGAGTTACTGATATGCCAAGAGTTATTAACGGTTTGGGAATTGCTGTATTAACCACTTCAAAAGGTGTAATGACCGATAAAGAAGCCCGCAAACAAAATGTTGGTGGTGAGGTATTGTGTTACATTTATTAAAATTAGGAGGAAAAGGTTATGTCACGTATAGGAAAAGCGCCAATAAACTTGCCTTCAGGAGTTGAAGTAAAAGTTTTAAATAATAATATTGTTTCAGTAAAAGGTCCTAAGGGAGAATTGCATCAGCAACTAGACCAAGATATTTCTGTAGCAATAGAAAACGGAGTAATTCAAGTTAATCGCCCAACAGATCAAAAACGCCATAAAGCAATGCATGGTTTGTATAGATCATTACTAAACAATATGGTTGAAGGAGTTACTAATGGTTACAAAGTTCGTCAAGAGCTTGTAGGTGTTGGTTACAAAGCTACTAATGAAGGAAACGTTCTTGATCTTACACTTGGTTATTCTCATCATATTTATTTTGAAATTCCAAAAGAATTAAAAGTAAAAACTGAACAAGAAAAGGGTAAGAACCCAATCATAACTCTAGAAGGTTGTGATAAACAATTAATCGGACAAGTAGCTGCTAAAATCCGTAGTCTTCGTAAACCTGAGCCATACAAAGGAAAAGGTATCAAATTTGAAGGCGAACAACTTAGAAGAAAAGCAGGTAAAACAGCATCTAAATAAAATCATTGAACTATGTTGGCTAATAAAACTGAAAAAAGACATAAAATCAAAGCTCGTATTCGTGGTAGAGTATTTGGTACACCTGAAAAGCCGAGATTATCGGTATTCAGAAGCAATAAGCAAATTTATGCTCAATTGATTGATGATGTTCATGGTAACACCATTGCTACAGCATCTTCATCAAGCATAGCGGATAAACTTAATAAAATTGAGAAAGCTACCCTTGTTGGAAAAGCTTTAGCCGAAAAAGCTACACAAGTTGGTGTTTCAACAATAGTATTTGATCGTAATGGATATCTTTATCATGGCCGAGTAAAAAGCTTAGCTGATGGTGCAAGAGAAGGAGGATTAAAATTCTAGAATGTTTGTATGCTTGCTGCTAAAAACATCAAGCTCAAACTTTAAATGAAAAATATATATGTCAACAGCAAACGTAAAAAGAGTTAAAACAAGCGACATCGAACTTAAAGAAAAAGTTGTTTCCATCAACCGTGTTGCCAAAGTAACAAAAGGTGGTAGAACATTTAGTTTCTCTGCCCTTGTGGTAGTTGGCGATAGTAATGGCATTGTTGGTTATGGTTTAGGAAAAGCCAATGAAGTAACTGATGCTATTACCAAAGGCATTGATGACGCAAAGAAGAATTTAGTGAAAGTACCTGTTCTCAAAGGAACTGTTCCTCACGAACAATTAGGTAAATATGGAGGTGGTAGAGTTTTCTTAAAACCTGCAGCTCATGGAACTGGCGTAATTGCTGGTGGTGCAATGCGTGCTGTATTAGAAAGTGCAGGTATAACTGATGTGTTAGGTAAATCAAAAGGATCTTCTAACCCACACAATGTGGTAAAAGCTACTATCGATGCATTATTAAATATGCGTGATGCTTATACCATTGCGAATACAAGAAACATTAATTTAAAGCAAGTTTTTAACGGATAATACGATGGCAAAAGTAAAAATTACACAGGTGAAGAGTACCATCGACAGACCTGAAAACCAAAAAAGAACTGTTAGAGCATTAGGTTTTACCAAAATGCACCAAGTAATTGAAGTTGAAGGTACACCTCAAGTTTTGGGGATGATAAAAAAAGTTGAACATTTATTAAAAGTTGAAACCGCTTAAGTAAAATGAAACTACACACATTAAAACCTGCAGAAGGTTCAATAAAAAGAGAAGGTAAGAGAATTGGTAGAGGTGAAGGATCCGGTAAGGGTGGAACAGCTACTAAAGGTCACAAAGGTGGTCAGTCGCGTTCTGGTCATAAAACTAAAAGAGGTTTTGAAGGTGGTCAGATGCCATTATACAGACGTGTTCCTAAGTTTGGTTTTACTAACTTAAACCGTGTTGAATTCACTCCTATTAACTTAGATAGAGTTCAAACTTTGGTTGAAGAAAAAGGATTAAAATCAATTGATGTAGAAACATTTGTGAATAATGGATTAGCATCTAAAAAAGATTTAATAAAAGTATTAGGACGTGGTGAAATAAAAGCCGCAGTAGAAATAAAAGCGCACGCATTTTCAGCTTCTGCAATAAAAGCTATTGAAGCAGTTGGTGGTACAGCCGTTAAAATCTAACGCATGAAGAAAATTCTTGAAACGATAAAAAACATTTACCGAATAGAAGACCTCAGGTACAAGCTTGCTATCACCTTTTGGATGCTCTTCATTTACCGTTTCGGTACCTATGTTACCTTACCAGGTGTAGATCCAAACGCACTTGAGGGTTCTGCAAGACAAGCAGCAACTGGTATTTTCGGACTAATCAATATGTTTGCTGGAGGAGCCTTTGGTAGAGGTTCAATTTTTGCTTTAGGAATAATGCCATATATTTCAGCATCTATCGTTGTTCAGTTATTAACTATGGCTGTTCCAACCTTCCAAAAAATGCAAAAAGAAGGTGAAGATGGAAGAAGAAAAATCAATCAAATTACACGTTATTTAACTATAATCATTACTGCTGTTCAATCCGTTGGTTTCTTAATCAATTTAAAAGCAGAAAATCCTGGAGCTATTATTTCGATAACTCATCCTGAAATCATGTCGAACTTCATGTTTATGGCAATGTCGGTTATTGTGCTTACATCAAGTACTATGTTTGTAATGTGGTTAGGAGAAAGAATTACAGATAAAGGAATTGGTAATGGTATCTCTTTAATTATCATGATTGGTATTATTGCTCGTTTACCATTTGCTTTGAAAGAAGAATTCAATTTTAAACTTTCTGAATCAGGAGGAGGTTTAGTAATATTCCTAATAGAACTTGCAGCTTTGTTTGCCGTAATTATGGGAGTTATTATGTTAGTTCAAGGAACTCGTAGAATTCCGGTTCAATATGCAAAAAGAATTGTCGGAAATCGCCAATATGGAGGTGTTCGTCAATATATCCCATTAAAGGTAAATGCTGCTGGTGTTATGCCAATCATTTTTGCTCAAGCATTAATGTTTATACCATCAACCGTAGCTCAATTTTTCCCTAACTATGAATCAATGCAAGGGGTAATTTCTACATTCATCAACCCAGGATCTTTTGGATACAGCATTACTTTTGCTATACTTATTATCATCTTTACTTATTTTTATACCGCAATTTCAGTTAACCCAACTCAAATAGCTGATGATATGAAACGGAATAGCGGTTTTATACCAGGAGTTAAGCCCGGTAAAGCAACAGCCAGTTTTATTGATAATGTGATGTCAAGAATTACTTTACCTGGAGCTATTTTTTTAGCAATTGTAGCTATCCTTCCTTCATTGGCAGGAGTGCTTAATATTAACAGTCAGTTTGCACAGTTTTATGGGGGAACTTCATTACTAATTTTAGTTGGAGTTGTTTTAGACACGTTACAACAAATTGAAAGTCACTTATTGATGCGTCATTATGATGGTTTAATGAAATCGGGACGCATTAAAGGACGTACTAATGCTGTAGGGGCGGCATAAAATAAATGTTGGTGAATAATATAATTAACAGTATTTTCGCAGCCCTTTTATAGAAAAATATGTCTAAACAGTCGCTTATAAAACAAGATGGAGTTATCATAGAAGCATTGTCAAATGCAATGTTTAGAGTACAACTTGAAAATGGGCACGAGATTATAGCGCACATTTCGGGCAAGATGAGAATGAATTACATTAAAATCTTACCTGGAGACAAAATTTCTGTAGAAATGTCGCCATATGATTTAACAAAAGGAAGAATAATATATAGATATAAATAAGATGAAAGTTAGAGCATCTGTAAAAAAACGCAGTGAAGACTGTGTACTTGTTAAACGTAAAGGGAGAATTTACGTTGTAAACAAAAAGAATCCAAAATTTAAACAACGTCAAGGATAATTAAGAACTATGGCTCGTATATCAGGTATTGATTTACCAAAAAATAAAAGAGGCGTTATTGGCCTAACCTATATTTTTGGTATAGGACGTTCAACCGCTGAGAAAATTCTCACCGATAGTGGAATAGATCCTAACAAAAAAGTAAGTGATTGGAATGATGACGAACTGAATAAAATCAGAAAGTTCATTACTGATGGAATTACAGTTGAAGGTGAACTTCGTTCAGAAAAACAACTAAACATTAAGCGTTTGCTTGATATTGGTTGCTATCGCGGTTTACGTCACAGAAAAGGACTTCCTGTTCGTGGACAAAGAACCAGAACTAACTCACGTACTCGTAAAGGTAAACGTAAGACAGTTGCAGGTAAGAAAAAAGTAACTAAGTAATAATAGCATAACAGTATAACAATGGCTACAAATTCACCAGGTGCAAAAAAAACTAACAAGAAAAAAACCGTTGCAATTGATGCAATCGGAGAAGTGCACATAAAAGCTAGTTTTAATAATATCATTATTTCAATTACTAACTCAACAGGACAAGTTATATCTTGGGCTTCTGCCGGTAAAATGGGTTTCAGAGGATCAAAGAAAAATACACCTTATGCTGCGCAACTAGCGGCATCAGATTGTGCTAAAGTTGCAGTTGATTTAGGATTGAAAAAAGTGGACGTGTTTGTTAAAGGTCCAGGATCAGGAAGAGATTCTTGTATCAGAACTTTAGCAGCAGCAGGTTTAGATGTTATGTCTATTAAGGATATTACACCAATGCCTCATAATGGCTGTCGTCCTCCTAAAAAGAGAAGAGTTTAATTTTTTATTTACGCATTACCATACAATACAATGGCTAGATATATAGGACCCAAAACCAAAATTGCTCGTAAATTTAGAGAGGCTATTTTTGGTGCTGACAAAGCTTTCGAGAAAAGAAGTTATCCTCCTGGACAACACGGACAAGCTCGCAAAAGAAGCAAACCGACTGAGTATGCTATTCAGTTATTTGAAAAACAAAAAGCTAAATATACTTATGGTATTTTAGAGCGTCAGTTTTATAAAACATTTGAAGAAGCAGCTCGTAAAAGAGGTATTACTGGTGAAAATTTGCTTAAGTTTTTAGAAGCTCGATTGGATAATACTGTTTTTCGTATGGGAATTGCTCCTACTCGTAGTGCAGCTCGTCAGGTTGTTTCACATTGCCACATTACTGTTAATGGTAAAATTGTGAACATTGCTTCATATACTTTAAAACCAGGAGATATTGTTGCAGTAAGAGAAAAAGCAAAAACTCTTGAAATGATAAATGATTCATTAGCTCATTCAAATGCTAAAAGATATAATTGGATTAGCTGGGATGATAAAGCCATGAGTGGAACATTTTTGGCCATGCCAGAAAGAGATCAAATTCCTGAAAACATTAAGGAACAATTGATCGTTGAGTTATATTCTAAATAATAATAATTAATTAATTTTTAAAAGCATACTATGTCAATACTCGCTTTTCAGAAACCGGATAAAGTTATCATGCATAAAGATACTGACTTCTATGGTCAGTTTGAATTCCGTCCTCTTGAAAAAGGATACGGTGTTACAATCGGAAATGCATTAAGAAGAATCCTCCTTTCATCATTGGAAGGTTATGCAATTACATCAATCAAAATTTCTGGGGTTGAACATGAGTTCTCCACCATTAAAGGAGTTATTGAAGATGTAACTGAAATCGTTCTTAACCTAAAACAAGTTCGCTTTAAGCGAGTAATGGATGGCGTTGATAATGAAAAAATCTTCATCAATGTAAAAGGACAAGAGCAATTTACTGCAGGTGAAATTGGTAAGCATACTAATGCTTTCAAAATTTTGAATCCTGATTTGGTAATTTGTAACATGGATCCAAAAGTTCAGTTAGAAATTGAATTAACTGTTGATAAAGGAAGAGGATATGTTCCTGCTGAAGAAAATAAACCTAAAGATGCAGTTGTTGGAGTTATTGCAATTGATGCAATTTACACACCCATCAAAAATGTAAAATTTAGCGTTGAAGATTACCGTGTTGAACAAAAAACTGATTATGAAAAATTGGTTATTGAAATTTCAACTGATGGATCTATTCACCCTGAAGATGCGTTGAAAGAAGCAGCTAAAATTCTTATCCAACATTTTATGTTATTCTCTGATGAGTTAATTACACTTGATACTCAAGTAAAAGAAGCTCCGCAAGAAGTAGATGAGAATTTATTACATATCCGCAAAATATTAAAAACGCCATTATCAGATCTTGATCTTTCAGTACGTGCATACAATTGCTTAAAAGCGGCTGATATTAAATCATTATCGGAATTAGTAAGTTATGATATTGCTGATTTATTGAAGTTCCGTAATTTTGGTAAAAAATCACTTTCGGAATTGGAAGAATTAGTGAGAGATAAAGGACTTACTTTTGGAATGGAAGTATCAAAATATAAATTGAACGAAGAATAATAACAGTGCAAAGTTATTTAGTGCTCAGTGCTTAGATTAATCAAGGTACTAAGTGTTAATACCAAAGCATTAATAAGAATAAAATGAGACACGGGAAAAAATTTAATCATTTAAGTAGAACAGCTGCTCACAGAAGTTCGATGTTGGCGAACATGGCGTCATCACTTATTTTGCATAAAAGAATTACAACTACTTTGGCTAAAGCTAAGGCTTTAAGAATGTATGTTGAGCCTATTCTTACTAAAGGGAAAGCCGATAATACAAATTCGCGCAGAGTAGTTTTTAGTTATCTTCAAAACAAAGAATCTATTAAAGAACTTTTTGGTCCAATAGCTCAAAAAATTGCAGATAGACCAGGTGGATATACTAGAATTTTAAAATTGTCAAACCGTAAAGGTGATAATGCAGAAATGGCAATTATGGAATTGGTTGATTACAACGAAAACTTGTTAAAAGATACTTCAAGCAAAACTGCTAAGAAAACAACAAGAAGAGGACGCAAGCCAGCTGTACCAAAAGCAGAAGCTCCTGCATCAAATCCTGTTGCTGAAGAGACAGCAGAATAATTTCTAAAAAATCATTTTTAAAAACGGCTATTTCAAATTGAAGTAGCCGTTTTTGTTTGTAATACATTTTACTAATTTGGCAATATGATTATTCATCAAAACACATTAATTTCACAAGACATTCTTGAAAAGAATTTTATCTGTAACCTCAATAAATGTAAAGGTGCTTGTTGTGTAGAAGGTGAGTTTGGTGCTCCAATTACAAAAGATGAAATCAACATACTTGAACAGGAAATTAAACATATCAAACCCTTTTTAAGTGAAAAAGGAATTACCGTAATTGAAGAAAAAGGTGTTTGGGAAAAAGATACTGATGGTGATTTGGTTACGACCTGTTTACCAAGTGGTGAGTGTAACTTTAGTATCTATGAAAATGGCATTTTAGGATGTGGAATTGAAAAGGCTTGGAAAGAAGGAAAAACGTATTTTAGAAAACCCATTTCATGTCACCTCTATCCTATTCGAATTTCTAAAGTTGGAGATTATGAGGCGCTCAATTATAATAAATGGAATATATGCAAGCCTGCATGTACGTTAGGAAATAAACAGCAAGTTCCTATTTATAAATTTTTAAAAGAAGCACTTATTAGAAATTATGGCGAAGACTGGTACACTGAGTTAGATGAAATTGCTAATGCGTATTTAAAGGAATTATAAAAAAAATTAAATCAAATTTCTAAACTAAGTTGGTCATTTAATAAGGTAAAACTCATACGGTGATAAATTGTGGCACCAAACTTTCTTATTCCATCGCGATGATCTAATGTTGGATATCCTTTGTTTTTATTCCAATGATATTGCGGGAATTCTTCATCCAATTTCATCATATATTCATCTCGATAAGTTTTAGCTAAAATAGAAGCAGCCGCAATACTTTGATATTTTGAATCGCCTTTTATAATGCACTCATGCTTAATTTTTTTGTAAGGAATAAATCTATTTCCGTCTATTAATAGCAACTCAGGTTGGCTTCCTAATTTTTCAATAGCAGCGTGCATGGCCATAAATGAAGCTTTTAAAATATTGTGCTTGTCAATTTCCAGATTGCTTAACATGGCCACTCCAAAACTCAATGCTCTTTCTTCAATTTCAATTCTCAATGCGCTACGTTTTTTTTCACTTAGTTTTTTTGAATCATCTAAGCCCGAAATTGGATTTTTTATATCTAAAATTACTGCTGCAGCAAAAACTGGTCCTGCTAAACATCCTCTTCCAGCTTCATCACAACCAGCCTCAATAATTCCTTTTTTATAATAGCGTTTAAGTCCCATCTCAAATATTTGTGTTCGATGAAATTAGTAATTCAATTTTATTAATTACCTCATTCAATTGAATTCTATTTATACAAGGATTTTCGGAATGCACACAATGAATTTGATCACAAGGATTGCATTCCAAAACATGGTGTAAATAAGATGAATTTTTACTCCATGGATAAAATACAAATGGCTCTCCTGGCCCATATAATCCTAATGTTGATGCTCCGGAAACTGCTGCAATATGTAATGGACCACTTTCATTTCCAACATAAATAGTTGCCTTTGAAACCAATGCTGCAAACTCAGCAAGATTAAATTTACCTGCAACATTATAAGTGTTAAATAAAAGTTTTTGTTGGATAGTTTCAATTTCTTCAATATCATTTTTATCGCCAATAAAAATTACTTTCATATTTTTTTGTTGATGAAGATATGTTGCCAACAAATCATATTTATCCCATTTACGAAGTTCCTTTCTTGCACCTACATGTATGATTGAAAATGAAAGAATTTGATTAGTTTGAATAAAGGAGTCAGCTTTATTTAATTCATCAAAACCAAAATAAATTTCAGGTTGAGTACTTTGATTTTCTTTACTGATAATGGGCTCAACAATTTGTAAATTGGTAATTACTTCATGCGGATGGTTGCCTTTATTTTTCCATCTTACAGTTCCTCTATCAAGTCTTGCTTTAGGCCAAAATTTTAAAGCGAAAAATATAGATTTCCAACTACCACGTAGATCAACAATTAAATCATAGCTACATTTAACATCTTTCCAATTACTTGTTGTTACATTTATATTAGGATCATCTTGTGTGAGTGATAAAGCAAATGGATTACAAAGCAAAGTAATATGACTATTAGGATATTGTTTTTTGAGCATTTTAAATACATGCAATGAATAACACAAATCTCCAATCTCATCTAACTTGATACAAAGAATATTGGCAAATTCTATATTACGCAAATCTTTTTTACCATTGATTAGATGACTTAAAAGAGATGAAAAAAAATATACCAATTTTTCAGGCAGTGTTTGAATAAATTTTCGCATGTGATGTGCAATGATACGAAGTTGAATTTAATGTTTATTTTTATCGCAGAAAAAACTCATGCAAAAAAAATTTTTAGTCAATATTTTTATTCTACTTGCTGTTAATATTCTAATTAAACCTTTTTGGATTTTAGGGATTGATAGATTAATTCAAAACACAGTAGGAAATGAACAATATGGAGTTTATGCTAATCTATTTGCATTTTCTCTCTTATTTGTGATGCTATTAGATTTTGGAATCAATAATTTTAGTAGCACCTCTGTAGCCAAAAACCATAGCATTATTAGCAAACAATTTTCTTCATTAGTTCCGTTAAAAATTTTATTTTCATTCGCATATCTAATTGTTACAACATGTGTTGGAATGATTTATGGATTTTCATCACATCAACTTTGGTTACTATTTATGATGTCGTTTAATCAAATACTTTCATTTTTTATTTTGTATTTTAGGAGTAATATAAGCGGATTACAATTGTTTAAAACAGATTCATTGCTATCAGTAGTTGATAGAACCTTGATGATTATTTTTTGCGGTTTAATGATATGGGCAGCCTTTGCAGAAGTAAATATTGAACATTTTATTTATGCTCAAACATTAGGTTATATAATGGCTATGCTTATCAGTTTTTATGTGCTTAAACCATATCTCGAAACTATCAAATTTACTATTGATACAAAAGTGTTTATTGCGTTGATAAAGCAGGCCTATCCATTTGCCGTAATTGCATTATTGATGACGTTATATACCCGTGTAGATATTATTCTTATAAAAAAAATATTTATTACTGGAGATATTGAAAATGGCATTTACGCAAAAGCAAATAGATTATTAGAAGCCAGTAATATGATGGCGGTAATGGTAAGTGGAATGTTGCTACCCATGTTTGCAAAAATGTTAAACCAAAAAGAGGAATTGCAACAACTTGTTAAAATGAGTATGGCTATTTTGATAGCTCCTGCTATTATGCTTTCTGTATTTTGTAGCATCTATAAAACAGAAATTATGGAACTATTATACCATCAAAACAATCCGTATGCTTCGGATGTGTTTGGTATTGTAATATTCACTTTTATCCCAATATGTGTTACGTATATTTTTGGAACATTGCTTACGGCAAATTCAAATCTAAAAATTGTAAGTTTAATTGCTCTTGTAGCGGTGGTTGTAAATATGGCAATCAATCTATTTATTATCCCAAGTAAAGGAGCTTTTGGAGCCGCAATTGCAGCATTAATAACTCAATCATTTGCAGCCATTTTATTTTTTGTTTTCGCACAAAAAAAACTCAAGCTTCAATTAACATATTTTAATGTGTTACAATTTGTATTGTTTGCAATTATTTTTGTAACATCAATATTGTTTATGCATCAATCAAAAATAAATTTATTTATCTCAATTATTATTAGTGGATTATCAGGAGTAACTTTATTATTTGTTTTCAGAATACTAAAATATAGTTCATTGGTAAAATTAGCTTCCAATAATTTGAAGGGAGCATAAGTTTGATAGCGTGTATTTTTTCCTATTTTTGCCCAAAATAAGTATGATGAATAAGAAAAAGAAACATTACAATTTTGAATTTATGGAGGTGATTGCCTTTTTGTTAAAATGGAAAAATCATCTATTCATTATCACTATTTTGGCAGCAGTTATAGCCGCAATCATTTCAAGTCCAATTTTCATTACTCCTAAATTTAAATCAAAGGCTTTATTTTATCCAAGCACAACTAATTCTATTTCATCGGAATTGTTTTATGGCAATAAGGATAAAGCTAAAGATCCATTAATGTTTGGTGATGAAGAAATTGACGAGCAATACATGCAGTTGCTTGAATCAGGTAATTTAAAATCCAAAATAATGGCTCAATTTAATTTAATGGAACATTATAAAATTGATCAAAATCGTTTAGATAAATATGCTGCCTTAGGCAATAAATATGCGAGTAATATAAAAACCAGACGTACCAATTATAACTCCATTGAAATTGAAGTATTAGATGAAGACCCAAAAATGGCTGCAGATATTGCAAACGGAATCATGTCTAATGTTGATACTGTTAAAAATGAAATTCAAGGACGATTAGCTAAGCAAGTTTTTACAATTGTGGAAGAACAATATAATAACAAATTAGCATATGTTGATTCTTTAAAATTAAGAATGAAAATACTTGGTGTAAGAGGTGTATATATTGGCATAAAAGGAATTTATGGTTCGCCTCAATCAAAAGTTGAAGCTGGTCAAAGCAATAGTAATATATCAGAAAACGGAGCTGAATATGTTGCATTAGAAGAAGAATTGAAATATGAAGTAGAACACCTTACTGATTTACGTTTAAAATATGAACAAGCAAAAGTTGACATGGATACAAAACTTAGTCATGTATTCGTTATCGAATACGCGTCACCTGCCGAAGGGAAAGCGTATCCAATAAGGTCAATTATTATTATCATATCTTGCTTAATTTCATTTGTAATGGCTTGTATTGTTCTTATTGCTATCGAAAAATATAATCAATATAAAAATAATTTAACCGTTTAATATCTTGTCCGAAGCGATTAAAGTACGTTGGTTTTATTTTATCTCTATTGCTTTTGTCTTAACCAATTCAATTGCAATCATATTTGATTTTCCTTGGTTTGGATTATTGCCATTTATTCTCATTCTAGTTTTAGTACTTATTTTTAAGCTTGATACAATACTTCTACTTTTAGTATTTTTAGTCCCTTTATCAATCAATATTGATGATGTAGGATTTGGATTGGGAATTAGTCTTCCTGATGAACCATTTATTATTGGGATTATGTGTTTGGCAATTTTTAAATATTGCATAGATTCAGAATATGATTACAAAGTATTTAAACATCCTATCACAATAGCACTTCTTATCAATTTATTATGGCTACTTATTACAACCATTACAAGTGAATACCCTTTGGTTTCTATAAAATATTTTTTATCAAGATTTTGGTATGAAGTGGTTTTTTATTTTTTAGGAATAATGCTTTTTAGACGTTTCAAAAATATTACAAAATATTACTGGCTTTATATGACTTCATTATTTGGTGTAGTCATATTTACCCTCATCAAACATAGTAAATATAATTTTTCACTCGGCAGATCATATACTGTAATTGAACCCTTTTTTAGAGATCATGGCGTTTATGCTGCTACGTTAAGTTTATTAATTCCTTTATTAGTTTGCTATATCTTATTTTACAGAAAAATGGGATTGAATTTATTAGGATTAGGACTTTCAGTTTTATTATTAGTAGTATTTTTATTTGGCATCTATTATTCTTATACACGTGCAGCATGGATTGGGGTAATGGCAGCAGCATGTTTTACTATCCCATTATTACTTCGGATTAAATTTAATACATTAATCATTATTGCATTTTCATTTGCATCTTTTGTGTTTGTGTTTCAAAATCAGATTGTGTATTTGTTATCAAAAAATCAGCAAAAATCAGCCGATGGGTTTACTAACCATTTTCAATCCATTTCTAATATAAAAACAGATCCATCCAATACAGAAAGAATCAATCGTTGGGTTTCGGCTATTAATATGTTTGAGAAAAAACCAATTTTAGGATTTGGTCCCGGTACCTATTCTTTTTGTTACGCTCCATTTCAAAAATCTCAATACCTAACAGAAATAAGCACAAATTTTGGTGATGGAGGAAATGCACATAGTGAATATTTGAATCCATTGGCCGAAACAGGAGTATTTGGTTTACTCACTTATCTAATACTTATTTACTTTGTTTTTAGTACCGGTTTTAGGCTTTATTACACTGCTCCCAAATTTAAAGTTCAAATCATTAGCATTAGCATCCTCTTAGGATTTGCGACTTATTTTGTTCACGGATTTTTAAACAATTATATAGAATCGGATAAAATAGCTGCTCTATTTTGGGGAGGATTTGGTGTATTAACCGCACTCGATATTTATCATAATAAACAACCCATTGAATGAATTAAGCATGAGCTGCAATCAATAAATCAATATCTTTATGGTAAATATTTAGCCTTTTGCCAATATGTTTGTTAGTAAGATTGCCTTTATAAATATATACCCCATTTCTTACCGGTTGATTTTCCCAAATAAAGTTACCTATAGTTCCAGCCTCAGCAATATCAAGTAAAAGCGGAGTAAGAATATTACTCAAGGCATAACTAGCAGTTCTACAAACACGTGATGTAATATTAGGAACACAATAATGAACAACATCATGTTTTGTAAAAGTAGGTTTGTTATGACCCGTTAATTCACTCGTTTCAAAACACCCACCTTGGTCAATACAAATATCAACAATGATAGAAAGAGGCTTCATTTTAGTAACCATTTCCTCAGAAACAACCGTTGGACTTCTCCCGTCTTCACTCCATAAACAGCCAATAGCTACATCTGCCGTTTGCAAAGCTTTTTGTAATATTTTAGGGTGAAGTAAAGAAGTAAATATTTTTACCCCTAAATTATTTTGAAGCCTACGTAATTTTTCTAACGAATTATCAAATATTTTAACACTTGCCCCCACACCTAAAGCTGCTCTAGCAGCATACTCACCAACAGTTCCGGCTCCAATAATAACAATTTCTGTAGGAGGAATTCCTGTAACTCCTCCAAGCATTTCACCCTTTCCTCCACGTGTAGAACACAAATATTCAGAAGCAACCGAAATAGCCGAAGTACCTGCAATTTCACTCATGCTGCGCACAATCGGATATATTCCATCTGTTGATTTTAAAAACTCAAAAGCAATGGCTGTAATTTTTTTATCCATTAACGAGCGGATATATTTATCAGATTTGCTATTTAGTTGTATGGCAGAGATAAGTAACTGTTTGGCCTGCAAATAATTAATCTCTTCTTCACTCGGTGGTTCCACTTTAACAATAATATCCGCTTTGTAAACTTCCTCTTTACTATAACAAATTCGGGCGCCTGCTTCACTATAATCCTTATCAGAAAACTTAGCTTCTTTACCAGCTCCTGTTTCAATCCAAACTTCGTTGCCATTATTTACAAGCAAATTTACCGATGAAGGGGTGATAGCCACTCGATGTTCTTGTAGCGTGGTTTCTTTCGGAACACCTATGTATAAAGTTTGCTTAGGCTTTTTAGTATCTAATAAAGCCTCTTTGGGTTGTAATGTTGCCTGACGAGCAAGTTCTGTAAATCCAGATTTGGAAATTTCTTCCATCTAAAGTAGTTTTTGTTTCACCAAAGTTATTCAACTGAAACCATTAATCAAAAAGAGAGTTCTTCACATTTTATATTTAGAGTTTTATTAAGCTGACATTGAATTTTGAAAGATTATGAAATAAAAATTAACGTAATTAATTGCGACTTAAAAATTTTTCAGATAATCGTTTATCTTTGCCAGCTTTGAGTAAGGATTTGAAATCAAAAGATTATATCATAGAATTTACTAAGCTCGTAAAAGGAGCCAATGAATTCACATTTGTGATTGATGATAAATTTCTTACCCAATTTGAAGGTGAACATCCTTTGCATGCTGATGTAAAAGTTAATATGCAGTTGGTAAAAACCGAAATGATGCACAATCTTCATTTTGATTTTACTGGATATGCAACCTTGGAGTGTGATGTTTGTTTAAATGAATTTTTAATGCCCATCAAAAATCATTTTCATTTGATAATGAGAATTAGTGAGATGGAAAATTATAGTGATGATGAAATTATATACATCACACCGAAGTTGTTGGAGTTTGACTTAACCCAGTATTTGTTTGATAGCTTCATGTTATCATTACCCATAAAAAAAACATGTAACTTGGGTAATAAAGATTGTAATGCTGAAGTATTGAGAAAACTCGAAGAGATGAGAGCTATTGATAATACTGAGAAAGAAGAAAACATTGATCCCCGTTGGGATAAACTAAAAGGAATATTTAATAATTAATAAAACGTTTAAATAATTTAATACTATGCCACACCCTAAACGAAAAATGTCAAACTCAAGACGTGACAAAAGAAGAACTCACTACAAAGGTGCAACACCTACCTTGTCTGTTGATCCAACTTCGGGCGAAACCCACATGCGTCACCGTGTAACTGCTGATGGTTTTTATCGCGGTAAACATGCATTTCCAGATATGAAGCGTGACTAATCGCATCTTGCGATTTAAAATAATAGAGAAAAGTTATTCTCATCTGATCTTTAAAAACAAAATATAGTTTCAGATGAAAAAACTCGTATTATTGTTTTACGCTAACATATCTTAAATGAAAATAGGTTTCGATATAATGGGAGGCGATTATGCCCCCAAAGAAGCAATTAATGGTGCTATTCAAGCTCATCGTGAAATGAAAAACGGTGAAAAAATTGTTTTAATTGGCGATAAGCAACAAGCACTTGCGCTTGTTACTGAGTTTGGAGCTGCTATTGATGATTTTGAATACATTCATACTACCGAAATTATTGGAATGGGTGAACACCCTACCAGAGCCATTTCACAAAAGAAAGACTCCAGTATTTCCGTAGGTTTTAAATTATTAGCCACCAAACAAATTGATGCTTTTGTAAGTGCTGGTAACACTGGTGCCATGCTTGTTGGTGCTATGTTTTCAGTAAAGCCAATTGAAGGCGTTATTAGACCCAGCATTACGGCTATTATACCAAAACCTAATGGAAAATTTGGCTTGTTGTTAGATGCAGGAGCAAATGCCGATTGTAAGCCTGATGTACTTTGTCAGTTTGGTGTACTCGGCTCCTTAATGATGAAATATGTTATGGGTGTTGAAAATCCAAGAGTTGGATTATTAAGTATAGGTGAAGAAAAGGAAAAAGGAAATCTAGTTACGGTATCTGCCCATCACATTATGGAAGAATCAGGCGATTTTAATTTTATAGGAAACGTTGAAGGTCGTGATTTTTTGAGTGATAAATGTGACGTAATTGTTTGTGAAGGATTTACTGGAAATGTAGTTCTTAAAGCCTTTGAATCCGTTTATTATGTAATGAAAAAACGGGGAATAAATGATGAATATTTTGATAGTATGAATTACGAAAACTATGGTGGCACTCCAATTCTAGGATTAAATGCGCCCGTAATTATTGGGCATGGTATTTCAAATGCCACAGCTTTTAAAAACATGATTTTCTCAGCTCGTGAGGTTATCAACTCAAAATTATGCGAAATCATTCGCGAGTCATTTAAAAATATTGTTCCCCCAACACAATAATGAATAAAATTACCGCTGCAATTACTTGTGTTAATGGTTACGTACCTGAACACAAACTCACCAATCAAGATCTCGAAAAGATGGTTGATACCAATGATGAGTGGATTATGTCCCGTACCGGAATTAAGGAAAGACGCATACAAAACACTCCTGGATTAGCCACTTCTGATATGGCTGTTGAGGCAGTAAATGGATTACTAAAAAAACGTGGCATCACAGCAAATGATATTGATTTAATTATTTTTAGTACCGTAACTGGAGATATGATTTTCCCTTCCACAGCTTGTGTTCTTGCTGATAAAATTGGAGCGAAAAACGCATTTGGATTTGACCTATCGGCTGCATGTTCAGGTTTTTTGTTTGGGTTAGAAACTGGAGCAAAATTTATTGAATCGGGTAAGTATAAAAAAGTATTAGTTGTTGGTGGTGATAAAATGTCGTCAATTATTGATTACACAGATAGAAATACCTGCATCATTTTTGGTGATGGCTTAGGCTGTGTATTGCTTGAACCCAATGAAGATGGTTACGGAATTGTGGATTCTATTTTAAAGATAGATGGCTCGGGAAGGCAATTTTTATTTCAAAAAGCAGGCGGTTCTCTTAACCCTCCAACTCATCAAACTATAGATGCTCGCGAGCATTACGTTTATCAAGATGGGAAAACAGTTTTCAAATTTGCGGTTACCAATATGGCTCAAGTTTCTGCTGATATTATGGAACGTAATCATTTAACGGCTGATGATGTTGCTTGGTTAGTTCCGCATCAAGCAAATTTAAGAATTATTGATGCAACGGCCGAACGAATGGGGGTTGGTAGAGATAAAGTGATGATTAATATTGATCATTTTGGAAATACCACAAACGGAACATTACCCCTTTGTTTATGGGAATGGGAAACCAAATTGAAAAAAGGAGACAATATAATTTTAGCCGCATTTGGTGGTGGATTTACTTGGGGTGCCATATATATTAAATGGGCATACAACACTCCAGCATAATTTTTATTACTGGAATTTACTTTTACTAAAACTTTTTTAGATTTTAAATTTTTATACATTTGATATATTAAACCTAACCATTATGGAATTAAAAGAGATCAAAGAACTCATAAAGCTTGTTTCAGAATCGGGCGTTTCGGAGGTTGAAGTAGAAAAAGGAGACTTCAAAGTATCTATTAAAAAAATCGAGGACAAAACAACAATAGTTCATGCAGAGCCTAGTATGCATACTGCGCCTATTGCTGTATCTGTAGCCCCAGCTCAAGTTACAGCAAAAATGGAAGCTCTTGTTTCCATTCCGGCTGCAAGCAATCTTATTACCATCAAATCACCAATGATTGGCACGTTTTATAAAACGTCCTCTCCAGAAAAACCTGCATTTATAAATATTGGTGATGAGATAAAACCTGGTAAAGTTTTGTGCATTATTGAAGCAATGAAATTATTTAACGAAATTGAATCTGAAGTATCAGGTAAGATTGTTAAGATATTAGTTGAAAATGCATCTCCAGTTGAATACGACCAACCTCTTTTTCTTGTAGAACCCATGTAATTTTTTGATATGCCAATAAGCAGATGTGCTCGTGAGAAACTTTATTTCCATCTGCTCATTTTCAAATCTTCACATTCTTCACATTTATAAAATATGTTCAAAAAAATATTAATTGCCAATAGAGGAGAAATTGCACTTCGTGTAATTCGTACTGCTAAAGAAATGGGCATAAAAACAGTAGCCGTTTATTCTACTGCCGATAAAGAAAGTCTTCATGTTCGATTTGCTGATGAAGCCGTTTGTATTGGACCTCCGCCATCTCCACAATCTTATTTAAACATGGCAAATATTATTGCAGCAGCAGAAATTACTAATGCTGATGCAATACATCCTGGTTATGGTTTTCTATCTGAAAACGCAAAATTTTCAGAAATATGCCGTTCTCATGGAATAAAATTTATTGGAGCATCGCCAGAAATGATTAATGCTATGGGCGATAAATCAAACGCAAAAACTACTATGAAAAAATCTGGAGTTCCTGTAATTCCTGGTTCTGAGGGTTTACTTGCAAGTGCAGATGAAGGAAGAGAATTGGCTAAAGGAATTGGATACCCAGTAATTATTAAAGCTACAGCAGGTGGCGGTGGACGTGGAATGAGAATTATTTGGGAAGATGCTGAGTTTGAAAAAAATTGGGATAGTGCTCGTCAGGAATCAAAAGCAGCGTTTGGAAATGATGGCATGTATATGGAAAAATATGTGGAGGAACCTCGACATATCGAAATTCAATTAGCGGGCGATCAATACGGAAATGTTTGTCATTTGAGTGAGCGTGATTGTTCTATTCAACGTAGGCATCAAAAACTTTTAGAAGAGGCTCCTTCACCTTTTGTTACTCCCGAATTACGTGAAAAAATGGGAGCAGCAGCTATTGCTGGCGCAAAATCAATTAACTACGAAGGTTTAGGTACAATAGAGTTTTTGGTTGATAAGCATCGTAATTTTTATTTCATGGAAATGAATACACGTATTCAGGTTGAGCATCCGGTAACTGAAGAAGTAATTAATTATGATTTAGTAAAAGAGCAAATTTTAATTGCTGCTGGAGTTCCAATTAGTGGTAAAAATTATTATCCAACTAAACATGCTATTGAATGTCGAATAAATGCTGAAGATCCTTATAATAATTTTCGCCCAACTCCCGGTAAAATAGAGTATTTGCATAAACCGGGTGGACATGGAGTGCGTGTTGATACACATATTTATGCAGGTTATACCATACCATCAAA
Organism: Bacteroidota bacterium; assembly: GCA_025359805.1. GTDB lineage: Bacteria > Bacteroidota > Bacteroidia > UKL13-3 > UKL13-3 > CAIUEQ01. Next base: position 57,878 of record JANYDU010000046.1, read on the forward strand.
TTATGATTCGATGATTGCTAAAATGATTGTGTGTGCACAAACTCGTGAAGAAGCGATTATAAAAATGGAGCGTGCTTTAGGAGAATTTATTATTGAGGGGCCGGGTTTAAAAACAACTATTCCACTTCATATTAAATTGATGCAAAATGAAGATTTCAAAAAAGGAAATTTCACTACTGCATTTATGAATACATTTGATATCAATAAATAATTTTGATTAGCTTTTTGCTACAATAATCATATTGGGAGTAAACACTACTTTTTTATCTGTTCGGGCAGATGCAAATAATTCCAATTTGTATCTAAACAATATACATTTCCATAGCACTTTACGAATTATTTCTTTTACGAAACCATTCACTTTAAGAAATGATGGAAGCACTTTAACATTTTTAAAACCCATTGCCATCATCAATTGAGTAGCGCTATTTTTGTTCATGTAATTTTCATGCGTAAAATCTCCATTGGCATACATGTTTCCAAATGCTGCATCTAAATTTGGTGTTCTAAAAATTACCATTCCATTTGGCTTCAGTGCTTTTTTTATTGTTTCGATTAACGCAAGCAATTCGTCTTTTGTAAAATGCTCAATAATATCCATTCCGGTAATCACATCATAAGCTGCATTTTTATCTTTTAAATACTCGTTCAAGTCACCAAGTTTTGCTTCTGATACACCAAACTCATTAGCAATTTTTATCATCTCTTCACTCAAATCAATTCCTTCCACATTTTGGTAACCAACAAGTTTACATGCAGCCAAAAAGCCACCAATACCACAACCAATATCAAGCATACGAATAGATTTATCATTGGGTAAATATTTTAAAATTTCCTTACCAAAATGATAACAATCTTGCTCAAATTTTTCTTTTTGATGAGCTGTATATTCTCGCCCAGCTTGGTTTGTAAAATAGTTTGTGTATAAGGTTTTTCTATAGTTTGTCATGTTAATTTTATTGATGATATGAAACAATGTTAATACTATGCAATCAGGTTTTTAATTTAATTTATCTTCAATACAATTTTTCCAAACTGTTCTCCCCTACTCATTTTTTCTACTGCGTATTGAGCTTGCTCCATGGGAAATATTTCATCAACAATTGGAATAATTTTATGCTCGTTTACAAATGAAATCATTTCAGAAAACTCTTCATCATTTCCCATTGTTGAGCCGAGAATATCAATTTGTTTCCAAAATATTTTAGCAGGCACACCACTGTTAAAAGCTCCAAGTGTTGCACCATACATGGCAATTCGTCCGGCTGGTTTACACATATCAACAAGTTTTGAAAACGTATCACCTCCACTGCTATCAACAATTGCATCAAAACCTCCGCTTATATTTTTTAGCTCTTTATCCCAACCTTCATTTTTATAATTAGCACCACCTTTTGCTCCCCACGAAATAGCTTTTGCAATTTTATCATCGCTACCACTAGTTACATATACATTGCAACCTAAGGCAATTGCAAACTGAACTGCTTGCAATGCAACGCCACCACCAATGCCCGTTATTAAAATGTTTTCTAATGGTTTTGCACGAGCTCTTTTTAATAATGCTCTAAAACTTGTAAGCCCAGCCAGTGGCAATGCCGCAGCTTGTTCAAAAGATAAGTGATTGGGTTTATGATGCAATAATCTAGCATCAATTTTTACATATTCAGCAAAAGTTCCGTTATCTGGAGTGCCTAAAATTACATAATCTTTTGCTTGCACTTTTGGATTATTTCCCCAATTTAAACTTGGGTTGATGATTACTTCTTTTCCAATCCAATCACTTGAAATAGTTGCACCCACTTTTTCAACTACACCACTTCCATCTGCACCTAAAATTATAGGAAAACGAATACCTGCATATTGCCCTTTTTGAATCCACAAATCGCGATGATTAAATGCAGCAGCATAAAGTTTTACCAGCACTTCATGCGCTTCAATTTCTGGAATTAGTGTTTCATTAACTGTTAATTTTTGATTTAGTTCAGTGAGTATAATTGCTTTCATTGTATCTGCCATCATTCAATAATTATCTTGTGTTATGAGCTATTAATCCTTCTTTAGTGGCCAAGTAATGATAAGCTTTCATATCATCTGTATCATAAATAAAACTGCGGATATATTCTGTTTTTTCATCATCCCAACGCATTGGAACAATATATTTTTTATGAATTAATTGTTTAATTACATCCGCTACAATTGCGGGTTTCTCTTTGCATTCTTCCAAAATATGTTCAAACGATTCAACAAAATATATGGAGTTTAAAATATTGTATTCTATATCTGTTAACGGTTCATTCATGATTTATTTTTTTATAAAAATTATTTTACGCTTCTGCCTTTCCAATTATATGTTCCCATATTTGCCCAAACGCCAATAATGATTACATATAAGATGTGAAAAATTTCGGCAACGGGCAAAAATAAGAGATAACGGGTTCGTTTAAAAAATTTCAACACCATAAATAAAAACAAAAATTCAATGATTGTTTTAATGAGTAGTTGCCATAATCCCCATTTAGTATTCATAAATAAATTAATGATGATGGACGCATTAAAAAAATAAGCACCAACCAAAATGGCTGTAATATATCGGTTTTCATATTTGGTACTTTTAGAAACCCATCGCCTACGTTGATCCGCCAATTCTTTTACTGATGTATTTGCTGATGTGCGCACAATTGCCTTTTCATTTTTCAAAAATCTTACATCATTTGGGTACAATTTAAACACTTTGTGCATCAAAAATTCATCATCACCACTTGCAATTCCATCATAGCCTTTATAACCTTCTACTTCATCAAATACTTTTTTTTCAAACAATAAATTTGCAGCGCTACACATGTTTGGATTTTTAAGTTGAATAGCAGCAGCACCAATACCAACTAAGCCTGCAAACTCCATCGATTGAATTTTTTCAAACAAATTTTTTGCTTTAAATTCAACCGGAGCATATACCATTTTTGCTTTTGTATTGGCTATAAAATGATTCAACGTACTTAGCCATTCTGTTTCTCTTTCGCAATCAGCATCTGTTAAAATGATGTACTTATTTTTGGCTTGATTGATTCCAAAACTAATTGCTGCTTTTTTTAGTTTACGTTTCTCAGCATCGTTGTGCATGTGCACAAGATGAACTTTTATTCCCTCATGCTCTTTATTAAATAATTCAATTACTTTAGAAGTATCGTCAGTTGAATAATCATTGATTACAATCACTTCAACTAAATGATGCGGATAATTTTGTTTAACAATATCCTCCAAACATTTTTGGATAACATGTGCTTCGTTACGTGCAGGAATTAAAATTGAAAATGTATTAAAATCTGAAACTTGATTTGTAGAAATATTGAAATACTTAATTTTAATCCAGCCATAAAAATAGCATAAAATTAAAAGCACATACAGCACAGTTAGCAATATTGATATGTAAAATAATACCATCATTTTGCAAATCGTAATTTTAAAATCACCCACAAACCAAACAAAGCTGGAAGCATTAAATTAATCATCCATAATGAATATGCTGAGAGTAAAACTCCCGCAGCATTATCTGTAAATATCGTAAAAAAGAATAATGCACTTGCTCCTCTCATTCCAATTTCAACCAATAAAAAAGAAGGGATAAAAGATTGAGCACATAATGTGGTGATAATGCAACAAACACTTTGCGTAATAGAAAGTTCTATCCCAAAAAAGTGAAGCAATAAAACATATTGAACAATAAAAATTAGGTATCTTAAAAATGATAAAATCAACACTTGCAGCAATTCATTTCGGGTGTAAAATGAAAACACATTTAAGTATGGAGTGAGCTTTGAATGCTTGGCAATTTTGCTAACAAGATGAATATTCAAAAATGCAATAATGCTGAATACAATTAAAATAAATGAGATGATATTTAATGTAGAAGCAAACTCATTGCTGATTTTATTTTGCGAATGAAAAAACCAAATAAATGCAAATAAACCAAAAGCCAATGTCATTATAACTTGTGCGGTATGCCCAATAACCGTTACTAAAGAGCCTTTTAGTTTATCAAATTTTTTTAAGTGAAGAACCCTTCCTGCAAAATCGCCAATTTGATTTGGAGTGATAATGCTTAATGCTATTCCCGATACAACAGCTTTAAGAGATTGCACAAAACTTATTGCTTCATTTTTATTGATTAGTAACCTCCACTTTGTGGCTTCCAACATCCAATTAAAAAACATCAATACAAATACAAAACATAGCATTAAAATTTTGTTGAAATTCCACTCAAAATTAAATTCATGAATAAGCGTGTTGATGTGATAGGCAAAAAATAATTTATAAAAAATAAAACCAAACGTGAGCAACAACAACAGCACTTTAATAATGTTGAGAACTTTGGGTTGATATAGCTGTGCGAGTTTCAGTATGTTTATTTAATTTGTAATGTGTTGCGAAAATATTGCATTACATCAATAAATCAGCATTTGAACGAACTACAACAGATAAAAGATTTTGAACGTATTATTTTGGGCATTGATCCCGGAACGGTTGTGATGGGTTATGGATTAATTGGTATAACCAAAAAAGACCCAAAGCTCATCAGCCTTGGTGTAATAAAATTAGGAAAAATTGATGACCATACGCTAAAACTAAAAAAAATTTTTGAGCGCACCGTTTCATTAATTGAACAATATAAACCAGATGAACTAGCCATTGAAGCTCCCTTTTTTGGTAAAAATGTTCAATCGATGTTGAAACTTGGAAGAGCACAAGGAGTGGCAATTGCAGCGGCACTTAGCCGAGAATTAATTGTGAACGAATACTCTCCAAAAAAAATAAAACAATCCATTACAGGAAATGGAAATGCAACTAAAGAACAAGTTGCTGCTATGCTTCAACGGTTATTAAAATTTAAAGAAACTCCAGAATTTTTAGATGCTACCGATGGACTTGGAGCTGCTTATTGCCACTTCCTTCAACACACACAAACAAAAACCGATGGCAAATCTTTTGGAAGTTGGAAAGCATTTGTTGGTGCTAACCCAAGTAAGGTGAAAAAGTGAAATAATTAAAACCTAATTTTCATAACTACTCAATCACAATTTTTTTATTAACGATGCCATTTGAAGTAATCATTCGTAAAAAATAAATTCCACTTTTAAACACAGAAACATCTATTTGAGTTTGGTTATTATTGATGATTTGAAAATTTATTGAACTGGCGTTTCCTAAAATATCAATAATACTTATTTCTTGTATTTGGTTTGATTGAATCATCAATTTATTTGAAGATGGATTTGGATAAATTTCTATATCCGCTTTTGTATTACTTAAATTTACGGCCTTTATTTCGCTATATATATATTCTCCATCAAAGTCGATTTGTTTTAAGCGATAGTAAAATACTCCTGTTATGTTTAGCAGAGTAAAGGTATCTATAAACTGATAGCTGCTAATTGAATTTGTTGTTCCATTTCCTTTCACTCTTCCAACAGTTAGCCATTGGCTATTGGCTGTTGGCTGCAACGAACGCTGTAATTCAAATCTATCATTATTTAGTTCACTTGCTGTTTGCCATGTACAAAGCACGTTGTTTTTATTTTGCAATTTTGCATCAAAAGCAATTAAATGAACCGGCAATACACCCGTATTGCTAAAGGCTGTTATAAATGCATCATCACCTCCTGTACTTCCTATTGTATATTGGTATGCTCCACTATGAGATATACCTGATGATGAACCTGTTATTCCTGTAATAAATATATTGCTACTCATATCTAAAGCTATTCCATATCCCCAATCAATACCACTTCCCCCATAATAAGTTCCCCATGTACGTGCTCCGGTAGAACTGAAGTTTGCAACAAAGGCATCTGTTGTACCTCCCCCATAAGTGTTTTGATAAGCTCCTGCACTAGCCATAATAGATAAAGTAGATGCAGTGTTGGTATTCCCTGTTATACAAATACTACTTCCACTCGCATCTGTGGCAATAGCATTTCCCGCTTCATTGCCGCTACCTCCATAATAGGTACTCCATAGTCTTACACCATTTGGGGTAAATTTTATAATAAAAGCATCACCCGTTCCACTTGAAGTTCCTCCTCCATATATTGTTTGATAAGCACCAGATGATGCCATACCTGTACCTGAAGCAGTTGATCCTGTTGCAACTATATTGCAATTAGTATCGGTAGTTATTCCATACCCCCAATCTTTACCATCAATACCATAGTAGGTTCCCCATAATCTTGTTGTACCTGTGGAGTCAAACTTTACTACAAAGGCATCACCATTGCCTCCTCCATAAACGGTTTGAAAAGCTCCGGTTGAAGCAATGCCAGTGGTGGCGTATGCATATCCAGTTACAATCACATTATTTAATTTATCTGTTGTTATGGCATTTCCCTGAGATCCATTATAATATGTTGCCCATAATATACTACCTGATGGAGCAAACTTTGCAATAAAAGTAGCAACTCCGAAACTATTAATAGTATCATAAGCACCAGATGTAGCTATGCCTGAAGCAGAGTAAGTATTTCCTGTTATTAATATATTTCCACTCGCATCTGTAGCTATTCCATATCCCCAATCTTGGCCACTTCCACCATAATAAGTCCCCCATTTACGCACTCCTGTTGAATCAAATTTTACTACAAAAACATCAAAACTTGCAGTAAGAGTTGTTTGATAAGCACCAGTTGTGGCGATACCCGAATTTGAATATGTTTTTCCCGTTACAACCACATTATTGTTCCTATCAGCTGAAATACCATGCCCCTCATCCTGCCCTGTACCTCCATAATAAGTAGCCCACAATAATGCCCCCATCGAAGTAAATTTAGCAACAAATATATCCGAAGTACCTGCATAACTGGTTTGAAATGCTCCACTTGTTGCTACATAAATCGAAGAAGTTGTTTTTCCCGTTACTAATTCATTTCCACTTATATCAAGTGCTATAGCATACCCCCCCTCATCTCCACTACCCCCAAAATAAGTAGCCCAAGGAATTGGGTCTATAATTAAGGTAGCTGTTTTATTATACCTTGGTATAGAAAAGGAGTATTCATTTAAATTAAATGAAACATAATTTACATTTATATTTTGCTGCGTTTCTTCAATAAAACTTTTGGGTATTTGCTCTTCAATATTTCCTTGTTCCAATTGTAAAATAATTTTATCATTTTGTATTGCCGTGCTTAATGCTCCCTTATATCTCCACCTTATTTGTGTTGCATCCGCACCAGGGTGTATGATGAAGTTGTATTTAAGCTGTTCCTCTTCTTTATAAAAGTTAAGAGGAATAATAAATTCTAAGTCAATCCCATTATACAAATTAATATAAATTACTTTCTGATAGGTTCTCACATTTAATGCCCCACTTTGGGAAGTGCCTGTTGTGTAAAAATTTTTATATTCTGATGAGGGTTGTTGGGCAATAATTTGAGGGTTTGTATTTGCATTTATAAATTCAATATCTATCCGGTGAAAATAAATGCTATCAATCCCCTCTTGAGAAGAATTAGAGAGGCTCTCCTGCATATAGGTATCGTAACTAAATCCATTGCTAAGTAATTGCACATTTAGGCCATTGGATGTAAACAAGTATTTTACCGCTGTATTTGGAATATTATTTTGGTTTATAATTTGTCCTTTGTTTTCTATAAAACCAAACTGAGATTTATAATTTATTGTATAGGCATCAATAAAACTCACAATTAATAAAAATAGTACACCGTTTTTTTTTAAGGATAGCATGGCTTGTTAGTATTTGATAACCAAAGATAATTTAAAAACCCCAAAAAGCAATTCTCACAAACCGCTTCGTTACATTATTTTATTTCAATTTAATTAGTCAAAAGATATATCACCAGAACCCGACATAGAAATCTGATTATATGTGGGGCACGTAGCGCACCATCCACAAACTTGATATGGAGGATTATTAAAATGTGCATCAATGCCTATACCACTCAACAAACTATAATAATTAATTGAACCAAATATGAGACTATTTGCACCACAGTATGTCTGACAAAAAAAAACAATATCTTCTGTCGTACTTGCAGCAACAGTTAATGTGCCAGCATTATGTGAAGTGTTTGTGTTGTCAAAAAAATAAACTTCAATATCAACCGAACATGGCGTATTATTAACTGCGGAAGCACTTACTTGTGCATAGGAATTTTTAACTCCAATAACAGTTTTATTAAATCGATAATTATTAATTTTTAACCAAAATCTACTTTACACTTTCCTCTAATAACAAATGCCATCATTCATATCTTTTGTACTACAATCGTATTTGATTTTTTAGGAGTATAAACTATTTCTCCGTTAGAATTAAAAAAAGGAAACCGGTATAAATCTTCAGGTATAATATCAGGTATATTTTTTTCACCCATTAATTTTAGTGTTGCAGTTTCATATTCATCGATATAAAATAGTTTATCCTTACGAACAATAACTTTTAATGTAGTTGATGAATAATAAAAATCGCAAACAGTAAATCTAATATTAAATATATCTCCTTTTTTCACTCCATTGAAAGAAGTTTCAGGAAGGTCATTTGTGTAAAGCTTATTGACACTATTTTCAGTTGTGTTATATAAATACGGACAAGAATAAAACATCAATCTGTTTTCTTTATATATAAAGTTTAATAGCCCATAACCAATATGTTGCTCTTTGTTAAAATCAGGAAGCTCAACATCAACATAGTCTTTAAATCTCAATTTACCAGAAATATTCGTCCATTTTCCTATGAAATAATTGTTACTTTCTGATATTTTTTCTTTTGAAATTGTGAAATAAAAATTACTCCCTTCTTTATAAAAATCTCCATCTTCTAATAAGTAATATCCTGGTTCAATATACATATCTTGAATAGCATAACTTTCAATAATTTTTCCATTTCTAATTCTTACTAAGACAAAAAAAGGTTGCATTATTATATTGCTCAAAGAATTCCCTTCTTGAATTGGCTTGGCTTCAAATCCACGTACCTTTATATATATTTCATTATCTCTATCAACATAGATTTTAATTTTACATAAACTTTGATTCATGTTATTATTATCATAATAAAATTTTGCTTTATTATATGATATTCCATTATCATTAAAATACTTATTGTAAATATCCATTTCAAAATCACTACCAAATACTACGTGATTTAATATTTTATTCGAATCCAATTGAAATTGCCATATCTCCTTATTTGTATTGCTTTTAACAGTAGCAATATTATTTTTAATGGACAATATGCTTACATCAGTCGGGGTAATTCCAATCGGATATTTAAATGTTTTTTTTGCATACAGGCAGTTAAAAAGTAAAAAAAAACATATTAGATAAAAATATTTTTTCATAATAAATTGGTTAAATTAAAGGAGATGTATTAATCACTATAATTCATACATTTCGGCTTATCCTTGCTTCATCAAAAATAAATGTGCACACCATTTAAAATAATAAAGCATTACAAATATTACCCAACATAATTTACCATCAAACAAAAAAAGGTGGCATGGTTTACCACTCTTTGGTAAATGATGCCAGTTGTTTTTTTATATTGCAATATACTTACAGAAACAAAAAACAACTCAACCTCAATTACAGATAACCAGCGCATAGGCAGAGCCATGAAGCAAATTAGGTTATCCAATAATTTAAAACCTTTTTATGTTGCCACTCATATTGGTTACACTGATGATAGTACCTATTACCGATTAGAACGAGGGGAAACAGAACATATTGATGAATCAAAAATTAGAACCTTCTGTAAATTGATGGATTGTAATATTGTTCACCTATATAAATTAGCAGGCATTGAAGTATTTGAAACTAAAATAAAAACTTGGGATGAGTTTTACAGTTTGATACCAAAGCTAAATGATGAAGAGGCAAAACATATCATCGAACTATATAAAAAATATCTCCCCCTAAAAAATCAATAGCCTTGGGCAGGCTGCATAAAAATACTGTAACTTAAAATGATTAATTTGAAAGTTTAAACCCTTATAAAAATTGCCTAATACTTTCAGCAATTTTTTTGTATTCATCAGGTGTAAATTGTTTGCGTTCGTTTTCAAAATTTAAATCGCCAATGATATTCATTGGCACTAAATGAATATGTACATGAGGAACTTCTAAACCAATAACGGCAATACCAATTCGTTTGCAAGCAATTGCTTTTTTTACAGCAGTAGCAATAATTTTTGAGAATAAATGTAAGCCTGCAAATTGCTCATCATCCAAATCAAAAATATAATCTGTTTCTTTTTTGGGTATTACTAAAGTATGTCCGGCAGCAAGTGGGCGTACATCTAAGAATGCTAAAAAATCTGTTGTTTCGGCAATTTTATAACAAGGAATTTCTCCGTTTACAATTTTTGTAAAGATGGTTGCCATAATTATAATTTAATTTCTATAATCTCAAATTGTACCACTCCTGCAGGTGCTTTTATTTCTACAATTTCGCCTAATTTTTTTCCCATTAACCCTGCACCAATTGGCGATTTTAAAGAAATTTTTCCTGTTTTAAAATCAGCTTCGCTTTCCGATACCATCATATAAATCATTTCTTGTTTTGATTTAAGATTGCGCACTTTCACTTTACTCATCATCATTACTTTGCTGGTATCTAATTTACTCTCATCAATAACACGTGATTTACTAACGATATCATCAAGCTTAGCAATTTTTGCTTCCAATAATCCTTGATCTTCTTTAGCTGCATGGTATTCGGCATTTTCACTTAAATCACCTTTATCACGTGCATCAGCAATTTGCCTAGAAATAAAAGGACGTTGAACATGTTTCATGTCATACAATTCCTTTTGCATTTTTTCTAATCCTTCTTTCGAAACGTAATTAATATCTGCCATAATCTCTTTCTTCAATTAAATATAAAAACAAAAGAAACGCTCCCTTTTTCAGAGAACGTTTCTTTTTAAAACTCTATTCAAATATATTAACTTTTTTTGCTTCCTATTAATAATCTAATACCTACATTATAAATTCCGTTAAAAACTCTTGTTGGAGCCCAAGCAAAATCAACTCCAATTGTGGTTCCATTTTTACTAATTGGAACCTGAATGGTACCACCGGCAGTAAAGCCATAATATTGGGTTCTATAAGCATCATTAGTTGTAATACCTGATTGCCATCCATATCCACTTCTCACCATAAATGATTCTTTAAACGAATACTCAAGTCCACCTGTTAAAATATTAGAAGCAAAGGCATTGTAATTAAAATTTCCGGATGCCGTTAAACGATGAAAATAAGTATCTGCATTTTTATCTAAACGCATATCATAAGATGCACCAATATTTACTAATGCAGGAAGGTTGTATGATTGTGACCCCATCAACGTTGTTCTTTGTGCGTTGGTAGTTTGGTTAACAATAGTTTTTAGGGATAATCCATTTCCATTAGCCGTCATATTTGGACCAATATTTCTCACACCAATTCCAAAACGAAAATCTTGTTTTTTGATTTTATTTTTGGGGTTAAGTGCTGTTTGGTATTGTACACCAGCATCAAGACCTACTCCTTGTGCACTTACACTTGTTATCCCTTCAGAAATAAACCTAAGCACCAATCCTCCCGTAATACTGTTTGAGAATGTTTTAGAATAAGCAGCTCCAATATTTATTATTTGGGGCGAATAATTGCCAAGTGTTCCATCAGGTTGCGCTTCTGAAGTAACAGGTATATTTCCTAAATCCCATGAAGATACGGTTAACCCCAAAACACCACCTGACGACCCTAAAGATTGTGCTAAAGAAAGTGTATTGATATTAATATTTGTGCCTTGTAAATAATTTACTCTTGCAAAAACAATTTCTGTATTTTCTGTATAAGCAAGCCCGGCAATATTATATTGAAAAGCTTCAACACCTCTAACAGAAGCTGTATTAGCGCCTCCTAATCCTGCACTTCTAGAATATGGATTAATTAGTAATTGTGTAGCTCCAGCACCTCCGGCACGATCTGGATCACCTGCATATACTGTTGAATAAAACATCAAGCCAGTAACAATTTGTAAAAAATATTTTTTCATATATTTATTTTTCTAATAAGTAGGAGCATTGGAAAAATCCAATGCCCATATTTTTTTTATTTTTAGAATGAATCGTAATCGGCAGGCCTCATTACACCATACCATTTTAACATTCTTTCTTCTCCCAAATCTGTTGCATAAATATGAATGAGATAAATGCCACTCACAATTGGAACTTTAGCATCATTTTTTAAATCCCATTCTTCGTATGTTTTTGTACCATCATCACGTTTAATAGAACGTACTAAAACACCATCTATAGAATAGATATTTATTGTACATCTTTTAGGCAGATTGGTAATTTTTATTCTGGTATCAAGCGCATTTCCCGGATCTTCATAAGTTGAGAAAGCGTAATAAGGATTTGGAACTATATTTACAATATCAAGTGCTTTTTTGGCAAATTGCTCATTGGTTTGAGCAGCAAAACCTTTGGTACTAAATGTGTAATATGGTAATCCATGGTTTGTAGCAGTATCTGGTGGAGTTAATTGTCCAGATAAATCTTTGTAACCTCCTAATTGATAAGAAGCGTAAGGTCTTTTAACATTAATTGAAATAGTAACATCAGAAGGTATTATACCATCATACACTGATTTAAGTACTGTACTGTTTGATACTGTTGGGATGCTTGTGTACAATGCTTGCGAGTAAAATACTCTTTTACGAGTGATGTACGCAAGTGGTGCTGATAAATTACCATTGGCATCACTTTGGTTTAATAAATCTCCCATTAACGCACTATAATTTTTACACGCATCATAACGAGTTGGAGTATATTTTATACTTCCGTTTGAAAGCGAAAACTTTTTAACTCCCATCACATATATAAAATGTTTTCCTCCAAATATAGGCGACCCTCCACGGTTATAACTTGCAACATTTTCAGTTGGATTCCAAAGCATATCCTGTCCATTTTCTGATGGTAATGATGAATCTTCTCCAAATAAAATATTAAGTCTTTCGCCAGTTTCAACATTAATAGCATAACCAGGAAACCATCCCATCCCTGTGGGTGATATATAATCGGCAGCATCTACGTTAGTAGCCCCTGAAAGCCCACCATTATCAGTTGTTCTTCCATTTTTATCAACAGATTTAGCAAGCCTAACATCCATTTTATCTGCACCACCAACATTTATATTTTTATCTTCTCCCGTTTCTAAAACAATACACCTCGACCATTTAGATTTATCTGAAGTAAGAACAACCTGAACACTTTGAAGATCAGATATTGGATTATCTGTTGTACCTCCCGGTTGTTGTGACCAACCCGGACCATTACTACCCAAACTACCTGCAACTTGTTGGAACCTTGCAGCAAGTGCATAAGGAGACCAAGTGGCATTAATCATTTTACCATAATTTTTTCGAGGATCAAGTGCTCCACTTGTAGTTCCAAAATCACTTGTTTGAGCATTACTAAAAGGAGGACTAAGATCTTTTCCTGCCAACCCTGCCCTTATCCAATTTAATTGGTTAGTAATATTATAGGGTGCATAATTTGCATCTTCATCAGAAACACCTATAAGCCATGGCTTTGATTTATCATCGGCAAAAACCATACTTGATGAAATGTATCCATTGCTTAAATCTACTAATGAATTTGCATCTCCCGGAGAGATTGATTGATTAATATTAATAGATAAACCCCATTGAGGGAACAACTGCTCATATTGATTATCAATGGTTCTTTCCGCAGCTTTGGTTTCTCCTGTGGTAAGATTACGTAAATACCAAGTTGTTTGGCTTGCTGTAAGTGCTGAATCTTTTTTAACTGATTTCGAAGAATCTTTCATAAACAAAACAAAATCGGCAGCACGCACACTTAGTGGATCTATAACTTTTACATAAACTGGTGAAGATCCTTGTAAATATGTTCTTGGATTAGATTTGTAAAGAGAATTAGAAGATAACGCTTGGTTAATACTTTGTTGTGAAAGTTGAATAGAATAACCCCCATTACCTACACCCTCATATTGAGTAACCGGAATACCATCGCCAAAATTAGAATTTATTTGTGTTCCATTGCCTCTTGGTGCAGGATCGTGTGGAGTAACTGTGTAGATATGTATGGCATCCTCGTTAATTGTTTTACTACTTTCTAAATATTGTAGTGGATCATTTATACATGTTGTGGCTACCGAATAGGCCAATATAAAATAATTATAATTTTGAAAATTAATTAACCCCTGATTACTTCCAGATTGGAAAAAATCCTTATTAATTAAAAATGAATGTTGGATACCTGTATTGGCACCGCTAACCATTCTTTTTGATACGTACACACCTAAATCAGGATCAAAATATTTGTTAACTACTTTTGATACGCTATCGTTTATATCAAACTGCGCTATCAATTGCGCTTGAGATGGATCATATACATCACCCGGAATATTTGGTAATTTTACCTGAAAAACTTGATAGCCTTGAAATCTATAAGTAGTACGTGTTTCACATACCCCTTGCCCTGCAAAAGAAGTAACAAAATTTTCAACTGTTGTATCAGGAATAATAGTAAATAGCAATTGATTGTTTAATTCAACTATCGACATTTTTGGTGCAGGAGGCCCAGTAATCAATGCAAAATTATTTTTAAACAACGCATACGCTTTGTCACTTGCTTGTTTAAGTAAATTAAAAGAACCTGTTGCTCCACCTGTAGTTGCCCGAGCCCAAACCACACCAATAGTGATGGTATTAACCGCACCGGGTAATAGGCTAAACGGACCGGCTGTTTGTAAAAAACGTCTATCGCCAGGAGTATTTCCAGCAATTCTTTCTGTCCATTCAGCACGTTTTGGTATAGCAGGATCGGTTGTACCTGGAAACATAAAACTTGCCGTATCAGAACCTCCATGTCCATTTCCTCCATAAGTAATTGGAGTGGCATCTTTCCATCTTCCATTTAAGTATCCCCAATAATGTTCTGGTCGTTGAGGATTTCCTTGCTGACTAAAATCATTATTATAGTATACAAATTTGGTAAGTCCTATTTCTTTTCCTTTTGAATCTTTTGGTCCTTGAAAAAAATTTACCCCAATACTTGGAGGGTTTAATCCATATCCTAAAATACCTGGATCATTATCTTCTCCATTATAACAAATTCCCAAATTTCTTGTTACATCACACTCAACATAATCATCAGAATAATTTCCCAAATCAGGATCTACCCATTGACCAAAAATACAGCTATCAATTTTTTCGGTACTTCTGTTAATTACTTTGGTACGATAAAAAGTCATATTGTTTATTTCATTGTTTGTTGAAAATGCAAAGCATTGAGTTTGCAATTCAAGTCCAATAGGAACCCCTTGTGTTTCGGAGTGAATATTTCCCTTATCGTTATAAATCATAAACATCATTTGATCAGGAATATTTACTGTTACATTTTGTTCAAAAGATGGGTACTCTCCAAGATAGGGTTCATATTTTTTATTATTATTAAAATCTACAAAAGGAGCTAAAAGAGGAGCTTGTCCTTGGGTAACATCTCCCTCGCAAGGCCAAGTTGCAATATCATCACTTGGGTTACTGAAGTTGTTTGAGTTGTTTCTAAAGTTATCCAAATCCGTTAGTTTTATACTCCAAATTTTATCATATTTTTTACATGCATCAGCATTAATGGATGCTGTTGCATTTGTTAATGGGCCGGGGTAATAATCGTTACCATTTTGTCTGTAAGTTTGAGCTGCAATTCGAATATTATTATTAGTAACTCCTCCAATCCATAAAGCTCCAGAGAATAATGAGTTTTTAGAAACCTGCCCCGGAAGCACTTTAGGAATTTCGTATTTTGCGTTACTTAAATTCCACCACATATCACCTCCATTTAAAATAGTGGTACGAACATTATTTACATCTAGTGCTCGTTGTGCAGTTGCTGATGCACAACCCGAACCCATTTTCATTAATATTAATTGAGGATTGTTAGCTGGTTTAATTCCAATGTTTTCTTTTGCTTCAACAATTAAAGAAGTAAATAACAATGCTGTGGCAATGCACAGTATTTTGAAAATTTGTAATGAAGAATTCAAGCGTTTCATTTGTTATGTGTTTATTCTTGTTATGAAAAAATTAAAATGTTACTGATATACCTAAACGTGTAAGCCTTGGTAAGGCAAAATTGGTAGGATTTACAACCTTCACATTATACAAGTCAGCAAACGACTGCGCACTGGTTGCACTCTTAATTGCTGCGTTTGCTTGTGGCGAACTTAAATATCCATCACTATACGCAGAGCCTGTGTATTGGTAAACACTTAGCACATTATCTGCATTAAAAATATTTTGAATTTCAAGGTATATACGTAATCTATAAAATGTTGTTTTACCTTCAAGACTTTCACTTTTTATGGTAAAGTATTTATCAATATTTATATCTGTATAAAATTGTGATGGCAGATTTGCTCCGTTAATTGTTCCTTTAACTTGGCTACGTGAGGCAACTCCATCTTGTGCAGTTGTAATAGGTTGAATAATTTGTGTATATGGTCTACCCGATGACGAATTGAAAATTAAGTTAAAGCCTGCATTTTCAAATATTTTCTTTCCACCAACAATAGGTCCATCATAAAACTTTCCTTCTTTGTAATGATAATCAAATACGCCTTTTAAAATATGGCGGGTATCAAAATTTGAAGGAAAAATATTTCTTTGTTGCGATAATCCAGACTGAATTAATGATGCACTTGAACTGATATTTGAACCCGTTGCTTCGGCAAATTGTAAAGTATAATTTGCTGTTAAATTTACATTTCCCAGCTCTCTTAACGTGTATTCAAGTCTAACACTTTTTACTGTTGAAAAATCAATATTTCCATAGGTAGTATAATCATAAGGCCAAGCTTGAGTGTATCTGTATTGTTGAAGTAAATTACGGAACTCACGATATGAACCAATGATTCCCAAACTCGCATCATCACCAATTTGTTGGCGGAAACCAATTTCAAAATCTGTTACTTGAGTCATTTTCAAATCAGGATTTCCAATAACAGCACCTTGCCTATTACTCATATAATAATAATCATCAAACTGTGCAATATTAGCTCCTTGTGTTGGGCGTTGCGCCAATACATCATAAGTACCAAAAAATTGAGCCGTTGTGGATATAGGAAAAGAGAACCAAATACGTGGTAAAAATTTTACATCTGGAGTATAATTTTTAAATGAAGCTGCATCTGGATTTTTTTGCCCTGCATTAACAAGATAAGGGGTATTACGAGAAATTTGAGAACCATTTGCTACTGAGTTTTTGAAAAGTGTTTGAGGATCTGTTACTGGATTTCCATTTGCATCAAACCAATCATTTCCATTTCTAAATCCCGAAATATGAGTTTGTCCTTGAGTTTGCTTTTCGTTATCAATATAAACAGCATAACCATCGCCAATATTAGAAGGAATACTTGATGCAAGATTCAATGCATCGTTTCTTTTTACATCACCAACAGAATAAATTGGAGCCAATGAATATGGATCTTTTAATACTTGTTGATTAGCATCATAACGCTCCATACGCATACCTAAACGAACAATCAAATCTTTAAATACAAATTTATCTTGCACCCAAGCTGCCATATAAATTGGTTGAAACGCTCCAAGCGGGCGAAGTTGTTTATCCTGTAAAAATTTATCAATGCTTTGTTTGCCATCCACTCTATTGCCTAAATAATCATACCCATAATAATTAACATATGAGTTTCCATTATTTAATAACTCATCGGCATTAAACATCTTTAATGAATACGTGCTTGGATTGTATAAGTTCACATCCAATTTTGTTTCATTGGTAATTGGATTCCCATAAACATCTGTAGCACCTTGAGCCATTAATTGTGTACGTAAATTTTTATCAAAATTACTTTGATTGGCTTCTACAATATAAGGATGAAATTTTACTGTATCTTGAAAAACGCCATTGGCATTAAAATTTAAAATAGCTTTATCTGGTGATAAACTATCTGTAAATTGTTGGTTTGTTAATTGTCTCATCAACAACCATAATGTATTCGCATTTAAAGAATAACCTCTTTGAAATTGTTGCTCATAAGTAAATCCAAATTGTAAATCGTGACGGGCTTTTGGATTGGTACCAACACTTGCTTCACTCATTACATATAACGAGTATGTTTCGTTCATTTGTTTACTATAATTGGCTTGCAATGCTCCAGCATTATTCCACATATATGAATACACACCAGTTGGTTCATATCCATTAAGCAAACCACCTTGTTGAGTAATTTCACTCAAACTTCTAATTGGTAAATTATTTTTATTGTAATAATCAAATATGGTTCGGGTATAATTTCCTTTTACAGTATTAATATCTGCTTGTTGAAAAGTGGTAAGCGTATCTGTTTGTGTTGATCTTTGTTTCCAATAATTTGTTAAATATACATAAGCCGAATCTCCGTTTTTAGTTTTGTAACCATATCTATCAGCAGGTTCACCAGTAGTAGTAAAACTCTTTTGTATTCTATCATAAGTTGAAGTAGAGTATGTACTAAACTTACCAATATAGCCATAGTTAAAAAAATCCTCACCGTAATCAGCACTTTTTGATTCTTGATAATATCTCTCATAAGAAAGCCTTACAGTATAAAACGCATTGGATATGAATGCCTTTTTCGCTTCTTCATCAGTTTTTTTAGTAAAGGTTTGTGTAAACTGAACGTAAGGTCTAACGGTTACAAAAGTACTTAGCGCATTGTTTGATGAGTTAAGTAATGAGTTGGAATAATTTGCTGCATTAAATGCACCACGCCCGCTTTGATAATTAGCTTGGTAACCAAACTTTACATTGATATTGTTTGCAGGTGAATAAGTAAAACTTCCTGATAAATTATAGTTTTGTTGAGCAACATTTTGTCTGTAAGGTATTTTTTGTAAATCATTTTGAGTGAGATATTCGGCAGAGTTTACAAATCCTCCAGTTGCACTTTTTGTTAACGGTTGATATTCTATTTGACGCAATACTTCCGGTTTTACTTGATATAAATCTGTTACTGATAAACGTGGATCACGAGTATATGTACCAGTTCCAGCAATAGAAAATCCAAATAATACCCTTTCTGTATTTTGTTTTCCTTTGTTTATAATTTTAATTGGTCCTGCAATAAATGCTTGTAATTCGTTAGACTGTGAATTGTCTAAATAACCGTAAAACGGACTTGAAGTTCTGTATTCAAAAAAACGTTGAAAGATTTTTGAAGGTGATTTTGTAGAAATAGCAATCGCTCCACCAATAAAATCTCCATATTGAGCTGGTGTTCCACCAGTAATAATAGTTACCTGATCAATAGCTCCTTGAGGAATTCCACTTTGACCATTTACTCGCACACCATCCACATAATAAGCGGTACCATCAGAGCGAGCTCCTCTAAAATTTGGTGTTCCTCCAGCTCTTGCATCCACTCCAGCAAATGTATTGGCAATCATATTTGGATTACGTTGTGGCAAACGCATTACTTCTTTTGCTGTAACCGTACCCCCTCCTTTTCCTTCTGGATCCACTAATGGCTTTTTACGAATCACTGTCACTTCAATTAAATTAGTCCCATTTTCATTGGATTCCAAATTGATATTTTGAAATGTGGTTACATCACTCACAATATCCACATCAGTAATCACAGAATTTCTATACCCAACAGATGTAACCTTAATTTCATATTCACCGGGCTGAAGTGTTTTTATAACATAATTTCCATCGTCATCTGTAATGGCTGTTGCTTTTAATATTCCGTTAAGGAATAAACTAACACTAACAAAATCCATGGGCTTTTTTGTTTTAGCATCAATTACTTTACCACGTAATTCTCCTAACTGAGATTGTGCATTAGCTAATAAACAAAAACCTAAAAATGCGAATAGTAAACTGTATATTTTTTTCATTAAACTATGATTTACGAATTGGCGTATTAAAATTATGAATTGGTAAATTAAATTAAATTAGATTAATTAATCAAAATTTAACGTGTAATAAAATTTCCCCAATCCATTTGTTATTCATTTAACTCTTTTATTTTTTGTAATAAAACGGTAGATATTTTTTTGTAGGACTCTGATGTCCAACCTCCAACATGTGGTGTTAACACCGTTTGTGATGAGGTTTTAAAATATTCAAAAATATTTTTTTCTGCTTCGTTCATGGTGCTTAATTTTTCGTTTTCGAGAACATCCAATGCCGAAGCAAGTATTTTTCCACTTTTCATTGCCTCCATTAAATCCTCCAACTTTACAATTTTCCCTCTCGATAAATTCAGTAAAAAAATATTTTTCCTGAACTTATTTAAGAACTCTTTATTCGCTAAAAATTTAGTTTCATTTGTTAAAGGAATATGAAAAGATATAACATCAGCGTGTTCAAAAATTTCATCCATCGTTACTTCCGAAACAAATTCATCAGCAAAATTTTTTAAATATTTATCATACGCTAAAACTTTCACATCAAACCCAGATAATTTTTTTGCAACTGATTTCCCTGTATTTCCGTAGCCAATAATTCCAATTGTTTTTCCATTTAATTCCACTCCCCTATTTCCTTCTCTATCCCAAATTAGTTTTCTTACTTCATCATCTGCTTTAATAATATTGGCAAATAAACACAACATCATTCCTATCGTTTGTTCGCCCACTGCATCAGCATTTGCTTCACCTGCGTTAAAATATTTTATTCCATTTTCGTCACAATAATCAGTATCAATATTATCAACTCCAGAACCGGCACGTGCTATAAATTTAAGGTTGATTGCTTTACAAAGAACATCTTTATCAATTTGAGTTTTAGTGCGCACCACTAAACCTTCGTACTTATCTATTTCTGTTAACAAATCGGCTCTTGCTGCATTGGGTTTATAATTTATTTCATAACCAAGTTTAAGCAATCCATTTGTTAAAATTTCATGCACATCATCAATAATAAAAATTCTTTTCATCAAACCGTTTATGTAAAAAATTTGGTGCACGAGTTTAATACAATAGTTCAATAAAAAATAAAATTGGTTGCACCAACAAGAATTAGTGAGCAGTGAGGAGTGAGAAGTGAGTTTTAAACTATGTACCCTGAACTAAAAACTATCAACTAATAAAGCATTCGCCCAACGCTAAAGTAAATAGCTAATCCTAATAAATCATTTGTGGTGGTGATAAAAGGGCCGGTGGCAATAGCAGGATCTATTTTCATTTTATTTAAAACCAAGGGTATAAATGTGCCGAGTACTGATGCAAAAACTATCACTGTAATTAATGCAACACTCACCGTAATTGCCAAATCAAATGAATCAGAAAAAAACATGTTGTACGCAAAAATAAGTGCCGAACAAATAATTCCGTTTAACATTCCTACACGTAATTCTTTTAAAATTTTAGGCATAATATTTTTTGTACCCAATGTATTATTTGCTAAACCTTGAACCACAATTGCAGATGATTGCACTCCGGCATTTCCTCCCATAGCGGCAATGAGCGGAATAAAAAAAGCCATCTCGGGATGTATTTGAATTTGATCTTCATATACCGCAATAAAACGCGATGAAGCAATTCCTCCCAATAAACCAATTAGCAGCCAAGGCAACCGTGCACGCGAAAGCACCCAAACTTTATCTGTTGAATCTACATCTTCAGTAATACCACTCATCAACTGGTAATCTTCGTTGGCTTCTTCTTCAATTACTTCCACCACATCATCCACAGTAATTCTTCCCACCAATTGCCCAAGTGCATTTACAACAGGCAGCACTACCATATCATACTTCTTAAATAGGTTTGCAATTTCTTGTGAGTCGGTTGAAGTGGAAACAGAAATAACTTGCTTGTTAAATACTTCTTCAATTTTTAATTCGGGTTTGGAGAGGATTAAATTTTTTAGTGTGATGATGCCAACCAAACGTTCAAATTCATCAACAACATAAACTACATAAATCGTTTCTACGTTTTCCGCCTGCCGTCTTATTTCTTCAATACATTGTGCAACCGTCCAACTGATATTTGCTTTCACTAATTCAACAGCCATCAAACTTCCTGCTGTATATTCCTCATAATTTAATAAAGAAAGTAAGCTTGATGCAAACTCAATATCTGTTAAATTACCAATCACATCTTCTTGTTCTTTGGTATGAAGATGTCCGAGTACATAAGCCGCATCATCAGAATCCATATTCTGAATAAACTGATCGGCAATTTCTTTTGTAGAGTATGCCGAAAGAAAATGTGCTCTAACACTTTCTTCCATTTCAACCAATACTTTTACTATTTGTTCTTTAGGCACATTGCTCATTACATAACGAGCTTCTTCATTATCTAATTTATCAAGCAGTTCGGCAATATCCTGAGGGTAGATAGTTTGCAAAAGCTCACCAAGCGCTGTTGAATTTTGTTCACCAACGAGTTGTTTTACATTTTTTACAAAAGCAATATCAACCGATATGTTCTCCATGTTGCATAACCAAATGAGTGAGCGTTACAAAATTTTCTACCGATAATTCTTCGGCACGTTTATCCGAAAAGCCACTGGCCTGCAATATTTCATCTTTAATATGAAATTGTTGTAAAGCATTTCGTAATTTTTTTCTACGTTGATTAAATCCAGCCTTCACCACTTTAAATAACATTTTTTCGGGCACATCAAAATCAGTTGTTCTGCGCTTCAACCTAATTACTCCAGATTTTACTTTTGGTGGCGGATCAAAAACAGTTTCACTTACTGTAAATAAATATTCTACATCATAATAAGCCTGAGTAAGCACACTTAAAATTCCATACTCTTTGCTCCGTGGATTGGCACTAAAACGTTCTCCTACTTCTTTTTGAAACATACCAACCATTAATGGAATTTGATTTTTATTTTCGATGATTTTAAAAACTATTTGGGATGAAATATTGTAAGGGAAATTTCCAATTAACGAAAAAGGCTCTTTAAACAAATCCGCTAAATTCAAATGCAAAAAATCGCCTTCAATTAATTTATTTTCTAATGCGGGAAAATGTTCCTTAAGCCATACTATAGATTCTTTATCAATATCAATAGCATGCGTTTCAAAAGTTTTTTGTTCTAATAAATATTTGGTAAGCACACCCATTCCTGGTCCAATTTCCAATACCACATTTGTTTTACATTCATCCGTAAAAGCCTTAACTATATTATAAGCAATGCCTTCGTCTTTTAAAAAATGCTGACCCAAATGTTTTTTAGCACGCACTTTATCCCTTTTTTCGGGCTTCACATTTTCTGTTTGAAACAAGTTTTTCATTACCCTGCAAATAGAATGAATTTTTTGGATTAATAAGACTTCCTTTGATTAGCACATGAATCAAAATTTCATAGATTTGCGAGCACAAAAAAAACACAATGACGATACAAGTAAAATTATCAACCAAAACAGACCATACTATTTCAACCCTGTTTTTAGCTAATAAAAAAACAAAATGGGATTCACTCGGCTTAGATAAAAAAGAGATTGATTATATAGATAAAAAAATAAAAGCTGATGAAAAATTTATCACCATCAATCAATTTACACGAATAGTTTTTATTCAGTTGATGGAAGAGTTTGATAAAAAAGAAAACCATCAAAAATTAGAAGGTTTACGTGGCGTTGGACATAAAACTTGCACAACTCTTAATGCTCATAAATATGCAACTATTCAACTTACTTCTGTAAATGATTTGAAAGACGAATTGCTTGCTGTTGCTGAAGGTTGCGCACTTAGCAATTACCAATTTTTAAAATATAGAACAGACAAAAAAGAGACCAATACAGTAAAAGAAATTCAACTCATTAGTAAAAATATTACTAAGCGTGACGTTGAATTATTGAACATCACAATTGAAGCCGTTTGTAAAGCTCGTGATTTAGTTAATGAACCTCAATCTTATTTGGATGCAGTAACTTTTGCCAACGAAATGAAAGGCATGGGAAAACTTGCTGGCTTTAAAGTAGAAGTACTTAATAAAAAACAAATTGAAGCCTTAAAAATGGGCGGACTACTTTCGGTAAATTTAGGAAGTAAAACACCTCCAACTTTTACCATTATGGAATGGAAACCAACAAAAGCAAAAAATAAAAAGCCATTGGTTTTAGTTGGTAAAGGTGTGGTGTATGATACGGGTGGATTAAGTTTAAAACCAACTCCAAACAGCATGGATACTATGAAGTGTGATATGGCTGGAGGAGCTGCTGTGGCTGCAAGTATGTATGCTATTGCCAAATCAAATTTACCGTATCATGTTATTGCATTAGTGCCCGCAACGGATAATCGTCCGGGCGAAAATGCTTATACACCAGGCGATGTTATTACCATGTATGATGGAAAAACCGTGGAGGTTTTGAACACCGATGCCGAAGGACGAATGTTATTGGCTGATGCATTATCATACGCAAAAAAATATAATCCTGAATTGGTGTTGGACTTTGCTACATTAACTGGAGCTGCTGCTGCTGCCATTGGTCAATATGGAATTGTGTGCATGGGAACAGCAACCGAAAAACAAAAATCAACATTAAAAGAAAGTGGTAATAATGTGTATGAACGTTTGGTTGAATTCCCTTTTTGGGATGAATATGCAAAACTTATTAAAAGTGATATTGCCGATATGAAAAATATTGGAGGTCCGGTTGCAGGAGCAATTACTGCTGGAAAATTTTTAGAAAAATATACCAATTATAATTGGATGCACTTTGATATTGCAGGTCCAGCTTTTATTAACAATAACGATTCGTACCGAGGAAAAAATGCAACAGGAGTTGCTGTAAGATTGATATTTGATTACGTTAAAAATTTAGCGAAATAACGCAATTACATAATTTCGTATTTATAAAATTACGATATAAAAAACATGAGTAAACTACCAATTATAGGCATCACACTAGGTGATGTAAACGGAATAAGCGTTGAAGTAATTATAAAAACGTTAATGGATAATAGAGTGGCTGATTATTGCACACCTGTTGTGTATGGCAACCCAAAAATTATTTCTTATTGGAAAAAATTAATGGGGCATAATGATTACAATATGCACATTATAAAAAGCATTGATCAAGTACATACAAAAAAAGCAAACATCTTAGTTTGTTGGGATGACGAAGTAGAAATTCGTCCAGGAGAAAGCACCGAAGCCGGAGGTAAGTACGCTTTCAAATCATTAGAACTTGCCACAAAAGATGTGAAGGATGGAAAGATTCATGCTATCGTTACAGGACCATTAAACAAGCACAATGTAAACAATCAACTGCTGCCATTTAAAGGACATACTGAATATTTAGCACAACAAGCCGGCACCAATGATTATATTATGATGTTGGTTAGCGAGGATTTAAAAGTTGGTTTGGTAACAGGGCATGTTCCCTTAAAAGATGTTTCTTCAAAACTCACAACTGATATTATTTTAAGAAAATTAAAGTTGATGAATAAAAGTTTGAAGGAAGATTTCTCTATTCAAAAACCAAAAATTGCAGTGCTTGGATTAAACCCTCACGCAGGCGATAACGGATTACTTGGCAACGAAGAAAAAGATATTATTATTCCTGCTGTAACTGCTGCACAAGCTGAAGGAATGGTTGTTTATGGCCCCTACCCTGCTGATGGATTTTTTGGTTCTCGCCAGCATGAAAAATTTGATGCGGTGCTTGCCATGTATCACGATCAAGGATTAATTCCTTTTAAATATTTAGCCTTTGAAGATGGAGTAAATTATACTGCTGGATTACCTTTTGTGCGCACCTCACCTGATCACGGAACTGCTTATAATATTGCAGGAAAAAATAGTGCTAATGAAGGTTCATTTCGAAATGCTTTATACATGGCAATTGATATTGTTAGGCAACGTAACAGCAACTTTAAACTCAACGAAAACTCGCTTCCATTTTCCCTTGCACGCAAAGAAAGATTTAGAATTGATTTTTAAAAACCTATGAAAAAAATAATACTATCAGTATCCATTTTATTTTTCTGTTTAGCATCACAAGCACAATCACAACTTCACGAAAGTTTTAATAAAGAAAAGGAATTAAAAGAGGCATTTGTAAAATTTGATATGTCGAGTTTCTTCTCTGAAAAAACAAATTTTATTTGCGATACCATCGAAAAAGAAGTGAACGTAAACGAATTAAATTTGTTGATGAAAACACATATTCCAATGCCCAAAAATACGCAAATTAGAAAAGCATCTGAAACCAACAATGGCTACATACAAACATTTGGAATTTATAAAGGAGATGATGCCTTATATTATATCCGATTTACGCTTAGCCCATTAAACAGTAAGCTGGAAGAAGTGAGCGTTGAAAAAAATAATTAAAACATGATATTATGTTATTGGGTATAAACACAATTTATTGTGTTGTTTAAAAAACTATATGAATTAAAACTTTGCGTAGTTCAAATAAAACTCCATAATATAGAGGCGCTTGTTTCTGATATTATATTTTGAGCATACTCTATTAATCATGTTTTCTACTGCTTTTTTGGGCTCTGTATTTTTTAACTTTAAAGCTGCACCAATTTCTTCATTGGTCATTTTGTGTTTAACAATCATTTCAATTAAATCCAAATCATTAAAGCAAAATGGTAAATGGTTGTATCCATTTTTTCTGTTTATTAAACCCAATCCCACACTTAACTCTTCACTTAAATTAGCAATAATATGTTTTTGAATATATGCCTTTGCACCGCAATCAAATGCCTTTGAATAATCGCTTCTGTTATTTGATGAAGTGAGTACTATAAATGGAATATGCGGACATTCTATTGATAATCTTCTCATCACTTGAAAACCATTTTCACCCGGTAGTGAAATATCAACAATAATGGCATCAATATTAAGGGCTTTGTGATTTTTGAAAAAGTGGTTTCCCATACCACAATTAAGTACAATGTTAAATTTATTATCCTGTTGTAAATAATGCTTAATAACGAGTCTCCAATGTTTACAGTCTTCAATTATTGCTAAGTTGGTCATTTGTAGTACGAGATTAGTTTCAAAAAATGGCTTTACTGAAACAAACATAACTAAAAACATTAGTTGAAGGCAAGTATAAAATTGGATACAGCTAAATTTTAATGTGCCTTATTTTATTAGCGTTTGAAGATGTATTTGGGAAAAATCCCAAATATTTAGGGTTTTTCCCAATTTTTATATGTAGCATATTTGGAGTATTGTTTAACAAAATTTTAAAACATACAACTATGAAAATGAAAAAAATGATTGCCTATGAGTGTATTGGTTGCAAATGCTATTGTTGCAAATGCACAATGGACGGGACCTACATCAGGTATTTTAAGTACTTCCAATTCTGTAAGTATCTCCCAAACGGGAGGTTTGACTGGAACATTTGGAACAACATTTAACCCTTTGCTTCAAATTAGTTTAACAGGTTTTCCTACTTCGGGGTTTGGCTCTGTACCAGGAGGGGTATTATACCCTTTGCATGTTGATTATTCTGGAAATGTTGGTATTGGAACAAATAGCCCAATAGCAAGACTTCACCTAAATGGAGGAGATTTTAGAATGACCCGTGCTAACGCAAGCAATGTTTGCCACATAAATACAATTGGGAGTTTAACCTTAACTACTGATGGATTTGCAAACAATTACAGAGGATTGTTTATTAATAATGGAACTACTAACTTCTTCACCGCTTCTGCAACAACTTTTTCATACGGCCTTACAAATGTGATGAGTTTTGATGATGCCACAGGAACATTACTTATTACCAACCCAACTACAACAACCAATCTGTTTAAAGTAAATGCAAGCGGTTATGTGTATGCACGCAAAGCCATTGTTACGCTTACCAACCCATATCCTGATTATGTGTTTGAAAAAGATTATAATTTAATGCCATTAAATGATGTAGCAGCCTACATAAAAACCAACCACCATTTGCCCAATATAAAAAGCGAGCAGGAAGTAAAACAAAGCGAAGGTATTGATGTTGGCGAAATGCAATTAAAATTATTGGAAAAAGTAGAAGAACTTACCCTATACGTTATACAACAACAAAAACAAATTGACGAATTAAAAGCTAAATTAGCCAAGTAATTAAAGGGCTTTAATCATGAAATTAATCAATAATTGTTTTTCTGTTTTTATTATCATCATTTATTTAGTATTAGGTTCATGTAAACCTGAAGATGCACCAAAAAATCCTTGTGATAATTCACATGCTGTATCCGCTTCATTTTTGATAGAAGAAGATTGGGATTCAAATGACTTCGGTGCTGGAAACTGGGAATACTATGATACGGATACAGTATGTACTTATAGAGTTAAGTTAACGGCAAATGAAGATGGAGCAAGCTATCGCTGGCATATTAGCGGAGATACTGTTGTGTTCACTCAGAAGAGTTTTACTATCACCTTTCCCAACAGGTGGGTTGCCGATCAAGCTCCTCGAGATATCCCAGTTACTTTAATTGTGAATAAATCTCCTGATAAGCGTTGTTTTCCAAATGATGATGGGGTAGATACTTTTACACGTACCATACATTTTGTTAATGTGATAACAGGTACGCTTGTGAAAGGACATTTTTTTGGATACTGGGATGGTAACTCGGCAGACACCAGTACTATATTTATAACTATACAAGATAGCATCCACTCTAATCGAAGAATATATGCATATAACCTATCGCCAAAATTTAATACTACCAGTCATGGTTATGGAGATTATACGTATGAAAATGCGGGAGTGGGCTACCGAGAAATAATATGCAGTGTTAATGGAGGAGAATATAGTCTTAGCCAAATACGTCTTTCAAAAGACAATACAGTTAATATTGTATGTTATGATTGGCGTTACACTTTTCCAAGCAACACTTCTCCCGAATATATTCATCATTTTACAGGGATAAAAATCAATGATCAATAAAAATAATCATACATGAAAAAAATATTTTTAATGCTGGTACTAAGTGTCATCAGCAAATTAGCAATTTCACAATGCATTCCATGCAACAGGGGTTCTAAAACCGATCCCACAAATCCAGTACCGGGTCAAGACCTCTGTAATAATATACCCACACCTCCTTATGCAACCAATGAGTTTGATTGGATGCAGCTAAACAACTCCCCTTTTCATTTGAACTATAACAAGCCAGTTACTTTTGCGAATCCACTCGAGAATCCTTTTTATAATTCTAATACTATGGGGCATATTGCTATTGGAACACGAAGCGATTTTAGACCTGACCAAGGTTGGGAATTAATTAAAAAAGATTTAGGGTATCTTCATGATGGGAGTGTAATTACATTAGACCCGAAGCCTATTATTTATATCGTTTTATATAATAGATTCTCAGGTAAATTAAGAATTTTGGCTGATGCTCCTAATGAAGCAGGTGGTAATTTGATACAAGATGTAAATGTATATTTGGAATTTGCACTCTTTGACCCCTCTGCTCCAAGTAAATTTGATAACACTCTCGATTTAAATATAACTGCTTTGTTAAGTGGGGTACAAGAGTCTTCTCAAACACTGGATCAAAAAACAAAAGTAGATAGAGTGAGTTCGCGTGCAGTATTTCCAGTCGCAACAACTGATTTTTTTTATGCAGATTTTCAAATGGCTTATGATGTATGTACATGTGTTCTTGAGTCAGGATTACAAGTTAGATTTGAAGAAGTACAATCATCCACACTAACAGCACGTGGACGTTTATTAGCAACAAATACATCTATTGACAATACAAGTGTTAGTCAGGATTTTTTAGCTTCTGTATATGAAAGTAAAGATATAACAACGGATGCCCAGTTTTTTAACGAAACCTATGGTTCTATATCACAACTTCAGAATGATTTAAATACCACTAGTTATGTTGATCCAAACTTCTTAACATCATTTTCAGCTGGGATAGATAAAGTAGGAAAGTTTATCAAATTAGATAAAATTAATTTAAGCTCATTAATTCCAGATCCAAGTAATAACAAATTTGTAAATTCTGTAATGGATTTCGTTGTTGGAGAATCAGGTATTGACAAGGTTACGTCTGCTTTGGATTTTTTCTCATCTACACTTGGGGATGCTGCAAGTAGTAATAATAATATTGACCCCCAACCAACCATTATACAAGGTAGTATTGCATTAAGTGGTAAAATTACATCCGCTAAATTCCAAGATGCTTATCAATTTTATCTTTCAAACCCTGGATCAAAAAACAGTGAAGACAGACCTGAATATTATTTTTCAAACCCACCATATAATAAGCCTCCTTACACAACCTACAACGAAGTACTTGGTACTTTTGCCATGTTAAAAAAACCTACTATACTTATTAGCGAAAGAATCGGTTACTATGAAGGAAGTGATATTTACACAGGGTCAATTACGGGTGCGGTAACAGAGAAGCTATGGTACACCTATAATCAAGCCCTTAATATTATTAAAGACAAAACCATTATATCTGTTGCATTGGTCTTCAATGTAAAACATTATAATCCAATGGCTTTTAATATTTACAATTTAACGCTAGTTGCAACAGAACCTTTAGCACTGCCCTCTCATCATTTAACAAATTCATATGTAAAAGATCAATTTATGTCGCCATATGTTCCTGTAGAATGTTTAAAGGATTTATTTGTGCAGATAAATTTCCCTACTGTTGGTGTTGATTGGCCTGTAATTGATGTATTTTTAAAAGTAATTTTTATTCCTGAATACCAAAATTCTGACCCAACAAAACCTAATAATCACGTTGCGCAAGCCTTTACATATAATTTGACTCAACAATCATATGTTGTAAGTTCAACTAATCCCGATCTTAGTACAGGTAAGTTTTATGCGAATGTTAATGAGAATTTAACTATCCCATTAACCACATTTTCTTCTAATACTACAATAGTTGCAACTAATCATATGGAAATAACAGGAGATATTAATTCTTCTGCTGGTAATATTATTCTACGAGCACACAGTATTACTGTTGAACCCGGAGTGATAATTTCACCCGATATAACCCTTGAAGTTGGAGGGTACCTTAGTTGTGATAATCCTATAAATCCTACTTTAGATGGAACGACATTAACAAATTTCTGTACTAAAACTCCGATAAACACAAATGACCCTGTCTATCATGCTAACGAAGTATTAACTAAAAGGGCGTATTTCCATCAAAACGCAAACCCTGTTCAGAAAAAACAAGAACAATATGGTATCGCATTCAATGCATATCCTAATCCTTCACAAACCAAATGTGATATTGATTTTACCCTAAAGAACAATGAGAAAATTACCATTGGTATTTATGATGTAACAGGTAAATCAATTTATACGGTACTTGATGGTGTGCAATATCAACAAGGACATTTTGCTGTTCCCTTAAATATGGAGTTACTCGGAAATGGAATTTACTTCTGTACGTTCACCACATCTGATGGATATAGTGAAACTAAAAAATTAGTTATTACCAAATAAAAATGAAAAAACTATTATTATCATCTCTACTCATTACTTGTTGGGCACTTACTACAAGTGCTCAACAGGTTTATTTTGGCTTGCATGGTGCCTATACCACCAATACCATTAGCACCCAAACCGTTTATAGTGCATCACATGTGGGCATAAATATGGGTGCACATGTGCAGTATTCTTTTAACGATTATTTTGCTGCATACACCGAACTTAACTATGAGCAAAAAGGTGCAGAAGGAACAATATCCTTCTTAAACTCAATTGGTGAAACCACACTATCTTATAACCAAACCCAATACCTTAATTATGCCACATTACCTGTTTTGTTTAGAGCATCAATGGGCAATAATAAAGCAAGGGTATTTGCCAATGCGGGTATGTATTATGGATTTTTGTTTAATGCGTGGGTAAACCCTCAAACAATAAGTGTTGACCATGATATTACGGCTAATTTTAACCACAATGATTTTGGGTTGGCTTATGGCATTGGTTTATCTTACCAACTCAATAAACAATATGCATTGTGTGGTGAATGGCGAATGAATAACGGGCTTGTAAATATATCTAAAACAGGAAACAATCAACTCAATCAATCCATTGTTTTTCAGTTAGGTTTTAACTATTTGTTGGGTGCTAAAAGCAACACAAAATAATGTAATTCATAAAAACTAAATTAGCCAAGTAATAAAATAGCTTTTTATGAATTCATTTAATACTATTAAAAAAATTGTTTTTATGCTGATAGTATGCCTTGGCATAAATGCGTGCAAACAAGGAAATGATGACGCACCACAAAATCCTTGTAAGAATGGACAGTTTGTAAGTGCAGATTTTACTATTGATGAAGAAACTTGGGCGATATATAATGCCAAACATGGCACAGACATACATAAAGATACTACATTAACCGGCACCATAAATTTTACATGTAAAAAAACTTGGGACGAGTACACTTGGACTATTATTGGCGATACTACTTTTGTTAACCATTCCAAATCGTTTTCATTATTAGTAGGGCAAAGCATGCAACTTAAAATACGTTTAGTTGTAAAAAGTAATAATGCCCTTTGCTATCCTAAAGCAACTGCTTATGATACAGTAATAAAAACACTTACCATTATTGATAGACAACATGACCCATTATATGGTATATATGAGGGATATGAAGTGAGTAAACCAAACGAAAAGTTTGATGTACTGTTTTACTTTGATACCTTAACTTCTCAAGACAGCTTTAAGGGATTAGTAAAGGGGTGTGATATTGACATTATGGACCCCTACTCATATATTGGATATAAAGTTTTTAACTTTCAAAACTTTGGTGGAAATACAGTCAATGACTATTGTCAATCTCCTACAGGATGGGGTATACTATCTGACGATGGTAAAATGCTAGTAATTGATTATGCTATATTAGATATTCCAAACGGAAGAGGGCCAAACAACCCTATTCAACAAAAATTTATTGGTTACAAAAAATAACACTAAACTTATGAAAAAAATATTTTTATCCTTTTTGATAATACTAAACGTATTAGGTTGCTCATTATATGCTCAACAACATTGTAGCAAAAACATTAATACTATTTCAACAGACTGGCGGAATCCAAATAGCCAAAATAGTTGGGACTGGACAACAGAAACCTTTAATAATATTTATATAAAAACTGGAAACAATCAACTCAATCAATCCATTGTTTTTCAGTTAGGTTTTAACTATTTGTTGGGTGCTAAAAGCAACACAAAATAATGTAATTCATAAAAACTAAATTAGCCAAGTAATAAAAAGAGCTTTATATGAAGGTGATAAATTTTCAAAATTTCGTACTTCTCGCAATTACGTTTATATGTACTCATTCATGTAAACG
This sequence comes from Bacteroidota bacterium, assembly GCA_025359805.1. GTDB lineage: Bacteria > Bacteroidota > Bacteroidia > UKL13-3 > UKL13-3 > CAIUEQ01. Next base: position 91,198 of record JANYDU010000046.1, read on the forward strand.
AGATGATGCGCCACAAAATCCCTGTGCAAACCCACACCCAACCTCTGCGGAATTTACAGTACAGGATGATCTTATGAAA